>MEPR01000052.1:0-125020 GCA_001769835.1 Bdellovibrionales bacterium GWB1_55_8
AAGACGTGCCAACGTGTTGAGATAGCGGCTTCATACTGAGGCATTTCATTCTACAAAAGTGGTTTCTGCGAACTGCTGAAATGGCGGGCAGAATGTGACAACTTTCGAGCTGCGTGCCTGGCATTAGCCAGACCAATCGATCATCTATATCTTACATAAAAACCGGGAATTGTCAACAGAAATCTTAGTTATTTCAGTCGCTTATGCCGACCGCAAGGTGCGGCTTGTATGCTAAGAATCTCGTATGAAAATCCTGAAATCCCCAAGTTCTCAAGCTCTACTCAATCGAATTTTGGCCGATCCTGGGTTGCCAGAGAAAATCAAATCGTTGGATCCCCGCGAACTTGCCGCTCTGATCGACCGCGTAGGGTTGGAGGACTGTGGTGAGATCGTCGCATTCGCGAGCACTCAGCAGCTTGAGCAGATGTTTGATCAAGATGTTTGGCGAAGCGCTGCTCCGGGAGCCGACGAAGAATTTGATGCAGCTCGTTTTGGACTGTGGATCGAAATTCTTCTGGAACTGGGGGCGCCTGCCGCGGCGAAAACAATCGGAGAAATGGACCCTGACTTCCTGACCATGGCTTTTTCTCAGCTCGTGTGGGTGACCGAATTTGATTGGCTCCGAGACCAGTCCGCATCGGAAACGCGTCTGGACAAGATCATGGAATCCAGTCTTTCTTACGAGATTGAGGATTTCATACTCTTCTCGCGCGATCCACGATCTTGGGATGCGGTCCTCACCTTGATTGCAGAACTCGACAGCGACAATCATTCGTTCATGAATCGGATACTCGAGAGGTGCGCTCATTTATCGCTGGAGCAGATAGATGATGAAGGCGGTCTCTGGTCGGTGCTCAGCTCAGAGCAACAGATCAAGAGCGATGTTGCCTATGAACGAGAAAAACGTCGCGAAACGCAGGGATTTGTTTCACCGGCGGATGCTCGCGCTTTTCTGAAACTAGCTGCCGGTCCTCTGGATATGGAGGATCATGTCAGTCCCGCGCGGTTTCGCGATCACGTTCACTTGATGACTTCGACCCGGGCAAATGGAGCAAACGAGTTCGGGCGCGCGGTTTCAAAGATGGCTGATAGTCGATTTGCCAGGGTCCAGGCAATCCTCATGGGAAGCCCCACTGATAATTCGCCCCATTTCGAAGAGCTTAATTACCTCGCGAACGTGCTGGTTTCGGGTTGGGAAATAAATGGTCGATCGCCCAGACCTGGTGAAGCGGTTCAAGTTGTGCTGGAAACATGTGAGAAAGGACTCACCAGCTTACCCGGGGCAAGATCATTTATAGAAGCTTTTCGCGCCGGCTGGTCTCAGAACGGATTCAAATTGTGATTGAGAATGGCGGAGAGGGTGAGAACTCAAAAAAGCTTTTGAATTCGCCAACCCCGTCCCGCCAAAACTACAATTCACTACAGTCTCGCTATTTGCAGTATCTTGGATGAATCACCATTTGTATGGAGATTCAGGCAATCCATTGCTCCCCTGATGTCGACACCCGCTTTCCGAGCATAAATCATCATTGTTTCGAGGTCCCTCCAACCTCCCATTTTCATGACCTTAATTGGTTCCACACCCCTGCTTAAAAGGATTGTTGCCCACGTGGCGCGAAGATCATGAAACCGAATTTCCGGGAGGCCATTGGCCCTCAGAAACGCTGACAGATGTTTAGCTTGTTCTCCTTTCTGCCACTCGTAATGATGAGGCAGTACATAGGGAGATCCATCTGCCTTGTCGTGAAGCTCCCTAAGAATTGGCAGCAGCGCGGGCGCAATTTCAACCATTCGGTCATCTCCCGATTTAGTTGATTTGAACCCATCCTTACTGTTCCACGCACAGTTCACCAGGATGGTGCGTCGATCGAGATCTACATTCTCCCATCGAAGAGCATACAACTCGCCATTTCTCATTCCGGTATACAGGGCCAAGGCATAGTGCGGGTACCACACCCACGAATGCTCCCGCGCCTTTGCCAGAAGTATCCTGGCCTGATCTTCGGTCAGGACGCTCTGAATTTTCTCCCCAACCTTGAACTTTAGCTGCGGAGTCGGATTCCTTGAAATGTGCCCCGCTTCGAAAGCGTGATTGAAAACCGCTCGAATCGCCTTCAACACGTAACGCTGATGAGTCGGTGCTCTTTTTTCTAGCTTATCCTGGATCAGAAGTCTGATTTCTTGGGTCGTAATGGAGTCGACAAGGCGGTCGCCCCATGCCCCAAGCGTATGCGCTTCCAAGCACACCCGGTAGTCATAGACGGTCTTTTTCATGAGACCTCGATTGAGTGAGGCCTCGCAAAATTGATCTATCAGTTTTGACCACTTCGGCACAACTGCCTGACGCAACCTATCCTCAACTGCTAGCACCAACTCCCGGTATGCCCGCTGTGCTTCGGCTTTCGATTTATACCCTCTACGCCTAAGGCTTACCGGGCGGCCGGTTAGCGGATGCCTTTTCCCGTAGCTAACAATGAACGTTCCCGGCTTTTTCAAGTCGTCTTTAATTGCCATAACAACCTCCTCTTTTTTTCGTCAGAAGAAGCTGTCTCAGTTCAGCCAGGAGATAACGGTTTCTCCTTCCGAGCTTGTGATAGGGCACCTGACCGTTGCTGGCCATATTTCTAAGCGCCCCAACCGAAATTCGGAGAAAACTTGCCGCCTCCTCGCTGGTAAGTACTTCCCTAGTTGTCAAAGAGCATTCCGACTCGCTTAGATCGGAAATGACTGATTCTTGCCCCATGGGTCGAGAACGTGTCAAGCAATGACGGTCGGCGGCCGAAATGACCCCACCTGCTGCTTTATCCGCCGAGAAGAAAGATTCTTTTTGTTTTTTCATATCAACGTTCGCTTTCATCCAGTTCCAGTTTGGTGCGACCACTCCCTGAGGCAGTTAAGGCCTCTGTAAATCCATACAAAAGGTACAAATGTTGCCCTTCGCGACTATCCGTACGCCTCTGGATTTACCGCAAAAGGATCACTTGGCCGATGCGGCACCTTTTCCCGCTCAACGCGCTTAACGTAATTTCTGTCCTCAAGCAGCTGGAGGGCTGCCTTCAAAGGATCGACCTTTGGAAAGCGGCTCTGGAGAGCCTTGTGACATTCTCGTTGCGTGAAGGAGCTTTTCTTTTCCCGTCTTAGCCAGCGCAATACGTGCTTCGCATTCTCGAAATTTGGGTCCGCTGACATTAGATGGAACGCCTTCCGAGCGTGCACATGAAGGGCGTTCGTGAGAAGCACCGCATTGCACATAGTCTGAGGACTAATGACTACATTCTGACGAATTTGCTGGTAGTTCTCAGCCACGTGAAAGAGTGCAGCAATCCTGGCAGTTGCCGCAGGTAGCTTTGAACCCCAATCGGTCATCAACTCAAACTCGCCATCTATACCTAGTTTCTTTTCGATATCATGCCAGTGCTCTTTCCAAATCGCGTAGGCCTCTGGTGAAAGTTTAAGTCTTATCGGTATCGGCCGTTCATCGATAACTGGGAGTTCTATATCGAGGATCTCGTGAATCATGTCCTCATAATGCTTCCGAATCCCATCCGGAATCGGCTGTACCTTGCCCGTTCTAGACCCCAGTGGCGACACCGGCACCGTGTATAGAAAGCGCGCAAGTAAACCGCGACTCCTGAATTCCGGCTTCTTCGTAAGCGCCTCAAGTACTGATGGCTGCGGACACACCGCCGTCGTTATAAGCGGGCATCTCAGGTGAACACTCGTCCCGCTCTGACGCTCGACCCTAACCGAAGAGCCATCGTAGCCTTTTAAGAAGAGATCGAGATTCGGCAAACCGTTACTGTATCGACCGCCGAAAGTGTCGAACATTCCGCCCTCATCTGAGAAGAGTCCGACTTGCTCATTTTGTTCGGCCATGAAGGTTGTGAGTCGTTCCGGAGTAATATCTGCCGCAAGCAATTTCGGTCCTTTCGGTACCACGGTGAGATTTGCCTCAATTTCCTCGATCTTCTTGAGAAGCTCAGCATCATTGGCTTCTTTTCCTCCGAGTTTATTTCTGAGTTTCTTCAGCAGGGCTTCTTCGTTTTTTTTCTTCACTAGCGCGATCTTTATCTCTGGCTCCATTTCGATAAATTTGCGGCGTTCCCATTTTTCGAGCGGATTCTTCGCTTCATTTAGAATCGAAGTCTTACGATTTCCAGATGGTAGGACGCAGAGCAAGTACAGAACACTCCATTCGTAATGTCCTCGCTCCGTCTCCACTTGTACTTTTCCGCTTGTCGCCCGGGCCAGTGCCCCTAGAGTCATCGTCATCGCTAGCTCTGGCGGGGTTTCAGTTGCAGAGGCAACGGCCGCGATGAAATTTGCGAGAACCGGAGGACATAGATTCACTGGAATGCTCGCAGCGGGGAATTCCTCCAGCGGGACGACATCCCCCCACGACGACTCTTCAGGCCTCGCTTTGGCAATTAAGGACAGAAGCTGTCCCTTGTTGTTCCCCTTGGCAAACCAATCAAAGATGTCCTCCGCTTCCTTTAATCCAGGGAGAGAAACGATCCGCACTTGCTTCGCCACCTCTTTAAGATCCAGTAACGCCGCACGCGCATAGCTTCGCCCCGGCTCGTCATTGTCTGGCAAAATCGTTACGATCTTGTCGCGAAAGTATTTTGCGAAGCGAGGGCGCCAGCTTTTTGCCCCGCCGGGAGTGGTTGTGGCCAACAATCCGTGTTTAACTACCTCGTCAGCACACTTTTCCCCCTCGACGAGAATGACTTCTTCGGCTTCTTTCCAACTGCGGTATAGGTACGCTGCTGATTCGCAGGCCCCGTTGACCCAGCCACCCTTTTCTCTACGCTGCTGGAAGAATCTCTTCTTTCCGCCCGGCAAATCCTGGCGAATGACTTTCAGGCAATCCTCTCCGGCGTCGTTTTGATAGATGTAATCCTTGGTTGATTGCGATTGCCTATGCTTCTCGCCACCGAATATATCCAACCCCATTTGCTTAAGGGCTGCGATTACTGCATCCTGCGAGCATTTCGCATGACAGTGCACGAGAACCCTGCCTGCATCTTGAGTAATCGTCAGAGAAGGATCTCGATCATCGTGGGCTGGACATTTCGCAGCATACCCGTTTCCTGATCTTTTCCCTCCAAGGGCGCTAGCCAGTTCTTCAGCGGTCATGGCTGCCCCCCTTTGCCTCATCTGTGCTTAGTACTTCGCGTACGCGACCTGCCAATCCACGATCACCCAACGCCTTTAGTAAGCGTGACCGCGTAAACTTCCAATTCGGAGAAGTACCGATCTCCTGTTCAACCATGTCCAAGATTATGCTGCGGTAAAAGTCGATGATTTCTAGTAACTTTGACGCGACGTTTTGATCTGAATTATCCAATTTCACTTTGCCTCCATATGCTAGGAGCCAGGTAGATCGTTGGACCCATTCCAAACCATCCCACCAAGCTTCTAGTGTTCAGGACTAGCAAAGTGAGTAATTCGACCTCGCATTTTAGACCGTGATTTACGGTCGGCTAAATTGTGAAATCATTCTTTGGACTTAATCGGGTGACTTCAACTGGCGTGTCCACGAGATGGGGAGATACACACCAATTGATTTTGCTGCTGTAACAATGAACTTTATCTTATTTTTTTTCGCGACACGGATTCGATCGTGTCCAATCTTTGGAAGTTTATTTCGAAAATCGAATATGCATTGTAATTGATCTACCAAGACTCGCTGTGCATATGTGGTCTGCCGTTTCTGGCTTCCTGCCGCTCTGTATTTCTCAATTACGTTATCGCAAGAACCGATCAAGTTCTGTAGGAGTGTCTCGATTACATAGATTCGCTCTGTGATAACGCTCGCGGGCCGCCACCGGTCCTCGCTGTATCCGGCCTCTAGAATATCGTTCAGAGTGATCTGGTCTGCTTGTTCAAGTTCTTTCAATAAACTTGCGCTGAAATCACGAATGTTCCTCGCTCGCTGCCGGATATGGGTGGGCCGAGGCTGCAGGTCCAAGCTTATACGAAGCTGTTCGTATTTCCCAAGTTCCGCTTCAATTTCACCGATAATTGCGCGTTGAATTTTCGGTCGGTAGCTCGGCTCTAGGTATCCGAGACACCGCAAGAGCGTGTTTACCTCAACTTCATTGAGCCTGACTTTCTTTAGCGCCTTTCGTTCATTCAAGCTGTCCCTTGTTGGGAGGTTTGACATATTCATCCCGCCAGTCCATGCCAAGCCGATGGTTCGGTTAAGACCTCTCGAATTTCAGGTTTCTTTCAAGTTGCGCTACTTCCCGCGGATGCCTTTTCTTGGTCTCGATGTACGCGTCCTTTAGTAGTGACTCAAGTACTTCCACCTGAGTCTGATTTAAGGTCCCTGATAGCACTTTGAGTATTCGCGCTCCATCCTCTGAAAATCGGAAAGAGAGTGCCACTGGTCTTTTCTTTCGTTCCGGACGTTTTTCTAATGGCATGCGCCAACCATAGCAGCGTGGCGGTACACTGGCAATACAACGTATTGACGCGCGGCGTTAACGCTGATATGCTTAGTTCATGCTCACACAAGCTGCGCTATATGCCAGGGTTTCTACGGACCGTCAGGACACCGGACTAGAGGCGCAATTACTGGCACTAAGGGATTACTGCACCTCAAAAAACGTCATCGCTTACGAAATATTTTCCGACACCAACGTGTCTGGGTCCAAGGTCTCTCGTCCGGGTCTCGACCGCATGATGGAGCAGGCACGGGCGGGTGCGTTTCAATCTGTCGTGGTCTATTCGTTTAGTCGCTTCGCCCGATCAACTCAGCACCTGTTATCGGCGCTTGAGGAATTCAAGACCTTGGGCATCTCCTTTGTCAGCATTTCGGAGCAGATCGACACATCGAGCGCTCTAGGGAAGGCGATTTTCGTGATTGTCGCGGCAGTAGCGGAGCTAGAGCGCGAGCTAATTCGCGAAAGAGTAAGAACTGGGATCTGTAATGCCCGGAGCAAAGGGAAGCGTATTGGCCGCCCTGTGACTAGGCCAGGCGAACTAATTCGGACCCTAGCAGGAAAGGGCCACTCGTACCGTGAAATTGGACGCTTGGTTGGTTGTTCTCAAGGAGCAATAGCCGATGAGCTTCGGTCAATGCGCTCGGAAAAGGTCTTTTCGAGCAAAACCGGAAGCTCGGAAACCAAATGATATGCGAGCGACACCATCTGCCTTTCGGACAATGTGTCCGATAAACAGAAATATTGTCCGAAACTCAGAAGTAGTCTGGGCTTCGGCGCAGCGAGCGTCAAAATGGAAGAAATGCCTTCGTTTGCTGACAATTTGAAACGACTAATGAAGGACCGCGGAGTGTCCACTCGGGTTATTACACAAGCCACCGGCATTCCTTCTAGCACCATTTCGGAATGGACCGCCGGAAGAGAGCCAAAGCTTGGCGAACCCGTACTCCGGCTTGCTCGGTTCTTTGGAGTCAGCCTGGAATACCTCGTTACCGGACGAGAACCGGAGCAGGAGGTCATCAAGGACTTGATCGAAAGCGCTGAGGAAGGCTTTATGACCCTCCATCAGGGAGTGTATCGGGTGAAGGTCGAAAAATACCGAGGAACGAAAGGAAAGCCATGACTGAGAGTCGCTGCACAATTTCAGCGCTATTAATAACTATCTTCGGCGCATCTGGCTGCGCACATCTTTATCTGCCCGGAGACAAAGTCGATCACATCAAGCGCGCCAAAATCGATGCGGCCATAGTTGCAAACGACGCAAAAACCGTAAGCACTCAGCTTACCGAAAAGTCCTATTTCAGTTACGCAAGCGGACCGGACAGACTTAATGGGCGATTTGGGCATGAGCTAATTCAACGCGCAGTTATCGGTCCAGGGGACTGGCCAAGCGATCTTCACGCTCGGCCTGATGGCGTTTGTCGAACCCCAGTGATCAAGGCGCTTCTCGATAAGGGAGCGAAGCCGGGCGCAGCAGGCATGAAGAAGGCTGCCCAAGCGCTTTGCCCAGACGTAGTTGAAGCCCTCGTTTCACGTGCTGATTCCGATCAACTTACTCTGGCCGCAGGGGAGTTCGCCACGTATTTTCAGAACCAGTTTAGCAGTGACTCAAGTCCTGATCCCGAGACGGTAGAAAAACTTGGTAAGTCACTACTTAGCTTTAAAACCGGTTGTGAAGAGCACTGCAAGAGATCTGGCCCATCAAGCCCTGCCTGCAAGACAGCTGAGACGGTAACCAGGGCAGCAAAGACCGTGATTGCGCTTGAAGAATCAAGAGAGCAGGAAGAGCAATTCAGAGCATCACCTGCGGGCATTCAGCAAACAGGCTGCGAACTTCAGGCGGAGATCGAGGCAGCTCAGGGAGTGATTGACAGCGAGAAACAGAGCGCGGCCATCTCTGGTTTTGTTAACAGAGAAAAAATGTATTACGCAGGTAAAAAGATTCAAAAACTAACCGGCGACCTGATCGAGGTTCGCGAGG
This sequence comes from Bdellovibrionales bacterium GWB1_55_8, assembly GCA_001769835.1. Classification (GTDB taxonomy): domain Bacteria; phylum Bdellovibrionota; class UBA1018; order UBA1018; family UBA1018; genus GWB1-55-8. Next base: position 8,431 of record MEPR01000052.1, read on the forward strand.
TTTACCGAAAGACGGCAAAGAAACCGCTCAATTTAAAGAACTGCAAGTGACTTGTCTTGACCGTCCATGACCTAGCATCCTTTCAGCGCTGTCAAAACACGATACGCAACAATGCCGCACATATGGGATTGCGAGGGCGCTGCTCGGGTTACTACAGACCGTTTTATGAAGAGATGTATTTTTAGTAGAATCCGTAACCACCGAAAAGATCCGTCTTGTTAGGTGCTTAGTTCGTGGATTGGCTGCTTACGGGAAATGTGCAATATGGAATGCGTGTCCCAGGCATATTCAAATCAGCCACCCGCATCTAAGGCTTATCCAAGCCCACCGGTGATCCCTTGAGCAGCCGAAAAAGAAGATTCCAGGTTGATGGCAAGCACTTTGAGTCCCTTGAACAATTGGGGCGCGCTTTTGGAGTTTCCCGCAACACGCTCGATTATCGGTTATCAAAAGGCTGGACCCCGAAAGAAGCCGTCGGACTTGAGCCACGCCCCAGCCATGCCGCAAGGACTCCCGGAATTCCCGTTAAGGTGCAAGGTCGCGAGTTCAAGAACATCAAAGAAGCCGCAAAATACTATGGCCGTACCTATACTCATGTCATCGAAAGTTTAAAGAAGGGGCGCCCCCTTGAACACTCTCTTGGCTTGATTAAAAGAACTGATACCTTGCAATCAGAAAATCCAGAATTAGCAAGAGAATGGCACCTACATAAAAATGAACACCTAACTCCCAACGATGTATCACCTGGCTCAGGAAGAAAAGTATGGTGGTCATGTTCAAACAATCATGAGTGGGAAGCGGTCATCAATAGTCGAAATCGTGGAATGGGCTGCCCTTACTGTGCTCGCCAAAGACCGACTGCCACAAGGAACTTTGCTACCGAATATCCAGAATTACTAAAAGAATGGGACTGGCTTCGGAACGAAGCGCTTGATCCTAAGGACCTTTCTCCCCGAGCGTCTCAAGTAGTATGGTGGCGGTGTGAGAAAGAGCACTCTTGGCAAGCTACGATTAGTAACCGCACAAGAAAACAGTCGAAAGGCTCGTGCCCATTTTGCGCTAATCGCAAGCTGTGCAAGGACAATAGTCTCGCCCGACTTCGACCGGATATTGCTCAAGATTGGCATCCCACGAAGAATACGCCAATAACTCCGGCTGATGTTATTGCTGGTGGTGGAACAAAAGCCTGGTGGCTTTGCAAGCATGGCCATGAATGGAAAGTATCAGTTGGAAGCAGAGTTAATGCAGGCCATGGTTGCCCTAAATGCACACTTCAGACATCTCGGATAGAGATTGCAATCTATACGGAACTTTCTGTTCTATTTAACGAAGTTGCTTGGCGTGAAAAGATTGCTGGCTTCGAGTGCGATATATTTATTAAAGAAAATAGAATTGGCATTGAGATAGATGGTGTCTACTGGCATGCCAGAAAGCCCGATCTTGAATTATCGAAATCTGCAGCATTTGAAAAAGAAGGTATTCAACTGTATCGCCTTAGGGAAGTTGGCTTATCCGTCTTAAGCGCGCGTGACATTTCCTATAAATCTTCGGAAGATCAGTTTCTCGTCATATCAAAACTCGTCAATAGTCTGCTGAAGCATGCAGAACTTTCAAGTCAACAAAGGGAAAAGCTTTCCGAATATGTAAATGGACCAGGGCTGATAAACGAAAAGATGTATCGAAAGTACCTAGCACATCTTCCCGCTCCACCACCTGGTCAGTCACTTGCCGACAAGCAGCCAAAAATTGCTGCACAATGGGCGTATGACTTGAATGCACCGCTCTCGCCAGTGCATTTCCGGCAGCAGGCAAATAAGAAGGTGTGGTGGCGTTGCCAGGATGGGCATACGTGGAAAGTGTCTATTAATAACCGCACACAACATGGTACGGGGTGTCCCACGTGTCCGCGGCCTTTTCCCAGGGTCGCGGATGATAGAAACTTAGCCGTACTCAACCCCGGTTTGGCTAAGGAATGGCATTCGGAACGGAACGGTTCGCTTCGTCCAGAAGATGTTCGTCCGCAAGCAAACCAAAAAGTGTGGTGGAAGTGTAGCAGCGGGCACGAATGGAAAGCCGTAGTTGCGAGCAGGGCTTCGGGCTGCGGATGTCCTTACTGTTCCGGACGCTTTGCTTCAGACGCAAACAATCTTGCAGTGCTCTACCCGGGACTTTTGGAACAATGGGATTACGACAACAATACACATTTCAATCCATCCGACGTCACTCCGCACGTAAACAAGAAGGCGTGGTGGCGATGTTCTAATGGGCATACGTGGCAGGCCACGATCTACAACCGAACCAAAAACAAGTCGGGCTGCCCGCATTGCGCACGGAACAATTCTAGAAAGTATACTATTGAATATTTTTTAGCTTACGCAGCCAAGCTCAATGGGAAGTGCCTTACCGAGAAATACTGTAACGCTAAAACCAAGATTGCGATGTCCTGTGAAAATGGACACACCTGGAGCACGCGTGCAGAGGCTTTTCTGTATTCGAATGATTGGTGTCCGATGTGTAAGAAAGCTCAGCTCAAATAGCTGCCTCACTCGTCCTCAGTGTCGCATAAGTCCTGTCTTAACTTCGCCAGAAGCCTTGCGCGTTCCTCCGGAGGCATTGGGGGCATTCGATCCCTCGTTGCTCTGTTTAACTTACTGATCTCCTCGATGTTCATTCCTTCGAGGCTGATCTCTTCCGCGCTAACAACTGTAGATTCGATGGCTTTACGTTTTGGAAACAGAAAGCCCATCAAGTCAATGAGAACACTGGCGCGCTGCTCGACTTCAAGCTGTGGCAGAAGCGCGGCCAATTGGCCCACAACGTCGAGTCCATGGGATTCGAGAGCTTCTTGTAAACCAACGGTTCTTTTGTTTGGTGTACCCTTTTTCCTTCCTCCTGTTTTTGGTAGCCCTGTCGGTTTCGCCATATTTCTATTTTAATCTACTTTAGAAATGGCTTAAACCCCGATCACTGTTTGAACGGTTTCCGATTTTGCCTTTTGTACCTTTTGTATGTAGGACGATTAGTGCAGCAAGAGCGTTTTCTGCTCAAAGTGTCGCTCTTGGACTTCCGCAGACATAATTTCTCCCGCTTCGAGTACAGATTCAAACGCCGCCTGAATTTCGTCTACTCCGTCGGAAAATCGGACTATCAGGGCCACCATTGTTTTCTTGAGGTCCAATACTAGGATCTCTTTTTCGTGTTCTGAGTAATTCATGCGGACACATTGAGCAAAGCCTGTTCCACAAGTCTCTCATTCTGATTTCAATTCATTCGGCCGGTAAATCACTTCGTAGTGGTATTGAATAAAGTCAGGATTTAGATGCTCTAATGTGGTCGCCGGAGCCTTGGCCTGAAAAGGGTGAGTGTTATCAATTGAAACTATATTGAGTTGTTCGGGGTGGATCGCAAGCACGCCATAGTCAAATTCGGCGTGATGAGTGGGGCATAGAACCATTAGATTGTCCTCGGTGTCTGGTCCCTGATGTCCGGCCCCCAGCGGCTTCAAATGGTGCGCTTCGGCGTATCGCCGCCCAAGAGGCAGAACAATAGAGCGTCCGCATATCGCACACGTGTGCCGGAATTTGGATTTAACGGCTCGCGATAAAAGAGTGTCACGTATTTTTCTGACAACTCGCGACTCGATTGTTCCAGGGGGAGCATAATCCGGATAGGCAGGGGTTGTGTCAGACGGAGAGAATGTTTCTCCTTCGAGGGGCGGCGGTGTCGAATGTTCGTGCTCTTAGTGCTGCAATAGGAGCACTTCAACCCGGCCTTCAGCCTTTGCTAAATACTTCAGACTGACTTGAAGCTTTCCCGAGGCCTTCTTTTCAAAGAACTGGCCCTTCGGAAGGTTCAGAAGCTCTCGTTCCAGCATTTCCCTATTCCGGATCAAGATATCGTCAACGGCTAGCGGCCTGCTCAACTTTGTAAACCGCTCTACGGGCACACGGTAATAGGGGGCCATCCCGGACCAACGATCTGCCTCAGGCGGCTCGACATCAACCAGCTGGAACGCGGCCGACACCCTCGATGCCGCCACAAGGAAATAGCCATCACCGGGCTTCTGTTTCAGAAAATGAAAGACGAGATCGCCTGGACTAAGACTGCGCATTAACTCCCAGGACTTCACTCCTCCCTTATTAGTAACTGGCGACCAAAGACAGGTCCCGAATTCCCACCCGGGGCCTCCATGAGTTGGGTTGGTAATTTCAATCCAGCTACTCATCTAGGGCCTCGCTTTTCACGCGAACGCGGCTTCTCTTATCATGCTCTGCCCCGGTCGCGCGGCCATTCGGAGGAAGAGTTTCTTGCATAGCCCGAAGCATGAGTCGACGTGCCGCCGTGTGTGCATTAAGTGGCAGCCCCGCCTCATCGACTTGTGTATTTGCAAACGCCAGCAGTTGTGTGTGGAGCTGCTCGCTTACACGAAAGCTTACAACCCTGGTGCTGTTTTGATTCTTAGTCCTAGCCATCAATCCTCAACCTTGGATAGCCCAGTTTTTGTATACTACAGTCTATTCTGGTATACAAAGTGGTATTTATGACGTACTTTCACGTGGTACGATTTGGGGTTGCGGACATCAAAAGACCCTGCTTCGGTGGCTTTGACGGATGTTATGATGGACATGATGGTTGCTAAAATTGCCCAGCACAGAGCGCTCTTTGAAGAGGGGGGCGACCTTATCTCACCAGCGAAGGAGATCTCCGCGTACGAAGCTATTTGGCTTAAACTTCAAACGACGAAGCGAGTAGCAGACGTGTTTCGAAAATGCAGACACGCGCTTCCGCAAACTGTGGCGCAAGAATTAGGAATTGGTAAAGACGCCGTAGAAGCCGTCAAAATGAACCTTGAAAAGCTAATTCCTTTTCAGCGCTACAGTGCGCTGTTCTTTAAAGATTTCGAATATCCCGAGCGCCTTCGTATTGTGCGCAATCCGGTAGAGGTTCTTTACTACCAAGGATCATTGGACCTTCTGTCCTCGAAGAGCATCTCAATCGTTGGCGCCCGAAAGTGTTCGGACAATGGCACGAAAAGAGCGCGCAAATTGGCGAAGGCACTTGTCAGTCGTGGGTACACGATAATGTCGGGATTGGCGGAGGGAATTGATACCGCGGCTCACGAGTCCGCAATAGAGTCCTCGGGACGGACAATCGGTGTAATTGGAACTCCACTGAATTCTAATTATCCGCCGATGAATGAGGACCTGCAGCAGGAGATCGCGGCCAACCATCTTCTTGTATCGCAGGTACCGTTTTGTCTTTATGCCTCTCGCGACTATCGTACAAACCGCGTCTTTTTTCCTGAGCGCAACATTACGATGTCCGCGCTTAGCGAAGCCACGGTCATAGTTGAAGCATCCGACACAAGCGGATCTCTCTATCAAGCACGCGCCGCAATTGCACAAAGGCGAAAACTATTCATTCTCAATTCATGCTTTGAAAGTGGCCTGAAATGGCCCGACTACTATCTGAGTAAGGGGGCTGTGCGAATTAGGGATACCGAGGAGATATTAGAGATTCTCCAAGCTTCGGAGTAGTCGATGACTTTTCGGTGGAAAAAGGCGGACGAGTCGGACGTATTCTTTCACTGCCCGAATCACGTCGATAAACGCATTTACTACGCACGAATTTTTACCCCGCGCGCCGGATTCGAATATAGCCCCACCAACCAGCTTATTCTGAACCTAAAAATTCCTCCGCCGGTTCCCGCAAACCGTCAGTACCACAAAAATAGCGCTATCGAAAAGTTTGCTCAGGAGGTTGCTAATCTACTAAACCGGCCAAAACATCAAGAAATGACCTTCACGATCGTGCCGGTTCCAACTTCTCATGCTGAAACAGATCCGGCCTACGACGATAGGTTGATTCGGGTTGCGAGACGTGTTGCGGAACTCTGTTCTCATGTTAAATTTTTACCGCTTTTGCGTAGAAGCCGAACTGTTCCAAAACTGCACCAGAGCAGTGCAGCTCGAAGCGAGACTGCTGTGTATGAAACCGTTCGCATAGATGTATCGCAACAAGCGAACTATACTGCCTGCAGTGCAATCATACTTCTCGATGACGTAACGACAAGTGGCGCTTCCTTCGAAGGCTGCAGGAGGCGACTGGAAGAGGAGATGCCTGGAGAACTCATCATTGGCGTTTTCTGGGCAAAGTCGCAATCGATCCCCACCAATCCTCAAGACGACTTCGGTCCGCTCCCATAAGGGAACGCGCGTCTATCTTGCGCGTTTGTTGTTTACGACAATGGTTTGTAGTTGAGGGACTGTTGTTACGTGCACCACCAACAACCTTGATTAGAACAAGTTGTTACAACTGTGATGATTTCTCGTGATTTCACTGGATTTCAGGGAAACACTGAGACAGCCCGTTCCGACTTAAGTTTTTGATTTATATGATTTCTTTCGTTCTGCGGCCCTATGCCTCAAAACGAGAAGCGAATGGCGGAGAGGGTGAGATTCGAACTCACGGTCCGGTTGCCCGGACTCCGGTTTTCAAGACCGGCGCTATCGGCCACTCAGCCACCTCTCCGCATGTAGGTACAGGGCCTGAAAAGGTTATAATCGCACCTCGACAGGATTGCAGCACCTTTTTATGCCGTCCGATTAAAGCAGTTTTTTTAGCTGATCCAGGCTGAAAATGGTCGAATAGCCCGGCCCACGCCTGACCTCGCTGCCTCCTCGATTGAGCCAAACCGAGGCGATTCCCAGCCGGGACGAACCTTCCACGTCGTTTGTAAAGCTATCGCCTACCATGCAGACCTGGGCCTCTGACAGGCTAAGTGTCTTCAATATGTGGTGATAAAATTCGGGGCGCGGCTTGCTCCAAGGGATATCGGCTGCGGAAAAGATGTGCTCCGTCTTGAAATACTGGCCAATCAAACCCCTGTTCAGGGCACGATGCACGGCTTCGGAATTCGACTCCAACGCGTTCGTGGCGATGCCAAGAGTGTATTTTTTGGCAAGATAGTCCAAGGTCTCCGCCACGTCTTCAAACACATGTACTTTTTCCCAGGCCGCCATTTGCCCGAAGACGCCGTAGTCGCGCATCAGCGTGTCGCCCCAGTCGAACAGGACGAGTCTGATTTCCTTCAAATCGTTGACAAGGTGATCAGCCATTACGCACCCGCGCGGACTGGAGACCGCTTCAAGATCAGACGTTCGCCCTCGCGAACAAACCCCGGCGCCCCCTCCAGGTACCTGTGGAGGGCTTTCGGAATCTCAATATTGCCTGCAGCATCCTGGTAATTTTCGAGAACCGCGATAAAGGTGCGCCCGACAGCCAGGCCTGATCCATTCAACGTATGCACGAACTGCGGCTTTCCCTGAGCTTCCTGCCGAAAGCGAATTCCAGCACGCCGTGCCTGGAAGTCCTCACAGTTTGAGCAGGACGATATTTCGCGATAAGTGTTCTGGCCCGGAAGCCAAACCTCGATGTCATAGGTTTTCGCCGCGCTGAAACCCATATCGCCCGCGCAAAGCGCCATGACTCGATAGGGGATCTCAAGCGTCTGCAGAACTTTCTCTGCATTGCGAACCATACCTTCCAGCTCTTCTTGTGAACTTTCAGGCGAAGTCAGCTTCACCAATTCAACTTTTTGAAACTGATGCTGGCGGATCAGGCCCCGGGTGTCCTTCCCGTATGAGCCGGCCTCACTGCGAAAGCAGGGAGAATAGGCTGTCAGATAGACCGGCAGCGAGCCGGGCTCCAGGATTTCGCCGCGGTAAATATTGGTGAGCGGAACTTCCGCGGTCGGAATCAGGAACAGCTCACGGTCGGCGAGCTGAGTTTTGAAAAGATCCTCTTCGAACTTCGGCAGCTGTCCCGTGCCCGTCATGCTCTCCCGGTTGACCATGAAAGGAGGAATGGCCTCCTGGTAACAATGTTCTCGGGTGTGCAGATCGAGCATGAATTGGATCAACGCGCGCTCAAGGGCCGCGCCCGCGCCGAGATAAAGGCAAAACCTCGCGCCGGCAAGCTTTCCCGCTCGTTCAAAGTCCAGGATCCCCAAGGTTTCGCCCAGCGCGACGTGGTCCTTGGGTTCAAAGGTCATTTTTTTCGGAACGCCCCATTTCCGAACTTCGACATTCGCCGCACTGTCACGTCCCTCGGGAACCGATGCCTGCGGAATATTCGGCACGCGCAGCGAGAGATCCTTCAGGTTGTCCTCAATTTCGCGCAGCTCTACATCGAGATTTTTGATTTGGTCGCCCACCAGGCGCATCGCGATGACCTTCTGGTCCGCTTCCGCCGCGGCGGCAGGGTCCGTTTTTGCTCGTGCCTTCAGTTTTGCGATTTCCTGGGAAACGACGTTCCTGTTGGCTTTGAGCTTCTCGGTCTCCTGAATCAATGCTCGTCGTCGGGACGCAAGATCTCCAATGCGTTGAATCAGCTGAGGGTCGGCCCCTCGTCGCCGTAACCCATGTTCCAATTCCGCCACTTTTTCATCAAAATATTTAGGATCGAGCATCTGACCAAATTAGCATAGGGCCAGAGCGCGTGAAAGCCTGGTCAACCCGTTAGCGATACTTCTCGTATAAATCGCGGTCCGGCGCATCCGGTTCCATCTGAATATATTTTCGATATGCCGTGGCCGCGCTGGTGGAATCTCCGGAAGCTTCGTAAGCCATACCCAGGCGTTTGTGGATAAGGGGGTTCGCCGGATCCAATGCGATGGCCGCGTGAAAGAGCGCTATGGCACCGCCGTAGTTCTTGAGTAAATAATTCGCGTATCCTGCGATTGCCTTGGGCTCTGCGGATCTCGCAGCGAGTTGCATCGCCTTGGCCAGTGGCTCAAGGGCTTTCTGCGCATCACCCGCTTCCACAAGCTCCTTGCCCAAAGCGATCAGGGTCGTAACGCTGTTCGGGTTGTTCTTCAGCTCCGCGCGGAATTCGGAAATCGCTTCCTTGTGGTTCTTCATCACCGCGTAGAGGGCGCCGCTATAGTAACGCAAGTTGGGATACTTCGGATAAACCATCTGAACGCGGTTGAGTTCCTCGCGGGCGAGCTCGAATTCGGCCCTTTGCGTATAAATCCGATACCGCTCCAGATATCCGGTCGGATCGGCGCTGTTCCGGTCCGAGTAGGCCTTGAATGCATCCAGCGCCTGCGCCATCGCGGTCTTGTCCGATGACTCGCGATTGAGATAAATCCTCGCTTGAAGCAGCCACGAATACGCGTACTCGGAATTCGAGGCAATGGCCTGGGAAACGTTCTGCTGCGCCTGATCCCAGTCACCTTTTTGCATCTGAAATTCCGCGATGGCCGCCAGTAGCTCCGGATGCGCGGAATTCGATTTCTGCAGCTCATCCCGAAGCATATTGATCGCGCGATCAATGGACTCCGTGGCCGCGATGCACTTGGCCGTCCCGATGAGGGCCTTGAAATTGAGCGGGTCGAATCTTAGCGCGAGCGCATAAAAGAAGGGGGCCTGATCGAATCCTTGTCTCGTCTTGGTGGCAACCAGCGTCTCGGCATAGGCAAGGTAAACATCAGAGTCAATCCGATCGCGCGTCATGGCCTTTCGGTACAATCCCAGTGCCGCCTCGAGGTTGCCCTGCTTCGCGTAAATATCCGCCGCCGCCTTGTCAATCGCGCTCTGCGAGACCGGCATTTTCCGGAATTTGTCCATGGCCGCCTGGGCTTCTTCCCACTCGTAACTCTGAATCAGAATGTCAATGTACTTGGACCAGACCTCGATGTCATTCTTCGCGATCGCAGCCGCCTTCGCATAGTAAGTTCGGGCATTTGAAAGATCATTCTGATGGGCAAAGAGATCTCCAATCGCGATCAGAGGAACAATCGACTTTTCGCTGGATTGCCTGGCGAGGAGAAAATTATTCAGTGCTTCCTGATATTTTCCCTGTCTGCGCAGACGCTGTCCCTCTCCAAGATAGAAGTACATGCGCGCTTCTTTTCGAAGTGCCTGAATCGTGTCGCCCGCCTTGGCCCTTAAGGAATAGAGTTCCAGAACGTATTCGTGATTGCCTTTGTCCAGCGCGACGGCTCGTTCCGCATCCGACAAGGCAATGTCCCATCGCTTGAAAAGCTGACTGAGCAGTCCGTGCAGATGGTACGCCAGCGCCAGGTCACGCGGTCCAAGGAGATTCGCGTTTGCCACAAGAAAATCGAGGTGATCCGCTGCGAGCTTCAGATTTCCGGCTGAGTGCTGAAGCCTGGCGATGGCCAATCTCGATTTCGCATGCCTGCGATTCATCACGATGGCTTTTTCGTATTCTCCAAGTGCCTGTGCATTGTCGCCGAGCTTTTCCGCGATAACCCCTCGCAGATAAAATACCTTCGGACTGAACGCTTTCTGGTCCGCAATTTGTGAAATGTACCGTGCGGCCGTATGAGCATCGCCCCGCTGCAGGAATGTCAGGGCCAGATAGTAAAAGAGCTCTTTCGCGAAGTTCTGATGGGTCCTCGTGTAATTGACGATTCGATCCTGAGCGACCTCGGGCTTATTCACCGTGATGAAAAACTCCACGTCGCTGATCACTGTTTCGGCAAGGTCCGGCCCGCGTGCCCGGGATTTCTCAATCAGGCTGTAAATGACGCTGAAATAGTTCTCATCCTTGTTGGAGGAATCGATCAGGTTCAAGTAACTCGAAGCCAGCATGGCAAGCGCCTTGACGTTCTCAATCTGATAAGACGCCGAAAGCTGCAGCTTCGAAACCGCTGCAATATACCCCGCCGCCGTATCCTCAAGATAGAAGGGCACTGCCTCTAAATAGGTCGCTTCGCTTTTTTGCGGGTCAGGATTCGGGGCCGGGGTGGGTTGCTTCGGGCGGACCAATTCAGCAACCGCCTTCTTCGTCTGGGGTTGCTCGTCCAACATCAGGAATTCGTACCCGACGAGGCCGAGCGCAATCGCAACGATCGTTGCGCGAATGAACTGCTTTCCCTTGCTTTGCTTCAGCGATCGCGCGCCACCTGCCTCGCCCCCTTTAGTGGGCCTCTGAAGCATCACGGTTTTTTCCGCTGATACATTTCGCGGCTTCACCGCTTCCATATCCAGCGAAATTCCTAAAGCATCTTCGGCTTCATTTGACTCCGGTGTCTCCGGTTTGCTGGGCGCGCGTGGCTGGGGCTCAATCGTCACCATCTCAGTCCGCTCGCCCTCATTATCGTCGCCCATTGACGACGCGTCGCTGCGCTCAGCGACTACCGTCCGATCCCCACCCAATTCTTCAAGCGCCGGGTTCAAGGCTCGCGCTGCTGTGGCGTCTCCACCAGCTTCGCCGAGCGTCTTGAGTTCAGGAATAGACAAACCTTCCTGTCCCGCGGTGCCGGGCAACATCTGAGTGGGCGTGCCCGCCATTTCATAGGAATCCAGGACAAGATCCGCAGGATCGTTTTTGTGAGGAGTTCCCCCAGCGTGACTGATCAGAAGGGCTGCAATCTCGGATATTCGGTTGATGTCCTGCCAGTCACCGTCAGGATATGGGCGGGCCATTTCCGTCCCGATAATCTGGTTCTTCTGGATCAAAAGGTGAACGCGTTCCAGGTCCAGCGGACCTAAAATCCGCCCGGACGTCAGCTTCACCTTGTATTTCTGCCCGGAAGGCGTCACTCAGACTCCCTCGGGTTCGGCTAAATACTGGTTATCGCCTTTTTTGCGGCGTATACCACGCGAGCCGGCATCACCCCGATTTGGAGTGTTGCTGCAACCATTGCAGCAACAGCGATGGCGGACCAAACGGAAACGGGCGAACGCGTCTGCGTACCGACCGGATCCCGCATGTACATATAGACCAGAACCCTGAGGTAATAATACACCGAGATCGCGCTGCAGAGCACGCTGATTACGACCAGCAGAATTTCATTCGCCTGAACGGCTGAGTAAAATAGGATGTATTTAGCCGCGAATCCCGCTGTCGGGGGAATCCCAGCAAGCGAGAACAAGAAGACGGCCATGGCAAACGCCAACCACGGGTGCCGTCGTGACAGCCCGGAAAAGTCATGCAAGTTCAATCCACCATCATCCCGGGTGGCAAGGATCGAAAGCACGACAAAAGCACCCAGGTTCATGACCGCATAGGCGACCAGATAGGTCATTAGCGGCGCATACCCCTGTTCACTATGAGGCCCCGCGATCATGCCCACAAGCAGATACCCTGTGTGCGCGATGGAGGAATAAGCCAGCATTCGTTTCAGGTTGGTCTGGGTGAGGGCCACCAAATTCCCGAAAAGCATCGTCAGCACGGCACTCATCCAGAGAATGTCATGCAGGTGTGTCTGAATGGCCGTCGTCAGACCGGCACCATACCCGGTCGACACGAAAACCCGTAAAAACGCGGCAAAGGCAGCGGCCTTCAAGCCGGTTGCCATAAACCCGGTTACGGGAGTAGGTGCACCCTCATAAACATCGGGCATCCACATGTGGAACGGCACGGCGGCGACCTTGAACAGAAAGCCGATGATCACCAGCCATGCACCCAGCGTAAACGTCGGCGAAAGCGCGGCCGGATTCGCTCGGACGAAATCCAGAATTCCGCGGATCCCGATTGAGCCCGTAGAGCCATAGAGGAGCGCGGCCCCGTAAAGGAGCACAGCGGACGCACCAGATCCCAAGACAAAGTATTTAACCGCTGCTTCGTTCGAGCGCCGATCCGTTCTCCGGTAACCCACCAGGATGTAGACCGCGAGCGACATCAACTCCAGCGCGATGAAAATCACGATCAGGTTGAGCGAGGATGCCATGAGCATCATTCCAAGCGCTGAAAAGAGGACCAGTAAATAGTATTCGGGGTGCTGCATCGCCTCGTTATCCAGATACCGGATCGAGGCGAACACCGTAACGACACCCGAAATCAGGAATATGAGGCTGAAAAAGTGGGTGTAGTTGTCGGACACCATCATGCCGTTGAAGAGGGCAACCGGCTCCTTTCCAAGGAGGCCGGCCACACTGACGATGGCTCCAACCAACCCCGTCAATACCACCGTGATCACCGGCCATTTTGGCGACAGTGAGCGCATAACCGCTGCCAGAATCGCCAAAACCGTGGCGCCGAACACCCAGAAGTAGGGCATCAATGCGGAAAACTGTTCTGATGATAATGTCAGAAGTTCCGGACGAATCGTGGTGAGACTTTCCATTTCAGTTTCCCTTCATTACGAGCTGCACAGATGAGGTGACCGGGTCAACAACCTGAGTCACTGCCGCTCCCCCCGGAATGCTTCGCGCCAGAAACCGTTCGATCGATGGTTCAAGTTTCTGGAAGAAGAAGTTCGGGAAAATGCCCATTGCGAACACCGCAATGATAAGAGGAACAAGCACCGCGATTTCACGCGCGGAAAGATCCTTCAGTCCTTCATTCTCTTTGTGGGTCACGGGTCCGAACATCACGCGCTGGAACATCCAGAGCATGTAGACGGCGCCAAAAATAACGCCCAGCGCGGCGATAGCCGTGAGGACCGGATTGGCTTTCCAGGAACCCAGAAGGATCAGGAATTCTCCGATGAAGCCGTTCGTACCCGGGAGGGCGACTGACGAGAGCGTGATAATGAGAAACGCCACCGCGAAAAGCGGCATTACGCGCGATATTCCACCAAAATGAGAAATCTCACGTGTATGGCGGCGTTCGTAAATCATTCCCACCAAAAGGAACAGCGCCCCTGTGGAAATTCCGTGATTCAGCATCTGGTAGTAGGCGCCCGTTGCTGCCACTGCATTGAGTGAAAACAGCCCCAGGATCACATATCCCATGTGACTGACGGACGAGTAAGCCACGAGCTTCTTGATATCCGGCTGCACCATCGCCACCCATGCGCCATATACGATCGCGATCGTTCCGAGCACCATGAAGGTGAGCTGATAATACGCGACGCCTTCCGGAAACAGCGGAAAGGCGAAGCGCATGAAGCCGTAGCCACCCATTTTAAGAAGAATGGCCGCCAGAATGACACTGCCTGCAGTCGGCGCCTGAACGTGGGCATCAGGCAACCAGGTGTGCAGGGGGAATAGCGGCACCTTGATAGAAAACGCGAGGGCAAATGCCAGGAACATCACGGACTGGGGAGAAGAAAAGGTACCGCCGCCCAGCGTGAGCTTGTAAAGATCGAGAACCTGCATCGAATAGGTCCCGAACTGCACCTTGTGCTGGTAGGCAAGATAGAAAATCGCGACCAGCATCAGCAACGATCCGACCATCGTATAAAGGAAGAACTTCATCGTGGCGTAGATGCGCTCTTTACCGCCCCAGATTCCGATCAGGAAATACATCGGTATCAACATCGCTTCCCAGAACACATAGAACAGGAAGAGATCCGTCGCAACGAACGCACCGATCATTCCCGTCTCAAGCGAAAGAAGCAGAAAATAGTATTCCTTCAAGCGCTGCTCAACTGCGTTGAACGAACCCAGAATCGCGATCGGCATGAGAAACGTTGTCAGCATGATCAGCCAGAGACTCAAGCCGTCCATACCCAAGCTGTACGAGATCCCGAAAACCGGCAACCATGCCACCGTCTCCGTGAGCTGAAACTCGGGACCCGCTGGAATGTAGCGTTGATAAATCAGAACTGAAATCGCCAGGGTCAGCAAGGAGCCCAGGAGAGCCCAGATTTTCAACGATGTCTTGCCGCCCTCTGTTCCTGATGGAATCAGGAGTCCCGCCAGGGACCACACGAACGGCAAGAACACAGTGGCTGTCAACAGATGCGAATCAAGCCAAGCCATAGAGCAGATACCCCGCAGTAGCGATAATTCCGATAAGAAGAACAAAAGCGTAAAGATGAATGGAACCCGTCTGAACGACGCGAACCGTTTGACCAGACCATTCTGAGACACGGCCAAAGCCAAGAACAACGCGATCGATCACAGCCGTGTCGAAGCCCTTCCAAAGAGCGACTGACAGCGTGTAGATGGGGCGCACAAAAAGAGCCTCATACAGCTCGTCCACATACCACTTGTTTTCAAGCAACTTGTGCACGCCGGCCCAGCGCTGCTTCAGCTTCTCGACTTTGGCAAGATCGGCGTAAAGCTTGAACGCGAAGAAAATACCGGCAGCAGCACCCGCCACGCTCAACGCCATCAGAACCCATTCCATTGCCGGCGCCACTCCAGCGGCCACGCCGTGATCCACCGGAATCACCGGCTCCAGCCAATGATCCAGCCAGCTCATGTGCGGGATCGCCATGAACCCGCCGATGACA
This sequence comes from Bdellovibrionales bacterium GWB1_55_8, assembly GCA_001769835.1. Taxonomy (GTDB): domain Bacteria; phylum Bdellovibrionota; class UBA1018; order UBA1018; family UBA1018; genus GWB1-55-8. Next base: position 23,591 of record MEPR01000052.1, read on the forward strand.
CTGAGAACCGCCAGCACCTGAAGGGGGAAGACCATTGTCATGGGGGATTCGTGAACAGCGCCACCATGACCATGTTCGTGGTGACCATCAGGATGAGTCGAATGGCCGTGATGTTCGCCCTGCTCTTTGAATCGAGGCGACCCAAGGAAAGTCAGCGAGAAAAGCCGGGTCATGTAAAACGCTGTCATCACCGCGGTGACCGCTCCGAGGAGCCAGAACAGGAAAGATCCATGCTCGGCGCTGAAAGATCGCCAGAGGATCTCATCCTTCGAGAAGAACCCCGAGAACGGAGGAATACCGGCGATCGCAAGCCAACCGGCCGCGAAGGTGAGGTAGGTCCATTTCATCTTGGACTTCAGACCACCCATCTTCATGATGTCCTGCTCCTCATGCATTCCGTGGATCACACTTCCAGCGCCGAGGAACAGCAGGGCTTTGAAGAAGGCATGCGTGATGACATGAGATACGCCGGCCGAGTAGGCGCCCACACCACAACCCAGGAACATGTACCCAAGCTGAGATACGGTCGAATACGCGAGAACTTTTTTGATATCGCGTTGAACGAGCGCGATGGTAGCGGCGAAGAAGGCGGTCACAACCCCAACGACCGCCACGACGGTGAGCGCGGTCGGAGAAAGGCTGTACATAAAGTTCAAGCGCGCCACCAGGTAAATACCGGACGTCACCATGGTCGCGGCATGGATCAGGGCCGAAACGGGTGTCGGACCAGCCATGGCATCAGGCAACCAGACATACAAGGGAATCTGCGCCGATTTGCCCATACATCCGACGAAAAGCAGGATGCAGATCGTTGTGATCGCAGTCAGATCGGCCGCGAGAAGGAGTCCGGCCGAACTGGACTGAAGCACCGTATCGCGCAGCGCGAGCAGATCCAGCGTGCCGAACTTGTCGTAGATCATGAACATCCCGAGCAGGAATCCGAAGTCCCCGATCCGGTTCACGATGAAAGCCTTTTTCCCGGCGCTCGCCTTGTCCATGTCGGCATACCAATAACCGATCAACAGATAGCTGCAGAGTCCGACCCCTTCCCAGCCGAGGAAAAGGATTGGGAGCGATCCTCCCAGAACCAGCATCAGCATCGAAAAGGAAAAGAGGTTCAAGTAAGCGAAGAATTTGCCCGGCGTGGCGTCATGGCCCATGTAGCCGATCGAATAGAGATGAATCAGCGTCGCGACACCCGTGATGAAAAGGGTGAAGATCGACGAAAGCGGATCCGCTCGGAAGACCATCTCAAGATTGAAGTCACCGATCGTCATCCAGTCAAAAACGACCTGTTCAATCACCCGTGCTTCCGCCGGCATTCCTTTCAGCCGGAGAAAGACGAGAAGGGACAACACAAACGAGCCGCCGATTGCCGTAGTCGCGATGACCCCGGACACGGTCGCTCCGGCCTTCTTGCCTCCGGGAGGTGCCTGCACGGCAACATACCAGAGACCGTTTATTGCAAATCCTATCAACGGTAAAAGCGCTATCAGGGCCAACATGCGTCACTCCCTCAAAAGCTGAATTTCTTCCGTGCTCACGCTTCTGAGCGTGCGGAACATGGCGATCACAAGGGCAAGTCCCACTGCGGACTCCGCTGCCGCGACCGTAATAATGAAGAACACGGACATCTGTCCGGCCATATCCTGAAGCAGTGTCGAATAGGTGACGAATGTCAGGTTTACGGCGTTCAACATGAGCTCAATGCACATCAGAATGACCAGGATGTTTTTCCTGATCAGTATCCCGGTAAAACCGATCATGAAGATGATGGAAGAAAACGAAAGCACGACCCATGGCTCAACCTGGTTCACTTGCCACCTCCTTTGCGGGCAGCGGACATCTGCCGTTTCGCAATGGCTACGGTTCCGATAATCGCGCCCAGGAGCAGCACCGACGTGAGCTCAAACGGCAGGATATATTCAGAGAACATCAATTCGGAAACAACCTGGGTATTACCGCCGGCGGCGGTAATCGCCTCAGTTGTGAAGGGGCCCAGAATCGCCGGCGTGCCGGTGTTCTTGAACGCCCAGACAAAAACAGCGAGAAGCGACATCGCAGCAAGCACGGAAAGGGCCATCAGAATGGGGTGCGGTTTTCCGGCCTCACCCGTGTCGCGAGTCACATCAAGGAGCATGATGACGAACACGAACAGCACCATGATGGCGCCGGCGTAAACAATGATCTGAAGCGCGGCGATCAGGTGCGCTCCCAGCATGGCGTAAATCGCGGCGAAGGCAAAGAAAACCAGAATGAGACTGAAGGCGCTCGTGACCGGGCTCTTCGCCAGAACAACCATCAACGCACAGGCGATCGCCAATGCGCCGAACACATAAAAAAAGACAGGAGAGAGTTCCATTATTTATTCCCCCTCTGTTCCATCAGGAATGATCTGTCATAAACGTCGCGCGATTCCGTGCTCATTTCGTAAATCGTGCTCAGTTTAATCGCGTCCTTCGGACAGGCTTCCTCACACATGCCACAGAAGCAGCACCGGAGAATATCGATCTCGAACTGAACCGGATACTTCTCTTTGTCCGGTCGCTCCCCTGCAACGATATGAATGCATTCTGCCGGACAAACCGTCGGACAGAGCATGCACGCCGTACAATTCTCAACCCCGTTCGTGGCCTTGATATAGTGCTGACCACGGAAGCGATCGGAATATTTCCGCCGTTCCTCAGGATACTGAATCGTTATTTTTGGCGCAAAAAAGAAGTTCTTGATGGTGATCGCGAGGCCTTTGGCCACGTCCACCAGGTACATTCGCCGAATCAGGCTTTCCTTTGTCTTGAGTAGCATCGATTAAACCCACCCGTAGTAAATCATCGCGCCGGTGATGACTATGTTCGCCAACGATAGCGGCAGCAGAACTTTCCAGCCCAGGTCCATCAGCTGGTCATAACGGAAGCGCGGAAGCGTCCAGCGGACCCAGACGAAAAACCACATGAAGAAGGAAAGCTTCAGCGTGAACGAGAGCATTTCGAAACCAATTCGGGCCCATTCGTGGGCATCGCCGGCAAGACCCAGATTGCCGAGCGCCCAACCCATGCCCGGGAGAAGCTGCCAGCCGCCAAAATACAAACTGGCCAAAAGGCCGGAGGCCACCGCCATGTTCATGTATTCGCCCATCATGAAGACGGCGAATTTCATCGATCCGTACTCCACATGGAATCCGACGATTTCGGGCTCGCCCTCGGGAAGATCAAAAGGAAGCCGGTTCGTCTCAGCAAAAACGGCTGTGAGGAAAATGATGAAACCAATGGGTTGAACGAAGATTCCCCACTTCGGGATGGTCAAAGGCCCAAGCTGCCAAAGCGCTTCGCCCTGACCCTGTGTAATCGCCATAAGATCGACCGATGAAAAAACCATCACGAGGCCAATCACCGAAAGGCCCATCGACAATTCATAGCTGATCATCTGAGACGAACTGCGGAGACTTCCGAGCAGCGCGAATTTGTTATTCGATGCCCAACCGCCCATGATCAGGCCGTACACACCGAGAGAGGCGATGGCGAATACATAAAGAAAGCCGACATTCAGCTCAGCCGCCTGCATTCGGATCACGGTCCCATCAACGGTGATCGAACTCGCGAAAGGAATCACCGCGAAAGTCATGCAAGCCGGGATCAGGACCACAATCGGCGCGATAAAATACCAGAATGGATTCACGTGCCCGAGAATCCGATCTTCTTTGAATAAAAACTTGAGGGCATCGGCTATGGTCTGAAAGAGACCGAAGGGACCCACACGATTAGGCCCCAGCCTATTCTGCATCAAGCCGGCTCCGCGGCGCTCGATCCAGTTCATCACAGGCGCCACCATCAGCAACATACCGATGACGAGCGCCGTTTTTCCTATCATCGCGTACCATTCAATCGCATTCATGTTCCGCTACCTCTTGCTCAGGCGTTTCCGCCGGTTCCATGCGCCCACATCGCAAGGATCTCCGAAAGCGCTTTGCAATTGCCCGCCGGAAAAATCGCCCGGCGAATATGCTGCTCACGACCCTGGAAGTTCACGATTGTTCCGTCCTTCTCCGCGAAGGTGAGGCCTGGCAGCACGACTGAAAACGTGGCCGCCTCTTCGCGCGTGAAAACACCGATACCAACTGTCGATAAACCCTTCAGCTCCGGAAGGGTCGCGCGACCGCCCCGAATCACAAGCGCGGCATCGAGTCCGGTCGGCAATGTTTTCAAGCCTTTAAAACCAAGCTTCTCGAAACCATGCAGGTTCGAGGTCTTGCTCTTGCGCTTCAAGATCTTGTCCGCTGGCGCGTCGTCCGCCTCGGAAACGATCCCTGGGGTTCCGAAGTGAAACACTGACGCGTTCGGCAGATATTTCGGGAGAAACTCCTGAAGGAGTTTCGCTTCCTCTTGCGTCAAATCGGTGCCCAAAAGAACCGCAGCCTTCTTGCCCTTGAGTGCCGCGCGAGCCGCGTCGAGAGAGGCACCGAATTCCGTCATTTTCAACTCGCCGTCGGCGCGCACTGCCGGCTCCATGATGCGATCGGCGTCGTGCACGTAGTGAAAATTGAAACGCCCCTCGTCGCAGAGCCAGTACTGGTTTACTTCGAGGTTTTCACGTGGGGTGCAACGATAGATCACATTGGCATCGTGCTGGATGTCCATATTGCAGCCGCGGGCGCACCCCTCACAGACCGTCGCGGTCTTTTTCAAAAACCAGACACGTTTTTTGAAACGGAAATCCTTCAGGAGAAGCGATCCGACGGGGCAGATGTCCGCATAGTTGCCGGCATAATCGGTTTCCAGAGGGCGCCCGTCAATCGTGGCAATTTCCGTTTTATTACCGCGCTGAGTGGCCACCATCTCGCGAATTCCGAGAACTTCGGCTCCAAGGCGGATGCATCGCGTGCAATGAATGCAGCGATTCATGTTTTTAACGATCACCGGACCCATGTCGAGGTCCAGAAACGTTCGGCGCTCTTCGGTGTAACGCGAATAAGGACTGCCATATTCGTAAGAGTAATCCTGAAGGTCACATTCACCGGCCTGATCACAGATCGGGCAATCCAGCGGATGATTGATCAGGAGAAACTCCATCACGGACTTTTGATTCGCCAGCGCTCGTTCGGAACGGGTTTTGACAACCATCCCATCCGTGGCAACCGTCGAGCACGCCGTTTGAAGCTTCGGCATTTTTTCGACTTCAACCGCACACATGCGGCATTGCGCGACCACGGAAAGACCGGGGTGATAGCAGAAGTAGGGGATTTCGACGCCTACCTTCTTGGCTACCTCGATCAGATTTTCGCCTGGGCTGAACTCGACCTCACGCCCGTCAATTACGCATTTGGGCATTTTCCACTCCTGATGTGAGCCTCAAAGTCGGCCCTGAATTTCTTTACAAAGCTCATGACGGGGCCTGCGGCCGCGTCGCCAAGAGCGCACAGCGTCTTGGCATTGATGTTGTCCGCGATCGAAAGGAGCAGGTTCAGATCCTGCTCGTGACCATGACCGTGCTCGATCCTTTCGATGACCTCTTCCATCCATCGGCAACCCTCACGGCAAGGGGTGCACTGTCCGCAGGACTCGTGCGCGTAGAATTTCGAGATTCTCGCGAGCAATTTCACGACGCAATAGTCTTCGCTGACGACAATCATGCCGGCCGACCCGAACATGGATCCGATTTTCATGATGGGATCGACATCGGCGATCACATCGATTTCGTCGGCGGTCAGCACCGGGGCGGAAGAGCCGCCGGGGATTACGGCTTTCAGCTTCTTATCCCCGAGAATTCCGTGTCCGTAGTCGTAAATCAGCTCACGAATGGTGATGCTGCCCGAGGGCAGCTCATAAATGCCCGGCCGTTTCACGTGTCCGGAGATACCGAAAAGGCGTGTTCCGCCGGACTTCTCGAGTTTTCCGAGTTTCGCGTACCAGTCGCCACCGTTGTTGATGATGAACGGAACCCCCGCAAGAGTCTCAACGTTATTCACGATCGTAGGCCCACCGAAAGCGCCGGCGATCGCAGGAAACGGTGGCTTCACACGGGGTTCGCCGCGCTTGCCTTCAAGCGAGTTCAGAAGCGCTGTCTCTTCGCCACAGATGTAGGCACCCGCTCCGCGATGAACGGTGATATCGAGGCTGAATCCCGATCCGAGGATGTTCTTTCCGAGATAACCGGCCTGGTACGCCTCGTTAATCGCGGCCTCAAGCAGCTTCGCTTCCCTGACGTATTCGCCGCGTATATAAATGTATGCGGCGTTCGCGCCGATCGCATAAGAACCGATCGCGATGCCCTCGAGCAGAAGATGCGGCGTGTAGCGCATCAGGTCGCGGTCCTTGAACGTTCCGGGTTCCGATTCGTCAGCGTTGCACACCATGTACTTGGGTTTGGCGGACTGCTTCGGAATAAAACCCCACTTCACCCCGGCTGGAAAACCCGCGCCTCCGCGTCCGCGAACGTTGGCTTTCTTCACCTCGTTGATGATGTCTTCCTGGGACATTCCGAGCGCTTTTTTCAGGCCGGTGTAGCCCGCCATGTTCTTCAAATAATACGAAAGCGGGCGGGCCTCTTCGTTGAAGTGCTGGATGAACAGTGTTTCGGTGTCACTCATCGTTAATAGCCCCGCTCATTCCAATCCATCCAACAGCTTGTCGAGCTTCTGGATATCAAGGTTTTCGTGATAATCATTGTTCAGCATCATTGCGGGGGCAGTCCCACAGGCGCCCAGACACTCTTCCTCATAAAGCGTGAATCGCTTATCTGCCGTGGTCTCTCCGACCTTGATGCCGAACTTATTTTCGCAATGATGAACAAGCTCTTCGGCGCCCCTGAGAGTGCAGGAAGCGTTCGTGCAGATTTTCAGGTGGTATTTGCCTACCGGCTTCAGGTTGTACATCGTATAAAACGAAGCCACCTCGCGCACTTGCGCGGGATGAATGCCGATATACTCACCAATCTCGTTCAAAGCTTCCGGAGGAAGCCAGCCGATTTCATCCTGTGCCGCATGCAGCGACGGAAGCAGCAGCGCCAGTTTCGTCGGATAGCGCGGCTCCAGTCGCTTCATCGCCGCATAAAATTTCTCGGAAAGGACCTTGTTACTCATTTTTACCCTCGTCCGCAGTTGTCAATCAGCGGTCCAGCTCACCCGCGATAATGTTAATGCTCCCCAATGCTCCAACCATGTCCGCGATCTTCTCGCCCTGAATCATCGGAGAGAGCCCCTGGAAGTGCCAGAACGACGGCGCGCGAACCCGCATGCGGTGGGCCTTCGGGCCGCCCTTGCTCACGATATAAAAACCAAGCTCCCCGTTCGGAGTTTCCATCTGACTATAAGCCTCGCCTTCGGGCACATCGAACCCTGTCATGAAGAACTTGAAGTGGTAGATCAGGCCTTCCATCGTGTTGTGAACCTGATCTTTTTCAGGAATGCGAACCCGCTTGTCTTCCACCCAGATCGGGCCGGGCTTCAGGCGGTCCGCGCATTGTGCGAGGATATTGAGCGACTGCCGGACTTCCTCGAGCCGTACGATATAGCGAGCGAAAATGTCGCCCTCTCGCGCCACGGGAACATCAAACTGCACATCCTTGTAGAACATGCTGGGCTGATCGCGGCGAAGATCGATATCGAGTCCCGCCGCACGGGCGCTCGGACCCGTAAAGCTGTACTGCAGGCACTGCTCACGATTGAACACCGACACCCCGCGAGTCCGCTTGTGCCAGATCTGATTGCCGGTAAGGAGCTTGTCCATTTCATTGACGACTTCGCGGGTCTTCTTCACCCAGGCCTTCAGTTCCTTCTCGAACCCCTCCGGAGCGTCCCCGGACAAGCCTCCGATGCGGCAGTAAGAGGTGGTAAGGCGAGCTCCGCAGAGTTTTTCAATCAACGTATAAGCCTCTTCACGCTGATGATATCCATAAAGGAAGTACGTGAACGCACCCAAGTCCACCGCGTTGATGCCGATACAAACCAGGTGATCGATGATTCGGCTGATTTCGCAGGCGATCATTCGGATCCAGGTCGTCCTGTCGGTGACCTGAATTCCCATCAATTTTTCCACTGCCATCGCGTAAGTGAAGTTGTTGGCAAGCGCGGAAACGTAATTCATTCGGTCGGTGTAGACGATGTACTGATGATAAGTCTTGTACTCGCCCAGTTTCTCCTTCGCACGATGCGTGTAGCCGAATTCGGAGTAGGATTTCTCGATCGTTTCACCGTTCAGCTTCGCCACGAGCCGGAAAGATCCGTGCATCGCCGGGTGATTCGGGCCGATATTGACGATAGTCCTCGCTCCGGCCCAGAGATCGTCCGGATCGGCTCCCTGAGGGGCCGCGCTCAAATCGTTCGGATCGTAATCCAGAAGTTTCGGTTGCGCGAGTTCCGGCTCCGTTACCACCTGATACCCGCGAAGCGGGAAATCTTTTCTGAGGGGGTGCCCCTGGTAACGCTCATCCATCAAAATGCGCCTGAGATCCGGGTGGCCGGTGAATTTCACGCCGTACATGTCCCAGATTTCGCGCTCCGCCCAGTCAGCTCCCTGCCAGACGCCGATGGCGGTAGGAACGTCCTCTCCCTCGTAAACTCTTATTTTCAAACGAAAGCGGCACTTTTTCGTCGTAGAGAACAGATTGTAAACCAGCTCGAACCGGGGCTCGATGCTTTCGTCAGTGGCCGTGAAGTCGGCCAGAAAATCATATTCGAACCCCGCTTCGTTTTTCATGAAGCGCAGCACGTCGATCACGGCGGCCTTGCTTACGTAAACGATCGGTACGTCCGTCGGGTACTCCGGTGGAAGGCATGTCTTCTCGATCGAATCACCGAATTTCTGCTTGAGTTGCGCGACCTGCGCTTTCCACGAGTCGAGGAATTTGGGGAGCCAGTCGCCGCCGTTTGTCGGAATAGGCGTTCTCACATCCATATCAGTCACCTTTTTCTTAAACCTTAAGCTCAGGAGCGCTCGGCCCCTTCAGAAGGCCCTTCGCCTTCAACTGCGAATATGTTTCGCCCTTCTGGATTTTTTCCTGCAACCGCATGACCGCGTGGATCAGCGCTTCAGGAGTCGGGGGACAGCCGGGAACATAGACATCCACGGGAATGATCGTATCGACCCCCTGTGTATTGCTGTAGACATTGAACAGTCCATTTCCGGAGGATGCGCAGGAGCCCATCGAAATCACCCACTTCGGATCACTGACCTGCTCGTAAATGGTTCGCAGGACCGGCGCCATCTTGAGATTCACGATGCCGGCGACGATGATGAGGTCGGCTTGTCGCGGTGAAAATCTCACGACTTCGCCTCCGAAACGCGACAGATCGTAATCAGATGCAAGTGTCGACATCATTTCGATGCCGCAGCAACTTGTGGCGAATGGAATCGGCCAAAGCGCATTTTTGCGCCCCCAATTCACCAAAGCATCCAGTCGTGTGGTTAGAAAACTGGCTGAACCGTCTTTATGCATGGATCACTCCCATTCCAACGCGCCCTTGCGCAACACGTAGAAATAGCCCACGAGCAAAATGGCGAGAAAGATCGCCATCTCGATCAGGATGAAGGCGTTGATGGTTAAATATTTTTTGTAGACCACGGCCCAGGGAAAGAAAAAGATCGCCTCGACGTCGAAGAGTAGAAAAAGAATGGCAACCAGATAAAACCGAGCCGGAATTCTGTGCCGCGCGTCGGTAATCGGGGTTTGCCCACACTCATACGGCAAATCTTTTTTTCTGGTCGGGAACTTAGGTCCGAGCAAAGCCGAAACACCAAGTGCTCCCACACCGATGAGCACGCCCAACGTCAGGAGGATCAGAACAGGAATATAAGCCATGTTAGAGATATAGCCTCAGCGGAAACCGCTCGCTACCACAAAATAGAACCAATTGACTTTGTAGCCCAACCGAGTGCCTGCTCAGCGAAGATCCCCGTCAAAAGAAGTGGCATCATCAGGAACCCCAAAAATATTTTGGTTCGCAAAGGCGTCGCGATCGGCGGTCCTGACAGTTTCTTGAAATCTCCGATCAAGGCGAAGGCAAGGCGCGCCAAAGCAATCGCGGACAACGCAAACGCCAGGACCGCGACCGACACAAGTCCGATTCGTTGCTGCTGCAGCGCGGCGCCTATCAAAGCAAACTTGCCGATAAAGCCGGGCATCGGCGGGAAACCAATGAGGCTCACGAGAAACAGGATGAGACAAACGGACTGAAAAACCGTTCGGCCGAGCATTCCCCGCAGCTCCGTCAGCCTGTCTGAACGGACTTCGTTCACAAAATGAGAAATGACATAAAAAGCTCCCGCGATCGCGAAGAGCTGTACCAGAAGATTATAGAGGAGGGCGGAAACACCGATCTCGTTCATGACGAGAAGACCCATGATCAAGAATCCGCTCTCCGCGACAACCAAATTCGCGACCATCTTCTTTGCCGCCGTCTGTCTTAGCGCCAGTAAAGACCCTGCGATCATCGTCACGCCCGAAGCCAGGGCAAGCACCCCCTGCCAGGGAACACCTCCCAATACCTGCCACTCTCCCGACTGAAGAGCCGGCTGCGCGAAGAGGACCAGTAAAAATCGGATGGCCAGGGCAAAGCCGGCGGCGCGAACGCCAATGGCGAGAAAAGCAGTAGCGGGAGTCGGCGCGCCAGAAAAGACGTCCGATGCCCAAAGATGCATTGGAAACAATGTCATTTGGAATGCGAGAGCAAGGAAGAGCAGCAGAAAAATGACAAGCGCGGCAGTCGCGGCAAGAGGAGTCGAAACAAGTGTTCGATGGATTTCGTGGATGTTCAGGAGCTGCGTCGAGGCGAAGAGCATCGCCATCCCGTAGGCCAACAACGCTCCCGCGACAGCGCCCACAATCAGAAACTTCAATGCCGCCTCGTTGGAACGCGGCGACCGCTTGGAATAGCCCGCAAGGAAGTATCCAACCAGATTAATGAACTGAAGGGCCAAAAATGCGAGGAGAAGGTTTGCGGCCGAGGCGGCGATGCACATACCCAAGCTTCCGGCAGTGATCAGAGCTATGTATTCGGGGCGTCGGCTCGGAGCAATCTCGCGGCTATGCAACGACATGACGACCGCGATCATCGCCAGCGCAATGAAGAAGAGACGAAAAAAAAGCGAAAGGCCGTCCACGACCAGGGTTCCGCTGAAAACCCGCTCGGCTCCGTACTGATAGGCCAGAAGCGCCTGCAAAAACGCGCTACCCAGGCCGAGCAGCGCGGTAACCGAAATCAGTCGAAGCCGTTCACCGTGATAAGTGACTTCACCGAGGATGACGAAGGCAAGCGTCAAGGCCAGAAGAATCTCAGGAAGTATCAGGATCAGTTCTCTCACCTGATTCGCCTCATTTCATTGCTGAAAGGAGCGTCAGAACCGTGGGCCTGACAAGCTCCAGAAGTGGTTTCGGATACATCCCGCAGAGCACAATTCCGGCGACCAGAGGAAAAAGATAGGCCCGCTCCCGAAGCGAGAGGTCAGTGAAAGACCCTGCGCCGTTCTGTTTCCCTAAAAAGAGAAGCCGGTACATGATGAATAGATAATAGGTGGCAAGGAGCAGTGCCGCGAGCGCGACCAAAACAGCCGCGGGGTGGGCGGGGTAGCTGCCGATGACAATCAAGGCGTGACCGATGAAACCGCCAAAGCCCGGAAGAGCCAGAAGGGAGGCGACAAAAATTCCCGCCACAAGTGCGATCATCGGCCCCCTCAAGGCAAGACCACCACCTCCTGATTCAAGAAACCTTGAATGCCCCAGGCGCTCGCTCATCAATCCGGCGAAAAGGCCGAACCCGGCCAGGCCGAGGCCAAGTGCCAGGTTCTGATAAACAGCGCCGACCACGCCTGCGGAATCCAGCGACCCAACGCCGATGAGAACCAGGCCGGCCTGGCCCATGCACAGGTAGGCACCCAGCATTCTCAGGTCACCCTGCGCGGCCGCTGAAATACCACCAATCAACAGATTGAGCGCGCCGATCGCGACGATTCCGGAAGCGGCTGCGAGCAACGTATCCGGGAAAAGCGTGTACGAGAGCCTCATGAAAATATAAATCGCGACCGGAATAGTGACGGCAGAAAGCGCCACAAAGACCGAGGCCGGCGCTTCACGCGCCGCATGAGTAAACCAGGCGTGTGCAGGCCAAACGGCCGCACGAAGCGCCAGTCCCGCTCCGGCAAGCCCGAAAGCGAGCCCGGAAATGGGGACATCACTCCCGAAAACTGAAATGAATTTGCCGTTGAGCGCTGTTCCGGCAAGGTCCCGGATGGAGAAACTGTGCGGCTCCACAGAGTAATAAACGAGTATCAGTGAAACGAAAAGCAGCGCGTTCCCGAAGGCGGCGGTAGTGATGGTACGAAACGCGGCGCTCTCCCTTTCCTCGCCGCCCCATATACCGATCAGGAAATAGAACGGGAGAGAACTGAGTGCCCAGAAGAAAAACAGAAGGAATAGATCCTGAGCGCAGACGGCTCCGGCAAAAGAGGTCTGCAGCAACAGAAAAAGAGAGAACATTCCTTTTGCCCCGATAGCACGATTCCACTCCGAGGCGATCAGTACCGGAAAAACAATTGAAACAAGAAGGACCAGAAGGACATTCAGCCCGTCGAGCCCCATTTCGTAAGTAATCGCATAAGACCCAATCCACGTGAACCGCTCGGCCGCCTGCAGTTCCGCCGTCTCCGATGCCATCGAGAGAACCAGCACCAGACCGCAGAAGCTCGAAGCGATACTGGCTGAAATAGCGAGCCAGCGTGAAACCCGGTCTTTTCCTTCACCGGGGAAGGACGGCAGAAATGCCTGGGCGATCGCGCCGAGCAAAGGCAATAGGACCATCAGTGAAATAAGATGATTGTTCACGTCAACCCCTTAGAGATTAGGAAATGCAGAAGAATCGCCGCGCCTGAGCCAATGGCGAAAAGCAGGTACCACTGAACGTCACCGTTCTGTATCAGTTGCAGAAATTTTGCTGGTGCGCTGACGGTTTTAGCAAGCCCATGGAGCAGAGCAGCTGAAAGTCCCGCATCCGCACGGCTTACGGTGTCAGCGACCTTTTTTATGGAAAACGTGAGGCCCCGCGCCATACCACTATCCCAGACAACACTTTCTACAAGCCAGTGCATCCAGAGCCCCGCCTTCCGAGTACCCCGGAAACCACTTGTTGCCACCTCGTCGAGACGAAAACCGGAAGAAATGAAATTGGAACCGCGGGGAAAAACTTCGCGCAACGCCAACCAAAGATCTCTTTTCCGACCCACCATCCAGTAGGCCAACCCGAAAGAAAGAAGCTGAAGTCCCGCATAGGCCCAAGTCAGCGTTAACGGTCCTTCGGGCGTGCTGCTTGAAATCAAAAACAGAGAATTCAGAAGAGAGGGCGCGAACGACTCATCGACGCCAAAAAAGCCTGCCGTGATCGTGCCGGTCCAGACGAAGGCAAGGGACAGCGCGCCTATCAGCACGAGGCAAAGCACGTGGTACCAAGAAACCCGGGAAACCGGGCGCGTTTTGAGAGTCCCCCATGCGAGACTCCAGCCATTCAGTGAAAACAGAAAATACATCAGAATGGGTACCGCCGCCCATCCCGACGAAAGAGCGCCCGAGGTGATCCACTGAAGAATCCCGACCGCAGAAACAAAACCAGCGAGTCCGGTGCCCGCCGCCACCCCGAGAAAAGCGAGGAACCTCAGCCACCCTGGGGCCATACCCCCGGCCACCGCTTCCTTTTTTCCTAGCACATTCATTGTCGCCGCGAGGATCAAGCCACCAAGCAACAGACCAATCAGGAATCCAAGCGCGCCCGGAGCTCCTGAAAAAAACAGGATCGAGAATGCCGTGGCGAAGCCCGCTGAGATCCAGCAGGCAAGCGACTGGCGCCAAGTGGGCTGAAGCAGGCCGATAGCGCTCGTGATTATAGCTGAAAACAGAGCTATCCAGCCGAACACGGTGAATGCATTGAACTGGCGGAGATGCGGCTCCAGCCTGATGAGAAGCGCAAACGCGGCGAAGCCCGGACCAAGCTGATTCAAGAACACTCGCTTCAGAACGGAACCCGACGAGGACGACGTAACCCAGGTGACGAAAGGAAAACTCTGCAGCTGAATGAACAGACCCGCGAAAAGAAGAGCCGTCCCCATTTCATCATGACTATGGATGTTTCTGGCCCACTCCGAATCCGCCCCCCACAGCAAAGGAGTCCGTGCGGCCGCGAGAATGCCGGCGCCCACACAAATGAGAATGATACCCCACCACTTCGCCCACGCGTAACGGGTCGCGGAAATGGCCTCTTCGTCGCTTTCGCCCCACTTATCGCCCAGAGCGAGAAAACCGCCCAATGCCGTAATACTGATGCCGATCACTGACAGCCAAGGCGTAAGCGCCAGCCACGCCAGCGCTATTCCGGCGCAATTCATCGATATGGCCGCAACAACCCGCTCCCGCCGACAATCAGCACCGGGCGCTCGCGTAAGCGTATCCAACATCATAAAACCGGAAAGAATCGAGATCAACGCAATCGCAACCAGCCCAAGCGCATCCTGATAAATGCCTACCGTGACGGCTCCCGGCTCATTGTAAGGAAGGATCCAGCCGCGGGAAAATATCTTCGAAAGCTCACCCTCTGCAATCAGCTCATTCCAGCCGTAAACCGCGGAGGCAAACAGAACAGTCAGACCGAAGCCCGTCATCCAGCCAAATTGCCGTGGAAAGCGCCGGCCCCAGATGAGGTTAAGGAGGCCGGAGGCGAGAAGAAACAGTACGGCGCTAAATAACAGGACAGGCGTTTCGATCATCATCGCTTCAACGTCCTCAACTCATCCATGTCGATCTGACCCCGAAGATAAAACCGCCGGATTGCAAGCGCATAGCCTGCTGCAAGCTGCGCAACGGCTCCTAGCACGATAAAAAATCCGAACAGATGCCCCTCTGGTCTGGCGCCCGATGAAATTCCGGAAAGGACGAACATCATCGTGGCTCCAAGTATCAGCAACTGAACGCCGACGAGAATTCCAAGAAGAGTTCTTCTCAATACGATACAGGCCAAACCCAACCCGCCCAGGAGTCCGGAAACCAGTAATATCATTTATGCCGATCCTTTCGCCGCGCAACGGAGAGCAGCTTGTCTGGACGAGCAATCACGCCCCCGCCAACCAGAGCCAGAAACAGCGTAAGAGCGAGGATCTCCAAAGAGAGGAAATGTTCCTCCACTAAAAGGGTTCCGAGCGATGCCAGATCATTTCCCCTCGAAGGGGGTCCGAGAAGTTCGTTCGGGACCGCAGGGCTCCCGATCCAAACGGCACAGGGAAGCACGACGGCCGCAAAAAGCGCACCTATCACAAACAGGCCGCTGCGCCGCACAGGTTGCTTCGGAACAGGGGAGAGCTCCCCGAACATGACCGCAAAAAACACAAAAGAAAGAGCGACAAGCGTGGACACGATCCATTGAACGATGGCGAGAAGCTCGGCACCCAGGGTGATGTACATTCCCCCAGCAGCCAAACCGGCCGCCCATAGGGCAAGAATAACCAACCTGAAATTGGAAGCGAACGTCGCGGTGAGCGCGGCTGCCACTGTCGCTGCGGCAAAGAGCCAGTGAATCATGAACGCACCCCGTCTTCCTCTTCGATCTGCCGTCTCATTGCCGCCCATTTTTTTCGTTGTTCAGGGCTTACCCAACCGCGTCCGAAACGAGTCACCATCTCATTGTTTGAATAGGAAGCACCTTCAAACTCGCGCGTGTGGCGCAAGGAGTTCGGGCCACAAACCTCAACGCAAATACCGCAAAAGACGCATTTCGAAAAATCGACGTCGAATACGGAGATCCATATCTTGGATTCGTCGGCAGCGGGTTCTGCTTCGATCCGGATGCATCGTGCCGGACAGATTTTCTCGCATTCGCGACAACCCGAGCAGCGGTCAATATCGTTAAAAAGAAAGCCTCTGGATTTCGCGGGAAGATCGTCGGGCGTTTTCGAGGAAATCGGATCCGGATAAAGTTCGGTGACCTCACGATGGAGATCGCCCGATCCGAAGAGATAAGGAACCGCGGTAAGACAGGAACCCCAGACGGACCGAAGGGCCCAGAGCACATCCTTGAGATACGCGACCAGCGTTGAAAAAACCGAACCCCTCATTGGAAGTACCCCCACGCCACCACAACGCTAGCGCCAATCAAGGCCAGCAGGGCAAAGGGACTGAGGACAGTCCAGGCGAAGTCCGTCACCTGATCCACCCGCGTGCGCGGGTTCACCCTGGCGGCCCAGATCACAAGAATCATCAGGAGGAGGGTTTTTAGCAACAACCAGAGCAGCTCCAGGGTCTGCAAAAGACGCAGATAGCCCTGCTCTCGAAGGTAATCCGAGCCGCCGAACGGAAGCGACCATGCCCCCAGAAAAATCGTGACGGCGATCACGGACCAGAGAAAGAATCCGTAAAAACGTCCGAGTCGAAACAGGATGTATCGACGTCCCCAGAGTCCGGAGGATACGCCACCATGCGTATCCGTCGATGAAAATGGGGCATCCATGGGCGGGATACCGAGAGTCACCAGCCCGCTCACCACAAAAACGGCGAAGGCCAGGAACTGAAAAGGGTTCGCGAACGCTGTCCACTGAAGAGGGGAGGTGCCTTGGGCGGCAGCAAGAAGGCTCCAACGGAATCCTCCTGCCGCAACACCGGAGCAAAGAAGCGCGATGAGCGCCGGGAAAGCTCCGGCCAATGTCTGGGCCGCCACACGAATTCCACCGAACCAACCGGGAACCCCGCTTTGGCTGAACCCCAGGAGCATCGTTCCAAGCGCAAGGACCAATGCAGACCAGAAAGGAAGAAACGCGCTCATATCGGTGTCCACCAAAAGAACGGCGGAGCCGAGCGGAAGAACCGCGACTGTGGAATAGAGCGCCATCGTATGCACGGAGAGCCATGCAGCCTCGCGCCAGGATACCGGGTCGCGGGGCTGTTTCTGCAGAAGCTTCAGGCCATCCACGAGGGGCTGAAAGATTCCAGCCGGACCCGCTTGGTTCGGTCCGACGCGAGCCTGAAAATCAGCTGTCAGTTTTCGATCGAGGTAAGAGATCAAAGCCGCGCATGGCACAACAATGAAAATATAAATTACAATCAGACTCAGCGCCGCCAGAACCCAGGCCGGAGCTGAGTCGAGTATTCCGATCCCCTCGATCCAGGGAGACATCCAGCTCATCTGTCGGCCTCCGAAATCCCCGGGTCGAGCGTGGCAAGCAGTACGGGCAAGTCTTCAAGACGGATACCTTTCACCAATTCCGGGATGGCTGAAAAATGCGCCAAGGAAGGTGGCCGAAATTGAATCCTGGTCGGACTGGGACCTCCGTCCGAAACGACATGACACCCCAACAGCCCTCTTGAGGTTTCCACTCGTGAGTAAGCCTCTCCCGAAGGAATAATCGCTTTCTCGCCCCATCCGAAGTAATTGAATTCACCGCTGGGAATTCCTTCGGCGGCTTGCTTCAGGAGATCAACACTGGTCGAGATCTCCCGGAGCCTCAGCAGAAAACGATCGTTGGCATCGCCAACAGAGGCTCCCTCATCACGCTCTATTCCGCCGGCCGAAGGTACCGCGAAATCAAAGAGATCATAGCCCGAGTAGGGATGCGCCTTTCGTACATCAAAGGCGTGTCCGGAGGCGCGTCCATTCGGTCCCGTGACACCCAACGCAGCGGCGCGATCAGCTGAAAGCACCCCGAGCCCCTGCGTCCGCTTCAAAAACGCATGATTGTAGGTGAACAGGTCATTATATTCCTTCAACCGGACACGGAACAGTTCACAGACCTCTAGAACACGCTCGACGAAGCCGTCAGTGATGTCTGTTTGAATTCCTCCGAACCGTAGATAATTCAAAGTATATCGCGCGCCGGTGGCAAGCTCGAAGAGATCAAGTACCCGCTCCCGGTCGCGAAGCACGTAGTGAATGATTGTTTCCGCATTCATTGCCTTCGCGACACGAACGATATAGCCGAGATGCGCCGAAATTCGGCCCAGCTCGGACAGAAGGACTCTTACGTATTGACCCCGGCGTGGCACCTCGATCCGAGCTATTTCTTCGACCGCGAGGCAGACAGCGAGCTCTCCAAAAATGGACCCATCGGTATCGAGGTAATCGGAATACGCCACGACCGCCCGCCAGGGTTGCTGCTCAAACGCCTTTTCCAGGCCTCGATGCAGAAAGCCTGTTTCATACGCAGCTGACACCACTACCTCTCCATCAAGAGATAATCGAAGCTTCATCGGACCGGGCAATGCTGCGTCGTAGGGACCGATTTCCCACGTTGCAAGATCCGTTTTCAGGCACTCCTCAAGTGGATGCTGGATCGACACGTCAGCCATCCTCCCCAAGCGGCACGCCTGCCGTGTAGTCCTTGCGGAGTGGAAAGCCGCCGAATCCTTTTTCCCCCGTCAATGCAGACATCATGCTCTTCTCGTTTGAGCTGAAAACGATCCCGAAGAGATCAGAAATTTCCGACTCAAAGGGCGCGGCCGCTTCCCAGACCTCCTGAACGGAGAAGAACTCGACTCTATCCTGCTTGTTTGGAGGAACGTCCACTGAACAGCGAAGAACCAGCGTATGCCCGGAATTTCTGGAACGCAGGAAATAGCTGATCGCGAAGACGCGATCGAGCTGCGCGACCGAAACGTTCTCCAGCCAGTCGAAATCAAAGTTCGGGTCGTCCTTGAGAAATCGACCGATTTCGATGACTTTTCCGCCCTCAATCCAGATAGACGCGGTCTGCGACCGCCCGAAACGCACGCGTTCCAGAACCCATCCTTCCGGGAGC
The DNA here is from genome assembly GCA_001769835.1 of Bdellovibrionales bacterium GWB1_55_8. GTDB lineage: Bacteria > Bdellovibrionota > UBA1018 > UBA1018 > UBA1018 > GWB1-55-8. The sequence goes on from MEPR01000052.1 coordinate 42,343, forward strand.
TTATTAATCTTGGCGAAGAGCGCGTTTGTTTCCACGAATCTTATCCTGCAAGGCTAAAAAACCATTCATGATCGCTTCCGGTCTCGGCGGACACCCCGGAACATATACATCCACCGGAAGCACCTGGTTCAAACCAGGCACGACGGAGTAACTCACCTCTGGGCCGAATGCGCCACCCGAGTTCGCACAAGCGCCTATGGACATCACATGTTTCGGCGCGAGCATGGAATCATAAAGTTGCTTCAGGTAAGGCGCTGCCTTCCGCGAAATCGGACCACTCACTATGAGCAGGTCCGATTGTTTCGGATCCGCCTGAAGGGCGCACCCATAACGTTCGAGATCATAACGGCACCCGATCGTGTTCAAAAGCTCATCCGCGCAGCATCCCGAGTTCACGGAAAGAAACCATAACGATTGGGACCGTGCCCAATTCAACACCCGGCCGACGGTGGAAAGATAGAGCCCCCCGGTCATTTGGAATCCTCCAACGTCTCCGCCTCGGGCTCGACCCGCAGAGAGCGCGCTTCACGTTCAAGGTCCTGTTGATAGGTTCGAAGCCAGCTCAAGTCACCCTTTCTTGCGGCATAAAGAAGGCCTAGTGCCGCGAGCCCGGAAATCACCAAAACCGAAATAAAGCCTCCTGCGAACCCGCCGCGATCCGCATCGGCCAGAGTGCCCACACAAGGGATCAGGGCCAGCGCGAGCGCTATCAGGGTCAGTGAGGCGTTTGCCGCAAGAAAGAACCTGGCATTCACTTTCTTGTTCACGAAACCATCATCTGTGCGCGGACTGGATTCGGATTCCGAAGCCAAAACGCCGGATCTTTGCTTGAAAAAAGCGGATCCGATCCAAAGCGCGCAAGGAATGGCGAGCGCCAGGAACGCCGACAAAAACACCACGTAATAAACGTCCCAGCCGCTGGGCATCTTCTCCCTGTTCTCCGGTTGCCCGGGATGAGGCGCTTTCCACTAAATTAGAAGCTCGCGAAAAGATTACTGAAGTTGAAATTTAGTGTCAAGGTAAGTAGATTCATCATTCACATGACTGCGGGCCGAATCGAGGAAATTCTGCGCTCCGTCCGCCAAAGTCGGGGGCGAGTGCGCGTCCAGAGCGCCTTGCAGCCCGCCCGCGCACTTCTTGCGGCGCGCTTTGCGCGGGAAACGGGCTCGCCGGTTCTTGTCATCTGTCCCACGGACGATGTGGTTACCGAGTTCGCGGCCGATGTCGATGCACTCAGCACCGGACTCGAAGGAGGGGCTTTACCCGGGGTCATCCAGCTGCCCGCCTGGGAACAGTCTCCATACAGCCCTATAGCACCTTCCATCCGAACGCGCCTGGCGCGCGCTCGCCTTCTCGCGTTGGCGGCTTCAGGAAACCTGCCCCGCATCATCATCAGCTCATTACCAGCGTTGTTCCAGGCCACCATCCCGAAGCAGGTCTTCGCCGATAGTCGAATACGTGTCCTTGTCGAAACCTCGATCGGCTCCCGAGAGCAGCTGGTCACCCGGCTGCTAAACGCCGGCTACTTGCGAGTGGATCCGGTCGAGGATCCGGGAACCTTCGCAGTTCGCGGTGAGATCATCGATGTTTATCCTCCCGATCGAGATTCGCCGGTTCGTATCGAACTATTTGGCGACGAAGTCGAACAGCTGCGGGAATTTGACCCGGCCAGTCAGCGTGCCGCTACGACAAAGCTGGCTTCCATTGACCTGTATCCTGCGCGCGAGGTTTTGATCAATTCTTCCACCGCGCCTCTTGTGCGGGACCGCTTGAAAGCGAGAGCGGACGACGTCGGCATCTCGCGCGCGATTCGTGATCCCATCATGAGCACGGTGCATGCCGGAATTTACCCGGACCACTCGGATGCGTGGGCGTCATTCGCCTATGAGAAGCCTGAAACCGCACTGAACCACCTTCCGGACGATCTCCATGTTCTCTGGAATGACGAACTTGAATGTGAAGCACAGTGGACTTCTTATCTTGAGGAACAAAGGGCGCGCGCGCTTGAGGCCCCCGAATCGCGCGTCATTGCCCCGGCTCCTCAGGAGCTTTTCCTTTTTGATGGGAATCAAAGAGACACCCTTCGCGTCCGCACGTCACTTTTTCTGGACCAGCTCACTTTGAGCTCGGGCCCCGATCTCACGACGGAGCCGAAAACACACTATCGGCTCGAAATCGAGGGCAATTCGGATCTGGCGCGCGGCTCGCGACAATCACTCGGGGATCTCGAGAGCCGACTCAGGACCTTTATTTCCGAAAAATTCAAGGTGCTGGTGCTTGCCTCAAGCCAGGGGCAAATCGAACGCATCAAATTCCTGCTTGAGGAGCGTCGCATACGGTGCCAGATGGGCGGGGTTCCGGCCGCGGGCTTCGTGACCCTGGCTCAAGGCGCCCTGTCCTCTGGTTTTCGCTGGCCAGCAGAAGGTCTGATCGTACTGACGGATGATGAGGTGCTCGGAAGCCGGCATGCGCGCAATGCTCGCGGCAGCTCGGTTCCTTCGGAACGCAGCGAATCGGCGGCAAAAGATTGGGCAGGCTTGAGCGCTCTGTCTGATCTCTCGATCGGAGATGCCGTGGTCCACGTTGACCACGGGGTCGGGCGGTACCTCGGCTTGTCACGTCTCGATTTATCCGGGGCCCCAAGCGATTTTCTTCAGATCGAGTATGCGAACAAAGACAAGCTTTACCTTCCTGTATACCGGCTGAATGTCGTTCAGAAATATGTAGGAGGCCAAAATGTCGCCCTCGATCGGCTTGGAAGCCAGCAATTCGCCAAGGCCAAGGAAAAGGTCAAGGACGCGGTCCGGAAGCTTGCGGTTGACCTCGTGCAATTGTACGCGGAGCGAAAGATCCGCCCCGGTGTGCGTTTTTCACCTCGCGATTCATCCTTCCGGGAATTTGAGGCGAAGTTCCCGTTCGAAGAGACGCCGGATCAGCTCCGATCTGTGAACGACATTCTGAAAGACCTGGAATCCGGGCGGGTGATGGATCGACTCGTATGCGGAGACGTGGGCTATGGCAAGACTGAAGTCGCGATTCGTGCGGCATTCCGCGCCGTGAGTGATGGAAAACAGGTTGCCGTCCTGGTTCCGACCACAGTTCTTGCGTTTCAACACGAGCAATCTTTCAAGGAGCGCTTGAAGGATTTTCCGATTCGCGTTGATTCCATCTCTCGATTCAAGGGGCGAAATGAGCAACTGCGCCTCCTCGGGGAGCTGGCCGCAGGACGAATTGACATACTGATCGGAACGCATCGCCTGCTCTCAGCTGACGTGAAGTTCCGCGATCTCGGCCTCCTGATCGTGGACGAGGAGCATCGGTTCGGCGTTGAACACAAAGAGAAGCTCAAGGCCATGAAGGTGAATACCCATGTGCTCACGCTCACGGCAACGCCGATTCCGAGAACGCTTCACATGGCCCTATCGGGTCTGCGCGATATCAGTCTCATCCGAACACCGCCCGTCGACCGCCTGCCAATCCGCACTTACGTCTCAAGATTTGACGAAGGCCTTATTCGAACCGCCATTGAACAGGAGCTGAAACGCGGAGGACAGGTGTTTTATCTTCACAACCGGGTGCAATCCATACACTCCGCCGCATCCAAGATCCGCGAGCTGGTTCCGGATGCACGGATTGGTGTGGCACATGGGCAGCTCTCGGAGAAGGATCTCGAAAAAGAGATGCTTGCCTTCTACAAGAAGGAGTCCAATGTCCTGGTTTGCACGACCATCATCGAATCAGGCCTCGACCTGCCGTCCGCCAATACCATCATTATAGAGCGCGCCGATACTCTGGGCCTGGCCCAGCTCTATCAGATCAGGGGTCGCGTGGGCCGAGGGCAGGAGCGCGCGTATGCCTATCTTCTGGTGCCGGAAACCGGCACGCTGACCGCAGACGCCAAACAGCGCCTCGAGGTGATTCAGCGGTTCGTTGATCTTGGAAGCGGGTTCAACATCGCTAACCACGACCTTGAGATCCGGGGTGGGGGTGACCTTCTGGGCGCTCAGCAGTCCGGTCACATTGATGCCGTCGGGTTCGAGCTTTATACGGAACTTCTCGAAGAGGCGATTCACGACATTCAGGGCCGGCCTGCCGAGGAACTCCTGGAAAGGGAACCTGAAATCAAGATTCCGTTTCCGGCATTTCTGGACGAGTCCTACGTTCCGGACGTTCACCAACGGCTGGCGCTTTATCGCCGCTTCTCTGCGGCCCGCAATGACGCGGAGATCGACCATCTGGAAAATGAATTGGCGGATCGCTTCGGCGGACTGCCGGCCGAAGCAAAAAACCTGCTCTGGTTGATAAGAATCAAACTTCTGCTGAAGAGCACCGGCATCGAGGCGTTGACGCTGGGTCCTCAGAAACTCTCATTGCAGCCAGGCTCGCGCAGTCGCCTTGACCCAACGCGGGCCATCGCCTTGATGGCATCTCAACCCATGAACTATCAGCTCACACCTGACTCCAGGTTCGTGGCCACCATGAAGGTGGATTCAATTCGGGATTTGTTTTTCGGTCTTGAAGGACTTGTCGCCCGCCTCATAAACGACTCGGCAACGCCTGGTCCGCGTTAAGGACTGTTGCGAACTGCCTAATTCGTGCTACTTTTTTCCTATGACCAATCGAAATGCCGCAGTAGCGCCCATACTGAGCACGCTCCTCCTATTCGCAATCGCACCAGCCTACGCAACCGATCTGGCAAAGGTGAACGGTGCGACGATTACGCTTGAAGACTTCAACCGGAAGTTCGACGAGGTAACCAAATTTTATCAGGTGAAAGCCCAGAGCAAACAGGGAATGCTCGACGATCTGATCAAACGCGAACTAGGTGTCCAGGAGGCGCGTCGACTGGGCCTCGACAAGGATCCGGAGGTGCAGGAAAGGATGAATACCGTCCTTTATCACGCACTTCTTGACCGCCAGCTGAGTAAGCAGTTCGAAGGCATCAATGTCACGGAACAGGAAGCAAAGAGATATTACTCAAAATATCCAGAGTTGCGGACCAGCCACATATTCATTTCGCTACGCCCCGACGCGGACGCTGAATCGGACAGGGCCGCTCAGGCCAAAATGAAAAAGATCTCTGACGGTCTGAAGCAGGGCACCAGCTTCGCGGAAATGGCACAGCGCTTCTCAGAGGGGACCGCTGCGCCAATGGGAGGCGATCTCGACTTCCAGGGAAAAGACAAACTTGACCCGGTCTACTATCAGACCGCTCTCAAACTCGGCGCTCCCGGCAAAACCAGCGGAATTATCAGAACCCAGTTCGGCTATCACATCATTCGCCTGACTGCGGTTCGTCCCTGGGAAGAGGTCGACAAGGCCCAGGTGAAGCGGCTGGTGTTCGAGGAGCGTCGTGCGGAAATTTTCGAGAATTACATGGCGGGCCTGCGCAAAAAGGCCAAGGTAAGTATCCAGCCCGGTCTTCTCAAGTAACACTGTCCGCACTTGCGGACGGGTCGTCACTTGTGCCACAAAATAGGGATGATGATACCTTCACGGCGCGCCTGGCGTTTACTGGTCATTTCATGTCTCTCGCCTCTAGCCTTCGGTGCGCCTGCGGGTTTTGCGGCCCCCGTTCTGGTGGATAGATTGGAGGCATCGGCCAACCAGTCTCTGATCTTGCGATCCGATTTGAAAAAGTTCCGCCATACAATCGGTCTTCGCAGCCAGCTCGACCCTCTGTTTTCAGGAAACCCCCTGGCCTCGAAGGGGGCCGCCGCTTCCGACAGCGAAATCACCACATTTCTGATCAATGAAAAATTGATAGCCGAACAATTCCCGGTAAGCGATGCGGAAGTCGAGCAGGAGATCAACTCAATTCAGGCATCCAATCGGATTGACCGGGCCGCGCTCAAGAGCGCTCTGGCGGCGCAAGGCTACTCCTTTGATGATTACTTTGAGCTGATTCGCATGAGTGCGAGCAAACGAAATCTGATTGACCGTGACATTCGCACGAAGGCCACGATCTCTGATGATGACGTCAAAAATTATTATTACAATCAGTACAGCAGAACGGCTGGAACACAGCTGTCCTATTCGCTACAGATCATTTCGGTTTCCATTTCCAACTACAAGAACGCCGCTGCTGCAAAAGAGGTTGCCGCGCGCGCGCTCTCTGAAATCAAGGGTGGAGAATCCTTTTCGGAAGTTGCTCGAAAAATGAGCGATCATGCGAGCGCGCCATCCGGTGGCGACCTGGGCTTTCTCACTGAGGACCAGATGGTTCCCGCGATTCGCGAGCAAGTGAAGCAGATGAAAATCGGCGGTCTCAGCGCCGTGTTCGGGGGACCTGCCTCAGGGGCATACTTTCTTCTGCGGCTGGCCGATGTCCGGTCCGATGACTCAGATCGTCTTCAGAAAATGAAGGACGAGATTCGCGCACAGCTGCTCGCCGCCGAGTACCAGCATCAGATATCCCTGTGGCTGGAACGCCAGGCCCAGAACGCCTTCATTCATCGGGCAGGCGAAGCGTCCACCGCCATTCCTAACAATCCTTGAGCGACTCATCGTGGCCCGATTCATCGCACTCACCCCTGGAGATCCTGCGGGAATAGGTCCGGAGATCACCTGGAAGGCCATCCGGTCGGGAATTGAAGCGAAGTTCGGCATTCGTCTTTTATGCATCGGCGCACGAAAGCCTTTCGAAAAGATGGGCGTTCCACTCGACTTAGTGGACGCCTCGGAACTTACCCGCCCGGGTTTCAGAAAACGTCTTACTGACAGGCGCAAAACAGTGCTCCTTCTGTCCGCTCCAGAATCGGCTGAAGTCCCGGGCGTCCCCCACCTGGAAGGGTTCCAGAGCGGGTGGGCGATCCAGGAGGCTGTGCGGTTGACTCAAGCAGGCGTCACCCGGGCTATTGTGACCGGACCCATTTCGAAAGAGCGGTTTCAGGCGGGCGGATTTCCATTTCCTGGTCATACGGAGTTTCTCGCTCATCTTTGTCGAAAGGGCAGGAAGACCCCAAAGGTGGTGATGATGCTCGCCAACGAGCAGCTTCGAGTTGCCCTGGTGACCACTCACTTATCCCTCGCTGAGGTCCCGCCCACGCTTACCAGGCGCGCGCTCGAGGAGACCATCGCGATAACGGCTGACCACCTGAGGCGTTGGTGGGGGATTCGCCGACCGAAAATTGCCGTTCTTGCACTGAATCCTCATGCGGGCGAAAGCGGCATTTTCGGCACGGAAGAGCAACGCATTATCTCGCCTGTACTGAAAAAGCTGTGTGCCAGCGCGACGCAAACAATGGTGCTTTCGGGTCCCCACCCTGCGGACACCTTTTTCGCCAAACACATCGCGCTTTCCCGAAAGGACCGCAGCGATGCGGTCGTTTGCATGTACCATGACCAGGGGCTTATTCCGGTGAAGCTCCTGGATTTCGCAGGCTCCGTCAATATCACGTTGGGCCTGCCGATTATCCGAACATCCGTGGACCACGGCGTTGGCTTTGACATCGCGGGCAAGGGGCTCGCCGATCCGTCGAGTATGTTGGCCGCCATCCGTTTGGCCGCACGCCTTTCGTCCTGAGGGCAGCCCGGTACATGGACCGTAGGAAACCTTTTACGGATGTTGTAGTATCCGCCTGATGCGGAGGTCCCTTGTCCGAAGTTGATGAAGCGATCGTGATTCGCGGAGCGCGCGTCCACAATCTTCAGAACATCGATGTCGTGATTCCCCGAGATCGGCTCGTGGTCCTGACAGGCCCGTCCGGATCAGGCAAGTCATCCCTTGCTTTTGATACCATTTACGCGGAAGGGCAGCGGCGTTATGTCGAGAGTCTCTCTGCCTATGCACGCCAGTTCCTTGAACAGCTCAGCAAACCCGACGCGGAGTCCATCTCGGGCCTGAGCCCCACCATTTCGATCGAACAGCGCACCACGTCCTACAACCCTCGGTCCACGGTCGGGACGGTCACGGAGATTTACGATTACCTACGTCTCCTTTTTGCCAGAATCGGGCAGCCTTACTGCTGGTCCTGCGGTGATCCTATTCAGTCCCAATCTCCACAACAAATCGCCGATCTCATCCTTTCATCTCCCGAGGGCACCCGGCTTTCCATATTGGCTCCGCTCGTTCGCGGACGTAAGGGGGAGTACCAAAAGGAGCTTCACCAACTCCGACAGCGTGGCTTCGTCCGTGTCCGCATCGATGGAGAGGTACGGGACCTGTCTGACGAAATCACGCTGGATCGAAACAGGAAACACGACATAGCGGTTTACGTGGATCGTTTGATCATAAAAGGAGATCGCGGAACGCTTTCCGCTCGCGTCAGCGACTCCGTTGAACTGGGTTTGAAGCTGTCCGATGGCATGCTGATATTGGAAAGCTCTAGCGAGGGCGAGACCCGCGAAACATTGCTCTCGGAAAAGTTTGCGTGTGCCAAGTGTCAAATCAGCTATCCCTCTCCGGAGCCCCGAACTTTTTCTTTTAACAGCCCGATGGGTGCCTGCCCTCACTGCGACGGCCTGGGATATATCGCGCGCGAGGAACTCACGGTGGACGAGGAGTACGACACTGCGACGATCGTCAGACCTCCAGAATCCTGTCCGGAATGCAAAGGAACGCGGCTCCGTAAGGAAAGCCTTCAATTCAAAATCTCTGGCAGCAACATCGCCGACCTGAGCGCTCTTTCGATTGGCAGTCTGGAGGGCTTCTTCGCGAAAATAGCGCTGACGGAACGCGAAAAGCTGATCTCTGAGCGAATACTGAAGGAAATCCGCGAACGTGCGGGGTTCCTGAATCATGTGGGTGTTGGCTATTTGAGCCTAGGCCGGTCGGCCCAGACTCTCTCAGGGGGAGAAGCCCAGCGCATTCGCCTTGCCACGCAAATCGGAAGTTCGCTTGTGGGCGTTATTTACGTTCTGGACGAGCCCAGTATCGGTCTTCATCAAAAGGATAATCGCAAACTCCTGCAAACGCTGATGCAGTTACGAGACATGGGCAACACCGTACTCGTGGTTGAACACGACCGCGAGACGATTGAAGCCGCCGACTGGGTGATCGACATGGGTCCTGGTGCCGGGACAGAGGGCGGACACGTCGTCGCCGCCGGAACGCCGGCGCAAATTGCAAAATCGAAGCAAAGCCTGACAGGAAAGTATCTTCGCGGCGAGTTTGTGATCCCCATACCAAAAGCTCGCCGAAAAATGACCAAGGGCAAGGCCATTCGCATTGCCGGTGCCACCCTGAATAACTTGAAGGGTGTTTCAGTGGATTTTCCGCTCGGCTTGTTCACGTGCGTGACGGGTACCTCCGGCAGCGGCAAAAGCACTCTCGTAATTGACACTCTTTACCCTGCATTGGCGCATCAGCTTTACCGCGTGGAGACCGGCGACCTTCGCGTCAGCTCGATCAAGGGCCTCGAACATATCGATAAGGTGATCGATATCGACCAGAGCCCGATTGGAAAAACCCCGCGGTCAAACCCGGCCACCTACACAGGTTTGTTCAGTCTCATTCGCGACCTCTTCTCCAGTCTTCCGGAGTCCAAAGTTCGTGGCTACAGCCCCGGCCGATATTCCTTCAACGTGAAGGGCGGGCGATGCGAGGCCTGCGAGGGGGATGGCGTCACGAAGGTCGAGATGCACTTTTTGCCCGATGTATTCGTGGAGTGCGATATTTGCAAAGGCCGTCGTTACAATCGCGAAACGCTCGACGTCAGATATAAAGGCAAGAACATTGCGGAAGTGCTGGAAATGACCGGTTCCGAGGCCCTGGAGTTTTTCGATGCGGTCCCCGGCATCAAGACGAAACTTCGAATTCTGAACGACGTTGGCCTTGGTTATCTGCGTCTGGGGCAGAGCGCGACAACTCTTTCCGGCGGGGAAGCGCAACGCATCAAGCTTTCGAAGGAACTGTCTCGACGAAGTACCGGAAAAACCGTCTACATTCTGGACGAGCCTTCAACAGGACTTCATTTTGACGATGTGAATAAGCTCGTTGGCATTCTGCAAGCCCTGGTGGACCAGGGAAATACAGTGATCGTGATCGAACATAACCTCGATATCATCAAAGTTGCAGACCACATCATCGACATGGGCCCAGAAGGCGGCGAGGGTGGGGGGCGCGTTATCGCTGCCGGAACGCCCGAAGAAATCTGCTGTGAAAAAAACAGCGATACAGGCGCCTTCCTGAAATCTTACCTCTAAGCAAACATTCTTTTCTTGCAGCGGACTTCCAGCGATGAGTAAACTAGGCCCGCTGGTTGGAGCCCTGGGCTTCAAGTCCATACACTTACGGAGACACCATGGATAATATTCTGTTTGCGCGATGGCAGATGGGGATCTCGCTGGTTTTTCACATCATTTTCGCGTGCATCGGAATTGCCATGCCGTTGATGATGGTGATCTCGGAGTACCTCTGGCACAAGACGCAGGATAACGATTTTCTGCTTCTGACCAAGGCATGGGCAAAGGGAACCGCGGTTTTCTTTGCGGTCGGTGCGGTTTCCGGGACGGTGCTGTCGTTTGAACTGGGGTTGCTCTTTCCTGAGTTCATGCGCCATGCGGGTGGCGTGATAGGAATGCCGTTCTCCCTCGAGGGATTTGCCTTCTTCACTGAGGGCATCTTTCTGGGCATCTATCTCTATGGCTGGGATCGCATCAGCAAACGAATGCATCTGTTTGCGGGAATAATCGTCGCCATCAGTGGTGCGAGTTCCGCTGTTTTCGTCATCATGGCGAACGCCTGGATGAATACCCCAACGGGTTTCCGGCTGGAAAATGGGGTCTTTACGGATGTCGACCCGATCGCCGCCATGCTCAACCCATCCTCTCTTCACTTGATTTCGCACATGCTCCTGGCCGCGTACATGGCGACCGGTTTTGCGGTGGCGGCCATTCACGCATATGTCCTGCTCAAATTCCCAAACAGCGGCTTTCACAAGAAGGCACTTGCCATCAGCCTTTTTTTAACTGTGCCGTGCGCTGTACTACAGCCAGCCGTAGGTCACTTTGCTGGAATGCAGGTAGCTAAAAACCAACCCATGAAACTCGCTGCGATGGAAAGTCAGTTTAAAACGGAAAAGGGCGCGCCATTACGAATTGGTGGCATCCCCGATGCGAAAACCCGCACCACAAGTTTTGCCATCGAGATACCCGGCGGACTTTCTTTCCTGGCCAATGGCGATTTCGGATCTGAGGTGAAGGGTCTTGAAGAATTCCCGGAAACTGACTGGCCCCATGAGGCTGTTCACTACGCCTTTCAGTTCATGGTTGCCCTCGGCAGCTATCTCCTTTTCATCTCGCTTTGGGCCGCGCTGACCTGGGTGCGGAAGGGGTGGACCGACTATGGAAGAAAGTTCCTGATCGCTGCGGTGATCGGCGGCCCGATGGGCTTTCTCGCAATGGAATTCGGATGGATCGTCACCGAGATGGGGCGGCAGCCCTGGGTCATCTATAACATCATGCGCACTTCGGATTCCGTTACGCCGATGCCGGGGCTTTTCGTCCCGATGACTGTTTTCACTCTCATATACCTCGCGCTCGGAGTCACTGTTATTTCGATCCTGCGGAGACATGTGAAAGCCAGCCCGGTTTATGCTGAAAGAACAAAGGAGGGTGCATGATCTCTCTAGCTGATGCCCTGGCGATGGTAGCGCTCGTTGGCCTGATTGCTTATGCCCTTCTGGGCGGAGCCGATTTCGGCGGGGGTTTATGGGATATCCTTGCTTCCGGACCTCGTACCGCGCGCCAGCGTGTGTTGATTGAGCGCTCCATCGCTCCTGTCTGGGAAGCCAACCACGTCTGGTTGATTCTTGTGATTGTGCTGCTGTTCTCCGGGTTTCCGCCTGCCTTCTCCGCAATGAGCATCGCATTGCATATTCCCCTGACTTTGATGCTGATCGGGATTGTGCTTCGCGGGGCGGCCTTCACTTTTCGGCAATATGATCCTGAACGAAAAAAATCCGAAATCCTGTGGGGACGGGTTTTCGCACTTTCGAGCATCATCGCGCCTTTTTTTCTCGGCGTCTGTCTCGCCTCGATCACGCAAGGAAGTATTCGGGTCTCCAATGGCATACCGACCACCGGCTTCTTTTGGCCGTGGATCGGCTGGTTTCAGTTCAGCGTCGGGTTATTTGCTGTCGCTCTCTTCGCTTTCCTCGCGGCAGTCTATCTGACGCTTGAGACCGATGACAGGGAGCTTCAGGATGACTTCCGGATACGGGCGCTGATATCCGGCGCGGTCGTGGGGTTCTTCGCCTTGGTCACGGGATTGCTCGCATCCGAACACGCGCAGGAATTCCAAGGCAAGCTGCTGAGTTCCTGGTGGACCTGGCCCCTGCAGATCGGAACAGGCCTGGCGGCGATCGGTGCTTTCGCGAGTCTTTGGCATCGGGAATACCGTCTTGCACGGTTCCTGGCGGCAACACAGGTCTCTCTCATTCTTGTGGGCTGGGCCAGTTCACAACACCCCTTTCTTATCTATCCCGATATCCGAATCGCCGAGGCCGCGGCACCAGACTCCACCTTGCGTCTGTTGCTGATCGCGCTGAGTGCGGGAGTATTTGTTCTGTTTCCATCTCTTTATTGGTTATTCCGTATTTTCAAGTCGGGAAAAACCAGATCCGTCTGATCGACTGCTGAATTCAAAATAGAAAAGGCCGGGTCAGATTTTCATCTGCCCGGCCTTCCTTGTAGCTGAACCCAGTATCAGATCAGGTCTTGATCTTCACGAACGCGATAACGAACGCGTAAAGAACAAGGGACTCGATCAGAGCGAGACCGATGATCATCGGAACGAAGATCTTGCCTTGAGCGGCCGGATTGCGCGCGATACCTTCAAGGGCGGCGACAGCCGTCTTGCCTTGGCCGAGAGCGCCACCGAAAGCCGCGAGGCCGATTGCGAGCGCCGCGCCGAGAGAGGCGTAGGGATCGCTGGCGCCACTGGCGGCAGCTTCCTGAGCCATGGCAGCGGATGCGCCAAAGGTGATGAGAATCGAGCTGAGAACGAATACGGCCTTACGAAGTGACATTGAAATTACCTTCCTTTCACTCTTAGTGATCATGAGCTGTCGATAGGGAAATATAGACCATCGTCATCAGACAGAAGACGAAGGCCTGGATGAAGGCCACAAACACACCTAACCCATAAAAAATGACGGGAAGGAGGTAAGGAACCAAACCGCTGAAAACACCGAGAACCACGTGGTCACCCATGATGTTTCCCCGCAGACGAAGTGCCAGGGAGAGGGGACGAAACACGTGCGAAGCCACCTCGATGATGAGCATCAAGGGGGCTAGCCAGATGATCGGGCCAAGGAAATGCTTCAGGTAAGCAAGACCGTGGGCGCGAAGACCGACATAATTATAGTAGACGAAAACGAATGCGCCGAGCGCCAATGTGGTGTTGAGATTGTCCGTCGGCGGCAAGAAGCCGGGAATCAGGCCAAATACATTGGCCGTGAAAATAAAAATGAAAAGCGTGCCAATCACAGGATAGTAAATCGGTGCATCGTGATGGCCGATCACTGATTCAGTGAGTTTGTAAAGACTCTCGGCAACAATCTCGAAAAAATTACGATAGGTCAGCTTCTCTTCGGGAATCAGTCCGCCCGTCGACGAATTCATCACACGCGTCAATTGCCCGCGCGCGATAAAGGTGGTCACGATAAGAAGCAGGGAAACAACAACCGCCATCACCACGTGACTCGGATAGTGATGAAGATCCACCCCGAGAAACGACAGCCAATTAAAACCATGCTCGTCATGCATTTCGCAAAATCCTCTGACTCCAAACAACGCCGCCAGCCAAGGGGACAATCACCAATGTGCCCAGGCCCAGCAGGAGCCCGATGCCCGGAGCTGCCTCCGCCTTCGTTAAGGCCAGGGCGAAAAATCCTAAGCAAGCTAACTTAACAAAGCCCCAATAGAAAGCGCGAATTGCCGCTCCTGCGCGTTTTTCAGGTTCCTGAATTTCGCCGCCAGCCAAGCCAAGCACGGCTGTAAGTGTTTTTCCGAGAGCAGCAATATCGAGAACCGATAACAGCCACAGCCCGACGAACCACAGAATCGCCGCGGCGGATCGCCCTTCGGGGCTCAGTTGCCAGCAAAGAATGCCGGCTATGGCCAGCCACGCACCACTGACTAAGGCGAAAATGCGCGGGACTGCGTCGGTGCGGTTGGCTTTTTCCGGGGCTTTTTCAGGCGTACTCACTATTTCCATACCTTTTGTGACACCTGATAAACGCGATACATCGCTAGAACCAGGCCCGCCACACTGCAAAGAAGCAAAACCCACCAGGGTGCTCCCCATTTTTTCCATGCGAAATAACCGACTGCGATCCCCGCTCCCGTATATCCCACCAGATCTGTCACGATCACGGAGAACATTCCAAGATTCCGGACCCAATCGCGATTAGGTCCGGGTGTCGGGTCAGGCTTTTTTTCATTCATGGAAAACTTATCGGTGGGTAGCACGGATAGACGCCAGGATCAATTCTTCTAACGGTTCGGGCTTTTGAATTCAGCGACTCCGCTGCGCTTTGCGTTCGCGAATTCTGGCTAACTTGATTTGAATCACTTTTGGGGAAGGGTAACTCGTCAGGAGAGCCGCATAGGCTTGTTGCGCCGCATCAAGGCGGTCGAGTTCTTCAAAACAGGAGGCTATCCCAAAACGGGCTTCGGCGAGAAGGGGGCTTGACGGGTACTTTTCCAGGAAGTCCTCGAATGCGTCGATGGCCTCCTGATAGTTCTCGAACACGGGTCCCCGGCCATTCGGGTGTTGTTCCCCACGCGTGAAATACGCCACACCGATTTCATACGCCGCCTTCTCAGCCCAGGAGGTTTTTGAGTATTGCTTCGTCAGCTGCCGATAGGTCGCGATTGCTTCCTCAAAATCCCCTACATAAAACCGGCTCTTTCCGATTCTGAATAGAAACTCCGGTACTTCGGCAGCCTGGGGATCCATCTGCACCAAAGCGCGGTAATGCTGGGTGGCGTGGTCGTAATCTTCGAGTTTCGAGAACAACAGCTCGCCAACCAGCTTCTTGGCTTCCCAGACTGTTGGGCCGTTATCTGAATTTTCAGCGTATATTTTCAGCTTTCGGATTGCGTCCGCGTACTCGGACAGAAAATAAGCCTGGGTGACGGCCGCGCGGTAAAGGGCCTGCAAGCCCACCTTGCCCTTGGGATCTTTCACGAAGGCACGCTCAAACTCGACGACAGCGGCGCCGTACTGTCCGTCACCCCAGAATTTTTCGGCAAGAACGAAGCTTTTCTTGGCGTTGTTGACCGAACACGCGGAGAACAGGAGAAAGGCAAGCGCGACCGGGAACATGCGGCGACAACTTCCGCGCCGAACCGTTCGATCGCAGCTTAGCATTTCATTCCGCGGATCCGGCATCACCCTCACCTGGTTCAACTGCCCCTGTGTCCGCCAGACTCGCGGCGAGCGCTCCGGCCGCTGCTGCCGCTATGTCCTGCGCTGTTTCAGCCATGTATTCGAATGATACCACTTTTTCTCCGCCCGACATCGTCATCAGGCGAACGCCTTGTGTATTTCGGCCTTGCTCGGAAATTTCTCCGACATGAATCCGGATCATCTGTCCACGATTCGAAACCAGCATGACGTCGTCCTTCGGAAGAACCTGTCGTGCGCCGAGGACCTCGCCATTGCGATCCGTGGTCTTCATCGTGATAATGCCCTTGCCACCACGACTTTGGAGCCGGTACTCGGACACAGGCGTTCGCTTGCCATAGCCGCTCTCTGTGACCGTGAGAACTTCGTGAGCCTGCTCACCGGTCCCCAGAACTTCAAGCGCCACGACGCGATCGCCCTCATCCAGACTCATGCCGATCACTCCGCGTGCAGTCCTCCCCATCGGGCGCACGTCTTCTTCGCTGAAACGAATGCTCATGCCGCTGTTGGAGCAAAGGAAGAGGTGATTGTTTCCCTCGGTGATCTTCGCGCTGATCAGCTCATCGCCGGAATCCGTGGAAATCGCGTTGATGCCCACGTTTCGGACGTTGCTGAACTCGCTCAAGGAGGTCTTCTTGATGATACCCTGACGGGTGACCATCACGACATACTCACTGTCGCGAAATTCGCGAACGGGAAGGATCGCCTGGATTTTCTCGCCAGGGGTGAGCGCAATCAAATTAACGATGGCTTTCCCCTTCGCGCCGCGGCTGGCTTCCGGAATTTTGTAAACCTTCAGCCAATACAGCCTGCCCTTGTTTGTGAAGCAGAGCAGGTAACTCAATGTATTGCAGCGGTAGATTGCCGTGACGAAATCCTCGTCGCCCGTCGTGACACCGCGGATCCCGCGACCACCGCGATGCTGACTGCGGAACTGGCTGGGATCCGAACGCTTGATATAACCGGAATGCGTGATGGAAACGAGAGTGTCCACATCCGCAATCAGGTCCTCGGCCTCGAAGTCACCGCTCAGGCCCTGCGCAATCTCTGTGCGGCGCTCGTCGCCATAGGTTTTCCGAATGTGCAGGAGTTCACCCTTGATCACTTCGTAGACGCGGGCTTCGCTACCCAGGATGAGCTTCAGTTCCTCGATTAAAGCGAGGACCTGCTTGTACTCATCAATGATCTTGTCCCGCTCCAGACCGGTGAGCCGCTGCAGCCGCATCTCAAGAATCGCCTGCGCCTGCAGTTCAGAAAAGCTGAAACGCTCGATCAATCCGGTCTTTGCTGCATCCGGATTTTTAGCGCCTTTGATGAGAGCGATTACCTCATCGATGTTCTCAACCGCTCGCTTGAGACCCTCCAAAATATGGGCGCGCGCCTCTGCCTTTTTCAGTTCAAAAATAGTCCGTCGGACAACCACGTCTTTGCGGTGCTCGACGAAAGCCCAGAGCATGTCGCGGATATTGAACGTCTTCGGCTGCCCCTGATGGATGGCGAGCAGGTTGATTCCAAAATTTTCCTGAAGCTGCGTCATCTTGTAGAGCTTGTTCAGGATTACGTTCGAGTTTTCACCTTTTCGGATTTCGATCACGATCCGCATGCCGGTGCGATCGGATTCGTCACGCAGGTCGGAGATGCCCTCGAGCCGCTTCTCCTTCACCAAGTCCGCGATCTTTTCGATCAATCGCGCTTTATTAACCTGGTAGGGAAGTTCCGTGACGATGATCCGCTCCCGATCGCCTTTGTAGGTCTCGATCTCCGCCTTCGCCCGCATCGTGACTGATCCTCGACCGGTGCGATAAGCTTCTTTGAGCGCGGCGCCGCCAAAAGCATACGCCCCCGTCGGAAAGTCCGGTCCCTTCACATAGGCAAGCACCCCGTCCGTATCAAGTGCAGGATTATCGATCAGCGCCATCGTGGCATCGATGACTTCGGTCAGATTATGCGGCGGAATACTCGTAGCCATGCCTACCGCGATACCTGCCGAGCCGTTCACGAGGAGATTCGGGATCCGAGTGGGGAAAACCTTTGGCTCCGTCAGGCTATCGTCATAGTTCGGACCGAAGTCCACCGTTTCCTTGTCGAGGTCCGCGAGAAGCTCTTCAGTGATCCGCGCCATGCGGATTTCCGTGTAACGCATGGCTGCCGCGGAATCGCCGTCTATGGACCCGAAGTTTCCCTGACCATCGACCAGCGGATAACGCAGAGAAAAATCCTGCGCCATGCGGACGATTGTATCATAGACGGCCGTGTCGCCATGAGGATGGTACTTACCGATCACATCACCGACAACGCGGGCGGATTTTTTGTATGCTTTGTTATGCGTGTTGCCCAAGTCATACATCGCGTAAAGTGCCCGCCGATGTACGGGCTTCAGGCCATCCCGAACGTCGGGAAGAGCACGGCCGACGATGACGCTCATGGCGTAATCGAGATAAGCCCCGCGCATTTCTTCTTCGATCGTGACCGGGGTGGCGTTTCTTTCCTGGGTATTCTGTTCATCACTCATAATTCACCACTGTCTCTCAATGCTGCGCTTACCAGCGAATCAGGGCCGATCCCCAAGTGAAACCGCTGCCGAAGGCAGCTGTAGCCACCAACATTCCGGGTTTGAGCTTTCCGACCCTTAGGGCCTCATGCAGCCCGAGCGGAATGGTTGCGGCGGTTGTGTTGGCAAATCGGTCGATTGTGTTGAAAACCTTCTCTTCGGGAATGCCAAGCTGCTTCGCGACCATTTCGTTGATACGGAGATTCGCCTGATGGAAAACGAAAAGGTCAATGTCGGAAAGGCTGAACCCGTTTGCCGCGAGCGCCTCGTTCACGGCCTCCGGCATGCGTTTGGCAGCGTGCACGAAAACGGACTTCCCGTTCATCTTTCCGTAAATCGCCCCGCTTCTCACGTGTTCCTCGGTGATCCGGGGGCCGGGCCCCGCGTTGCTCGGCGCGGGAATCCAAAGTTCCTTGGCAAAACGTCCATCCGCATGCAGATGCGTGGAAAGCACCCGGGAAGAATTCGGATCGTCCGTCGCAACCATGACCACAGCGCCCGCTCCGTCTCCAAAGAGCACGGACATATCTCGGCCTTCAGTGGTTTTATCCAGACCTCGCGAATGGATTTCCGCGCCCACCACGAGAACTTTCTTATAAGTGCCTGTGCGGATAAACTGGTCAGCTATCGATATGGCGTAAAGGAATCCAGTACACTGCTGCCGGACATCGAGCGCCGGGATTCCTGAAACGCCAAGTTTCGCCTGGAGAAAGCAGGCGGTTCCTGGAAATTCATGGTCAGGGCTGACTGTGGCCACAACGATAAGGTCCAGCTCTTCCTTCGCCACACCGGCAGATTCCAAAGCTCCGACAGCCGCTTTCAAGGCGAGGTCCGACGTTCCTTCCGTCGAATCCTGGTCAACCCAATGCCGTTGCTTGATGCCGGTCCGCTGTTGAATCCACTCATCCGACGTGTCCATCAACGCGCGGAGATCATCATTGCGCCAGACCTTCTCCGGTAAATACGATCCGATACCGACAATGCGCGAATATTTCATATATCGAGATTCCTGGCACGAAGTGCGTTCTCCTCGATAAACAGCCGCCGAGGTTCAACCTGGTCGCCCATCAGAACGGAAAAAATACTGTCGGCTTCAACCGCATCTTCCACCGTGACCTGAAGGAAGTTGCGTCGCGTGGGATCCATGGTCGTTTCCCAGAGTTGTTCTGGATTCATTTCTCCAAGGCCTTTGTAGCGCTGGATCATCATGCCGTTTTTAGCCACCTCGACGACTTTGATCGCCAGCTCTTCGCCCGTGGCGACGGTGGTTTCGCCTTTCCCGTCGATGCTGAGCGTATACGGTCCTGAGCCCATGGCCTGAATCGCCTGATAATGCTTACAGAGTTCTTCGTATTCAGGAGAGTCGAGGGTGGTGGTATTGATGGGAGCTATTCGCCTGGATCCGTTGATGAGGCTCTGTGTGGTCGCGAACCAGGTATTATGTTCGGCATCCTTGGCTATCGAATATTCAAAGGGAACATCCTTCGCCTGAGCGTCCTGAGCCACTCGCGCAAGAGTGGCTTCGAATTTGGCCTTGTCCTGCAGGGTTTCAGGGGTCATGCCGTGCGTAACCATGCCGCGAAGGACTTCTGGATGAATCTTGCGCGCCAGGCGCTCCACTGCGCGCGTGAATCGCGCAGCTGCCTTAAGAGAGGGGACGATCTGGCTGGACGGAAGAATCGTCCCTCCGGACTTGATTTGAACGCCTTCCAATCCGCTGGATAGAAGGTGCTCCGCCAGATCGTGCTCGTTCTTGAGATATCTTTCCTTCTGGCCCTTCTTCACTTTGTAAAGCGGCGGCTGGGCGATGTAGAGGTAACCTCGTTCCACGATTTCCCTCATCTGGCGATAGAAGAACGTCAGAAGCAGAGTACGGATATGGGAACCGTCAACGTCGGCATCCGTCATGATCACGATTTTGTGATAGCGAAGTTTTGTGATGTTGAAATCCTCTTTTCCGATACCCGCTCCAAGCGCGGTAATGAGGACCTTGATTTCTTCGGACGAAAGCATTTTGTCGAAACGGGCTTTCTCAACATTCAGGATCTTGCCCTTTAAGGGAAGAATCGCCTGATTCTTCCTGGCTCGTCCCTGCTTGGCTGAACCGCCGGCGCTGTCTCCTTCGACCAGGAACAGTTCGCAGAGGGCCGGGTCCTTTTCCTGACAGTCCGCCATTTTTCCGGGTAACCCGCTCCAGTCCAATGCTGTTTTCCGGCGGGTGAGATCGCGCGCTTTCCGCGCGGCGATTCGCGCCAGCGCGGAATCAACGCCCTTCTGGATGATCCGCTTGGCCACTGACGGATTCTGCTCGAAGAAGTTCGTGAGCTTCTCGTAAAGAGCTCCGTTAACGAATCCTTCGACTTCGCTGTTACCTAGTTTCGTCTTGGTCTGACCTTCAAACTGAGGTTCCGGAACTTTAGCGCTGATCACACATGCAAGACCTTCGCGGATATCATCGCCCGTGAGGCCTTCCTTGAGATTCTTCGCGATTCCGGAATCCACTGCATATTTGTTCACCACACGGGTAAGGGCATTGCGAAAACCCGAGACATGAGTTCCGCCTTCGATCGTGTTGATGTTGTTTACATAAGAGGTGATGGTCTCTGTATACGAATCGTTCCACTGCATTGCTATCTCGACGCCGAGAAAGTCTTTTTGAGCGGCGAAGAAAATGACACTGTCGTGAAGTTTCTGTTTTGATTTGTTTATGTATTCGACGAACTGGGCCAGGCCGCCTTCGTAGTGAAAATCGAGCTTCTTGACGGGCTCCTGTCTTTCGTCCGTTAGAACTATGCAGATGCCACTATTCAGAAAAGCCAATTCGCGTAACCGGCCTGCAAGAGTGTCAGAACTGAATTCGAGCGTTTCGAAAATCTCAGGATCCGGTTTAAACGTAGTCTGCGTGCCGCGCTTATCGGTGACACCCACCTCTTTCAAGGGCCCAACCGGTGTTCCTCGTTTATAGGTTTGGCGATAAACCTTGCCTCCCTGGCGAACCTCGACGTGCAGTGATTCAGAAAGGGCGTTCACGACCGCCGCGCCGACACCGTGCAGGCCGCCGGATACTTTGTAAGCTCCGCCTTCTTCGTTGAACTTTCCGCCCGCATGAAGCTTCGTCATCACGACTTCGACTGCAGAAATACCGCTGCTGTGCATGCCAACAGGAATACCGCGCCCGTCGTCTTCCACGGTGACGCTGTTGTCGACGTGAATCGTCACGTTGATGCTCTTTGCAAACCCGGCCAATGCCTCGTCAATCGAGTTATCAACAATTTCGTAAACACAGTGATGCAAGCCGCGTACAGCCGTATCCCCGATGTACATGCCAGGGCGTTTGCGAACTGCTTCGAGGCCTTCAAGGATCTTGATCTTGTCGGCCGAGTAGTCGTTCTGAATCTTTTGCTCTTGGGTATTGTCCATATGGTAACTTCGTTTTACTTTCGTTGGGCTCATTCAAGAGACGTTCGTCACAGCACCATCAGAAATCAAAAACCGCTTTCCCGGATATTTCGGTTCCTCGGTTGTCGTAATGAAAACCTGCAGCCCCGATGCAGACAGGAAGTGTATCAAGAATTCACGTCGCTCCTGATCCAGTTCGGAAGAAAAATCATCCAGCAGGAAAAGTGGCCGGTGTCCTGTCTCGCTTTGGAAAAGCTCGATCTCAGCAAGTTTGAGAGCAAGCAGCATCGATCTTACTTCCCCTTGGGAGCCATGTCCTTTCAGCGGCATCTGCCCAAGGGAAAAGCCCCAATCATCCCGGTGGGGGCCCACTAGAGTGTGGCCCGCTTTCCATTCCGCGGGGCCTAAGTTCGACACTTGATTCCTAAAAGCTTTTTCTAGAAGTTCTAATGAAGGCAGCGTGCGCTGTCCAGTGAAATATGCACCCCCCGGCGGCTCGGTAAATCCTGATAATTGCAGAGTTTTTTCAGCCCAACTTGAGAAATAATTCAACCTAAAAAAGGGCAATTTTGGCGCGATTTTATACAGTGCGTTAATTCCGCGCGTTTCTAACTCTTTCATCGCTTCAAGACGCTTCAAAACCATCTCTGAGCCTGTTTGAGCAAGAGGTTCGGTAAATCCCGCAAGAAGCGCCGAAGCCGAAGGCTCTCCGTTTCTGAGTACAGCGTTCCGCTGCTCCAGGATTCGTTGGTATCGTTGCGCAAGTCGAAGGTATTCAAGATCGCTGGCTGCTAACAGGCGATCCAAATATCCCCGCCGCCCGGCAGGCTCGCCCCTTACAAGATCGTGATCTGAAGGATTGAAAACGACCGCATGGAAACCCATATGAAAAGAACCGAACCGTTGGCTGAGGTACTGAGTGGAGCTCTTGTAGGGTTTCCCGTTGATGAAAGCGGTCTTCGCTATCTTATCTCTCTGGTCAGGGTGAGTGACAAAACTCACTTTCAGCGTCGTCCGCCAATCGCCAGCATCCTCTGCTGTTTGCTTCTCGGGTTGAATGAACGCGGAGATCTCAGCCAAACTTTCGCCCCAGCGAATGACTTCAGCTGATTTAGATCCGCGAAATGATCGGAGAGAACTCAGATAGCCAATCGCCTCGAGAATCGAAGTCTTCCCTTGTCCGTTAGAGCCGACAAGAAAATTTAACCGCTCGTCCGGAGCCAGCTCCAAAAAATCCAGGTTCCGGAAATTTCGAACAGTAAGACGCTCGAGTTTCACTCAAATGCGCATGGGCATGATCACGTAAGTGTGATTTTTTTCACCTACGCCGGACAGCAATCCGGGACTCAGCCGGTCCTTCAAGTGAATCTCAAGATCTTTGAAGCTCACGACGTTTAGGTACTCGAGCAGATACTTGGAATTGAAACCGATCTCCAGGGGATCCCCCGAATAATCAATGTCGAGTTCCTCGCGGGCCTCTCCCATATCAGGGTTGCTCGACGTGATGACGAGGGTTCCGGTTTGAACAGAAAGCTTCACACCTTTGCTTTTTTCATGAGCAAGGAGACTGCAACGCTTTAAGGCTGACGTGAACGTTTCACGTTCGACCTTCACCGTTCGTGTGGTCTCTTTCGGAATGACCAGGCGGTAGTCAGGGTATTCCCCATCGATCAGACGAACGAAGAGATAGCAATCCGAAAGGCGGGCAAAGATGTAGCCTCTTTCGAAAGCCAGACCTACGGGACTATCGCTTGTGAGCAACCTTCGAAGTTCAGCTAATCCTTTTTTCGGGATGATTATTCCGCGCTTCAGTTCGGGAACTGTCCTCAGTACTTCCTGGTCAACGAAGGACAGACGATGGCCATCTGTGGCGGTCATGCGCATCACATTGCTTTCAAGGTGCTCGAAGAAAACACCATTCAGGTGATAGCGTGTTGCATCAGTCGAGACCGCGAATTGCGTGCGATCAATCATATCGATCAATGCTTCAGTGCGTGCTTCCAGATAAGTTTTTTCCTCAAACTGAGGCAGTGAAGGGAATTCATCTGCTGAAAGACTGACAATGTTGAATTTTGATTTATCGCAGAGAAGTTCGACCCAGTTATTATCTTTCCGCGAAAAGTGAACTGGTTTGTTAGGGAGTTCCTTGACGATGTCTACGAAGTGTTTTGCGGAAAGTGTAATCTTCCCTTCCTGCTGCATATCGACAGGCACAGTAACCTTGATGCCCACTTCCAAATCTGTTGCAGAAAGCGAAAGGTGATTTCCTTTCACAACGCAAAGGATGTTTCCCAGAATTTGAACGGTGCTTCTCTTCTCAACAACAGACTGAACCTTTTGGAGTGCAGCCAATAGAGGCTCACGCTCTACGGTGAATTTCATGACTTATCCTCACTCAGGAGAGCCTTACCATAATGGGGTCTCTTATATAAATTAAAGATAGTAGTAGTAGTAGGGCGTGTGAAGATGTGGAAAACCGACTTAAGGTACCGGAATTGGTGAGTAAATGGGCGGGAAAACCTGTGGACAAGGGATGGGGATAAGCAGCCGGATTTGGGGATAACTTTGGCGATTTCACCTTTCGCGGGTTTTCCACCAGGTTATCCACATCCCGGTTTGCGTGTAGAATTGGAATCGGGCGAAATGCGGCGCGTTAGTTGAGCAATTTATTACGGTTTAGAACTTCTAGCGACTTTGAACGACACCAGGGAAGTTTTCTGTCCACAATAATTGAATAGAAAGGTCTGTTTCTCGTTTTTACTTGTGGGTTAAATAGATGGGGATATGTGGATCGTTCTGAGGCAAGCCGTAAAAACAAATACTTACACGCGGGGAAGGGGCGTGGAAAACCTGCTTACAGCTTGTGGATAGAAAAGTTGTCCACAGTTAATTCGAAGTTTATCCACGCGAGATATCCACAGAAAAAGCGATCAGATCAAATAAGTCCAGTGTTTGAACCGTGGAAATTAGCCGACTGATTGAAGACTCGGTCTCCGCAGATAGGAGAAAGCGACAGAAAATAGGACGAAGCTGGCCCACATGTAGAGGCCCACGAAACTTACCCAGTCGGGAAAATTTACCCCGAGAAGCGGTGAGACCCCTTTCTTTGTGAGGACTGCCAATAGCGCCCAGGCAAGGAGTGGAGTGAGTGTTTTTTTGTCGACGTAAGTCATGATCGCGACAAGAGGGACCCATAGAAAAACGAACCATCTCCAGCTCAATGGAGAAACGAGAAGATAGCCGGAAACACCGTATGCGAGCCAGCACAGCTTTTCTTCTTTGCTTCCGTCCCCGAAACGGTTTCGGCGAAGCACAAACAAAGTGGCGCTGAGGACAAGATAGAGACCGACAAATAGCGTGTTGAAAGTGCCGACGGCACTTAGCTGCCCAGATAGTCGCGCCGTGACAGCACCCATCGACTGGTTGATGTTCCCGATCATAAAAATATAATCTTGCTGTTCACGCAAACAGAGGAACCATTCTCTAAACAGGTCCAGTAATGCAGTGGGGCCGATCCACAGGGCCGGAACGACGTACATAAGAGCCGTGGCGGAAAGGACGGACAAACACTCTCTCCAGCCAAATGCGAAGCACGCAGGTAGAAGGATCAGAAGCATATGCGGCTTGACGATCAGAATCAGAGCCCACAAAAGGACTCTGAACAAAGAGGACCTTGATGTTCCTCGTCGAGAGTCATCCAGTGTCGAGGCTGTGATCCAAAGAATGCCGGCCCCAAGCAGGAGGTCTACCTGTCCATAAGAGAGCGTTTCGAGAAAACCCTGCCAAGATAGAGCAACGCCGACACAAAGGGCCGCGAGAACGCGACGTTGTAAGTCCGTCTTGATCAGAAGGCGTCCTCCGAGCCTGAGGAGCGCGCCGAAGTAGGTAATTAAGGAGAGCGTCGTCCAGAGCGCTGCCGCAAGTCGGTGCTCCAGGAAAAAAAACGAATATCGAAAAAGATAGAGGTAGGTCGGAGAGTATTTAAAAGGCGATTCATCAGTGGACCAGTAAATGCGCTGTCCCTGGCTTAGTCTCTCGGCCGCGATCCAGTATACGTTGAAATCCCCGGGAACTCGGGCATCCGCCTTCAAATACCAAAGAGGCCCAAACCGAAGAGCGAGATAGAACCCCAGTAGAGAAAGAAAAAGGCCGAGAAGAAATTTAGGACGCCCTATTTTTTTAATAATGACGTTCGAATCAATTACGAACGGGCGCATATTTCTGGATATGGTCCACGATATCCTGCAGGGCTGCGCCAGGCGTAAACACCTCGTGAACTCCGAGTTTTTTCAGTTCCACGATATCGTCATCGGGAATGATGCCGCCGACAAGCACCAGTGCATCATTCAATCCCGCTTTTTTTAGACCATCCAGGATTTCGGGCACCAGTGCATTGTGGGCGCCTGAAAGGAGGCTAACCGCAACCACCTGGACATCTTCCTGTACGGCGGCGCTGACGACCATTTCCGGCGTTTGATGAAGTCCCGTATAAACAACCTCGAAGCCCGCATCGCGCAGAGCGCGAGCGATGACCTTAGCGCCGCGATCATGCCCATCCAGGCCGGGTTTTGCGACGAGAACGCGTATTTTCTGGTTGGGATTTGTGTCGGTCGAACTCATCTGATGCTCCTTATACTAAAAACTTCCGGTTTCGCGGTATTCGCCATATACGCCGCGAAGGGTGTCACAGACTTCCTGCAGAGTCGCGTACGCTTTCACAGCCTCAATGATCGGACCGACCATGTTCTTGCCACTCTGAGCGGACTCCCGGACGTTCTGAAGGGCTGCTGTGTGCGTTGCAGCGGGGCGGGAGCTCTTGAGCGCCTGCAGGCGCTGGATCTGCTGGCGCTCCACTTCACGATTGATCGTGAGGGTCTGGATGCGCTTGGGTTCGTCGATTCTGTATTTATTCACGCCTACTGTGACCTTTTCTTTCGCTTCGAGCTGGCGTTGGAAATGATAGGCGCTGTTGGCGATCTCGCTTTGCGGGAAGCCTCGCTCGATCGCTTTCACCATGCCGCCCATTTCATCGATGCGGCGAATGTAATCGATGGCGTCCCGTTCCACGCGATTGGTCAGGCTTTCCATGAAATAGGAGCCACCAAATGGATCCGCGATGTTCGCGACGCCGCTTTCTTCGGCGATGATCTGTTGAGTACGGAGCGCGATCATGACCGATTCATCCGTCGGAAGGGACAGCGTTTCGTCCATGCTGTTTGTATGGAGCGAGTTCGTTCCACCCATGACCGCGGCCAGCGCCTGAACGGCGACTCGAACAATATTGTTATGCGGCTGCTGCGCGGTCAGCGATACGCCCGCCGTCTGCGCATGAGTGCGCAGCATCCAGGAGCGGGGATCCTGAGCTTTGTAGCGGTCCTTCATCAACCGAGCCCAAAGCCTGCGGGCAGCGCGGAACTTCGCGACTTCCTCGAAGAAATCGTTGTGAACGTCGAAGAAGAACGACAAACGTGGCGCGAACTCATCTACGCTCATGCCACGTGCGATGCAGGCATCAATATAGGCAAGTCCGTCAGCGAGCGTGAATGCCAACTCCTGAACGGCGGTCGCACCGGCTTCCCTGATGTGGTAGCCGCTGATGCTTACTGTGTTCCATTTAGGGTAGTACTTGGAACCGTATTCAATCGTGTCGACGACGAGCTCGACAGCCGGCTTCACCGGAAAGAGCCACTCTTTCTGCGCGATGTATTCCTTCAGGATATCGTTTTGAAGCGTGCCGCGCACATTTTCCCGCGGCACTCCCTGTTTTTCCGCAACGGCCAGATACATCGCAAGCAACACGATGGCTGGACCGTTGATGGTCATCGAGGTGGTTACTTCTCCGAGGGGAATGCCGTCATAAAGGCGCTCCATATCCTGCAACGAAGAAACTGCCACTCCGCATTTCCCTATCTCGCCTTTTGAACGCGGACTGTCGGCGTCGTAACCCATGAGCGTCGGCATGTCGAATGCGGTGGATAGCCCGGTCTGCCCGTGTTGCAGCAGCATTTTAAAGCGCGCATTGGTTTCTTCAGCCGTCGCAAATCCTGCGAACTGCCGCATCGTCCAGAGTTTGCCGCGATACATGTTCCGTTGAACACCGCGGGTGTAGGGATATTCCCCTGGAAAACCCAGATCTCGAAGATAGTCAAAATCTGAATCCGCCAGATCGGCTGGTGTGCTGAGCAGAGGCACTTCCATGTCGCTCAGCGTGGTGAAGCGGCCCGGCCGCGGAGCGCCGAGTTGTTTCTCCCATTCCGCCTTGGCTTTACGAACTTCTTCCAAATCGGTTGGCGACATGAACGTTTTCTCCTGAATTAATCGAGATTCGCGAACTCCTGGTCCGCGATGACCAGTCGTTGGATCTCAGATGTGCCTTCGTAGATTTCCGTGATCTTAGCATCGCGGAAATGACGTTCGACAGGGTAGTCTTTTGTGTATCCGTAACCGCCGTGTACCTGAATCGCCTTGGTGGTGATCCACATCGCGGCTTCGGCCGCGGCCAATTTCGCCATTGCCGCTTCCTTGCTGTATTTCAGTCCAGCGTCTTTCATCTTCGCTGCGTGCCAGGTCAACAGGCGGGCGGCCTGCAGGCGTGTCGCCATGTCTGCGATAAACCATTGAATGGCCTGAAGCTTCGCGATCGGGGCGCCAAACTGTTCACGTTCCAATGCAAATTTCTTTGAAGCATTCAGAGCGGCCTGCGCGATGCCGAGAGCTTGCGAGGCGATGCCGATCCTGCCTCCGTCCAGAGTGGAGAGTGCGATCCGGAATCCCTGACCCTCTTTTCCGAGCAGATTTTCCTGCGGAATGAACACATTGTCGAAGAACAGGGCGGCCGTGGAAGATCCGTTGATACCGAGCTTGTCTTCAAGTTTTGAAACCTGAAAACCCTGTGACTTGGTGTCTACGATGAAAGCGCAAATACCCTTGTGGCCGATGGAGCGGTCGACGGAAGCAAAGACGATCGCGATATCCGCCTCGCGACCGTTCGTGATGAAGTTCTTGGAGCCGTGAAGCTTGTAGCCGCCGGATACTTTCTCTGCCGTGCACTTCAGTCCTCCCGGATCGGAACCCGCGCCTGGTTCGGAAAGGGCGAAGCAACCCAGCTTTTCACCGCGTGCGAGGGGAGTGAGGAACTTTTTCTTCTGCTCATCATTTCCATAGGTCTGGAGCGGATAGCAGACCAGCGAATTGTTCACCGACATCACCACGCCAGACGAGGCGCATGCGGCTGAAACGGCTTCCATCGCCATTGCGTAAGAAACAGCATCCATTTCGGCTCCGCCCCACTGTTCGGGAACCATCATTCCCATCAGGCCCATTTCGCCGAGCTGTTTCACGATCTCTGTCGGAAACCGATGTTCACGATCGATGTCCGCCGCTTTTGGGGCGATTTCCGATTTCGCGAACGCGCGAACTTGTTCAAGCAGAAGCTTCTTGGATTCGTCTGTTTCCGGCCATCCATGCAACATGTGATCAGTCTCCCTGTTTGCCGACAAAGGCCGGCTTTCTTTTTTCAATGAACGCGGTCATCCCTTCGCGCTGGTCGGCCGTTCCGAGCAGTTGCCCGAAAGACTGCGCTTCTGAATCCAGCTTGAAATTCAGTCCAACCGATTCCGAGAACTCGGTCAGGAGCCGTTTTGCCGCCGCAACGGCGGTGGCCGATTGTGACGCGATGTCTTGCGCCACCTCCAGAGCCCGGTTCATGAGATTGGCTGCCGGGACGATTTCATTCGCGAGGCCGATCCTGAGAGCCTCTTCAGCTTTCACGCGGCGTCCAGAGAAGATCAGCTCTTTCGCGCGCGGATAGCCCACGAACTTGGCCAAACGAAGGGTTCCGCCGAATCCGGGAATGATGCCGAGGCCTACTTCCGGCTGACCGAAAACGGCTTTGTCGCTGGCGATGATGAAATCGCAGGCGATGGCGAGCTCAGTGCCCCCGCCGAGGGCGAAGCCATTGACGGCAGCGATCGTCGGTTTGGGCATCAACTCGAGAAGTTTGGTGGCTTCGTGGCCCAGCTGGGAAAAGCGAACACCCTCGGCCATCGTCATGTCCTTCATTTCGGCGATGTCCGCTCCGGCGATGAAGGCCTTTTCGCCGTCACCCGTGAGCACGACAGCGCGAACGCTGGTGTCATAAGCGATCTTCGTGAGAACCTCCTTGAGCTCAAGGAGAGTTTCGGTGTTGAGCGCATTCAGCGCCTGAGGGCGGGATATCTTGACGATGGCGACACCCGGGCTCGCAGACTCAAGAATGACGCTATTCATATTTGTAAAATCCGCGTCCGGTTTTTTTCCCGAGCCAGCCCGCTGCCACATATTGTTTCAGCAACGGTGACGGACGATATTTGGAATCGCCCAGGCCTTCGTGCAAGACATTCATGATGGCCAGGCACGTGTCCAGGCCAATGAAATCCGCCAAGGTGAGCGGTCCCATGGGCTGGTTTGTTCCAAGTTTCATTGCGGTATCAATGTCTTCAACAGAGGCGACACCTTCATGAAGCGCAGTGACCGCCTCATTGATCATGGGCATCAGGATACGGTTCACGGCGAAACCGGGCATGTCCTTGGCAACGACAAACGTTTTGCCCATTTTTTCCGAAACCGCGCGAACGATCGCGAAGGTTTCGTCGGAGGTCTGGAGGCCTCGGATGCCTTCGACCAATTTCATGATCGGAACCGGATTCATAAAGTGCATGCCTGCGATTTTTTCAGGTCTGCGCGTCTGGGCGGCAATGGCCGTGATGCTGATGGAGGAGGTATTCGTCGCAAGGATCGTGTCCGCTGGGCAGACTTCATCGAGCTGACGGAAAAGCTGGTATTTCAATTCGGGTTTCTCCGTCGCCGCTTCGACGACGAGATCCGCGCCTGCGAGATCGGCCAGTCCCTTCATCGGATGAATGGCAGATAGGATGCGTTGCTGTTCCGCCTCCGTGAGCTTTCCTTTTTCAACAAGCTTTTTAAGTTGTGACGCGATCTTGCCTTTTCCTTTTTCAGCAAGTTCCAGCGACATGTCGGCGAGCAGAACCTCATAACCGACCTGAGCGGCGGTTTGAGCGATTCCGATTCCCATTTGACCTGATCCGAGCACACCAATTTTCTGGACTGTTTTCGTCATATACTCTCCTGAGATTTGGGCGTCTGTATCCCCGAATCAATACACGAAGAGTCGCTAAAACTGAATCCTATTTACCGATGCAAAACTTTGAAAAAATGGCGTTCAGAATGTCATCCGGAACCGTTTCTCCGATGAGAGGAGACAGGGAATGCAAGGCTTGCCGGATATCCGAGGCAAAGAGGTCCACCTCAGGCGCAGCAGAAGCTCTTTCGAGGTGTTGAACAGCGTTCTGAACCGCGGTGGCGTGCTCCATCTGAGTCAAAATGAACTCTCCGGGGTCCCGCTGGTACCAGTGGGAGCTGAATTGAACCATTTCCTGCACTAATTCATTCACGCCTGCGCCCGTCTGCGCTGAGCAGGAAACCCATTTTTTCACGCGGATGGTCGAGGTTTCCGGCGCGGACCCCTTGGCGGGTTCTGCCAGATCGGTTTTGGTCAGAACACCCAGACTTTTTTCAAAGGGGAGTCCTAGCGCTACCCACTCTTTTTCGGACGCAGAAATAGCGTCGGGATGAGAAGCATCAACCAAAAAGAGAATGAGATCGGCGTCCTGGCCCGCACGGAGTGATCGCTGAATCCCAAGCGATTCCACTTCGTCGGTCGACGCCCTGAGGCCAGCTGTGTCCTCAAGTCGAAATGTTGCTGAGGCGCCCTGAGCACTCAGCGTGACATGTTCGCCGACCACGTCACGAGTGGTCCCCGGGATTCCGGATACGATGGAGCGATCCTCACCCAGCAAGGCGTTGAACAAGCTCGATTTTCCTGCATTCGGTAATCCGAGAAAGGCAACCCGCACGCCGGACTGAATCCGGCTTCCGCGCTTGAAGGACCCCGCTAATCTCTGCAGCTTGCTCACAATGTTGGCGGTTTCTTTGATCAGATCGGGAAGGAGTGATTCCCCGAAGTCTTGCTCTGAGAAGTCGATTTCGGATTCCGCCCGCAGCGCTAAACCCCGAAGGCTCTCCCCCAGTTCCTGAATCCAGCGATTTTGCTGACCGGACAGTTTCTCGAGAGCCAGTTGAACCGCGGTTTCGTTCGCCGCACTCACGAGATCGGATATCCCGGTGGCCTGAGACAGCGACAGTTTCCCGTTTCTGACAGCCCGAAACGAGAACTCGCCTGGTAACGCACGCCGCACCCCAAGTTCTTCGAGTGAGGTCACCAGATTACGCGCGATCAAGGGATTTCCGTGTGTATGATACTCAACGCAGTCCTCGCCGGTGTAGCTTTCCGGAGAGACGAACCGAAGTACCACCGCATGGTCGAGCAGGGTGCCGTTTGGGGATCTGAGATAGCAGCGCACGGCAGTTCTTGGCGGACGCTCGAAAATGGAGGAGCCGGACGCCAATCTGGCAAGCGAAGGAAAAGCGCCGGGTCCGCTTACCCGAATAATTCCCACGGCCCCGCCGAAAGAACTCGCGGGCGCTGCAATCGTGTCTTCTGAAAAGTAGCTTGCCGGCCTTCCGGCATCAGCCTTTCGCTGGTGTCGGTGCGGCATTCGGCGTAATTCCGAGCTTCTTGTTCAGGACCAGTTGCTGCGCAATGCTCGCGATCGCGTTTACCAGCATGTACAGAGTGAGGCCCGAGGGGAGCGCGAACATCATGGCTCCGAAAATGAGCGGCATCATTTTCATCATCTTGGCCTGCGTGGGATCCATTGCCGTGGTGGGGGTCAGGCTTTGCTGGATGAACATCGTCGCCGAAAGAAGTACAGGCGTGACGTAGTACGGATCCTTGCTCGAAAGATCCAGAATCCACAGTGCGAAAGGCGCATGATAAAGTTCGATCGAGCTATACAGAACCCGATAAAGCGCGAAGAAGATCGGCATCTGTATAAGGATAGGTAAACAGCCGGCCATCGGGTTGTAGCCGTGGCTGCGCATGAGAGTCAGCATCTCGCGGTTCAGGGCCTCTTTGTCATCCTTGTACTTCTCACGAACGCGTTGAAGTTGTGGTTGGATTTTCGCCATGTCCTTCATGCTTTTCATGCTCTTGTACGTGAGCGGATAGGTGACGATCTTCAGCAAAAGAGTGAGAAGGATGATAGCGATCCCGTAATTCTCAACATATTTGTAGAACCACTTGAGTAGCTTCAGAAGGGGGTAAGCGAATGCGGTAAACCAGCCGAAGTCCACCGTGTGGTCGAGGAGCGGTTCGGCACTTCGCATGGTCTCTAGCTCTTTCGGTCCAAAATAGACCCGCAGCGGAATGGAAATGGTATCACCCGAGATCGGGTAAGCCAGGCTCATGCGGCCGGCGCCAGAACCAGCAGGCTGAAGCAGCCCGCGTGGGTCAAGTCCCTGCGAAACCACAGCTAGAAGGAAGTAACGGCTTGCTGCGCCGATATATTTTACAGGCGTCTGAACGTCTTGGACTTCTTTAACATCGGACGCCTGTACTCGCTCTATGTCCTGCTTGGTCCAGTAAAGCAGCTGCCGATCAACGGCTTCAGGATCGTCCGCTATACTTTGGGAGTTGATGCTGACAAATGCGAAGCGAGGGGCGGCAGTTTTGAATTTCGCTTCGATTTTAACATCGAGAAAATTCTGATCCGCACCCGTCTGAATTTCGCGCCGGAGCGAGACGTTGGCGTCTTCGTAGCTCCAGACGGCTCCTTGCGGGGTTGTCGTAAGGTCGCCTTTTTGCTGATTCAAGTAGGCCAGTGAAGGCGCATCAAAGCCCAGGAGAACTTCGCCATCCTGGTGAGTGACCGCGCGAAGATCCACGCCAGCTGTGTCCGCGGCAATGCCGAGGCGGTATCCTTTTAAATCCCATCCTGAAAGGAGGTATGCGCCATTGTTCAGGAGAACTTTTCCGGTCCCGGATTCAAGAGTGAGTTCCTGGTGAGGACGATCGGCCGAAGACTTGGGAACCTCGGGGGCAGCCTGGATCCCCTGGCCGGTCGGAAGCTGAGGTGCGGAGGCGCTCGGAGGCGGAACTGCCTGTGTGGCAACCGGCGCGTTTCGCGGGGTCGTCATGGGCTCGAGATAAAACTTCTGCCAAAGGACAAAAATTGCGAACGAGAGGGTAATCGCCAGAAGAGTTCTGCGGTCCATTCTTTACCTTTCCTTACATTTACAGACGGGTGCTCGGATACCACATGTCTCGGCGGAACGCACGGACGGGGGTACAGGATCGTAACCTGAAGATCCGAACGGTTGACACTTAGAAATACGACGAATCGTCAGCCAGCTTCCATGGATGGGACCGTGTGTACGGAGCGCGGTTTGCGCGTACTCACTACAGGTGGGTTGAAAGCGGCATCCGTAGCCAGGCCCTGCGAGCAGATGAATCAAGGGCGAGATCACCCACCGGTAAATCAGTGAGACCAGTAGCACAAGGAAGTCGAAAATCGCGTTAATGACAAAGCACATGAGCTGCGTCCTGATCAATTACTGGAACGTTTACTTCGGGCGGCCGGCACCGGTTGAGTCTGGCCGGGGCGAAATTCATTTTTGAGGCATTCCCGAAGTTTCAAGTGGTACGGGAAACCGATCTTTTTTGAAACCGGAATTACAACATTATAGTCGTAAGAGCCCAAGGCGGCCGACCTTAACCGGAAGAATTCGCGTAGCTGCCGCTTGATACGATTTCGCTCAACAGCATTGCCCCTCGCTTTAATGGTCACCCCAAGCCGAAAGTTCCCGAGCGTGTTCGGTATACGAAAAATCGAGCACTCAGTGAGCCTGAAGACAGAACTCTGCTCAAAGAAGCGCCTGTACTCCCACGGATAATGGAGCCGCTTCTGTGGCGTGAAGGCGTTGGGACGAGCTTTTCGGGTCGTAATAGATTACTTGCCGGCGAGCTTGGGGGTGAGTCGCTTGCGGCCTTTTGCGCGGCGACTGGCTAGGACTTTTTGCCCGTTTTTGGTCTTCATGCGGGCGCGGAAACCGTGGCGGCGACGGCGTTTTGTACGACTGGGTTGAAAGGTCCTCTTCATAACTCACTCCTGAATGCTCGCAGCGATGCTCACTTTTTTAAGATTCACAAGGAATTATCGGACAGGCGATCCGTTGTCAAGGAGAAGACCACGTGCTATTCGACTTCACCTCGCTCTATGAGAACATCTTTGAACATCGACACCAAGCAATGGCCGGAACTTTGGCAGGCAGCGTATCAGCTGCTGGAGCAGGAAGTCGTTGCGAGCAAATTGCAAACATGGATTCAGCCCCTCGAATTCGTCAGGACGGAGGAAGCCATTGGCGGCCTCAAGGTCTATCTGGCAGCGCCCAACGAGTTTTCTGCACAGTGGATCCGGGAGTATTACAAGAAATCGCTGGAAGCCGCTTTTTCCCAGGTCACAGGCTCTCATTGTGAGGCGCTGATCATTGTTCGCGAGGCGCCGCGTGATGCGGATTCCCCTCGCGAGAGGCCCGGTTCGGAGCCCGAGGCGCTGCCGGAGCCTCCGGCGGAGCGTCGCAACGTCAGAGCGGAGTCTTTTCCTGGCAGTCCAGGGCAGACCAGTGGCTATGGTATAGTGAGAAGTGGCGGGGGAGAGATTTCTCTCGATCAGCGTTACACCTTTGACAGTTTTGTGGTGGGCGCCAGCAATCAATTCGCGCACGCCTCTTGTGTTGCGGTTGCTGAACAGCCGGGCCGTCAATACAACCCTCTTTTCATTTACGGACCGCCAGGGCTGGGAAAAACGCATCTTTTGCATGCAATTGGGAATCACCTATTATCGAAGACGCCTGGTGCGCGCGTCGGATACTTTTCCGCCGAGACATTTGTTAATGAATTAATCGACTCCCTGCAGCACAAGAAGATGCCCCATTTTAGGGCAAAGTACCGCGATGGCTTCGACGTGCTCTTGATTGACGACATCCAGTTCATCGCCGGGAAGAAGTCGAGCGAGGAAGAATTTTTTCATACGTTTAACGCCCTTCATGGCTCCAGACGACAAATCGTTGTCAGCAGTGACCGGCCGCCTAAAGAGATTGAAGGTCTTGAAGAGCGGATTCGTACCCGTTTCGAATGGGGTTTGATTTCGGACATCGCGCCGCCGGAAATTGAAACCCGAATTGCTATTCTGAAGGCCAAGGCAGAGAGGGATGACATTTATCTCCCCGACGACGTTTCCACTTTTCTGGCGACGTATATACGGTCGAATGTTCGCGAGCTTGAAGGCGTCTTGATTGGCTTGCAAGCGCAGGCCTCGCTGACCGGGGCTGAAATATCGCTCGAAATGGCGAAGCACGAACTGAGAAAGGCAGTGCCGGAAGAGGGCTCGCATTTCACAATCGAGTCGATTCTGGCGGCCGTAGCGAAGCACTTTCATTTGAAAGTGCAGGACTTGAAATCTCCCACTCGGACGCGCGCCATCGCGCGGCCCAGGCAAATCGCCATGTACCTCATCCGAAAATATACGGGGGCCGGCTTCAAGGAAATCGGGCAATATTTCGGCGGAAAAGATCATACGACCATTCTTCATGGCGTGAACAAGATCGAGCAGGAAATGGAGTCCGACGGAGAAATTCGGGACGCCGTGGAGAAGATTCAAAATCTGCTGTGATCCGGCCGCCTGAGTTTTGAATTTGTTCAGCTTGTGTCTTGAGTAATAGATTTGTTTGGGCTAGATTGAGAACCTCTGATCGGGCGGGTGTAGCTCAGTTGGCTAGAGCGCGAGCTTCCCAAGCTTGAGGTCGAGGGTTCGAGCCCCTCTACCCGCTCCATTTTCTTATTTCAAAGTAACTCTCTTTTGCACCCGCATTGACACGCATGGCTATCCGTGGCAGTTTGCGCCACGTTACGCTTAACCAATGAGTATCTCGTGAGTATTCAGGACAATCACTTTGACGTCATCGTTCTCGGAGGGGGGCATGCAGGGGCAGAGGCCGCTCACGCCGCCGCTCGGATGGGGGCTCGCACGGCGCTTGTGACGATGCGTCGCGATCGAATCGGGACGATGTCTTGTAATCCAGCGATCGGCGGAATAGCGAAGGGGCAGCTTGTTAAGGAAATCGATGCGCTAGGCGGATTGATGGGACGGGTGACTGATTTGTCAGCGATTCAATACCGACGCTTGAATGCCAGCAAGGGGCCGGCCGTTCGATCCTCTCGCGCGCAGTGCGATAAATACCTTTATGCGGCCCGGATGTCTGAAGCCCTTCTGGGAATTTCGAATCTCACCATTGTTGAAGGTGAGGTGTCCGAGATTCTGGAGGCCTCGCGGAAGGTGACGGGAGTCCGCTTGGCGGACGGACGCGAGTTGCCCGCAAAGGCAGTCGTTGTGACTACCGGCACCTTCATGGGCGGCATCCTTTATACAGGGTTTTCGCAGACTCCCGGGGGGCGGGTTGAAGAGGCGCCGTCAACAGAATTAAGCCTTAGTTTACAGAGACTTGGCATGCGAGTTCGGCGGCTGAAGACGGGGACACCCCCGCGGCTTAGTGGAAAATCACTAAATTTCAGCAACTTAGAGCCGCAGCCCGGCGATGAGACGCCGTCGGCGTTTTCTTTTTTCTGGAGACCAAACCCTTTTCCGGCGCTTCCACAGGTGAACTGCCACATTACCTACACAAACCGACAAACGCACGAAATCATTGAAAAAAACTTTGACCGGTCGCCGATGTTTACCGGTATGATTCAGGGAATTGGACCCAGGTATTGTCCTTCTATTGAGGACAAGGTGAAGCGGTTTTCGGAGCGCGAGAGGCATCAGCTCTTTCTGGAGCCCGAGGGGCTTCATACAGACGAGATCTATGTAAATGGTCTATCCACCAGTTTGCCGACCGATGTGCAGGAAGAGATGCTCCGAACGATTCCCGGTTTGGAAAAAGCCGAGGTACTTCGTTTTGGATATGCTGTGGAGTACGATGCGATTGACGCCAGGCAGCTCCGCACTACTTTAGAATCCAAAGATGTGTACGGGCTTTTTTGTGCCGGCCAGGTGAACGGAACTTCCGGGTACGAAGAGGCTGCCGCGCAAGGTTTAGTTGCTGGCGTGAATGCAGCGGCTCTGATCCTGGGGGGGCCCGAATTTGTCCTTTCACGCAGTGAAGGCTATATCGGCGTTTTGATCGACGATCTGGTTACACGCGGATCAGACGAGCCGTACAGAATGTTTACCTCCCGCGCGGAGTTTCGTCTCCTGCTCCGCGAGGACAATGCTGATTTGCGCCTGAGTGAGCGTGGCCATCGAGTGGGGCTGTTGCCTGCGGAGCATTTCAACGAAGTTGTCCAAAGGAGATTCCGCATCCAGCAGCGCCGGGCGGACCTCGAGGGTTTTTATCTCAGTCCTGGGGGCGTTGCCGATGCCTGGCTGCTGGCAAATCAGCTGACGCCCTTAAAAGATCGAACGAGCGGCGCGCAGTTTCTTAAGAGGCCGGAAGTGAATTGGGACACTCTGTGTGCGCTCGGATTCGCTGGCGAGGGAGAGCAGCCTGCTGTTGCCGAGCAGGTCGAAATTTCGATCAAATACCAGGGATACATTGAAAGAGAGCTTGAGCTGTGGAAAAGGGTGGGGAACAGCGACCTGCTTTCGGTGCCTTTAGATTTGGATTTCGAGAAAGTGCCCGGCTTGTCGACCGAAATTCGCGCTCGACTGAAGGCTTCGCGGCCAGAAACGTTGGGCCACGCCGCACGAATGCAAGGGGTGACCCCCGCAGCGGTTGCGAGCCTTGCTGTTTACCTTAAATTGCGCGAGAGACGGCTTGAAACACAGAAAGATGAGGTTGTCGCCGAATGAGTAACCCAGGGGCTTCTCAGGTTTTACGGGGACTCATCGGAGCGCGCCTATCCGAATGGAGTACGGGTAGTCAGGAAAGGGTTGTTCGTTTTTATGACCTCCTTGTGGAAGAGAACAGCGTACAGAACCTGACAAGGCTTACCTCGCCGGAGGACTTTCTCAATGGTCATCTGGAAGATGTTCTGGCGCTCTTAAGGTCTGAGCTTCTGGGGCCTTCTGCAATGGATTTGGGTTCTGGAGGCGGTGTACCGGGCCTTTTGGCGGCCTGTTTAGAGGAGCGCCCCTGGATTCTGGTCGATTCCGAGAAGAGGAAAGCAGAATTTCTGGAAAAAGCGCGCAGTCAGCTCGATCTTCCACATGTTCGAGTATTTCACGGACGCGGGGAGGATGTTCTTCTTAGAACCAGCGCGGATTCCATTGTTGCAAGAGCCGTTGGCCCGGCAGAGCGAATTTTTGCGTGGATTGGTAAATGTTCCACGTGGAACAATCTAGTTCTCTTGAAGGGGCCCGGCTGGGCAGATGAATGGGGAGCCTTTTCTCGCGGACGATATCGAGACAAGCTAAAGATCGGCGGTGAGTTCGAGTACGCAGTGGGCCCTGAATTAAAACAGCGCCGAATTGTTCGCTTAAACCGTGTTCCACGTGGAACAATCGCGTAGACGAACTAGAAGAGTAGTCAGCGGCCGAGTACAGGTTGAGCGCGAGTATCTGTTTCCAAAAAAAACAACGCAGCAGAAAAAAACTGT
Organism: Bdellovibrionales bacterium GWB1_55_8; assembly: GCA_001769835.1. Taxonomy (GTDB): domain Bacteria; phylum Bdellovibrionota; class UBA1018; order UBA1018; family UBA1018; genus GWB1-55-8. Next base: position 81,199 of record MEPR01000052.1, read on the forward strand.
TGCTCCGTTAGCTAATCACGGTTAGCCTCTCGAAATAGTTGCTCAGCAATAAAAGTTTTGTTTCCAAAATCGATTATCCACACCAACCACAACCACATCAGGATGGGGGGCGCTGAAAGGCGCCCCCGTCGAGTTGGTCAAGGCGCGGAAAAGTCGATGAGTAAGAGAGCGGGGGTATGGGAAAAATCATCGCAGTGGCAAATCAAAAGGGCGGCGTTGGAAAAACGACTACGACGGTGAATCTCGCCGCGTCTTTGGCCCTCGCAGAGCGGAAGACACTCGTTGTTGATTTTGATCCGCAGGGAAACGCCTCATCAGCCCTGGGGGTGGATGCGGCAAGTCTGGTGGATTCTCCGACTGTCTATCATGCGTTGATCGGGCAGGCTCGAATCTCTGAGACGGTGCGTCCCACTGAGATGGATTGTCTATTTGTCGTTCCAGCGAATACAAATCTGACCGGCGCTGAAATTGAGCTCGTAAGTGCATTTGCGCGCGAGAACCGTCTGAAGTCTGCGTTGGCCGAGATCAAAGATCAGTACGACTACATTCTACTCGATTGTCCTCCGTCTCTTGGAATGCTGACCGTGAACGCCCTGACCGCAGCGGATAGTTTTCTTGTGCCGCTTCAGTGCGAGTACTTTGCGCTGGAAGGGCTTTCGCAACTCCTCCATACGGTTTCTCTCGTCCGGCAGAGCCTGAACCCCGCGATCAAAGACGAAGGCATTGTTCTGACCATGTTTGACGGCAGGAACAATCTTGCGAACGAAGTCGTGAAGGAAGTGCGCACTCATTTTGGTGCCAAGGTGTTTGATACCATCGTTCCGCGGAATGTTCGTCTGAGCGAGTGCTGTAGCTTCGGTAAACCCATTCTTCTATACGACATTGATTCGAAGGGCTGTCTTGCCTACTTGAATCTTGCGAAGGAGTTGCTGGGCCGTAATCAGCCGGAGACGGCATACAGCAAACAAACAACGGAAGCGCCGCCCTTCAGCCGCGAAGCTGAAGCCAGTGCCGCGTTAGTCTGATCAAACGAAATGTCCGGAGAGCTTGTGGAGGAAGTTGTGGCTCAAAAACAGGTCTTGGGAAAAGGATTGGCATCACTGTTTCCGGGGGTAGCGGCGGCTGGAGCCAGCGCAAGTGTACCCGCTTCACCCGTTCCTGCGGGCGCCACGGTTGTCGCGCCAGCGCCTGGTCAGCAGCAACAAGAACTCAGCAATCGTGATCGGCACCCCGGCATTAGCTTGGCGGCGGTCGATGAAATTCAGGTGAATCAGTATCAGCCCCGTCGCGATTTCGATCAGGCGGCGCTCGAGGAACTCGCCCAGTCCATTCGGGCTAACGGGATTATCCAGCCGCTAATTGTGCGCAAGACCGCCCTCGGCGCCTATGAGCTCATTGCCGGCGAAAGACGTCTTCGCGCATCGAAACTGGCGGGACTGAAGCACGTTCCAATCGTCATTCGCCGATCCACCGATCGCGAAGCACTGGAGCTGGCGCTTATCGAAAACATTCAGCGGCAAGATCTGAATTGCGTCGACGAAGCATTGGCCTATTTTCAACTCGTTCAGGATTTTTCGTTGACCCAGGAGGAGGTTGCTGTCCGCGTGGGCAAAGAGCGGGCAACCATAGCAAACACGCTCCGCCTTCTGCGTCTTCCGGAAGCCGTCTTGGATGATCTGAAAAAGCAGGTTCTCACCCCTGGCCACGGCAAAGCTCTTCTGGCGCTCGAAGACAACGACGCCCGCCTGCGTGCGCGTGCCCAGATTCTTGAAAAGCGCATGAGTGTTCGCGATACCGAAGCGCTCGTCGAGCAAATCAAACAACAGCAGGCGGCCCAAGACACTGGCGTTCCCATGATGCAGACAGAAAAACCCGTGACGGCTCTGCAATCCCGGCTGCAGAATCTCTCGCAAGAGCTCACGCGCCAGTGGTCGCAGAAGATTGAAATTCGCGGTTCGGAGCGGCGCGGCAAAATCGTTCTTCATTATGCCTCGCGACAGGAGCTTGATCGTCTGATCGAGACCATGCAGAATCAGAAGCTATGACTCATCCCAATCTCAGTGTTCCGGCCGCTGACTCCGCTGTTACGGGAGTGATCGATCATGGCTGCGAATTCGAGGGGAAGCTTTGTTTCCGTGGCACTGTTCGCATCGGCGGCAGCTTTCGGGGCGAAATTTTTACCCCTGACACGCTCGTTATCGGCGAAGGTGCGCGAGTACAGGGGCAGATCGAAGCCGGTACCGTCATTATCAGTGGCGAGGTTAACGGAAGTGTTCGCGCGAAGCATCGCGTGGAAATTCATCGCCCAGCGATTTTTCGCGGAAACATACTTACTCCGAGCCTGAGCGTTGCCGAAGGCGTGATCTTCGAAGGCAACAGCAAGATGGTCCATTCTTCCGCGGAGCCCGCGAAATCTTTTTTGGGTTCCAAATCCTAGCTTGACCGCCCGGACCAGTACATGTTAGCCACGTCATGGTTTCCAACCAAATAGTGTTTATTTATCGCGAGTTTCGGAATTCCGGAGTCTAAGACGTGAGCGCCATTCTCGAACAACTGGAATTGAATAAAACTTTTTTTGCTCAACTCGTTACGTTCACGATTTTATTTTTCGTGCTCTCACGGGTGTACTTCAGGCCATTTATGAAGCTGATTGCGGTCAGGCACGCGCGTACGGTGCAAGACAAAGAGGCGGCTGAAAAGCTTCGCGCTCAGGCTGAATCAAAACTGGCGGATTACAAGAACCAGCTTTCCAGCGCGCGAGCGGCCGCTCGGAAAGAGTATGAGGCGGTTCTGGATGAGGCGAAGAAGCAGGAGTCCACGATTCTTGCCGCCGCACGAGAAGAGGCAAAAAAAATAACTCAGGCCACTGCCGAGCAGATTGCCCAGCAACGCGTCGTCGCGAGCCGGCATCTGGATGGAGAAGTTGAGCGTCTGGCGCAGGTGGTTTCTGATCGGCTCCTGTCCAGGAAGGGGTCTGAGTAATGGGCAGTCTTGTGTCGCCAATTATCAATCTGACTATCTTGGTTGCCGTTATGGCCTACTATCTGCGGCAGCCCATTCGCGATTTTGTCCGCGGCCGTCATCAAACCATTGCTGCGGAATTGAGAGCGGCTCAGGAGCAGCTTCGCGCCGCACAGAAGGATAATGAGGAGTTTTCCGCTAAGCTGAAGGCAGTCAGTGCGGAACTTGAGGCAATCCGTGAGCAGACCCAGCAGGATGCCCGAGCCTCTCGCGAGCGTATCCTGACGGAGGCGCACCAACTTTCGGAGCGTGTGGTCGCTGATGCGAAGAGCACGTCTGAGGGGATGGCTCACGAGCTTCAGGCACAGCTTTACGTCCAGACGGCGGATCAGGTCCTGGCCCGCGTCGAACGGATGTTGAAGGAGCGCCTAACGGGAGAAGATCGGGTGCGAATTCGTCGCCAATTTTCTGAACAGGTGGGGTCAGCCCTATGAGCGTCGCGAACACTTACGCACGAGCTTTGTTCGAAGCCGCTTCTGACGCAAAAACCAGCAAGGCTGACCTGGGTCAGATTGAGCTGGAGCTTTCGGAATTTGACAAGATGATCGAGTCCTCGCGAGAGGTTCGAATTGCCCTTTATGGACCGCTGATCACCGCCAAGGAAAAGGTGACCTTGGTTCATGCATTGAATGCCAAAGCCGGTTTTCTGCCGTTAGTTTCGAGCTTTCTTGAGCTCCTGGCGCGTAAGAATCGGATTTCGTCTCTTCCGAAGATCCGCGATGAACTTCGGTCCGTCCGGTTGACCTCCGAAGGCGGACTTCCTGGCAAGCTTGTCTCGGCGGACGCGATGAGCGAGGCAGATGTGGCAGATCTTTCGCAAGCATTTACGAAAAAGTTTGGAAAGCGCGTGGCGTTCCAGGTTGAAACGGACCCCGCGCTACTCGCAGGTGTGAAGGTGACCGTGAACGGCGTGACTTATGATGGCACGCTCCGTTCAGAGCTTCAGCGACTTCGTGACCGCGTATCACGAGGCGCCGCAGTAAAGTAAGAATCAAGATCAAAGACTGATAAACGATTAGGACACGACCGAGGAAAGTATGCAGATTCGTCCAGAAGAAATTACTCAGATCCTGAAGACCCAGCTCACCGGTTTCGAAAAGAAACTGGATGTATCCGAAACCGGAACGGTGGTTTCCGTCGGTGACAGCGTCGCGAAAGTCTATGGCCTCGAAAAAGCCATGGCGGGCGAGCTTGTGGATTTCGGAAATGGTGTTTCCGGCATGGTGCTCAATCTGGAGGACGAAACGGTCGGCATCGCGGTGCTCGGTGATGACACCCTGATTAAGGAAGGCAGCACCGTCAAGCGCACCAATAAGATCGTTCAGGTCCCGGTTGGTCCGGGACTCCTGGGACGTGTTGTGAATGCGCTCGGACAGCCCATCGACGGGAAAGGTCCGGTCGAATCAACAGAGTCTCGCAAAATTGAAATCAAAGCCCCCGGCATCGTCGCTAGACAATCCGTCAAGGAGCCGTTGCAGACCGGGATCAAGGCCATCGATTCGATGATCCCGATCGGCCGCGGACAACGCGAGCTGATCATCGGGGACCGCCAGACCGGGAAAACGGCCGTGGCGCTCGATACAATCATCAATCAGAAGGGCCGCGGCGTTTTCTGTATTTACGTCGCCATCGGGCAGAAGCAATCCACTGTTGCGCAGGTTGTTGACAAGCTTCGCGCACAGGGCGCCCTTGAGCACACGATCGTCGTTTCAGCTACAGCTTCAGAGCAGGCGCCGATGCAGTTTCTTGCTGCCTACGCCGGCGTGACCATGGGTGAATGGTTCCGTGATAATGGAAAGCATGCATTGATCGTGTATGACGATCTCACCAAGCAGGCTCAGGCGTACCGTCAGCTCTCGCTTCTCTTGCGTCGTCCTCCGGGTCGTGAAGCTTATCCTGGTGACGTGTTCTATCTGCATTCGCGTTTGCTGGAGCGCGCAGCGAAACTGTCTGACAAAGAAGGGGGCGGCTCCTTGACCGCTCTTCCGATCATCGAAACCCAGGCCGGCGACGTCTCGGCCTATATTCCGACGAACGTTATTTCGATTACGGATGGTCAGATTTTTCTCGAAACGGACCTTTTCTATTCCGGCATTCGTCCCGCGGTGAACGTCGGTCTTTCTGTCTCTCGCGTGGGTGGTAGTGCTCAGGTGAAAGCCATGCGGCAGGTGGCGGGCACGCTTCGCCTGGACCTTGCCCAATATCGCGAAAAAGCTGCCTTCGCCCAGTTTGGTAGCGACCTGGACGCCGCGACGCAACGGCAGCTCGCGCGCGGTCAGCGCCTTGTTGAGATCCTGAAACAGGGTCAGTACGTACCGATGGAAGTGGAAAAACAGGTTCTGGTGATTTTCGCGGGCATCAATGGCTATCTCGACAATTATCCTGTTGATAAGATCGGCGCATACGAAAAGCAGCTGTTCGAGTTTATGAGCAGGAAACATCCTGAGGTGCTGAAAGACATCCGGGAGCAGGGCAAGATCGAAGACGCCTTGAAGGCCAAAATTGGCGCGGCACTCAAGGAATTCGATGGGGTCTTCACGCAGTAACCTTCGGGGATCGGATCACTCATGGCGAGTATCAAGGACCTAAAAAAGCGGATCACATCCGTGAAGAACACGCAGCAGACGACGAAAGCCATGAAAATGGTTTCCGCCGCGAAACTGCGTCGCGCGCAAGACGCGATCACCAACCAGCGTCCATACGCCAAGCGGATTGACGCGTTGATACGCCAGGTATCCGCGATGGTGGAATCTCCGGCGAAGTCACCGCTCATCGAACGCGAGCCGACATTATCGTCCGAAGGCGGCAACGGTAAGAAAAAAGTTCTGCTTGTGCTTGTCACCTCGGATCGCGGCCTATGTGGCGCTTTCAATGCAAACGTCATCAAGGCGGGCGGTCGTTGGCTAACGGCGCATGCTGCTGATTACGACAGCATCGAGCTCGCCTTCGCCGGACGAAAGGGCTTCGATTTTTACAAAACCAAGAAGGTCACCCTTGGACCCTATTGGGCGGAAGTGGGCGGAAAAGTCACTTTTGTCAAAGCCCGTAAGCTTGCCGATGCCGTGATCAAGCGGTACCTCGATGGAGACGTCGACGAGGTCAAGTTCGTCTATAACGAATTCAAGAACGTCATGAGCCAGCGCGTGGTGGTGGAGAATTTCCTTCCGTTGTCCCAGCCCGCCTTTGACGAGACTGAGGGAACAACGTCCAATAAAACCGAAGAGCCCGGCATTTTCATCGTGAAGCCGGACCTCCAGGGCGTGCTCGACCAGCTGCTGTCGAAGCACTTCGGCATCCAGGCGTTCCGAATTCTGCTCGAGTCCCAGGCGGGTGAACATGGTGCGCGGATGTCGGCGATGGAAAATGCCACAAAGAACGCAGGCGAAATGATTCGCAAACTGACGTTGCAGTACAACAAGCAACGTCAGGCCGGAATTACAAAAGAGTTGCTCGAGATCATCTCGGGAAGCGAATCTCAAAAAAGTTCAGCGTAGTTAAAAGGCACGCGATCATTGTTCGCGCGCAGATGTAAGGAGAAAAAGGAGTATGTCAGCATCAGCAAATCCCCAGGCCACTGGACGTATCAAGCAGGTCATCGGACCTATTGTTGACGTCGAATTTGGGTCCGGGCAGCTTCCGGCGATTTACAACGCCATTCGCGTCAGTAACCCAGCCATCAATGACAAGGAATGGAACCTGGTTCTCGAAGTGGCGCAGCATCTGGGCGAAAACACCGTCCGTTGCGTCGCTATGGACAGTACAGAGGGTCTTGTCCGAGGCCAGCCGGCGCGCGACAGTGGCGATCAGATTCAGATGCCTGTCGGTCGCGAGACGTTGGGGCGCATTCTGAACGTGATTGGTGAGCCCGTGGACGAAATGGGCCCGGTTACAACGAAGAAGACGTATCCGATTCATCGGCCGGCGCCTTCATTCAAGGACCAGTCCGTGAACATCCAGCCGTTCTTTACGGGAATCAAGGTCGTTGACCTTCTTGCTCCGTATGCTCGCGGCGGAAAAATCGGTCTCTTCGGTGGCGCTGGTGTCGGCAAAACCGTTCTGATCATGGAGCTTATCAACAACATCGCCACGCAGCACGGTGGTTACTCCGTGTTCGGCGGCGTTGGTGAGCGAACCCGCGAAGGAAATGACCTCTGGGTCGAAATGAAAGAGTCTGGGGTTATCAATAAGACGGCGCTGGTGTACGGCCAGATGAATGAACCCCCGGGAGCCCGTGCCCGCGTCGCCCTGTCAGCGTTGACGGTGGCTGAGTACTTCCGCGACGAAGAAAATCAGGACGTTCTTCTGTTCATCGATAACATTTTCCGCTTCACTCAGGCTGGTTCTGAAGTCTCGGCTCTTCTGGGTCGTATTCCTTCAGCAGTGGGTTATCAGCCGAACCTGGCGACGGAAATGGGCGAGCTCCAGGAGCGCATCACCTCGACGAACAAGGGATCGATTACTTCGATTCAAGCCATTTACGTTCCCGCAGACGACTACACGGATCCGGCGCCGGCAACGACTTTCGCGCATCTCGATGCGACGACGAACTTGTCACGCGCGATTTCGGAACTCGGGATTTATCCCGCAGTGGATCCGTTGGCGTCGACCTCCCGTGTTCTTGATCCGGCTATCGTTGGAGAAGAACATTATAAGGTCGCGCGAATGGTTCAGTCCGTTCTTCAGCGTTATAAGGACCTGCAGGATATCATCGCAATCCTGGGCATGGACGAGCTTTCCGAAGAGGACAAACTTGTCGTGGCGCGTGCGCGTAAGGTCCAGCGCTTCCTCTCTCAGCCGTTCTTTGTCGCCGAGCAGTTCACCGGCATTAAGGGACGGTTTGTGAAGATTGAAGACACGATCCGCGCGTTTCGCGAAATCGTCGAAGGCAAGCACGATAGTCTGCCCGAACAGGCGTTCTATCTTGTCGGCACCATCGAGGATGCGATCGAAAAGGCGAAGACGCTCCAGTAAGAGCAAGCGATTTAAGGCTGTCTTGTGACAGGCCCCTTCGGGGCGCCTGTTACAAGACTCTTAAAGGAGGCACAGTGTCCCTAAAACTGACGATTCTTTCGCCTGAGCGGCGCCTGCTGGAAGGGGCTTCGGTTCAAGAGGTAACTCTTTTTGGAACCGAGGGCCAGATCCAGATTTTGGAAGGGCATGCGCCGATGATCGGTACGCTTGAAACCGGGCCTTTTTTCTACCGTACGCAGGACGGGGTTCAGCATGCGGGTGTGATCAGCACCGGATTTTTTGAGGTCGTTGATGACAAGGTTGTTGTCACTGCTGAAACCCTCGAACTCCAGGGTGAGATCGATGTTGAGCGCGCGAAGCGCGCACAAAAGCTAGCCGAAGACGCGTTGAAAGATGCGAATTTGGACGAGCATCAGTTCAGAAAGTATCAGCTGAAGCTTCAGCGTTCGTTCATTCGCCAACAAATTGGCAGTTGAACCGTTTTGGAGCACCAAGCGATTTGCTTGCGTGTACTGAACAACGGCGTTACCGTTAAGGTAAGGAAGCTTAAGGAATAGCTTTGTGCGCTTGTCTTTTTTTGGGTGAGTGCCAGCGCATTTGCACTTAGAAGAGCCAAAAATGGCTCAAGCTGAGTGTGAGTCGTCCGAAAAGTATTGCGAAGTTCTGAAAGGACTCTGACTTCGTGAATTTTAACGAAACGAGAACAGCCGCAGTTTCTGGCCTCCTGTTGAAGACGGGCGCAATTGCGCTGTTCGCAGGGTTCTCGCTTTCGCTCGCCGTTTCTGCCGGGCCTCGGCTGTTCCTTTCGGGGCAACAGGTGAAGGTGGATCTCGAACGCTGGCGCTGGCTTGGAAAAGTTGAGCTCGGAATTCAGTCTTCCGCGACTATCCAGGCCGAACAGGCGCAGCCCACTTCAATCGCGCAGCTGGTTGCGGAAACGGTGGTGGCCAAGCCGGTTATCGCGCGTAAACCAGCTCGTCGAGTTCGCGCTGTCAAAAAAATCAACGTCCTGACAAAGATCGCGCACGTAGATCGCGTTTCCATTCAATCCTCAGCGCCAACATCGGAAAGAATCATAAGCCTTTCCGAGCGCGCCCGCCTGCGTGGTGTGTACGGCCTGTTGCGTGGCCGGTTCCATGCGGCCCTGTCTCCCCAGACAGCTCACTCGGTAGCCCAATTGACTACTCAGCCAGCGATCGTGCTGAGTAGTCACAGCAAAGCCGCCGCAAAGTTGCCGACGAAATCCGCGGCGAAGCGAGCTGAGAGAAAAACTCAAACCACAGTGGGTAGTCAGAAGGCCTCGCAGCTGGCGGATCGTCCGCAGGCGTTAGGACCTTCGCGGACCCCGACAGGACAAGCCAAAGTAAAAGCGCCGGTTCTCCTTCATGAAATCAAGCCCATTTCAATGAACATAGATCCTAGCGTGGATTCCCGGAGCGAGGCGGCTTCAGCGATAACGAGTGAACATGGAGAGTCTCCGAGCGCGAGCGCTGAATCAAATACGCTTCCACCTTCTTCGAACGATATCAGATCAAACATTTCGAGTTCCGCCCCGGGCACGCTCTTGGCCGAACCGAAAGCGGAAATAGCTCGAACGATCTCTGCTTCCGAGCAGCAGGAGCGCGCGCCAGCGATCTCTGGTCAGTGGGTGAGTACCCAGGCGACCGTGACTACTCTTGCATCGCCGAAGTCAAATGGCTACTCGGCGGCTACTCGCGTTGTTTATGGTCCCTGGCCGGTGGCGACGCCTCCTGGACCAGCGACGGTTGTCGATCCAATCATCGCAGCGGACGATAGTAAGAAGCCCGACCCCGAAGCGGACGATTCAGTCGACTGGGGAATGTCATCGGTCGATGATTCATCGGACGATGAGTCAGCAGATGGGCAGCTTCCGGAGTTTGTGGAGGCTTATCGCTGGGAAGAGGGTGTGCCTTCTGTCTCGACCGAGTGGATCTCAAGGGACTTGGATTCACGACGCGGATGGGCGTTGCATCGCAGCGTTGGCTTTGTTCCGATGATTGCCTGGCACGCACCAGAACAGAAGGCACCTGTACCGCTTCTATCGCACAATTCCGCATTGAGTTTGGCAAGACTTGCCGATGTGGATTCTCATCCCGCTCTGGGCATGGTGTTCGGAAAGATTCCGGCGGGATGGGCGGTTGAACTTTCAGGCCGCGCAGAGCAGCCAGTCTTCATTAACGGCACCTTCGCTTTCCTGAATGTCGAACCGGGGGCGCGCATCCTTTATCTCAGTAAGCGAAACGGCGCCGCGCCAGGTTTGTTGTCAGAGCATGATGAAACCGCCATCGGAATACCCGTCCTCGCGGGCAAGGCGACATTCGTCGACATCGTCGAACCCCGGAAGCGTTCGATCGCGGGTCGCGTTTTGAAGGCGGATGAACAGGGCGCACACGGACTTGATGGAATTCAAGTAAGCGTGCCTGGACAGTCGAACACCGCGATCACCGACCGTCAGGGGCTCTTTTCTCTCTCGAACGTCGGGACCATTGGCTCATATCCCATTTATCTGGAAGCCCAGGCCACCACTGGTTTCACCCACCGTTACACCTTTGATCCGGACAGCCTCGATTCGGTTGAGTTGTTTCATTTCAGTGCGGAACAAGTTGATCTATGGCTTCGACAGGTCGAAGGCGATGTCAGTTTTCAAAGTGGTCTCGTTGTGGGGGCGCTGAAGGGCCTTACGGCAAAGCATTGTACGCCGGGCACGGAATTTTATCCCGGAGTTGCCCCCCTGATCGAAGGAATTCTGGCGCCCGAATCTTATGTGCTCTCACCCGAGGGCGAAATGCTTGCGGCAACACCTATGGCAAAGGGCAGGTCGCGATTTGTTTCTCTCGAGATACCCGAAGGTCCGGTGGTCGCTTTTTTCGGTGACAAACAGGGCCGGCGTTGGTCGGAGTTGATTGTCTCGCAGCGAGGCGTGATAAATGTGATCGGGCCGCGCTGATATCAATGCGCCGGAATCGGATCCGTCAGTCGGCGCTTCACGCTCAGCACCAATGAAATCGGCTTGTGGTCCGAGGATTCGATCTCGTCCATCAGTTCGGCGTCTTCGACGCCCAGTTCGCGAACTAAAACGTGATCCAATCTGAGGAAACGGCTGTCACGTTTGAAGCTGACGCTCTTCAGTCGATTCCTGAACGCCATCAGGCCCAGAAATGCCAGACGAGAGGGGCTCCAGGTATTGAAATCTCCGGCGAGAATCACCGGTCCGTCGTGATCCTTTATGGCGCGCTCGATTTTGGTCATGCTCGCGAAAAACGAAATGCGATCCACGAAGTTGATGGCATGGACGTTCACGACCAGAAGTCGACGGATCATCCCGCGTAGTTTGTAGGAAGATATAAGTGTCATTTTTGGGGTCCAGACGAAAAGTTCACCCATTGGACTTCTCACGAAACCTACTGAGAAGGGCGCAGCACGCGCCCCGGTCGCAACGCCTGTGCCGATTCCGCCATCAAAGAAGAAGCTCGAGGCCATGTGCCATTCGTGTTCGGAGCTGATTCCGAGGAAATCGCGATCACGCGGATTCAAAACGGCCTCTTGGAGTATCATGAGGTCGGACCGGGAGGCGAGCCGGGCCAAATCATGGCTAAAGCGCTGATCCACCGCCTTATGAACATTCCACACCAAAACACGGAGATGATCGGGAATCAGAGATTTCTCGCCACTCGAGCCAAACTGGCTGAGGACCTCGTTGTCGCGCGCGACTCTTTCGAATTCGCTGATCTCGCGTGGTAACGCGCTCAGCACCCCTTGCGCATTAACCAACCCCGGGCCGGCAGCAACCGCAACAAGCAGGATTCCGGCCGCGACCCGCCGCGAAGTTGCGCTAAAATTGGATATCATCACCGACGTCCTCGTTTCTTGCGAGCCTGCTCTGAGTGAGAGGCAACGGAGAACCCGCCTGTTAGAGAGCGGCCGTTCAATTTCGGGGGCTGGTAGAAACGGGAACGGCTGATCAGCAAGTCGATCTCGTCCTGTTGCGAAGGGATCGTGAGGATAAAGCCCCTGGGCAATGCAACCCGGAAATCTCCCACTTCCTGATTCAATTGAACCATCTCGTGCAACGAAAGGCCGCGGCTCATCGCGAATTCCGAGAGAGAGGTGGGTGCCTTCAGTTCCGCGAAAGTCACCGCGCGGGAATTGGGCTTGCGAAGGTCGTTGTAGAGAAGATCGCGGTAGGCTTCGGCGTGGACCATTGCGAGGAATTCGGCGTAGTAGTTTCGACTGGCCCAACCAACGCCATGGCGATGCGGTCCGCAGGTCTTGAAAACATGCGCGACTGACCTGAATTCATCGGACGTGCGCGAGGCGATATTTCGGAGGTGGCGCATTCCATGATTGTAGGAGGTCACGGCAAGAGCCCAATTGCCAAGTATCCGGCGGTTGCGCTTCAGAAGCTTCGCCGCAGCAACGGTTGATTTCAGGGGGGAGAGTCTTTCGTCGATTTTGCTCGCCGGATGAACCAGGAGGTATTCCTTGGCTGAATCCGGCATGAACTGCCACACGCCCGCCGCACCAACGCGAGACGTGACCCCGACATTAAATGAGCTTTCCACAAGGCTTAATCTGACAAGCTCCTTCGGCAGGTCGAATCCGGCAAAAACTTTTTCCATCTTCGGAAAAAAATCCTCCGCCGTGGCGAGACCGGCAATGACATTATCGCGCTGTCCGGTTTGAGAGCGGAACGTGCCGGCCAGGTCTTTAAATGAATGCTTATGGGGGATTTTCTTCAAAGCAGCCAGGATGTTCGCTTCCTCCGGGGTTGGCTTGCGGGGCCTCGGGTTTTTCATCAGGCGAGCGAACGCCGCTTTGTATTTTTTGATTTTGGTTGCAATCGCCTTCTTTGAGACAAGCTCATAAACAATCTTATTTCGTGCAGTGGCTGCGAGATCGCTGAAGTCCAATGCTTCGTAAATGATCTCAGGATGTTTTGAATCGAAGAGAACGATGTTTCGGGTGCTGTATTGCGCGTATATCTTGAACCAGAATTCGACGTTGTTCTTGATCTCCGGTGGAACCTTGAATTCGTTCGAAATTCTATTCTGCGAATCGGTCAGAACCTGTTTCGAAAGCGCAGCCGAGAGGCCCTGCTCGTTCCCAGCCAGGTGAGAGTTAAGCTGAGCATTAAAAAACGCCACTTCGTCAAACGCCCCGGCCGTGCTTCCGACCATAGCGGCAGGATTGGCGTAGGCTGCCCAGACAGGACCGGGCAGCGCTTGTACCAAAGCCGCCAATGTCCCGGTGGCCACCGCGAATGCAACCAGTCCGTGTCTGCGAAATCCAACTTTTGAGCGCGCACAAGTTCCCATTTCAGCACTTCCTGGTTCACCACAAAGCAAGGAGCTTGCCGGCAAAAATTCGAGCTAAGTGGTTGAATTCAGGTGTGTCTTTTAATACGCCCCTGTCTAAACTTCAGACAGGTGCTCAGTAGCCAATGGGCGGCTGCCGAAACCGCTAAAAATCGGACCTGCGGGGAGCATTTGTGGTTCCCGTGGCGCTGACCCGAAGGGAGTGCTAAAACCGAAGAATGGCAGAAAATTCAACAGCTAGCACTGCGGGGGCGCTCCGTTTTGAAGAGGCGCTTGAACAACTTCAATCAGCGGTGAAGCGCCTCGAAGGTGGCGAACTGGGCCTCGAAGACGCCCTCCGTTGCTTTGAGGATGGAGTTCGGCTCACGCGCATCTGCCAGGAACATCTTTCAGTCGCAGAACAGCGGGTCGATGTATTGATGAAATCCGCCACGGGCGAACCAGAAATGCAACCCTTTCCCGGAAACAAGACCTGAGCGTCATGTCGAGCTTCAAGATCCGGGGACCTGAGGATCTCCGCAACCTCAGCCTCACGGAATTGGAGCACCTGGCACAGGACCTTCGCCAAACGATTCTTTCCGTATCCCTCAGGAACGGAGGACATCTCGGGGCCAGTCTGGGCGCCGTTGAACTCGCAATCGCGCTGCATCGGATGTTTGATTCGCCTTCCGAGCCGGTCCTTTGGGACGTCGGTCATCAGGCCTATGCACACAAGCTTCTGACAGGCCGCTGGGAGCAGTTTGACAGCATGAGACTGCGCGGCGGTGTTTCCGGATTTCCCACTCGCGCCGAAAGCCAGCACGACGTTTTCGGTACGGGCCATAGCAGTACGGCGGTTTCTGCCGCGCTGGCAATGGCGTGGGCCAGGCGCGGAACTCAGCAATGGACGGTCGCGGTGGTCGGTGACGGGGGCCTGAGCGCCGGCCTTTCATTTGAGGCGTTGAACAATATCAAATCCCTGGATCTCGGTCCGCTCCTCATCGTGCTCAATGACAATCATATGTCCATTTCCAGGAGTGTCGGGGCGCTCCCGAGTATTCTCTCAGGTTCGGCACCAGATTACTTTCAGGCATTCGGCCTCGATTTTCACGGACCGGTCGACGGTAATCATATTCCTTCATTGATTAACGTGTTTTCGTCCATCAAGACGTCAACCCCCGAGCGGCCCTTGATTCTTCACGCGCTTACAGAGAAGGGCCGCGGATACGCGCCAGCCGAAGAGTTTCCCGGTGTTTACCACGGTGTGAGCCCAGTGAAGAAAATGTCGACCGAGAAAATCACTGGTTCTCATTTTTTGCGCAAGAGACCGGCAGTGAGTTTCAGTGAGGAGCTCGGGAAGTGCCTTTGTGAAGCAGCCGCACGGGATCCAAAAGTGGTGGCGATTAGTGCCGCCATGCTTGAGGGCACGGGACTTTCTGAATTCGCGCGGCGCTTTCCTGAGCGGACCTTCGACGTGGGAATTGCGGAGCCTCACGCGGTCACTTTTGCAGCGGGCCTGGCAACCCAGGGGTATCGGCCAGTGGTCGCAATATACAGCACATTTCTGCAGCGAGCGCTCGATTCGATTGTGCACGATGTCGTTTTGCAGAAACTTCCGGTGGTCTTTGCGATAGATCGCGCCGGCCTCGTCGGACCCGACGGACCCACTCATCACGGAGTCTTTGATCTGAGCTATCTGGGGATGCTTCCGGGGATCAGGATATATGCTCCGGCTTGTATTTCCGATCTGAGAGCGCTGCTCAGTCGAGCACTGAACGACAGCGGGCCGGTTGCGATCCGTTTTCCGCGGGGTGGGGCAGAGACCGAGTTCGCGCCCCTCGCGGAAAATTCAGGTATGCGGACGCTCCGCGCTGTCGCCGATCCTGACCTCATTGTCGTGGCGTTGGGCACCACGACGGCGAACGCTTGGACGGCTATCGAGGCGAGTGATCCCGGGGGCGAAAAGGTCTCCATTGTAAGCGTTGTTTGCGCCAAGCCGATTCCAGAGGAGCTTCATGAATTCTTGCGTGCTTACCCCGCAATTTCGGTGGCAGTGGTCGAGGCGGGGGTGGTCTCTGGCGGATTTGGGCAGCAACTCGCGGTCCATCACGCTGACCGGAACTTTGAATTCATCGGTATACCGGACCGGTTCATAGCCCACGGTTCTCTTCTAGAGCTGGAGGAGGACGTCGGGCTATCCGCTAGGGCACTCGAGGAACGTTTCCGTGCATTGCTCGCGATTCGGGGAGGCGTCGGGTGAAAAAACGAATCGATCTTCTCCTGCTGGAGCGCGGTATGGTTGATAGCCGGGCGAAGGCACAGGCCCTGATCCTGAGTGGAAACGTCTTGGTGGCGGATGTGCCGGTCACCAAACCCGGGCAGCTTGTCTCGGACGAGTTGCCGTTGAGAATCCGCGGTGAGGATCATCCCTGGGTTTCTCGCGGCGGAATCAAGCTGGCCGGCGCCTTGAAGGAATTTCAGATTCCGGTGAAGGGGCGCACGGCTCTTGACGTGGGTGCATCAACCGGGGGTTTCACGCACGTGCTTCTTGCGAACGGAATTGAGCGGGTATTTGCGGTCGACGTGGGACACAACCAGCTTGATTGGAAAATCCGTTCAGATGAGCGAGTGAGCGTTTATGAAAAGGTGAACGCAAGGCATATGACTCCGGATCTCATCGGCCGTCAGGTCGACCTGATCGTTGTTGACGTTTCGTTTATTTCCCTCGAAAAGATTTTTCCGGCCCTTATGGCATTTGCGCACGCGGAGACGGACTGGGTTACACTTATCAAGCCGCAGTTTGAGGTCGGGAAGGAAAAGGTCGGCAAGGGCGGACTTGTCTCTTCGGATTCCGATCGGGAAGACGCGGTGAAGCGGCTTACTGATTTTGGTGAAACGCTTGGCTTGCGGAGGCTGGGCTTGATAGAATCCCCGATAACCGGGGCTACCGGTAACAAGGAGTATTTGGCGCATTGGAGAAAAGCGTGATTCGTTCATCGTTGGTTATGCTTACGGTTCTGACATGGCTGGTCTCCGGGTGTTCGACCGCGCGCAAATCTGCGATGCCGGAGGATGCGGATCAGGATTCTTCGGTCAGCGCGGATGTCGCCGGCCCTCCCGAGGCTTACGGTCCGCTACCAGCGCCAAAATACGGCCCTGACCCCGTGAAGCTGCGGCCTGTTGTTCTTGTTCTCAGTCCCGGAATGGCGAGAGGGTTCGCGCATGCCGGTGTGCTTCGCGTCCTGGCGGAAAATTCAATACCGATCGGCGCGATCGTTGGATCAGAAATGGGCGCACTCATTGGGGCGCTCTATGCATTGGACCCGAACATGAACCGACTTGAATGGTCCATGATGAAATTCGAGAAGGAAGTTTTCGCGAAAAAAGGTCTGTTCGCTGCTGTGTTTTCGGGTGCGGAGCCTCGGCTCGAGGCGGAATTGAAGCGGACGTTTTCGTCACGTGAAATAAGCGATGCGCAAATCCCGATGCGCCTGGCGCTTCGGATCAAGGGCGCGTCCATGCCCACGCTCGTGGATCGAGGTCCCGTCACAGAAGGACTTCGTGCGGCGCTCGCGGCCGACGGCTTTTTCAGTCCGGCGATCTGGAATGACGGCCTTGCGGTGTCAGCCAAGGAATCCTGGAACAGTCTCGTGCGAGAGGCGCGGGATCTTGCAATCGGTCCGTTACTTATCGTTAACGTCACAGGATCCGCCGATCCTGCCGTACGGACAGACGAAGTGGTTCTTTCACCGGATTTGAACGGCCTTGGCGACAAGGACTTCACCAAGAGAACAGAACTTACGTTTCGAGGGGCCAATTCGGCAAAGCGTGCATTGTCCCGAATTCGAGAGTTAACGGGAGCGAAAGCTCGATGAAAACAAAAACGGGCGCATTCATTCGCATTTTATTTTTCACGATGCTCGGCGGGACGGCACTTACTCTGGTCGGCGTCGGCATTGTCGGCTGGTATTTTTCCCGGGATCTGCCGGACATCGTCACGGCAAACGATTATCGTCCGCTAGGCGTGACCCAGATCATCGCAACGGGCAGCTCGGCCCCGGATGCTCCGCAACAGGTCATCGGTGAGTTCTACAAAGAACGCCGGTATCTCATCCCTTATGACAAAATTCCTGAGCAAGTCGTGCACGCATTCATCTCGGCCGAGGACGATCAGTTTTTTGAACACTCTGGAATCAACATCGCGAGTATCATTAGGGCCGGTATCGCCAATTTTAAGGCCGGCCATGTGGTGCAGGGTGGAAGTACGATCACGCAGCAGGTCGCCAAATCACTTGTTCTTACCTCCGAGCGAAGCTTCGTCAGGAAGGCGAAAGAAGTCATCGTCGCGTCGCGGATCGAGAAAAATCTCTCGAAGTCCCAGATTCTTTATCTGTATTTGAATCAGATTTATCTGGGTCATGGCGCTTATGGCGTGCAGTCGGCGGCTAAGACATATTTCCGGAAAGATATTTCTGAGGTTTCAGTGGCGGAGGCGGCGCTTCTCGCCGGGCTTCCGCAGGCTCCTGGCAAATACAGTCCCGTTCAGAATCCTAAAAAGGCCAAGGAGCGGCAGATTTATGTGCTCCGTCGGATGGCTGAAAATCATTTCATCACCAAGGATCAGATGACCGAGGCCGTCGCTCAGCCGATGCGCATTCATTATGACGAGGACGTGAACAAGAGGGTGGCGGCATATTTTGTCGAGCATCTTCGCAGGTATCTTGTCGAGAAGTACGGCGACAAGGCCGTTTATGAGGATGCCCTCACGATCCGAATCCCGCTCAAGCCGGAACTGGCCAAGGCATCGACGCGCGGCCTTCGTGAAGGCATCGAGGCCATCGATAAGCGTATTGGATACCGCGGGCCGATCAGCAAGTTGAAAAGTCCGGCTGAAATTGACGAGGCATTGCAGAACATACGCCTTAAACTGATCGAAACAAAAATCGGCTATCAGATGCTGATGCCTGATGGACGCCTGGACCCGATTGAGGCAGTTCAGGATGCCGGTTTCAGTAATGATCGCGATCTTCTTGAGACTGGCGAGATTTACCGCGCAGTCGTCATGGGCGTGAATGACAAGGAGAAGGCTGCTACCGTCCGGATCGGCGGGGTAGACGCCAGGTTGCCTATTGAGCACTTGAAATGGGCGAGATTGATTCGCGAAGACCGCGTAGGGGCAGCGCCGTCCCTGCCCTCGCATGTGCTGGCCAAAGGAGACCTAATCCTGGTGAAAGTCCAGGAGGCAGCGTTGGATAAACCGATCGTAGTGTCTCTGGAGCAGGTTCCGCAAGTTCAGGGAGCACTCTTCTCCGTCGACGTGACCACTGGAGAAGTGCTGGCTATGGAGGGCGGATACGATTTTGAAACATCGGAGTTCAACCGCGCAGTCCAGGCTCAACGTCAACCCGGCTCGGCTTTCAAGCCCATCATCTATTCCGCAGGACTGGAGAAGGGCTATACGCCCGCTTCCATCATCGTGGATTCCCCGGTTGTTTACGAAGACACGGAATCAGGGAAGTGGAAGCCCACCAACTTTGAAGAAAAATTTTATGGCGACACGACATTTCGCCAGGCGCTCATCAAATCGCGCAACGTCCCCACCATCAAGATTGTGCAAGAGCTGCAGGTCGGACGAATGATTGAATACGCACGGCGTATCGGCATGAGCGGACAGTTCAATCAGGATCTGTCCATTGCCCTTGGAAGCGGTTCCGTGAGTCTGATGGATCTTACGCGCGCTTACGCTGTTTTTCCCAGGCTTGGCAGGAAGCTGAATCCCGTTTTCATTCATTCGATTATGGATCGCGATGGACGCGTGCTTGAAGAATCAGACCCGGAAGAGAACAAGATGCGCTTCGCCTTCGCGGATGCGCAGGAAGCGGCAGAGCCTGATCCGGAATCCAGTGCAACGCCAACGCCGTCGAATTTGTCGGACTACCCCCTTTCCACCGATTCCGGACAAGTGCTGGATCCGCGCGTGGCTTACGTGATGACCCATCTTTTGAAAGAAGTGGTGAATTCCGGCACGGGTCAGGCTGCGAAGACGCTTGGCCGTCCGGCTGCCGGGAAGACCGGCACAACCAATGATTACCTGGATGCCTGGTTCGTAGGGTTCACTCCGAATGTCCTCACTGGCGTCTGGGTTGGCCACGACAACCTAAAGAGCATGGGTCAAAGCGAAACGGGCGCTCGAGCGGCTTTACCGATCTGGCTGAGTTTTATGAAAGAGGCTGTGAAGTCGTACCCTGAAGGGGATTTCACTGTTCCGCCGGGGGTTGTGTTTGCAACGATTCACCCGGTTTCCGGCAAGCTTGTTCCGCCTAACTCCCCGAATTCCATAAAAGAAGCGTTTATTGAAGGCACTGAGCCGACCGAAACGGAGCCCGCCGGGCGTGGGATTCCTGACGCAGGGAGTGATTTCTTTAAAGAAGATCGAGAATGATGCCGACACGCCATTGGGAGCTGTTACAATCTCAATGGGAGTACGAAGTAGTCTGCGTAGTTCATTTTCCGTCTCTGTTTTTCTCCATGCCCTTCTCGTCACGTTGTTTTGGGTGCTAGGGCGCCAATCAACACCGACGAGTCCGCCTTCGCGGTTGACCTGGGTGGAGTTGGAGCCGCAATCGGCATCCAAACAGGTGCAGCCTCGTTCAAAGGCTGAAGAAAAAATTCGTAAACAGTTGGTTCAAACCGAGAAGGGCAGCCTGACGGACAAGGCTACGCCGAATGCGTTTCTAGGCGAACGGACTCAAACCGTCGAGAAACAGACAGTCAGCACACGACGTCTAATGGATCCCTCACCCATGGGCTCTCGGGCCCACGAGAAGCCAACAGCACGGTCCGAAAACATTCGCCAGAAGGCCGAGAAACTTCAGCCCCAGAAGGAGCTGGCGAATCTTGGTTTGCCCATCTTGCCCACAGCGAAGCCACGGGACTTTTTTGAAGACGCTTCCCGTTGGGCAGCGCAGGGGACGGGCGCTCCTCAAGATTTTGTCCGAGGAGTTCAGCTCAGCGACAGGACAGCCCTGAATACAAAAGAATTTATATTTTTCGGATATTTTCAGCGCATTCGCGAAAGGCTCGACCGCGCATGGGTGCCGATCTTAAGGCACAAGTTGGTCACTTATAATCGTACAGGGCGCCGACTTGCGAGCGATATGGATTACACCACCAAGGTTTTGGTCACGTTGAATCCGACCGGTGAAATTGTCAGGGTCCAGGTGATGGGTGAGTCGGGTACGCGCGATTTGGATGAAGCCGCCGTGAATGCATTCAATCAGGCGGGCCCGTTTCCGAATCCTCCCAAGGGGATTATCGATCGCAATGGCGAGATTCAGATTCCTTGGGAATTCATTCTCAAAACCTAGTAAGTCCTAGGATTTAAGCCGCAAGACGGCTTCCATTCCCTCGCGAGTAAGATAGTCGCCCCAGAGGCGATCGACTTTTCTGAACGTCGCGATCACCTGCTCAGCGGCGACTCTTTCGTCAATGCCCTCATCGACCGAAAGGCGATGAACGGCGCCCAGAATCGCACGGAACGCGGGTGAGGCAACAGATTTCATCAGTTCGCGGGAAATCTCTTCCGCGGACAGGGACGGCTGCGTACGCACGAGCGCCGTATTGAAAATTTGTTGCAGTGCTTCCGGCGCGCGAGGGGCCGTTGATTGAGACGACGAATGAAGCAGGCTCGGATTCGAACCTTCTTTCGAATCATTTCGAGAATCCATGGGCCTCCGGATGGGAGCGGCGATGCTTGCTTGAGAACTCATGTGCATGGTGATGACCAATTCCTAACATTGTCCGGCTGAAACGGAGGGCCACCATAACTCCAAAATGATGAAGGGAACAAGTCGATAACCCAAGAAAGTGGTCAAGAGTTTTTTTAAGGAGAAAGAAAAAAACAGTTGGTAAGAAGGAGTATATGAACAATCAAGATCAAGTCCTGCCGTCGTCGCTCCGTTACACTGATCATTTCACAGACAGACACCTTGGGCCGAACTCCAGCGAGATTGAACACATGCTGAAGTTTCTCGGCTTCGCATCGTTGGATGACATGGTGAATGCAACGGTGCCCAAACAGATCCGCAGCGCGCGCCCGCTTCAGCTTCCAGATGCGCGCTCAGAGAGCGAAGCACTTTCTGAACTCTTTGCGCTTGCTTCTGAGAATCGCATCGCTCGCAGCTTTATCGGAACAGGTTACGCAAATTGTCTTATGCCTTCCGTTCTCCGGCGAAACCTTCTCGAAAATCCGGGCTGGTACACGCAGTACACTCCATATCAAGCTGAGATTTCGCAAGGACGTCTGGAAGCGCTGCTTAATTTCCAGACGATGGTCATGGAGCTGACCGGACTTCCGATTGCAAATGCCTCACTGCTGGATGAGGGCACGGCCGCGGCGGAAGCCATGGCCATGTTCCATGCCATCAAAGGACGCCCGGAAGCCGGAGCTTTTTTTGTTTCAAGTGGCTGCCATCCGCAGACCATCGCGGTTGTGCGCACGCGTTGCAGGCCCATCGGAGTGGAGGTGATCGTTGGGGATCACAAGGTTTTCGATTTCTCCAAGCACTCCGTTTTTGGAGCGCTGCTGTCCTATCCTTCAACTGATGGCACGGTTGAGAACTATCGTGGTTTCATTGATAGGGCTCACGCCGCTGGGGCGCTTGTAGCGATCTCCGCGGACATTCTGGCTCTTACTATCCTAACCCCTCCCGGGGAATTGGGTGCGGACGTCGCTCTCGGTAGCACGCAACGGTTCGGAGTTCCGATGGGATTTGGCGGTCCTCATGCTGCCTTTTTTGCCACCAAAGACGAATACAAGCGCCAGATTTCCGGCCGCATTGTGGGCGTGTCGAAGGATGCGGACGGCAGGCCGGCGATTCGCTTGGCTTTGCAGACTCGCGAACAGCACATTCGTCGCGACAAGGCCACGAGTAACATCTGCACCGCGCAGGTTCTCCTCGCGATCATCGCAAGCATGTATGCAGTGTATCACGGACCCGAAGGCCTTCGCCGCATAGCGGAACGAGTGCACGGGCTGACGTTAGCGCTGCGTAACGCAGTCAAACGCCTTGGCTACAACACCGGCGATGCGAACTTCTTTGATACTATCACCGTGAGCGCTGATGTGAAAACAGCACACGACCTGGTAGCGGCAGCGCTTAAGCGAAATATTAATATCAGGGATTTCGGAGACGGCCGCGTTGGGGTCACGCTTGATGAAACAACTTCCGGAGACGATCTGGAAAAACTTCTCGCTGCATTCGCCGAGGTAAAAGGAACTAAGGCGTCGTTTAGCCCGGCTGAGCTCTCAGCGGCAGGCGACGCGCGGATCCCGGCGGAGTTAGCCCGGAAATCGGCTTGCCTTCAGCACCCGATCTTCAGCCGCTACCATTCGGAAACGGAAATGCTGCGTTACCTTTATCGGTTGCAGTCCAAAGATCTTTCTTTGACTGCTTCCATGATTCCTCTCGGCTCCTGCACGATGAAACTCAATGCGGCCGCCGAGATGTTCCCCATCAGCTGGCGCGAATTCGCGGAAATGCATCCTTTTGCTCCCGCGGATCAGACAAAGGGCTACAAAAAAATGATCGGACAGCTCGAGTCGATGCTCGCCGAGGTGACGGGTTTCGAGGCGATCTCCGTCCAGCCCAATGCGGGCTCGCAGGGCGAGTACACGGGCCTTCTTGTTATTCGACAGTACCATGAGAGCCGAGGCGATCTGAAACGGAACGTCTGTCTGATTCCGCGCTCTGCGCATGGGACGAATCCGGCCAGCGCGGCGCTTGCCGGGATGAATGTGGTTGTCGTGGATTGCGACACGATGGGAAATATCGATGTTCAAGATCTGCGCACGAAAGCCAAGGAGCATGCCGATACACTTGGCGCATTGATGGTGACTTACCCTTCCACGCATGGCGTTTTTGAGGAGGCCATTCGTGAAATCTGCGACATCGTTCATCAGCACGGTGGCCAGGTCTACATGGATGGCGCCAATATGAACGCCCAGATCGGCCTTTGTCGGCCCGCAGAGATTGGGGCGGATGTTTGCCATTTGAACCTTCACAAAACTTTCGCCATCCCGCACGGCGGCGGAGGCCCTGGTGTCGGACCGATCGGCGTCAAAGCGCATCTGAAGCCCTTCCTTCCATCTCACCCGATTGTGGCGACCGGTGGTCAGCAGGGAATTGGTCCCGTTTCCGCGGCTCCCTGGGGAAGTGCGGGAATTTTGCCGATTTCTTGGATGTACATTCGGATGATGGGCGCAGAGGGGCTCAAGAAAGCCACGCAAGTGGCGATCCTGAACGCGAACTACATCGCAAAGCGGCTCCAACCTCATTACCCGGTTCTTTATCGCGGAAAAGAAGGAATGGTCGCGCACGAGTGCATTTTTGATGTTCATCAGATCAAGGATGCTACGGGAGTGGACGTTGAGGACATTGCGAAGCGGTTGATGGATTATGGCTTCCACGCGCCAACGATCTCGTTTCCGGTTCCCGGCACGCTCATGGTGGAGCCCACCGAGAGTGAATCCAAGCGTGAGCTGGATCGCTTCTGCGAAGCCATGATCTCGATCAGAGAAGAGATTGCTGAAATTGCATCCGGTAAAGCGGATCGCCAGAATAACCTCCTGAAGAATGCGCCCCACACAGCGGAACGGATTTCCCGTACTGAGTGGACGCATCCCTACGGCCGCGAAAGGGCGGCCTTTCCGGTTGCATCCCTTCGGGATTACAAATTCTGGCCGGCCGTTGGACGAATCAATAACGTCCTCGGTGATCGGCAGCTGATTTGTGCGTGCCCGCCCATCGAAGAATACGCTAAGTAATTCGAGACTTAGGGTTCGACCACATGCCGAGATTTCTAACCGCAAACGGCCATAAAAAAACGAGCCTAAACTTGACAACTTTCATCAGTTATTAGACAAGGTGTTCCTCCGGGCCAACTTTCTGGCCGGAAACGAAAGAGGAACAACGGTGATGATTAAAAGTCGCGTCCCCTTCCGATGGCTTCATGGCTCGATGGCCGTACTCACAGTCGCGGCTATGGGTTCCGCGGCTGCATGGGCTGCGCCGGAAATAGCCGGTGGTACCCGTGTTTATTCGGGACACCCGATCGCCCGTTCGACAGTGATGTTGCAATCCGAGACGCCGGCAGGCACCAGCCTGTGCTCAGCCTCGATTCTGGCATCAGACATCATTCTGACCGCAGCTCACTGCGTGACGGATGCGAGCGATGTGAAGATCATCTTTGGAATCAGCGCAAAAGAGGCTGTACATGTCGCCTCGGCCCAGAAGGTCCTCGTGCCCGAACTCTACACTCAAAAAGGAGTGTTCGATATTGCGCTGATCCGCTTCTCCGGGGGATTGCCGAAAAGTTATCGAGCTGCTGAACTGCTGCCGAGTCCTCGTTTACTCAAGGCGAACACGCCGATCATTGTGGCGGGCTTCGGAATCACAAACATGAAAACGCATGAAGGCGCAGGAATTCTTCGAATGGTTGGAGAAAAGATTCACCCCAAGAACAAACCAGGCGTTGAGGTGGTGTTTAATCACGCTGTTAACACCAGTGTTTGCCCCGGAGACTCCGGCGGGCCCGCGTTCTTGCGCGTAGGGACCAGTTATCAACTGTTTGGTGTGGCCAGTCGGATAGCGGTCTCGGATGGTCCATGTGGGTCGTTGTCGATATACACCGATATTCATGACGTGCGCGTCATGGGGTACATCAAGGACGCAATCAAGTTACTTCGAAAAGACTAGAATTTTGTCGAGGAGGGGCGCTTTTTTCCGCGCGTCCGAATTACTGCACGGGCGCGCGGAAAAAAGCGGTCTTACTTCAGCGAGGCGACGTATTTTGAATACGAATCAGCGTCCATCAGATCTTTGATCGAAGCCGGATCGGTCAGTTCGATTTTAACCATCCAGGCTTTTCCATGCGGATCCTTGTTCAGCTGGCCGGGTTCATCGCCGATGGCGGCGTTCACTTCGACCACTTTTCCGGTAGCAGGCGAGTAAAGGTCGGATACGGCCTTGATGCTTTCGACGACGCCGAAGGTGTCACCTTTTTTAAGTGTGCGTCCGACAGAGGGAAGCTCCGCGAAAACGATATCGCCGAGTGAGCTTTGCGCATGATCGGTGATGCCAACAGTGACGACATTCCCGTCGATCTTGGCCCACTCATGTTCTTTCGTGTACTTCAAATTAGCTGGGTAATTCATGGTGTTCTCCTTATTAGTCAGTAGGGACGTTTGTAAAATGGTGTCGGAATCACTTCTGCCGCAAGTTTCTTTCCGCGAATGTCCACGGTCAGGCGCGTGCCGATGGCGGCCTGGTTTTTCGCGACATACGCGATTCCGATGGCCTGGTTCAATGAGGGTGCAAGAGTTCCACTGGTGATCGCACCCAGCTGCGTCTTTCCGTCCTCGGAAAACACGCTGTAGCCCTGGCGCGGCACGCCCTTGTCCAAAAGCTTCAGCCCGACGAGCTGCTGCGGCAAGCCTTTCTGCTTGCCCTGGATGATCGCGGCTTTGCCGACAAAGTCCCCCTTGTCGAGCTTCACAACCCAGCCGACGCCGGCTGCAAATGGGTTCGTCTGTTCGGAGAGCTCGTGTCCATAGAGCGGAAACTTCATCTCAAGACGTAAAGTGTCGCGAGCGCCAAGGCCCACCGGCTTCAACCCGAGCGGAGTGCCTGCTTCGAGCAGAGCGCGCCAGACCTCGGGACCTTTGTTCCATGGAATATAAAGTTCGAAACCATCTTCGCCTGTGTAGCCGGTCCGGGCGATGATGGCAGGAATGCCGCCCAGAAGGGCGCCTTCCGTGAACCAGTAATATTTAACGGACGAGAGCGGGACCTTCGTCAGTTTTTGGGTGATCTTTTCCGCCAGAGGACCCTGAATGGCGATCTGGGTGTAATTCGAGCTCTCGTTGGAGATGCGAAGGTCCGATGCCTGCGGATTTGCCTGGCGAAATTCCTTCTCGATCTGAAGCATGTGCGCGAAGTCTTTATCCGTGTTGCTTGCATTGATCACCAGGAAGTAGCGGTCTTTTGCGCGACGATAGACCAGCAGGTCATCCACGATTCCGCCCTGATGGTTGCACATTTCCGTATAGAGCGCTTGATTGATCGCGAGTTTGGCGGCGTCATTCGTGACCAGATAGTTCACGAAGGCTTCCGATGCCGCGCCTTCCACGTGAACTTCGCCCATGTGGCTGACATCGAAAAGTCCGGCAGTGGTTCGGCACGCGATGTGTTCATCCATCACGCCCGTATATTGAACCGGCAGTTCCCAGCCACCAAAGTCGACAATGCGACCTCCGAGTTTCACGTGTTCTTCATATAAAGACGTTCTCTTCAGCATAGAAATTTCTCTCTCTTTCCCATTTGAATAGGAGGGTTTTACCGCACCAGGCGGCCCAGTGTCCAGTTCAGCGGGATCGCTCTTCAGCTGCCCAGATGGTATTCTGCAGAAGGACGGCGATCGTCATGGGCCCGACGCCCCCAGGAACGGGCGTCATAGCCGACGCTTTACGCGCGACGTCGTCAAAAACGACATCGCCCACGACCTTTCCCTCTGCATTGCGATGAATGCCGACATCCACTACGACGGCTCCTTCGCGAACATATGAAGAGTCGATCAAGCCGGGTTTTCCAGCGGCAACGACGACGATGTCAGCCTGAGAAGAGATCGCCCGGAGGTTGGGGGTTCTGCTGTGGCAGTGCAGGACGGTAGCATCCGCCTGCAAGAGCATCGCAGCCATCGGTTTTCCGACAATCGAGCTTCTTCCGATCACACAGGCGAGCTTTCCTGCGGGCTGGACCTCATAATGTTTCAATAGTTCCATTACACCAGCGGGGGTGCAGGGCTGAAAACAAGGTAATCCGAGCGCAAGTCTTCCGGTATTCACCGGGTGAAAGGCATCAACGTCCTTCTCGGGTGCAACCCAATAGAGGACTTCTTCCTCTCGAAAGCCCTTTGGAAGCGGACGCTGGATCAGGATTCCGTCCACCCTTGGGTCTGCGTTGAGGCGATCAATGACGTTTTTCACCTCGACCGGCGTGGAGGTCACGGGAAGTGTGATGGTCTCATGCTCCATCCCGCATGCAATCGCGGCTTCCCCTTTTTTCCGCGTATAGATCACGCTTGCCGGATCTGTTCCGACGAGGACCACGGAAAGCTTCGGAGCTCTGTGATGCCTGACTAAAAAAGCGGCGGATCTTTCCTGGACAGATTTGCGGATTTTTTCGGCAACGGGCTTGGCGGCAAGCGTAAGCATCAAATTCTCCTTAGAAGATAGTTCTTCGTACCACTGAAAAGGCTCGGCAACCGCAAAAACACAGCAAAGAACTCCCGGTAAGTTTTTCCCTTTTGTCTGGTGATTATTGCCGGGTGGGAAAAAGCTGCAGGGAAAAAAACCGCCACCCTGTTCCTGTGAGATTCCTGGTTAAATTGAGCCCGCCGGAAAAGCACCTAAATTCCAAACACCTACATGGGGAACTGATCCTGCCGGCCGTCCTCAAGAAAAAAAGACTCAAGGTTTTCGTGCGGCATGCCGATTGCTCTAGTTACTCTTTGAGGCGGAGGGGTTTCCCCTGGAAGAAACCCAAGCCTGACCATGAAGGTTGGGGAGCCGTCTCGGGGGGAGTGAAGCGTTGGCTACGGGAATGTGGACCGCCGTTTCAGGTGCGTCCGCGCAAATGCAGAACGTGGAGATGGTCGCCAATAATCTGGCGAACGCCAACACGCCTGGATTCAAGAAAGATCTGCCGACGTTCAAGGAATATCTGGCCGTGCGCGAGCGCGAACCGGAACCACAGGACATTCCCCGCGGGCCCATCAAAGACAAGGATTTTTATCCACTCGATGGCCGAGATCAATCCTTTGTCGTTGTGGATGGGACCTATTCAAGTTTCAAACAGGGCGCACTTCAGGTCACCAATTCGCCACTCGACGTGGCGTTGGACGGACCTGGTCTGATCGAAGTCAGTACCCCTTCGGGAACGCGTTTCACGCGACATGGAAGTCTGAAGCTGGCCATGGATGGCCAACTCGTGACCTCCGAAGGACATCCCGTGCTGGCTTCAAAACCTGCAGGGCTAGCGGGGGCGCTGGCAACTGCTGAAGCTCAACCGGGCCAAGGAGGGCTCGAGACTCAAGGAGGAGTCGCGGTTGGGCGGAGTCCCGAAGACGCAGCGCGTTTCATTAATCTTCGGGACAAAGGGCCACGCGTCACGATCAATGATGCGGGCGAGATCTACGCGGGCGAAGAGTTTATTGCGAAGCTGAGCGTCGTGGAATTTCAAGACGCGCGAAAGCTCCGGAAGACCGGAGCGCAGTTGTTCGAAAACCGTGATGCCACGAACATTGTGGCGGATCAGGCAAGGACCGTTCTCAGACAAGGCATGATCGAGACCTCGAATGTCAATCCGATCGAGGAAATGACGAATTTGATCAAGGCGAACCGGCTCTTTGAGCACGACCTCAAGGTGATGAAGACCTTTGGCGAGATGCTTGGCCGTGAGGCCAATGACATCGGCAGATTGTAAGCGAGAGGGATAAGGAATGATTCGGGCATTAACCACATCAGCAACGGGACTCGAGGCGCAGCAGGCGAATATTGAGCGCATCTCGAATGACCTCGCTAACGTGAATACCGATGGCTACAAGCGTTCGCGCACGGAATTCCAGGAGCTGATGTACGAGACGATCAAAGAGGCGGGCGGATCCTTGGGTGCGGGAAGTCAGACACCTGTCGGCATCCAGAATGGCATGGGCGTGAAAGTCGGTGCGAACTACAAAATCTTCGCTCAGGGCAGCGCGAAGATGACCTATCATGATTATGATCTCATGATCGAAGGTCCGGGGTTCTTTCCGGTTCAGATGCAGAACGGTGAAGTGGGTTACACGCGTACCGGTGCCTTTCACGTGGACGCCCAGGGAAGGCTGATGCTTTCCAATGGTGCGACTATGATTCCTCAGATCACGATTCCGGCAAATGCGCAGAATGTCCTCGTCAATAATGCCGGCGAGGTGAAGGTCACGCTTCCGGGTCAGGGCGAGGCGGTTGTCGGGCAGATTCAGCTCATAACGTTCCCGAATGAGCAGGCCCTCACCGCGATCGGGAATGGGATTTACAAACCCAACGCGGGCACGGGAAATCCCATGCAGGGAATTCCTGGCGAGAATGGCGTGGGCGTGATTCAGCAGGGAGCGCTTGAAGGTTCGAACGTCGATGTGGCGAAAAGCATGGTCGACATGATCGCGACCCAGCGAGCGTATGAGATGGGAACGAAAGTAATGGGCGTGGCGGATCAGATGTGGGGGGCCACTGCGAATATCAAGTAGTGAAGGGGCTTTCTGATCCCGCTTGGGGAGGTGGGTGAAGTGAGCTGAGCAAGAGCACAGGATGTGCTCTGGAAGTTATGAAAAGCCAGGAGGGCGACCGGTGTTTCGGACATTTTTCTTACCATTAATAGCGCTGACCGTGCTGTTCAGCCTGGGCTGGACTCGCGCGGATGAGTTGGGCCGCAGGACGGATTCCAATGCGTCGAAACCGATTGATGCTCTCTTGCGCGCGGAATTTGAACACAAGTATCCCGGTGCACGGATTGATCTGAATAGTGAAATTCGTTGGACTCGTGGAGAGCCGGCGCTCAATCCGCGCGAAGTCCGCATTCTTGAGGAGACCGCCAGGGGAGAGGCGCGGTTCTCAATGCAGGACACCGTGGGCGTGCGCGCCGAAGGCTGGATCTCGTTCTCCGCCTGGGTTCCCACCTGGGTCGCTGCAAGGAGGATTCGCCCAGGCGAGAAAATTCGCCCTGACATGGTGAGCGCCCAGGAAGTGAACGTCGCCACCGGACAGGCGCGCGAGTATCGCGGAGT
Organism: Bdellovibrionales bacterium GWB1_55_8; assembly: GCA_001769835.1. Classification (GTDB taxonomy): domain Bacteria; phylum Bdellovibrionota; class UBA1018; order UBA1018; family UBA1018; genus GWB1-55-8. The sequence continues at coordinate 111,384 of MEPR01000052.1, forward strand.
CATTCTTCAGCGCGATACCCAGCTCTCGGGGCTTGAGGCGCGCCAGACCATCATCGAAGGCCAGTTCTTCACAACTACCGCAGTTCAGAAGGTTCCCGATATTCGTCGCGGAGACGCGGTCACGGTGCGCATCCACTCCGGCGAGCTCCTGCTTACGACGCGAGCGGTGGCGGAAGAACCCGCCTATATTGACGGCTCCGTCCGGGTGATCACCTCAAAAACAAAACGTCAGCTCGTGGGAAGCCTGATCGCTGATGGAATCGTGGAGGTGAGGCTGTGAAACATCTCCTTGTCGCGGTTCTTCTGATCGGGTCCGCGTTTGCGAGCACGGGTTGCTCACGAATGATGGGTGACCTCAGGCGGGATTTTGATGATGACGTCTATGCGACCAGTTCCGAGCCCCCGGTTACGGGCGGACGCTGGGCTGAGCGCGGATTTCTAGAGGAGAGCACGCCGGGTGGCGGTTATCGCGCGGACCGGTACGCCGCCGTCGGGCACGCGGAGAGACGCCCCGCGTCCGCCGGGACCGATTACTCCGGCAGCTCAGAAAGATCGTGGATTACGCCGGAGCGCGCGCAGGCGAATCGGCGCGAAACTTATCGGAGCCCGGCCAGCCTTGAGGGAGCGGCCGCAGCTTCCGGCCAGTTCGTCGTCAATGAACCTTCCCGCCCGCGCACTTACTATAAAAACGGGGAGCGCGCGACGCGATCGGACTTCGTCGACGATTCACAGACAGAGGGGTCCCTCTGGGCTTCAAACGGGCAGACGAATTACTATTTCAGTAAAAACCGCGTGCGTGGCGTCGGAGACATCGTCTCGATCATCGTCGAAGATGATCTGCTGAAGGATGTGGTCCAGGAGATGAAGCGGTCCCTGAACCCCGCGGAAAAGCAGGCGGAACTCAGCATCGCGCAGGAACGTCTCACAGCGAAGTTTTTGATGGCGAGCGCCGAGAAAAGCCGCGCGGATTCAATTCAGGCGGTGGCTGCCGCGCCGGAGCGAAAGCCTGCTGCCGAGCAGACCCAGGGAGTGGTTCCGCTCGAGGAGCCGGTGCTCCCGACCGCGACGATGGCCGATGTGGACATCGCTGGTGCCGTCGAACTCAAGGCCACCGATACGATGCTTGCTGAAATTATGGAGCGCTATCCAAATGGGAATTTTAGGATCCGCGGGACCAAGCGCGTCCGCTACAGGAACGGCAGTCCGCGCTTACTGACGCTCGTTGGAATTGTCCGCGCGCAGGACATCACTGAAGAAGACATTTTGAACTCGGGGAAGCTCTATGAATATCGCCTTGAAGCCATTCAATAGGTCGACGGGCCTGATCGCCGTTTTCGTCGGTGCATTTCTGGTAAGTCTAGCGCTTCCGAGTTCCGCGATGGCAGCGCGCCTCAAGGACCTTTGCACCGTCAAGGGTGTGAGGGAAAACATCCTGATCGGTTACGGAATCGTGACCGGTTTGAAGGGAACCGGGGATTCCAGTGCGGACGTTACCGGTCAATCGCTCAGCAGGCTTTTCGGAAAGCTCGGGTTGGACGTCCAGGGCGGCGGTGCGATCAAGTCGAAGAATTCGGCGGCAGTCATTGTCACTGCGAAATTGCCGCCCTTCGCGCGCGTTGGTAACGTCATAGACGTAACTGTCAGTTCCGTGGGTGACTCCGGCAGCCTCGAAGGCGGCATCCTCCTTGTCACGCCTCTTCGCGCGGGCGACCAGAATGTTTATGCCGTTGCGCAGGGGCCGATCAGCATCGGCAGCGTCGCGGACGGATCCGGAAAAACTTTTCCGACTGTCGGACGGGTGGTCTCCGGAGCAACGATAGAAAAAGACGTCGACGTGAATTTCGCCGGCAAAAAGAGTTTCCGTCTTTCACTCCACAATCCTGATTTCACGACGGCGGCTCGCGTTTCGGCATTAATCAACGCGGAAATGGGCGGCAAGTACGCAACCTCGCGCGACAGTGGCACGATCGACATGGTGGTTCCATTCAACTATGAGGGAAATTCCGTCGAGCTTCTGGCGCGGATCGAAAACATATCGGTGAACGTCGACACGAAGGCAAAGGTCGTTCTCAATGAACGGACGGGCACCGTGGTGATGGGTGAAAATGTTCGTCTGAGTCCCGTTGCCATCGCGCATGGCGAGCTCGCAATCGAGGTGAAGAGCTCTGACAAGAGCGCGCGCTCGGAGCGATTGATGGAGCTCAAGGGAGCTAACGTATCGGATCTTGTGAAGGCGCTGAATACGCTGGGCGTTCAGCCGAGAGATCTTACGGCGATTTTCCAAACCCTGAAGCAGGTGGGTGCGCTTCAAGCGGAATTGGAGATCATGTGATGGAAAAGGAGAGAATAACGCACGCCGAGGCGTGCGATGAAATCCGCGAACGGTGTTCTGGTGGCCCGAACGTCATGGAAGATGAGGGCATCCAGGAAACGAGACAGGAACAACGGCCTGCTAGGATGGTGGGTTATACTGCTCTTGAATTCGCCCAGACCGGCATGGAAGCCGGGCGTGGCTGCTCGAACACTGAATCGCGGCGGAGGGGGGAAGGATGAGTGCGCCGATCGCCCCGGTGCGACCAGCCCTTCCCCCCTCTCCCCCCAAAGAGCCTGGTGGCAGGGCATTGACGGGCGCCAGTACTCCAGCCAGGCGAGCGGTAAACATAGATCGTTCCCGAGTGGATCCGGCAACTATTCAGGTGGCCGAGGGCATGGAAGCCATGTTCGTGGATTACATGATGAAAGTGATGCGGGAAACCGTCCCGGAAAATGAAATGAGCATGAGTTCTCCGGCAACCAAGATCTACCAGAGCATGCTCGATTCGGAATACGCTCAGAAGGCGGCACGAGCCGGCGGATTCGGTCTTGCCGACCAGGTCATTGCTTATCTCGAATCACAAAGATACACTCAGAGACAGGGGAGATTGGCCCCACCTGCGAAGGCAGCAGGGGTGAACCAGGGAGCGGTTCATCATCAGGACCCGACGGGCTCTGCCCGTCCAACAGGAGGTACAAATGAGGGTCAATTCGACGATTCATCACCCAGCGCAAACCGCTGATGCTGGCGCCGCCAAGAAGGCGGGAAAAACAGATCAGGCCGACTCGCGACGCAATGATCGCGCGAGCGCGCCGCAAACGACCATTCCCGGCAGCGTGAACGCGGAGATCTCGTCGCGTGGTCGAGAGTTGGCGCGCGCGAAAAGTGTCGCTGAATCAGCGCCTGATATTCGCGAAGGCAAAATCGCCGAACTCAAGCAAAGAATTGCAGCAGGCAAATACAATGTGAGTCCCGAGGCGATTTCGGATCGGCTCGTTGACGAGCATCTTAGCACTTCCGGTCTCTCTTAGAGAGTGTGCTGGGCCTGCTACAGCGGGCCTGAAGCCGGAATCCGCGCTCTTCCAGGATGGAAGAGGAAAGCGATCAGGAGGATTGCGAAGTGGAACGACCGCTCAGTCAGATTCATGAAGCGCTCCAGAGGCTCGTCGGTCTTCACCGACAGCTGCTGGACACCGTTCGAATGGAGCGGGAGGCGCTCGTTCAGGCGGACGCCCCAAGGATCCAGGAAGCCACATGTGCCAAGCAGGCTTTGATAGAGGCCATTCGGCAGGCCGAATCAGAACGATTGAAGCGGACCGGAGAACTTGCCCTTCTCTGGAAGAAGCCGCTCCGCGAACTCACGATCACGAACATCGTGCTCGCGATCCAGGGCGTGGACCCGAAATCCGCTGAACAGTTCCGAAGCATTCAGAACACGCTGGTGATCATGGTTCAGCGAATCAGCGATCAAAACAGGGACAATCAGACTTTTGTCGAGCGCTCACTCGAGCATGTGAAGAACATGAAAAAGAATGTGCTTGGGGAAAGCGCGCCCAAGACCAACACCTATACGCAACAGGGGCAACGCTCGAATCCCGTGGCAGGCGCGCGTCTGATTTCCAAGGAGGCATGAGGTAGAGATGGGACTTCCGAACGTATTCAATACCGGCCGCTCAGGAATGATGGCATCGAAAGCCGCGATCGCCACCGCCGGTCACAATATTTCAAATGCGAATACGGAAGGATTTTCCCGGCAGCGCGTCCAGACATCGCCGGATACACCAAGACCCGCACTGGGCTCTCACGCGCTGGTGGGAACCGGCACTCTTGTTTCACGTGTGGAGCGCATCAACGACGAATATGTGGAAAAGCAGATTCGAAACGGCACGCGGGACATGTCTCACATGGAAGAAAAGGACATGGCGCTACGCCAGACCGAGGATATTTTCAACGAAATGAACGGGGAGGGCCTGAATCGGCTTGTCGCACGGTTCTTCAATGAGTTCCGGAAGCTCGGAAACGAGCCTGACAATGAAGCTGTCAGACAGTCGGTCCGTGAGGCCTCGCAGGCGATGGTGAACGACTTTCACCGGCTCCGCAATTCGGTTCAAGAGGTCCGGACGCACATTGATTCAAGGCTTGATGGCTACACCTCGGAAGTAAATTCAATCGTCGATGACCTGAAGGAGCTGAATCAGAAGATCAAAGCGGTGGAAATCGGCGGGGCATCGCCGAATGATCTTCTGGACAAGCGTGATGCCGCCCTGAGAAAACTCAGTTCGTACATGGACCTCAACATGCACAAGGACTCATCGGGCGGGTACGTCGTCGATATCAAGGGAGTGGGCCCGCTCATCGTTGGAAGCCAGGCAGAGAAGTTCTCGGTGTTTCGGTCGCCGGCAGATGATCAGGGCAAGCCGGAAAACGCGCTCGACATCTCCTCGTCTTCCAGTGTCGCTTCCACCGTCACGCACCAGATCAAAGGTGGCAAGATCGGGGCTCTTCTCGAAGTCCGCGATCAGACCCTTTCGACGATCATTGATCGCCTGGATGAGCTCGCATTCAATGTCGGAAACGCCGTGAACCGCATTCATCAGCAGGGTTTCACCCGAGACGGTCTGCAGGGTGTGGCCTTTTTCCGCAATATCCAGAACAGGGAGCGCGCCGCTGAGTTCATCGGATTGTCTGATGCGGTTTCCGCAAGCGTGAATAACATCGCTACGGCAGCGCAGCCGGACTCACCCGGAGACAACCGCATCGCGATCGCAATCTCCGGCATTCAGTACCAGCAGCTCATGAACGACAACAAATCCACACTCGACGATTTTTATAACTCGATCGTCAGTGATGTGGGCGTGGCGACTTCCCGGAACCGTTCAGCCCTGAATCAGCAGAAGGATATCGTGACGCAGTTGAACAAGATGCGGGACCGGATTTCCGGTGTTTCCATAGACGAGGAGACGGCCAATTTGATGCAGTATCAGCATACTTTCGACGCTTCAGCCAAGGTTATTCAGGTGGCCGATGAATTGCTGAAGACCATTCTGGATCTGAAGCGATGACAGCGCGGGATGAAACGGTGATTGGATGAGAGTGACTCAGAACTCAAATTTCGAGACGATTCGCGACAGCATCCAGCGGAGCAAGGGCCGGATGGAGAATCTGCAGCAGCAGTCGGCGACGCTGAAGAAGCTGAATACGCCTTCGGATGACCCGATCGGCGCAGCCAAGGTTTTAGAGGTCAGGACGGACAAGGTGATTAACGATCAATTTCAGATGAACACCAAGCTGGCGGAGACCTTTTTGCAGAACACCGACCATGCGGTGGGTGAGCTGGCGGATATCATGGTCCGGGCGAAGGAAATCGCTCTGGGTCAGGCCAGCGGCGCGAGCTCTAACGAAAGCACGCGCCTGGGGGTGGCCGAAGAGGTGACCCAGCTCTTCCAGCAGGCAGTCGCAGCGGCAAATCGACGAATCGGGGACAATTACCTTTTAGGTGGTTATAAGAGTTCTCGGCCGCCGGTGGACCCGGATGGCCGCTATACGGGCGACGACGGCCAAAGAATGGTCGAGATCGCGAAGGACATCTTCATTTCCACGAACATCCCGGGATTGGATGTTTTCAACACGAACCCGAAAGGGTCGAGTGACGGCAATCAGGTTTATGGAAGACGGCCCGCCAGCCTTCTTTCAGAGGCAGGAGCGCCCTCGGGGCAGGGTTTTCAGGAAAACGTAAATGTGTTCGACGAAATTCAGAATCTCCGCATTGCATTATTAACAGGGGATCTGGAAGGGGTGCGTGGAACGCTTGACCGATTTGATCAGGCACACGGAAAGCTCATAGCCGTTCGAGCCAAAATTGGTTCCCGATTACAGGGGCTCCAAAGCGCGGGTCAGGCCACTGAGCGTCATAATTTGACTAATGCTCAGCTCACCTCCGCCTTGGAGGATGCAGATATGGCCCAAGTTGTAAGCGACCTGGCAAAGGAAGAAACTGTCTTCCGAAGCGCACTTGCCAGCTCGCAAAAGCTCATTCAACCGACTTTGTTGGATTTTCTAAAATGATATTAAGCATTTTCCTCGACGCTCGGGGACAAAAACATTGCATCAAGCTGGGCGTTGGAATAATAGTTCCTCCGGTAAAGGATTACACGCCTTTCGCAGAGATGGAGATCTTATGTTAGTGTTAACCCGGAAGTTGGGGGAAAGTATTGCCATTGATGACCACATAAAGATCGTTGTGGTTCAAATCAAAGGCAAGCAGGTGCGACTGGGCATTCAGGCACCAAAGGAAACTAAGATCCACCGTGAAGAGGTCTATACGGCCATTCAGGATCAGAACAAACAGGCTGCAAAGCCAGTGGCGATGGCCCAAGTTTCGAAGATCCTGAAAGGGTAGTAGACCATTTTAACCAAGGGGCAAGGCGTGATTATAAAAACTGAAAGCTTTGGCCAGCTGACAGTGAGCGATGAGGAGATCATCCTCATTCCGCAGGGCATTCTGGGATTTCCTGAGTGCAAGCGATACTGCCTTGTTGACCCGGGTGACGAGACCTTGATCGTCTGGTTGCAGTCGCTCGACAATCCGGCCATCTCATTTCCTTTGCTCGAGCCGAAAATTTTCCGACCCGACTATACGGCGCGACTTTCAGCGGCCGAACTTCGCGAACTCAAACTCGAGAACATCAATCAGTCGGCCGTCTTCAGCATTCTCACGATTTCCGAGGATGTCACGCAGATGACCGCAAACCTCAAAGCACCTCTTGTCATCAACCTGAAAGAAAAGCTGGCGAGGCAGGTCGTACTTCAGGAGAACGAGTACAGCATCAAGCACCTCATGTTCAAGGAATTGCGGGCACACCTGATCACCATTCAGGCGCAACACCGTAAGCCGACTCAGCATGCGGTTTCGACCATCCCAATTCGGGATATTCCGCCGTCTCTTACCGTAAAGACACTTCACGCCTGAACGTGAGGAGCCAAGGAATGGCTTCCGTGCAAATTCGGAAATTTCTGACTACCGGCCTGATGATCGTGTTTTCAGCTGGTTTGCCTCCCGCACAGGCCGGAGGAGCGAAGACGCATACCTTGTTCCTCGGCGCCGCGGGTGAGCCCGCTGGCAGCACGACTTTATTTGACCTATCACTTCGAACCGCCGGAGCCTATTTTTCGACTGCAAAGCACCCCGTGAAGCTTGTCTTCGACGGAGGACATTCGGTGACAGAAAAAATCGCGGCCCAGTTTTACGATGAGCGTGAGGACATTTCGCCCGAAACGGCCAAGGGATCCCTGCGCGCACTCAAAAAAGACATTGAGCGCGGCAAAATAAAAAAGGGCGAACAGGTGTTGGTGGCGCTCGTATCTCACGGCGCACGTCGCGAGGGGGACGAAGCCGCAACTCACGGAGTCAGCATTGGAAGGCAGCAGTTGTTGCAGAGCAGGGAGTTGATCCCGCTCCGGGATGCCGCCGAAAAAGCCGGCGTTCGTCTTGCGATCATCGATCAATCCTGTTTTTCCGGCGATACGCTTGCGATCGCCAGCGACAAGACGTGCGTTGTGTCTGCGACGGGAGAGGATGTCGTCAGCTATCCCGTGGAATCGGAGAGTTTCTGGAAAAATGTGAACCCAGGAGTCTCGCTCGAGGAAGCATTTCTCAGGGGCCGCAGCCAACGCGCATATCCATCTGTCCCGATGATTTCCACCGCGGCCGGCAAGGCCACGGCCGAGCTCATCCGGGAAGTGTCGGCTTCATTGATAGGATGGGTGAGTGATCTCGAGAAGCAGGCGGATAAACATTGCGTTGCCGGTTGTTCACAGAATTTTCCAGCTGAGGACACTACGGCGAAGCTTGATCACGCGATGACAAAAATAGCGAAGACCGCAATCATGGATTCCGAGGCGCTCAAGAAATTTCGAGTGGCGCTTGAAGAACAATATCGGTTTTTGCACGAATTGTTTTTCCTCACCAGTGATCTCAAGGCCAAGGATAAGCGACAGGAAAAGCTGGTCGACGGCGCCAAGGTGGATTGGAAATACATGGTTGGCTTTGATCAGGCCGAATTGCGGCAGATGCTCGAGACTGAGCTGGCCTCAGGGGGTTCGATGAAATTCGCCCTCGAAGAGGAGCTCAAGCAGCTTCCACTGGTCGAGGAGGTTCGTGCTCGCCTCTTGTCCGAGAACGAGGAGTTCCGGAAGTATGTCGAGGCCCACGCACGGTATAAGCAACTTTTCGGCAAGATGTGGCAAGAGTCGGTGAGGGTTTCTTTGCTTGAGCGTGGCGCGTACGACCGCATTTATAGAAGCATGAAAAGCGAGGGAGCCAATCCATGCAGAGATTTCGTATTCTGATTTTATTGTTCTCCGCGATGTTTCTCTCGACTGCTCATGCGACTGCACCCCTGGTGTGCGGCACGTATTCGATCGTGGGCATAGTTGAAGTCAGAGGCCCGAGCGCAACGCTGGTGATTTTTCCGGGCAGTTTGAGTGAAACCCGCCTTCGGTTACGGGCTTCCGCGGCGGACCCTCGCGCAGGAGTGAGTGCGTTGATGTCAATCCGCGCGTTTTCCGGTGCCAAGGTAAGGGTCGAGGGGCGTATCCGGAAAACGGTTTCCGATCGCAGTGGCGAGCTTGAGTTGCTGTCTTTCGAACGAGCCATCGGGTCGGAGATCAAAGAGGGTGGCGCTGAGGCTCTCAAGCTGCTCGAAAAGATTCAGTGCGGCTGAGAATCAGCCCTTTCGCGCACGCTTAGCCATTTCGAGATACGCGATGGCTTCGCGATTTCCGGGATCCTGCCTCGCTACCATCTCCCACTCCAGCTCAGCATCAAGAACATTTCCCTGACTGTAGTGAAGGAGGCCTAATTGGAGGCTTGCGGGTGTGTAGTCGGGGCGCTCCCTTTTGAGGGATTGGAGCTCCTGCATTGCGCGTGAAAGGAATCCCTTTTTTGCATACGCTTTCGCCAAGCGGATGCGGATCTCTGGGGTCATCGGGTCGAGGCCCGCGGCAGTGGCGTATTCGTCGATGGCTTCATCGTAGCGACGGTATCTGAAATAGAGGTCCGCCAGCTCCAGATGTTTCACCGCGAACTTCTTGTCCACCTCCGTATTCGGATCTCCCGGCTTTCTGGATACGGACTGGTTTGCCAGCTCGAACACCCGTCGCGCCTCATCGTACTTGCCCACGTCATTGAACAGAACCGAAAGGCAAATGGCTGCATCGGTGTGATGAGGATCGATGGCGAGAGCGCGCTTAAGCGATTCCACGGTTTTTCCAAGCTGGCCCTGGAAGTAGTGGAACATGCCGACAAAGTAATGTGAATCAGCCGAGTTCGGCTGCTCCTGCATTCGTTGCTGAATCAGGACGTCTGCCTTCTGGAATTCTCTCCGGCTCAGGAGATCCTGGATTTCGCGATCTCTGCCCTGCATTAATTTCCTTCACCCATGATGCGGGCGAGCTTCTGCTTGGCTTCTGTGGCGGCTTGGGTTTCCGGGTAGGCTTCGATCAACTTTTTAAAGCGCGGACCGGCGGCACCCAGGTGGCCACGGGTATAGTAAAAATTTCCCACATAAAGTTCTTTTCTCGCGAGCATCTCGCGTGCGCGATTAATGTCTTCTCGTGCTTCCTTGACGAATTCGGAGTTCGGATTGCGTGCTATAAACTCGTTGTAGGCAGCCAGCGACTTCTGCGCAGAGGAGAGGTCCTTCGAGACGTTTTCCGGAATATCCATGAAGTACGATTTTCCGATCCGGAAATTCGCATAAGCGGCTTTCTCGTGTTTTGGATGAAGATCGCGGAACGACTCGTAGGAAACGGCGGCCTCCAGAAACGATTCCTGAAGAAAATAAACATCCGCTATTCGCAGGAGGGACTCGGCAGCGAACTTCGAGTATGGAAACTTGTTTTTGACGGACTTGAACTTATCGATGGCGATCTGGTAATGGCTGCTTTCCACTTCAGCTTCAGCATCACGAAACAAGGATTCAGGATCGGCCTCATCGACTCCTTTTCCCGAACAGCCGGCGACCATCAATGATAATGCAACCATCCATGTCCATAGCGCGCGCATAACTCAGATGTAGACCATGGCGCCTATAAGAGCAACAAGCTCGACGCCCGGACCCACCCGATTTCGTCGGCGGAATATCGCACCTGGAGCCACTTTGAGGGCTCGGGGGTTCCGCCGCCTTGTTCAGGGCTTCCGGCTGTATTGACTATTCGCAGCTTGGTACCGGCCTCAACTCGAGCAAGTTCCAGAAAACTGTTTCCGGGTCCGCTGCGAACCGCTTGTGGTTCGAGCAGTACGCCTGATGGGTGAAGCTCAGTATACCGTTGCGCGCCAAAGAGGAGCAGTGTGATCGACAGAGCGAACAGAAGCAGCAAGGAAGCGGGCTGAAGAAGTACTCTTCGGACCGATCGTGACTTCATATAGGACCGCAGCCAGAGAGCGGAAATAAGGAAAGCAAGAAGGCCGAGCGTTCCCCTGACCTCTTCTAGTGAGATACGATCGGCAAGCCGCTCCACAGCGGTGGAAGCCGGGTCGAGGCGATCGGCACCGAGTAGTTTCGAGACCTCTGAGCGCGCGAGTTGGAGGTTGTACTGGATGTCGGCATCATGCCGCTTGAGGGTATTGGCCTTCTCCAGGTGTGCGACCGACAGCCCGGCCACCCCGGTCTTGAGATAAAGAGTGCCCAGATTGTAGTGGTATGCGGTGCTATCGTGTTCAGGCGATGCCAAAAGTCGGGTGATCGCCTCCTGGAATTTCGACTCTTGATAGAGAATCTGCAGTTCCGTGCCGCTGTCCCGCCTGGCGTCCTCCGAAGCAATGCCGAACCCACAGTTTAACGCAATGAGTAAAAAACTCATCACAGCAAAGCAGCCGGTCAAAATGCGTTTAGGAGTGAGCATCTTTCGAGGATATCGGCGTGTTGGCGGTTCTTGCAACAAAAATAAGCTCATGATATCTAAGGAAAACCAGCGGTACGTTAACGAATTCGAACTGAGTCACTGGGGTTTTGCTCAGTCGCTCAGCTTACATATTTCATTTCAGTAAACGGCAAGTAAAAGGATGAATAATGGCCAGTTTGCGACCTGAGTTCCACACCGAAGCACAGTGCTTGGCGCGGTCAGAAAAGTTTTTGGCCGCTAAAAAAGAACTCATCCGATCCCTGGAGGAGAGTTCGGCAAAGATCCGCGGGGTCCGTCCTGCTTCCGGCACGGAGGGGGCTCGTCAGGCCTATTCAGAGTTGATCACGCGATACGTTTCGGAGAGGGGGCGTGAACTCTATTTTCCCTTTCTCGGGTCTGGAATCGGTAGCGGTCCCTACGTTGAACTGATGGACGGTAGCGTGAAGATGGACCTGATTACCGGAATCGGGATCAATTTTTTCGGACATTCGAACCCGGAAATGATTTCAGAGATGATAGATGGCATTGCCGCAGATCCGATGCAGGGAAATCTGCAGCCCGGTGTTGAGGCGCATGAATTCAGCGAGGCGCTGTTGTCTCGCCTGGGCGGCGGGAGCCGCCTTCGTTACGTCTGGCCCATGTGCAGCGGCACGATGGTAAATGAGGTTGCGCTTAAAATCATTCGTCAGAAGCGCGCTCCGGCCACTCGTGTGTTTGCATTTGAGGATTGTTTCGCAGGCAGGTCGACAGCCATGCAGGAACTCACGGACAATCCCAAGTATCGTGAGGGCCAGCCGGTCTACGGAGAGGTTTTCCACCTGCCATTTTACAGCAAAACAGCAGGGCTTGAGCGCAGCCTGACGCTCTCGCTCGGGCGAATGCGCGAAGAAATCAAAAGATACCCGAACCGGTATGCCGCGCTGATGATTGAACTGGTTCAAGGTGAAGGCGGATTTAATTTCGCGCCTCGCGAATTTTACGTGGCACTGTTTGAGGAGGCGAAGAGAGCCGGGATCGCGGTGTGGGTGGATGAGATACAGACATTCGGACGAACGGGAGAACTGTTTGCATATCAGAAATTCAACCTGAATGAATGGGTGGACGTTGTCACCGTCGGGAAAATGCTCCAGGCGTGCGCTGTTATTTTTTCCGAAGAGTACAATCCCAAGCCCGGACTCGTCGCCGGGACCTTTACTGGCAGCACGGCAGCACTCCGTACGGCGCGAAAGACTCTTGAGCTGCTGTCGGACGGCTACTTCGGCGCGGACGGAAAAATTGAACGCCTGTCCTCGAGGTTTGTCAGAAACCTGAATGCTCTCGCCGACGGGGAATGCAAGGGCATGATCTCCGACGTTCGTGCCATCGGGGGAATGATCGCCTTTTCGCCCTTTTCCGGCACGATGGACGAAGTGAAGAGTTCACTGCTTCGCTTCTTTGATAATGGCGTCATTGCCTTTCAGTGCGGTCATGGACCCTACTCCGTGCGTCTGCTCCCGCCTCTCGGCGCGATGACGGATGCGGATGTCGATGTGGCTTGCCGAATCATGGGTGAGTGCATTTCCGCAATCGGCGCGGAACGGAGGCTTTCGTGAAAAGATTTCTTGAAGAAGCCAAGAAGATGATCCGCATCAATTCCGTGACCTCAAACGGAAACGAGGAACTTTCAAATTATGCCGCCAGTCTTCTTGAGGACCGCGGATTCAAGGTGCAGCGTCAGCAGGTGACGCACTCGATCGAGGGCTTTTCGAAGAGACAGTACAACGTGATCGGGATCATGGGGGATCCTCTTGTGGACAGAAAGATCCGGAAGGGTCTTCTCATGAATACACATCTGGATACCGTCAATCCCGGGATTCTCACGAACTGGACCGAAACGGGGGCGGACCCTTTTTGCGCCACGATTCGGGACGGAAAAATATTCGGGCTCGGCGCGGTTGATGTGAAGCTTGATTTTCTTTGCAAGCTGCATGCGGCCGCAAAGCTTCGGGAAAGAAAGCTCCGAAATCCGTTGTATCTGGTGGGGACCTGTGGCGAAGAGACCGGAATGTTCGGGGCGCGCTATCTCATCAAGGCGCTTACGTTGAATCCCAAGTACGTGCTGGTTGGGGAACCATCAGAGCTGAAGCTCATCCATGCCCACAAATGCCTGAACGTTTTCAAGGTATCCGTCGGTTATCAGCAGGTTGAGCGGGATGCACGGGGTTTCAATCGCTACGTCAGTTTTCATTCCTTCGGAAAGTCCGCTCATGCGTCCTATCCTGATCGCGGCGTTAACGCGATCCGGCTTCTTTTTGATTTCCTGCAGCGCGCATCTGATAGCGGCTTTGAGTTGCGGTTCACCGAATTCAATGCCGGCGACACCGTGAATCGCGTTCCGGATGTGGCGAATTCCCGATTCTATCTGACGTCGCATCAGCTT
>MEPR01000052.1:125041-153402 GCA_001769835.1 Bdellovibrionales bacterium GWB1_55_8
GGACGGCTACGAAAAGGCGTTCCGGATGGATCTGGAGGGGATGCACGAGTCCGGGGTCAAGTTTCTGCCTGAGCCGGTATTTTCCTGTCTTTCAGAAATCATCGGCTTCTTTGAGAGGGTCGCTGCGGATTTTGCGAAGGTCCGCGACGAAAGCTATGTTCCCGCGCACTCAACCGTCAGCTTCGGAAAACTGACCACCGGCATGGGAAAGATCGAGCTTTCTTTTGATCTCAGGCTTTTGCCCGAGCTTTCTCCTGATGAGCTGCAGAAACACATTCAGGACGGCATTCAGAAGATAGCACGCGGGTATCCAGGCCTGAACATCGGGGCTGCTCGCGAGCGCATGAACCCGGGTTTGAGTGTGCCTGAAAATCATGAGTTCGTGACTCTCTGCCAGCAGGCGATGAAAGAGGCGGGCCTCGATCCGACATTGGCAAAGAAGGCGACCTCCACGGAAGCGGCGCAGTATCAACAGGCCGGATACCCCGCCGTGGTCTTTGGGCCCGGAGTTTCCGTCGGGAACAGCCACAGCCCCAATGAACATAACCTTGTCGATCACCTGGAACGCGCAATCGCGTTTTATGAGCGTGTGATAGAAAAGGCGTGCCTGTGATCCTGCTTCGCGAGGCTCAGCTGCGTGACGCAGAATCACTTGAGCGGCTTGCGACGGTGCCCGGGTTCATCAGCCTGAGCGGAGATCGCGACGAGTTGGCCCTTAAAATCAGCCGTTCACGAAGCTCTTTCGGAGGCACGATCAGCGACCCGATGGACGCCAAATACATCTTCGTGGCGGAAGATCTCGCAACCGGCCGTGTCGTGGGCACCTCCATGATCGCGGCACGGCATGGCAGCATCGAGTCCCCCCACTTCTACTTTGAAGTAGGCCAGGAAGAAAAATTCTCCAACACAATCAATACGGGATTCATTCACGGAACGCTGAAGCTGAAATACGAAACCAACGGGCCAACGGAACTCGGGGGCCTCGTACTCGATCAGGAAGCGCGAAATTCTCCCGAGCGCGTAGGCCGGCAGCTTTCCTTCGTCCGGTTTTTGTATCTTGGCCTGTATCGGGAATCCTTCAAGCGGCGCATTCTCGCGGAATTGTTGCCACCCCTGAACATCCGCGGACAGTCTCCGCTCTGGGAAGCGATCGGACGTAGATTCACCAACATGGATTACTGGGAGGCCGATCGCCTTTGCCAGCAGAGCAAGGAATTCATCTTCTCTCTTTTCCCGTCGGGAAAAATCTACACCACGTTTCTTACCGCCGAAGCGAGGAACGCTCTCGGAAAGGTGGGAAAGGAGACGGAGCCTGTGCTGCATATGCTTCAGAAGGTGGGATTTGCCTATCGAAACCAGGTGGATCCTTTCGATGGGGGCCCTCATCTCTGGGCTCATGTGGATGAGCTCGCTCCCGTGAAAAATGTGAAAGCGTTTACCTGGAAAAGCCGTCCGGGTCCTGGGGGGGGGCGCGTTCCGGAAGAGGGGCTTTTATGTCCTCTCAACCGCGAAAAAGGTGTGTTTCGAGCATTGGCCGTCCGTGCCTTCGTTGAGGGTTCCGATGTGACTTTGTCGGAAGCTGACAATCTGAATGTGGGCCGCACGCTCGGTCTGAGCGACGGTGACCCCGTCAGTTTCATGCGCTATTATTGATTTCAGTTCGGGAGGTGAACTCGTGTCACAGTACAGCTTTGATCAGCCGGTGCTTGGGGATTACATCAAAGGCAGGTTTCTTCGACCTACCGAGATAAATGGCGAATGGGTCAGCCGCAGTCCTGCCGATAAAAACGATGAACTTGGCACCTTCACTTATTCCTACATGTCCGTGGATGCGGCGGTCGCGGCGGCGCGTGAAGCCGGCGCGGGCTGGCGCAAGCGCCCCTTTCAGGAGCGCGCCGCGTTTCTCAAAAAGTATCAGGATGGTCTGCGGAAGCGCGAAGCGGCGTTGGTTGAGGTGATTGCGCGCGAAGTTGGAAAGCCCCTCTGGGAAGCGCGCGGTGAGTTCGCCTCGATGGTGAACAAGATCGACATCACCATCAACGAGAGCATGCGTTTTGTCGCGGATTTTGAACTCCCCGCCTTGCAGCACGGAGTCAGGGCGGCTTGCCGGCATAAACCGCTCGGCGTGATGGCCGTGATCGGGCCGTTTAATTTTCCCGGACACCTTCCAAACGGGCACATCGTTCCGGCGCTTCTCACTGGAAATGCTGTTGTATTCAAGCCCTCTGAAAAGTCGCCCATGACGGCGCAGCTGATGGCAGAGGCATTTCATGAGGCGGGATTCCCGGAGGGCGTGTTCAACCTGGTTCAGGGTGAACGCGAGACAGGGAGGAGGCTTTGTGTTCACGAGGGAGTGGACGGCGTTCTCTTCACGGGCTCTTACGAGGTGGGAACCCGGATCAAGCAGGACACCCTGCTCCAGCACTGGAAACTCCTTGCTCTTGAAATGGGTGGTAAGAACCCGGCCATCATCTGGAAGGATGCTGATCTGGAATACGCGACGCTGGAAACCCTCATTGCGGGGTTCGCATCGGCTGGCCAGAGATGCAGCGCCACGTCCCGGGTGATCGTGCATCGTTCTTTGCTCGAGCGTTTTCTCGAGCGAATCCACGAGCGTGCCAAAGCATTCAAAATCGGGCATCCGCTTGAAAACCCGTTCATGGGTCCTCTGATCGACGAGAGCGCCGTGGACCGCTACATGAAATTTCAGGGGATCGCTTCTCGCGAAGGGTGCGAATTGGTGATGCGCGGAAAAGCGCTGGAAATGAAGAATTCCGGAAATTACGTGGCGCCATCCATCTGCTGGGTTCAAAAGGCCTCGCTAGAAAACACGCGGAAGAGCGTCTACCAGCAGTCGGAGCTCTTCGCGCCGAACCTCGCTGTTCTCGCGGTCGATGAATTGGATGAGGCAATTGGGCAGGCGAATGCGACTCAATACGGACTCGTGGCGAGCGTGTTCAGCAAGGATCGCGCGGTTTACGAAAAATGCTGGGACGATCTTCAGATGGGCCTTGTGAATTGGAATCGATCGACAATCGGAGCTTCTTCCAGTTTGCCGTTCGGGGGCCTGAAGAAAAGCGGAAATCATTTTCCGACCGCCGTCACCTCGACTCAATATTGCGCTTATCCTGTTTCTTCGATGGAAATAGCGGAGCCCAAGCCTGATTTCGCCGCCTATCCCGGATTAAACTGGGAGTAAGTTGGCGCTGAGCAGCGTTACACAACGTTAACAAAATAAAAAAAAGCGGGCTGCTTTCGCGGCCCGCTTTTTCATTTTAATCGATTTACTTTGAGCAGATTACTGCGTCATCGTAGTAGTGCGCGCGACATTGGCGGCCTGGGGGCCCTTCGGGCCGTCGATCAGTTCGAATTCAACCTTGGTGCCCTCGGCGAGCGTCTTGAATCCATCGCCCTGAATTGCGGTGTAGTGCACAAACACATCGCGATCCGTTCCATCGGCCTGAATGAATCCGTAACCTTTGCTGTCGTTAAACCATTTGACCAAACCTGTTGCCATTCACACACCCCCTGTAAAGAATAAAGAACGCAACTTATGTCCTCAAGTAATCGCGGTTTGGGCCGGTCGTCAAATTAAAAAGGCAAAAAAAAAGACCCACCGAGAGAGCCGCCTCTCGTGGGTCTTATCAATGAATTTCGCTGACGTACTACTTTGGGATTTTCACATCAACAGCACTGGCCCGAACTGCTTGTGACTGGGCGTGTCAGTTTTCCCGGAATTTACCGCCCAAAAGAGGGAGGTGTCATGCTCATTGTCTGACCAAACTGTCCACCACCCCAGACCAACCCTGAAGACGACGAGTTCTGGAAAGAGCTCGGCATAGAGGCGTTACCGAGCATGGGATTCAAGCCGGGAGCCATGCTCTGGTTCGGCATCGCCGAGTTGGTGAAGGTGCTCGGACCGGCCGGACCCTGGGGAACTCCGGCTCCGCCGCCGAGCCCACCGCCCATTACACCGGGATTCATCGCCATTTGCATCTGCTGTTGCATCTGCTGCTGCATCTGCCAACGGCTCTGGTCAACCTGTGAGGCAGTCTGCGGGATCGAAGAGACACTTCGGAGTGTCTGCATGGAGCTGGAGCAGCCTTCCATGTTTGCGGTCTGACCCTGACAGGCTTGCATCGTTTCCGTTTGAAGCTCTTGCATCAGCTTCATGTAGTTGGGCCAGAAAACCATGTTGTTCTGGACTCCGTCCATCGCGATCGCTTGCATGCGACCTACGCTGATATTGCGCTGGTCGTTCTGGAAAACCACTTCCGCCCATTTCTTGCTGATTCCATCAAGGCCTTGTGCCTCTCTCACGATTTGTGACGCAAGCTCGTAATCCGAAGGCTTGGCGCCAGTTTTCGGGATCGAATTCACCGCGAGTTGGCGGTAGATTTTGGCCACGCGGTCCGTATTGCCGGGGTGCTCGTCGTTCCAGGCGACAAGTTTCTCGCGGAGTTCCTGGAGTTCCTCGGGCTTAACCTTACCGGCCTGCTTCTCAAGATCGCTCAGATCTCTGAGTGCGATCTTCTGGGCTGCGGCTTCGAAGTCCACTTCGACGCCGAGTTCAACAAGCCTGTTCAGGGATTCCATTGCTTTCTCGCCGTAGCAGGTGTCCACGCAGTGCTGATACTTTTTGATCTCAGCTGCACGCGCGGCTTCCTGCTTGTCTTTTTTCAGTTTTGTAACCGTAGCCTTGCTTACATGAGCGGGAACCGGAGCGGCTTCCGAGAGGACGCGCGTTTCATCGCCATTCGGATCCGTGCGCACGATTTTGATTTCACCATCGCCCATATTTGCGAGGTTCATCCTGGCTTCTTCAACCTTCGACAGTCTCACGCAGTTCAGTTCCGGATCATCCTTGATGCATTTGGTGCGAGGTCTTGCGCCACGCAGCTCTTTCTGGCAGTCGCGTCCGCCACCCAGGTCCCTGATCCGGAAGCCGATGATTCCGGCTCCGCGGATTTCCTCGTCGTTGCTGCTGTTGGTGATTTCGAACTTGTTCCAGCATTTCTGGAAAACGGTGCCCGAAAGATAAGCTTCGGTGTTGAAGTTGTTCTCGACCTCGCCACCCTTATGGATGACCTTGAAGTCGGTGAACGTTGCTTCAAGTTCGCTGTACGACAGGTCGTCGAGTTCAGCGGCCTTTGTTTCGGGTGCTTTCACCCGGACCACGTCACTTCCGAATGCCGAGAAGGGGATCAGGTGAATGGACAGCAACAGGATAAAAAAAGTTTTGCGGCTCATATACTCTCTCCTGTCGGGACGTCTCGTTTCGCTCCATCCAGGAGCAAAAGGGTGAGATGGCACCGACGTGGTTCACTCTCTGGGTTGAGGTAGAGCAAGGGGTGGGCCAAAACGACACTGCGCGTTAAATGGTAATTTCATCAATCTTTTTAGTTAGTTAACTTTAAGCTGTCTTAAGCGCCTTCGGTTTTTGCCAACCCGACGTGTCAGCCGCGAATATCTTTGTCCAAACTTTATACACCGAGGTGTCCTCATTCTTGCCTCCTGCGCTAATTCCCGTTAGACAGGAAACATGACTGAAAAACAGACGTTTAGGCCCGCCGATCCTTTGGGAATTCAACGAGTTTTGGAACCGAAAGGGGTTCTTCCCCAGCAGGCCGAAAAACTGGACCCGGCTTTGCCCATCGCAGAAGACGAGCTTCTCATTGAGGTTGAGAGCTTGAACATCGACTCTGCAAGTTTTCACCAGATATCAAAGGCTTGCGATGGGGATGTCGCGAAGATGGAAGCGCATATTCTTGCGCTCGTCGGGCGTCGCGGGAAGCACCACAATCCGGTGACCGGTTCCGGAGGGATGCTGCTTGGGCGCGTGACTCAGATCGGTCCCAATTTTCCAGTCGGGACAAAACCCGTGCAGGTCGGAGACCGAATCGCCACGCTTGTTTCGCTTTCGCTCACTCCGCTTCACATCCGCAAGATTCGCAGCATTCACCCGAAAATCGACCGCGTGGATATTGATGGCTATGCGGTTCTCTTTGCCTCAGGAATTTTTGCACGACTTCCCGCCGATATGCCGGAAACCGTCGCGCTCGCTGTTCTTGATGTGGCGGGTGCACCCGCGCAGACCCGAAAACTCGTCCAGCCGGGCAACACGGTTGCTGTGGTCGGCGGCGGCGGCAAGTCGGGCCTGCTCTGTCTGTATGAGGCAAAAAGGAAAACGGGCGTGAAGACAGTCGCGATTGACTATTCACAGGCAGCGCTCGACCGCTTGTCTGATTTGCCGTTCGTTGATGAGATCATCCAGGCGGACGCACGCAATGGCGTGGAAGTGATGGAAAAGGTGTGGGCCGCGACCAAGGGACAAATGGCCGATGTGGTGATCAACGTCGCCAATATTCCGGAAACCGAGATGTCCTGCATTCTTTCGTGCAAACAGAAGGGAATCGTTTATTTCTTCAGCATGGCGACGAGCTTCACGCGGGCGGCTCTGGGCGCGGAAGGAATCGGCTCGGACGTGGATTTGCGGATCGGGAATGGTTATACTGAGGGACACGCGGATCTTGCGCTCGAACTGCTCCGGGAAAGCCCGGAGCTCAGGCGCATTTTCACCGAGCAATACTCCTGACGAGGAACCCGCCCATGGCCCATCTTTCCCTGGATCGCGCACTGATCGATCGCTGTCGCGAGCTCGCAGATAAAATCGCGGCTCCTGCCAGTAACCTCATCGAAACCCATAGCACCGTCTCCATCGAGCGAACGGTATTGCGACTTCTTGGAGTTGAAGGAGCCGTTGCGCAAAAAGGCGGCCAATCTTTCCCGGAGGCGAACCTCATCGTGGACGCTCTTCGCGAAAAAAACGGGGGAAAGCAGCCGCTCGATCGCGGGGTACTTTACTGGTTCGTGAATGGCATGATCCAGAAGAAAATGCCCGCGCGCGAACTCGCCGCCGCAGTGGCAAAGGGAACCGTGGATCTCTCGAAACTGCCTATGGCCTCTGACGCGCAGATCATGGCTGAAGCGCGGAGGCTTTGCGCTGACGCACTGAAGACAGTTGTGAATCGGCGCGAGCAGCGGGACGCGCTGAGAAAAGAGGTCGTTGATCCGTTTGATGCCGAGGGAAAAAAGGGGCCGTTGATCTATGTCATCGTTGCCACCGGCAACATCTATGATGACGTCACTCAGGCCCGCGCTGCTGCCCAGGCCGGTGCTGACGCCATCGCGGTCATTCGGAGTACCGCTCAGTCACTTCTTGATTACGTCCCCCATGGTGCGACCACTGAGGGCTTCGGTGGCACATATGCCACTCAGGAAAATTTCCGCATCATGCGTGCGGCGCTCGACGATGAGAGCCGGAAGCTCGGCCGCTACATCCGTCTCACGAATTACTGCTCGGGCCTCTGCATGCCGGAGATCGCCGCCATGGGCGCGCTCGAGAGGTTGGACTTCCTCCTGAACGACGCCATGTATGGCATCCTTTTCCGCGACATCAATATGCGTCGGACGCTGATCGACCAGCACTTTTCACGTCAGATCATCGCGCTGTCACGCATCGTGATACACACCGGCGAGGACAATTATCTTACGACCGCCGATGCCATTGAAAACGGGCACCAGGTATTGGCGTCCCAGTTCATCAATGAGCGATTCGCGCTCAACGCGGGAATGACTCAGAATCTGATGGGCCTTGGCCACGCGCAGGAAATGGATCCCAAGCATCCCAATGTATTTCTGCTCGAAATATCCCGGGCCCAGATGACGCGTGACATTTTCCCGAAATCCCCGATCAAGTTCATGCCACCGACCCGCTTCAAATCCGGTGACATCTTCTACAGCCACTTGATGGACGCGATGTTTAACTTTGTCGGTGTTCTGACTGGACAAACGATACAGCTGCTCGGGATGGCAACAGAAGCGATGCACACTCCGCTCCTTCAAGACAGATGGATGAGCATCCAGAATGCCAAATACATCTTCAACGGAGCGAAGGACCTCGGAAGCGAGATAGAGTTCAACCCAAACGGCGAAATTCAGCGTTGGGCAGGCAAGGTTCTCGGGGACACATTGAAACATCTTGAGCTGATTGAATCGAAAGGGCTCTTCCGCGCCATTCAGGAACGCGCATTCGCGGAGGTAAGCAGAACCGAAGACGGAGGAAAGGGTCTGGACGGCGTCTTCAAGAAGGCGCCGGGATATGTGAACCCCTTTTTCGAGCTTCTTCGGGAGGCAAAATGAGCGACACCAACGGAAAGGCCGCGAAACAGCCCAATCTCAAGAAGCTCAGACCCTATGGCGATATCCTGGACGACGGAACCGTTCAGCTGTCTTTCACATTGCCTGTTGAGCCGTCCGACGAAGCCAAGGAAGCGGCCCGATTGCTCGTCGGGAAGATGGGCTTCGATGAAATCAAGATAGCGACGATGGAGAAGGCGGGCCACGGCTTTTCCTTTTTCGTGGTTTACGCGAACACCCGGTATGAACTCGACTTTACGAAAATAAAAGTGATCAAGGTGGATTCCCAGAAGCGATCACGTGCTGAAATAGACGAGATGATCCGCGATAAAATCGGCCGTAAGCTCAAGGTGGTCGGTGCGTGCACCGGCTTTGATGCGCATACGGTGGGGATTGACGCCATCATCAACATGAAAGGCTTCGACGGAGACTACGGCCTGGAGCGATATCAGTGGATCGACGCGAAAAACCTCGGTGCGCAGGTTCCAAATGAGGATCTGCTTAAGATCGCGGTCGCTGAAAACGCGGATGCCGTGCTTGTGTCGAAGGTGGTCACTCAACACAACATTCACCTGCGTGATATGAAGGATTTGATGAAACGGGCTGAAAAGCTCGGGCTCACCGAAAAGGTTATTTTCATTGCGGGAGGTCCGCGCATCACGCATCCCATGGCACTTGAGTGCGGTTTTGACGCCGGCTTCGGCGTCGGAGCCAAGCCATCGGTCGTTGCCAGCTACATCCTTGACGAATTCCTGCGCCGGAACACCGCGGATTCACCTGATCAGGTTTCCGCATCCCCGTCGCGGAAAAAGAAACGGAGCTGAGGTGGCGACGAAAAAAACCCTCAAGAAGAATAACTCCCCCAAGCAGGCACCTCCGTCGATCGGACTTGTGGGTCGAGTCAATGAGATCATCCGGATCCGGGCTTGTGTCCGCGCTGGACGAAATCTTCTGCTGGAGGGCCCCGTAGGGGTGGGAAAAACGCATCTCGCGCTCGCGGTCACCCGGGAGCTGGGCTTTCCGGTTTTTCGCGTCGATGGTGACCAGAGGTATACCGAGCAGAAGCTAGCAGGAGGCTTTGACCCGCCGCTGGTGCTTCGCAAGGGTTACGGTTGGCAGTCATTTGTCCCGGGCCCGCTTGTCGAGGCCATGCGCTCCGGCGGTGTTTTGTTCATTAATGAGTTGAACCGTCTTCCCGAGGGAGTTCAGAACGTGCTCCTTCCCTCGATCGATGAACGTATTCTTGAAATCCCCAGACTTGGGCGCGTGGAAGCGAAGCCCGGGTTTCAGGTGATTGCAACTCAAAATCCAAAGGAATTTGTCGCCACCTCACATCTGAGCGAGGCGATTCTGGACCGCTTTGAACTCGTTACGCTGGATTATCAGTCCGAGCCAGAGGAGCGGGCGATCGTCTCTCAGGCGATCAGGGTGCCCTCAGCGGACAATGCGTTGATTCAGGCCGCGGTGCGCCTGGTGCGTCTGACAAGGGGTCACCCGCGTGTGAAACGGGGCGCTTCGGTTCGTGCAGCTATTGCCATCGCGGCAATTGCTCATGAGCTGGGCGAGAAGCGCTTCGAAGAAGCTTTCCGTATTGCAGTGGAACTCGCGCTTCCGACGCGAATAGAGATCGAACGTGATTCAGAATCCGAACATTCTCATCACGAGGAAGTCCTGAACCTCATTCAGGAATGGGTCAAAGCGGCCCTGGCTGGTGAGTCCGCTGAGTTCGTGGCGAAGTCCGAAGAGCAAAAAAAAAACTTCTGACGAGGCCAGGTAAGAGCCAGTTCGTCAGCGCCAAAGAGCCGGAATTTCGATCCCCGGAACTTCTCTTGACTGCCTTTGACGAGGAGACCGGTCAGAATATTCCAGAACTCACGGAATTTGGGGGTTGGGATGTCGCCGTCAGGTTTCATGAATTCCGGAAGCAACTGAAAAAGCCGGAAGCCGTGCGGCGACTGCAGCGCGTGTCAGCCGAAGCGATCCTAAGCCGCGCCCGCGAGGTTCTGGGCTCGGTGTCATCCCCGACGGAGATGAAATCCGCCAACCTGGCTGAGGCGCCACCCCAGGCGCAGGGCTCAGAAATTGATTTGGATGATACGATCGAAAACGAACCCTTAGCCCTTAAAAAAGGCGATCTAAGAGCTGCGGATATCTGGATTCGTTATCGTGAGCATCGCCGACAGGCTGTGATCCTCAGCGTGGATACGAGCCTTTCGATGACCGGAGAGAAACTTGCTTTGACAGGCGTTGCCCTGGCGGTTGTTTTACTTCAATTCCCAAATGACCCGATCGGCGTGGTCGCGTTTGAAAATGAAGCAACGGTTCTTAAGCGACCGGAAGAGAGGATCAGAGCGCGCGATCTGATCGAGCGCTTTCTGGGGGTTCCAGCGCAAGGGTATACGCATCTCGAAGACGGGTTGAAGTCGGCGCTGAAGCTGGTTCGCGCGGTTGAAAACACTTCAAGAATCCGACCGTCCACGGTCCTTTTGAGCGATGGCAAATACACGGCAGGCAGCGATCCATCGTATCTTGCTCACAGGTTTCCCCACCTTGTGGTTTTGAAAATGGGCCGTGAGCGCGCGAGTCTGTCCCTCTGCCGCGAACTTGCACGAAAAGGCGGGGGCGCGGTGCGCGAGGTGCCGGAACTTGAGTCCTTGCCGTCGGCCATGTATGGCGTGGTGAAGGATTTGCTAAGGGGTTTTTCGCGACGCTGAGGCCGGCTTGTAACGGCTATTCCGTGACGCTTTCCGGCTCGTTCTTAACCGTCACGCCTGGTTCCGTTAGTACGGTGGCCGGCGTATCGAAGATCACGGTTACAGCTTCCAGATGCTTCAGGATGTGTTCAGAGAGTTTCTTCGGAACGCTCTCGGATACCTGAAGCTCCCAATTTCCGGATTCAAGCGGGTCAATGTTCGAATCAAAAGCTAAAATATCATCTGCGTTCAGAAACGCTTCATCCGAAACGCGGAAAATGACGGTAATTTTCTTTGGTACCTTGATGTCTATCGCTATTTCTGTTTTTCCGGTGGTTCGAATTTCTTCGAATCGCGCGGGTGATAGTCCCTCGGAGATCGTCATCACAGTCTGCGTCGTGGGGTCGAATTCAAGCGTGTAGAAGGATGTTTCCCCTAAAAGCCTGGTCTCGTACTTCACGATGCGGGCGCTTATGGGAATGGCCGGTTTCACGGTCTTCGTAAGTTCCGCTGGAGGAGGCGTTGCAGTCGCCGCGATCCTTCCGCCGCTCTGAAGAGAGCTCTTGGAAACGCTTGGCGCGATCGGGCTGCACCGAACGAATGTGAACGCCAGAAAGCCCATGCTTAAGGCAGCAATAAAGATTCTTTGATCTTTAGCGGTTCTCATAAAATACCTCGTGGCCGCACATGAATGCAGCCGCCGCCCGTACTCCAAGCTTCGTGCCAGGGGCACATGGGGAGCGGGGACAGCATGGCCCCAAGGATTGCGGTTCTTTAGCTGAAGCGTGTTCACTCCGGGTGTTTAAGTGTTTGACAGGCGCGAAGGGAGTGTTCGGGTAGCTCTCGGGGCCGGCATGATTGCATCAGCGAAGTTTGCCCTCATGGACACGACAATCCAACCGCCGGCCAGGAGACCATAACTGATTGTGAGTTAGTCGGCGAAGGTTGTGTGTCAGTCATTGCCTCGCATGATCTTAAAGTCGGTAGGCCGTACGACAGTATTAGACCAGTTGGAACTGTTGCCCTTGTTCGGTTGCATGTGAGAATCTAAACATCTGTACCGGAGCAAACCGGTGCGCTTATTGCGCCGCAACCGACCCATTTACGCCGGAAAATCCATCTTTGGGAAGACGGGTATAAAAGACATGAACCACACTTTCAGGCCGTTTAATCCGGATAGTGACAAAAATACCGTTGCACGATTCCTCCTGGATACTCAGACGATCACTGGAACTGTCCCTGCAGATGTCGATGAAAACTGGAAACGCTATTTATCGTCCATCCTCCTAGCGCAAAAGCGTGACCCAAACTATTGCGCGATGATGTTGGGGGAGGACGGCCTGACAGTGGGCTTCATCGATGCGTTTCCTTTGATAAAAGATTCAGTGACTGGGTTTGTTCGTTTCGATTACATCGTCCCTGAGAAACGGAAGCTGGGACTCGGGCGGAAATTGCTCGAGTACGCGTTAGCCATCTTGTCGAGGGCCGGATGTAAGCGAGTATGCCTGGATGTCGCAAAAACGAATATTGCGGCAATCGCGTTCTATCAAAGACTAGGTTGGACCATGACCGGTGAGGGAAATGGCCCCTTTCTGAAAATGAGCCGGGAGATCTAAGTAAATCAATGCCGCCGAAGCAATTGCTCAGGGCGTGGATTGATCCACTAGCTCCGCGATGTCCATTACGCGAACCTTGTCTTTCATTCCCTTTTCTGTCACTCCGTCCGAAAGCATGGTCATGCAGAACGGGCAAGACGATGCGACGACTTCCGCGTTCGTCGCAAGAGCCTGTTCGGTTCTGGCCACGTTGATTCGTTTCCCGAGAGTTTCTTCCATCCACATTCTGCCGCCGCCGGCGCCACAGCACATCGCCTGGTCGTGGTTCTGGGACATCTCGACCATGCGTGCGGCCGGAAGGGCCTGGATCACACTACGGGGTTCGCCATAAATATTGTTCCAGCGACCCAGATAGCAGCTATCGTGGAAGGTAACCGTTGCATCGAGACTTTTCGTCGGCTTGATGCGGCCTTCTCCAATCAGCTTGGCGATGTATTGGGAATGGTGGAACACATCGTAATTTCCGCCGAACTCCTTGTACTCGTTTTTGAGCGTGTTGTAACAGTGCGGGCATGCGGTAACGATGCGTTTGACGTTATAGCGGTTCAGCGTCTCGATATTCGCCTTCGCCAGTGTCTGGTAAAGGTATTCGTTGCCGATGCGGCGGGCTGGATCGCCCGTGCATTGTTCTTCTTTCCCAAGAATCGCGAATTTTATTTCCGCTTTTTTCAGCAGGCTTGCGAATGAGCGCAGAACCTTCATGTTCCGTTCATCGTATGAGCCAGCGCATCCGACCCAGAGAAGAACATCGATGTTCTGGTCTTCCGCCATGGTTTTCACGGACATACCGTCCGCCCATTTGGCGCGGTCTTCCGAGCTGAAGGCCCAGGGGCTTGCGTTCGTTTCCATGTTCTTGAAAACAGACTGCACTTCCGTGGGGAATCGGGATTCCATCATCACGAGATTGCGGCGAATGTCGTAGATCTTGTTCGTATGTTCGATGAACACGGGGCAGGCGATTTCACAGGCGCGGCAGGAGGTGCAGGCCCAGATCACGTCCTCGGTGACATTTTCATCGACGATGTGCGAGACCTCATCGTGCTTTCCCGCAAGCAGGTTGGCCTTGTTCCGGTACATGTTGTGCTTGAGATCGACGATGAGCATTTTCGGCGTAAGCGGCTTCTGTGTGTTGTGGGCGGGACAGAGGTCCTGGCAACGGCCGCATTCGGTACAGGAGTAGTAATCGAGAGCGTCTTTCCAGCTCAGGTCAGTTACCTTCGCTGCGCCATATTGGGTGACAGTCTCGTCCTCGAAATTGATGGGCGTCATGCCTTTTTCACGCGAAAGAGTGCGAAGATACGTGTTGGGTCCGGCTGCGACCAGGTGAAGGTGCTTGGAACTCGGGATGTAAACCGCGAAGCCCAGCACGATGAGCATGTGAATCCACTTGAAGATGCCGCCCAGGATAGCGTTCGTGTCCTGCGAGAGTCCTAGACCTGCCAGAACCTCTGAAAAAGCGCGCGAGATCGGCATCGCATCCTGAAACCAGGGTTGGACGCCCAGGATGTGGAATCCGTTCATCAGAAGAATGGACACCATGAGCGAGCTCGTCATTGCGAGAATGATGTTGGCATCCACAGACTTGCCAAGGCCCTCTGGTCTCAAGACAAAGCGGCGGTACGCGGCGTAAATGATCGCCAGAAGAACGCCGAGCGACATGATGTCATTCAGGAACATGAGTGCGCGGTAAGCGGGATCACCGATGAACTCGAAATTAGCCGCCTGATGGATCGTCGTCGTGAATTGCTCGAGAGTTCCTACCGAGATGATCAAAAAGCCCCAGAAGATGATGAAATGCATGATCCCGGGAGCACGTTTTTGAAGAACGGCTTTTTGTCCCAGGACGTTCGCCATGAAGGTGCTGATTCGCGCGGGCACATCCTTCAGTCGATCACCGGCCTTCCCCTGGTGTGCTTTCATCATCCGGAAAAGGATTTTGAAACGGTATCCCGAATACCCGAAGGCAAGCGCTGCGATCGGAATAAAAACGAAGGTCTGCCAGGTCATGGAGGTGCTCCTTGTGCAGCATGGGAGAGCGTGAGGACACACTCTCGCCCTGCATTAATTTCGTATGAAACGAGTGTAGCACACCTACTCGGAATTGCTCCCGAAAGTCAGTGTTCTTTCACCTTCTTAAGTTCTTCTTTCAGGGCCGGGACGACTGCAAACAAATCTCCGACAATCCCGTAATCCGCCACTTGGAATATCGGTGCTTCCGGATCCGTATTGATCGCGACGATCACCTTGGACGTCCGCATTCCGGCAAGGTGTTGAATGGCGCCGCTGATGCCACAAGCGATGTAAAGGGACGGGGAAACCACTTTTCCGGTCTGCCCCACCTGATCACCATGAGGACGGAATCCGGCATCGACTGCCGCGCGCGAGGCTCCGACTGCGGCGCCGAGGACGTCCGCAAGTTCCTCGAGCATCTTGAAGCCATCAGCACTTTTCAGAGAGCGTCCACCAGAGACCACGACGGAAGCTTCCGTGACATCGGGCCGGGCGCTCGAGCCCTTCACGATTTCGAGAACCTTCGTTTTCAACGAGCCGAGTTCCACGGTCACGTTTTTCACTGCGGCGGTCTTTGAGGTGTCCGCCTTGGGTGCGCCCAGGGCATTCGGACGGACGGTGGCTAAACGCGGGCCCGAGCCCAGGAATTCCACCTCGACCATCGCCTTGCCGGCGTAAACGGGGCGGCGAACGTTCAGGTTGGAACCTTCGAATTTGAGCTGCGTGCAGTCGCTGGCAAGGCCAACACCCAACCGAGCGGCCACGCGAGGCATGAAATCTCTTCCCGTGGGGGTATGGCTGGCGAGCACGATCTCCGGGTTATTGGCTTTCAGTACTTCTGTGACGGCCTTGGTGTAGGCTTCAGTCGAATAAAATTTCAGACCCGGATTTTCAATGACATGAACGTGTTGAGCCCCGTAGTGCGCGAGTTCGTTCGCGAGTCCGGCAACTCCTTCACCGAGAAGTACCGCATGCGTTTCGTTTCCGGCCGCAGACGCGGCGCCGATCAGTTCAAAGGTCGATTTTTTCAGGCGACCGTCACGATGTTCAGCAATGATGAATACTTTGGCCATGGTCACACCACCTTCGCTTCTTCATGGAGCAGACGAACCAGTTCTTTCGCTTGAGTCGCAGCATCGCCCGCGATCTTCTTTCCAGCCTGTTTCGGCGGAGGGAGCTGATAGCCCTTGAAGCGAATTTTCTGGTCGGAAGCGCTCACGCCGACGTCAGCGGCCTTCAGCGCTTTCACTTCCTTCTTCTTGGCCTTCATGATGTTCGGGAGAGTCGCGTAGCGCGGCTCATTCAGACCCTTCTGGCCGGCGATCACGGCCGGGAGAGTGGTTTCCACGATCTCAAAGGCGCCGCCTTCGATTTCACGCTTCACCTTCGCGGTGCCGGCGCCGTATTCGATGGCCACCGCAACCGTGACACATGGAATCTCCATACTCTCAGCGATGAGCTGGCTCACCTGAGCGGCGCCGTCGTCGATGGCTTCTTTGCCGGTGAAAATGACGTCGACTTTCGATTCTTTTTTCAGGGCGCCAGCAATCGCTTTGGCGGCCATGAACGTATCGGCGTTCTCGGGAAGATCCACGTGGATTCCCGTATCCGCGCCCATTGCGAGTGCCGTGCGGATCGCCTCGACAACCCGGGAAGGACCCGCTGAAACAACCGCGACGGTGCTGCCGGCATTCTTCTCTTTCAGCCGAAGGGCTTCTTCGACCGCGATCTCGTCAAAAGGCGAGAGGACCCATTTGATTCCTGCTGGGTCAATGCCGCTTGCATCAGCGTTCAGTTTGATTTTTGTTTCTGTATCCGGAACTTGTTTTACGCAAACGTAGATGTTCATAACTGGAAAAGTATAACGATTCGGCTATTTTTTCCGCAACCTTTTTAGGCGGTGAGATGCATTCTTGCGTCTGTCACTTTGTCAAAAAAACGTCAGGCTGTCCCGCCGCGTTACGATTCGCCACGGATCAGGTCTTCGTAGGTTTCCCGCCGTCGGATGACGCGAGTGCGGTTTCCGGAAACGAGAACCTCAGCTACGCGAGTACGGCTGTTGTACTGGCTGGCCATTGAAAATCCGTAAGCGCCGGCGGAAAGCACCGCCACCAGGTCGCCACGCGCGATGCTTCCGGGCAGACGCCGCGCCCGGCCAAACACATCGCTTGTCTCACAAACCGGACCCACCACGTCAAAAACCGCGTCGCGTGATCGACCCGATTTCGTGAGTGGCACTATTTCATGATGGCTCTCATAAAGGGCGGGCCGGATCAGGTCATTCATCGCAGCATCGATGATCAGGAAGTTTCTTGAGACGCCCTTTTTCCTGAAAAGAATCTCGCTCACAAGGACGCCGGCATTACCCGCAAGGAGCCGGCCCGGTTCAAGAACCACTTTCGGCCGAAGGGATGTCTTCTTCGCGAGGCGAGAATTGCTTCCGAACTCTTTCTGGATGAGGGCGCAATAGCTCTCAATGGAGGGGGCCTCCTCATTACGGTATGGAATGCCCAGGCCACCCCCAAGATCCACATGTGACAACGGTATGTTGAGTGCGACTATTTCCTCGGCGAAGTCCGAAAGATTTCGGAAGGCTTCCCGAAGGGGCGCCAGCGAGAGCAGTTGACTACCGATATGGACACTTGCTCCGCGAAGCGAAACCCAGCGGAGTTCGCGCGAGTATCTGGCAAGACGACTGGCTTCCGCCCTGGGCAGACCGAATTTATTCTTCCTGAGTCCTGTCGAAATGTAGGGATGCGTCTTTGGGTCGACGTCCGGATTGAGACGAATTGAAAATCTCGCCTGCCGGCCCACTCTTTCGGCGACGCGATTCAAAACGGTGAGTTCTTCCGCTGACTCGACGTTGAACGCAAGAATGCCGCTTCGCCCAAAGCGCAGCGCTTCTTCCATCTCTTTTTCTGTCTTCCCGACTCCAGAAAATACGATGCGATCGGCTGGTACTCCGGCTTTCCGCGCGCGAAAAAGCTCCCCACCTGAAACCGCATCGAGCCCGGCGCCTGCCCCGGCGAAAAGGCGCAGAATGGACAAATTGGAATTCGCCTTGGCGGCGAAACAAACCAGATGATCCAGGCCCGATAAGCACGAACGTATGCGGTCAAGGGGCTCAAGAAGCGCTGCTTCGCTGTAAACGTAAACCGGTGTGCCGAACTTTTCAGCGATTCTGGAAAGGGGCACTCCCTCCACCTGGAGCTCGTTCCCGACGTACCGAAAATGACGCGAATTCATGATCGGCAGAGTCATTGGCTTGGTGTGGGGGATGGGTTGGGTGAGATCGTCTGGCGCGCCACGGGGGCGTCAGATTTCTGAGGCGTGTCGGGCACCCGTGGAAGAGGCGGTCCCTTCACGCCACAGCCTGCCGTTAAAACAGAGATCATCGTGAATAGCAGTGCGTGCCAATGGAGCATTCTAGAACCTCAATGCCAGCCCGAGATCGACTGAATCGGAGCCTGCATTCAAACGAAAATTCCAATTTGGGCCAAATGGAAACAGCATCCCGAACCCTCCGGCGGAGCGAAGGCCCTCCAGGTTGTTCCCGGTATCCACGTCGGCATCGGGCCCCGGACTGACAAAATTCCAGGCCAGACCTAAATAAAGATAGAAAGTGAAGCTCTTCACCGTCTGGATGTCATAGCGGAAACTGCCGGTGACTGGCATGACGGTGTAAGATCCCTGATTGAAAATGGGCTTGTAAGCGAAGAACGCAAATTCGTATGAGAAGGCGTCCTGGAGTCTTGCCGAGCGCAGCCACATCATTCGCTTGAGCGCATAGCTGTAACGAACGCCGCCCGCGTTGTAAACCGAGTCCGCGCGCCAGGGCATGTTGAAGTTCCAGCCGCCACCGACGGAGATCAGATGGCGGTGGGGCTCGAAAAGAGCTGTCTCTTCCGCCGCGATTCCGTACGCGGGTCCGTCGCTGTCGTCATCGTCGAAGTCGTCATCGATCCCGCCGCTTGGGGGTGGCGAGGATTCTGAATCGAGTTCCGGATCATAGTCGACTGCAACCATGTCTTCCGGCGGTGTCTCGTCCACCACCTCTTTCTTTTTCGGTTGCGTGACGTTGGTTACAGGGGGGTCGCTCCAGATCTCGCCGGTCTCCAGTTCCAGCTCATCCTCGAAATCATCGAGTTCACGCTGGTCGAGTGCCGGGGTCGGCACGTCTTTCATATCAGAGAGCCGTTCAAGAGCGCTGTAGGTTTCGCCCTCCTCCAGACGAACGTTTCCCCCGTAGTGGCGCACTCTTTTCGCAGCGAGCTGCCGCCGTTCAGGGTAAACTTTCAGGATCCTGAACGCCATGACGGGCTGATTTTCCCGCCGAAGCAGCACGATCTTGCCAGGCGCCGGCCTGGCGGAGGAATCGTCGTCTGCCAGGTAAACAGTGTCTGAATGACTGCGTTTTACGATTTTCAGCTCAAAAGTGCGAGCTTCGATGCGTGGAAGACCGGAATCCGAGAACACCGCTTCATCGGTCGCGGCAAAAGTCTGGTCGGACAGAGTCATTGTCAGCGTGAGCCACGCTAACCCCGTCGCTGTGAGCGCCGCACACGCGAGTGCCCATTTGACAAGCCACCGCGTGTTCGGTCTAATCTCGAGCCATGATGCGGGTTCGCGGTTCCTCATACGGGGTTCTGTTCAGTTTAGCTCGTGCGCCTAAGGCTGTCGAGCGAGGAGCGTTGATCCTTGCTTTGCTTTTGCTCGCCCAAGGGTCCCTGGCGGCCGGCAATGACCTCGAACCTTACTCCCTGAGTTCCACGGAAGCTTATCAACTCCTGTCGGACAGGAAGTGGCCCGAGGCGGTCATCGCTTTCAGGTCGATGCTGAAGCAAAGCCCGGATTCGACTCAGGCTATTCTTGGTCTCGCGCGAGCCCTGGTGTTTTCAGGTCGTCGTGAAGAGGCCCTCAGCCTTCTGATTCGTGCAGCTGAAGATCAGGGCAGATCGAAGCGGCAGAAATTCGGAGCGCGCGCAAACGTGCTGTCGAAGATATTCCTTACGAACAGTACGTTCCAAATTTACCAGGAAGGCGTGAATTTGCTGCTTTCCGGGAAATATCGCCTTGCGCGTGAAAGGTTCGATCGGGCGCTTGAAGTGGAGGCCGACAATGTCGAACTGCTCGTGCGCACGGGTCAGGTTTTGGTGCTGGACGGGGATTTTGACAGCGCGGCGGAGCGTCTGCGTCTTGCCCGGCGCCTGAATCCCTTCGAACCGGTGATTCGCGTCTGGCTTGGAAGGGCAATGCACAAAAGGGGCGAGCACCGGGAAGCAGTTGCCGAATTGCGCTCGGCCGTTTCTGAGTTGCCCGATTCGGAGCACGCGGCCGTATGGCTCGCGGAAGCGATGATCTCGAATGGGCAAAGGCCTGGCGCGATCCGTTTACTGGAAGAACATGTCAAGCGTTGGCCGTTTCATCTTAACGCGCTCGTTTCACTGGCGCGCTACCGCCTGATTTTCGCGGCGCGAGACGAGGTTGGGGTCTGGGCCGCACGAAAAGACCTGCAGGTGGCCTTAAGCCGGGTGAGCAGCGGTTCGGTTCCCGGCGGAATGGACGGCGAAATGACGGAGCGGCATTTCGGGATTTTGCGGGGAATCTGGCCTGCTGATCTTAAATCCGAGATTGCGAGACTTCTTGAGCAGGTGGAAGCACGTGTGGCTGCCCAGAAGCAAATGAGGGCTGACGGCCTCAAAGAATAAAAAAAGGGCGACGCCGAAGCGCCGCCCTTGGATCACTTATGACAGCGCCCTTACATGCCCGGGCGGCCACCTTCGGTTGCCCACTTTTCGAGCATGTCCGTGGTGACGGATTTCGGGCGCTCAAGAGCGTAGCCGAGACCACGGTCCCAGGTGATGTTGGCGAGAACGCCGAGTGCGCGACCCACGCCAAAGAGCACGGTGTAGAAATCGTACTCGGTCAGGCCGTAGTGCCACTGGATGACGCCGCTGGCGGCATCAACATTCGGCCAGGGGTTCTTCGTTTTGCCGTGCTCGGTCAGGACGCCAGGGGCGACTTCATAGAGCGTGTTGATGAACTTGAAGAGTTCATCATTCGGTAGATGCTTGCGCGAGAACTCGTTCTGCGAAGCAAAGCGCGGGTCAGTCTTGCGAAGAACGGCGTGGCCGTAGCCCGGAATGACCTGGCCGGCGTTAAGCGTATCCCAGCAGAACTTCTTCATGCCTTCCTTGTCCGGAGATTTGCCACCGGTCTTCTCGAGGGCCTTCTGAGCCCAACGGAGAACTTCCTGGTTGGCAAGGCCGTGCAGCGGGCCCGCGAGCCCGTTGATGCCTGCAGATAACGAGAGGTAAGCGTCTGACAACGCCGAGGCCACAAGGTGAGTGGTGTGCGCGGAGACGTTTCCTGACTCGTGATCGGAGTGCAGGATAAAGTACATGCGGGCGACATCGTCATAAGGCTTCGCAATGCCCATCATGTGAGCGAAGTTTCCGCCGAAATCGAGATCAGGATTCGGAGCGATCGTGTTGCCGTTCTTGTACTTCCAGCGATAGATGAAAGCCGCGATCTCAGGGAGACGCGCAATGAGGTTCGAGGAATCTTCGAACATCGGATCCCAGTACTCGTCCTTTTTCATTCCTTCGGCGTAGCGTTTCGCGAAGATGGATTCCTTCTGCATCACGGTGATGGCGGTCGAGAACATCGCCATCGGGTGGGAGTCCTTCGGCATGGCCTTCAGGACGTCGAATACGTAGGAGGGGACCTTTGCGCGGGTTTTCCAGTCCTTCACGATCTCGAGCGTTTCGTCCATCGTGGGGATCTCGCCCGTAAGCAGGAAGTGCCAGAAGCCTTCGACGTAAGGATATTCAGCGCCCGGAACTTTCGGGAGAGCCGCGAACGTTTCCGGAATCGTTTTTCCACGGAAGCGGATGCCTTCCTGCGGATCGAGATAGGAGATGTCAGTGACCAGGCAGCGAACGTCTCGCGCGCCACCGATGCACTGCTCGATCGTTACCTTGTCGATGACCACGCTGCCCTTTTCTTTCGTGAGCATCGTGATCTTTGGCCGCTGGGCCTTGATCTTTTCTAATAATTTTTCCTTGAGCTTCGCCATTGTTCAGTTCCTTTCTAAGTCATTCAAAATCATGCCAAAAGGTCCCCACTCCAAACGGTCCCGTTGTGGTCATATCACAGCTAATTTCAAGCCGTTTGGCAAGAGTGGCATATCTCCGACGGTCTCGCTTCGGGAAAATTTTTGCGAACCCCTCCTTGACTAAAAGATCACGATCAACCTATGACCAAAGAAAAGAGTGAGGGGGCATTACTTGGCTGGCGAAAAGATTTTTATAGCGGTGGCCGGGAACATAGGAACGGGTAAGACCACGCTCACGAATATGCTGTCCAAACGATTTGGTTGGACAGCGCATTTTGAAGCGGTGACTGAAAACCCGTATCTTTCAGATTTTTATCGTGACATGGCGCGATGGTCTTTCCCGCTCCAGGTTTTTTTCCTGAATCATCGTTATCGCGCGCATAAGCTGATCATACACGGTACCGAGAGCGCGATTCAGGATCGTAGTATTTACGAAGACGCGAATATTTTCGCACGCAATCTGTATGAGCAAGGCCATATGGAAGAGCGGGATTATAACAACTATCTCGATCTCTATAATGCGGTTTGTCAATCTCTGGCGCCACCCGATCTGATGCTTTATCTGCGCAAGTCGCTTCCAAAGTTGAAAGAACGGATTGCGATGCGCGGTCGTGATTTCGAGCAGAACATTCCAGATGAATATCTTTCTAACCTGAATAGATATTACGATGACTGGATGCAGGATTATGACTTGGGGAACAAATTGATTGTTGAAAGTGATTCACTGGATTTCTTGAACAATCCTGCTCATTTTGATGTTCTAACGCAGCGCATTCTTAATGCGCTCGACCAGCGCGATTTGTTTCTGGAATCCAGAGCTCAAGCGGCCGTCCGCTCATCTCCGGAAGAAACTGCGGCTCTTCTAAAAGAATAATCAAGTTTCATTCGAGGGCTTCCGAAACTTCTCTTGAGGCCATCAGCGGCGGTATTTTTCAATTTGCTGATGCGCATTGTGGAGGAAGCCCATGAAACAGGTACGTCAGCAGATCATTTCATCCGTCGCAATTCTGAGCATGTTCACCCTTGTGGCATGTTCGTCATCACCCAAAACAGACGATGAATTGCCGCTGGATGACGGTGCTGTTGCCGCCGATGCGGAAACAGATGCGGTTCCTCAGGTTGAACCCGAGGCATTGACCGGACTTGATGATGCTCCTGCGGAGTCGTTGGCGGCACCAGTGCAGGAACAGGCCTTCACCGGCGAGACTCAGGATTACACCGTTCAAAGTGGCGATACGCTCATGAAGATCGCTTTTGAAACTTACGGCGATCTTTACCGCTGGAAAGACATTTACGAACTCAACAGGGAACGTCTTTCGTCCATCTCCATTCTTCCTCCTGGCATGGTGCTCAAGGTACAGAAGCCCGACGGGGCTGTCGTGATCGAGCGCAACGGGGAGAAATATCTGATCAAGATCGGAGACACCTTGGGGACAATTTCGCGTGATGTGTACGGTAACCCGGGGCGTTGGAAAGAAATCTGGCAGAATAATCGCCAGATGATCCATGATCCGAATAAGATTTTTGCAGGTTTTCACCTCTATTACGTACCGGACGCGGGCTCACGGGAAGAACCTCAGATTGCCCCGGCTCCGCTGGCTCAGCCCAGCACGGAAACGGCGCCGGAAGCGCGCGAACCCGCTGCAGCGGCTCCAGATTGGGGTTCTTCGGGAGACAGCGGTTTCGGTCAATGATCGTTTCGAAGTTGCTGAAAACCGCGTTCTAGAAAATACCTCTGAAACCGTCGTCCCTGCCACGCCCAGTGAATGGCGGGAAGTGAATTCAAGACGACCAAGGCAGCTACGAACTTCGCGGGCTGAACCCCGTCAACTCTTGTTGAAATCGCCAAATCCAGCGCGAAGAAAAGCACAAGAGCGCCGTGAATCATGATTTGTCCAGGCGACCAGTAAAATAGTTCGATGGCGACTTTTCTGTCCTGCTCGTGCAACGACATCTGAATCCGATCCGAAAAGAGCGCGTGGATCACGCTGCGGATTCTACCATCGAAATGATCAAGAAGAACGCTGTCCGCCCCGGGGACCAGAATGCGAAATGTTCCGGCTCGGGGCGGCTCGATAACGCAACCGGCCGCCTCCAGCTCAGAGACCAGTTGAGACGTCGCGCGCCGCCAGCTTGCGGGCAAGGGAAGAATCCAGGTGGTTCCAAATGCGCTTCGAAGTAAAGACATGCCCTGAAGAGCGTGTCGCATTCACTTCGGCGGCACAAGAGCGCGAAACGCGCGGCATTG
The DNA here is from genome assembly GCA_001769835.1 of Bdellovibrionales bacterium GWB1_55_8. Classification (GTDB taxonomy): domain Bacteria; phylum Bdellovibrionota; class UBA1018; order UBA1018; family UBA1018; genus GWB1-55-8. The sequence continues at coordinate 148,925 of MEPR01000052.1, forward strand.
CGATTGCTTTCATTTAGCTGCAGGAGGAATCGCATGTTACGAGCAGCCATCATCTTTTTCGTTATAGCTCTGCTCGCGATGTTCCTGGGAATGAACAATATAGCCGGTCTTTCCGCTGAACTTGGAAAGATCCTTCTGTTCGTTTTCCTGGCCCTCGCGGTCATCAGTTTTGTCGTATCCCTGGTCACCGGTGGGCGGAAGTCCGGGCCGGTCCCTTAAAAAAAAAGCGCCGGAAGCTGAGCCTCCGGCGCTTTCAATTTTCATCGGAACTCCGAATTAGGGCATCCGGTTGAAGCTGGTCAGTTCCATCGTCAGGTCGAACATTCCCGTGTTCACGATCTGTTTCACGGTGCCTTCCATGACAGTGTCACGAGGGTTGATCCAGACTTCGAGTTTTTTTACTTTTTCGGTTTTGGCCACGATGTGAATCGTTTCGAACTTGCCTGCCGGAACGGTCACTTCAGCATAGTCCTGAGAAATGATTTCGAGCTTGTCGTCCGGAATTTTTTCTTCTTTTCCGTTCACGATCATGCGGAGAGTTTTGCCGTCGGCCTTGCTGATCAGGATTTCCACGACTTGCTTCTGGCCCTGAAGCTCCATGTTCTGGGTGATCCAGATCGCGGTGCCCTCATCCTTGGTGACGGATTTCACCATGACGCCAACTTTTCCGAAGAAACCGGCTGAGATGTTGTAGTTAGCCGTGTCACCCACCTTCCAGTTGATCAGATCAAACGGGGCGAGCGAGGTCAGTACCGTCTGGTACGACAGCAGGTCGATCGAGTTCTGCGAGGCCAGAGCCGGCGTTGCCAGCGAAACGGCCATGCCGAGAGTGATAAAAATCTTTTTAAAAGACACCATGAGGATCTCCTTTTTGGGCCGGTTGCACCGGCGATTACAATTTTCCTTCAAGCGGCAGCTTTCTAGGGCTTGACTGCAAATAAGGAAAAGCTGGACGATACAGTATCGAAGGGCTCTGAAAATGCAAACGACTTATTTAATGCGCCGCGCCTCTGCCGCTGCCTTGCGCCAACTTGCCGCGCTCTGTTTTTTTGTTCTAGCCAGTGGCGTGGTGTTGGCGGGATGTGCTGCGGCACCAGTGGCGCCCCCGAGCCCGGCTGAGCAGGCACGCGCCGAATTACAGCTTGGAACGGAGCTTGAGCAGCGCCTGGAATCGCAGTTGCGAATCGTTCGCGACCCGGAAATCACGATTTACCTTCGAGGGGTGGCTGAAAAGCTGCTGAAAGCACGGTCTTCAGGGGATCCGGCTTTCGGCGTCCTGGTGATCAAACAGGAGCAGGGTCCCTGGAGGAACCTCGGGATTCCAGGAAACCGTATCTATCTCTCCGCGGGTCTGCTGAAGACCATCGAATATGAAAACGAACTTGCTGCGGCGCTTGCGATGGAAATCGCGCATATTTCACGCAAACACCTGATGCGCCGGATCCAGGAATCAATGACATCGGATGTTACGCTCTCGACGGGGCTGAATAATCTGGATTTTTTCAGTCCCGGAGGAGCTTTCATCTTCACCGAAGCGGACCACCTCGGTGCCATCGAGGACGCGTTTGATATTCTTTATCGCGCTGGATTTGACCCGCGTGGGTTATCATCATTGATATCGATTTACCAAAAAAACAGCACCCGGTCCCCGTACGAAAGTAGTACGACTGAAAAGCTTCTTGCTGCGTCAAGAAAGGTAATTGCCCGGACGGCGCCGCTCAGAAACCCGATTCTCCGCACTCCGGAATTTCGGGAGTTCCAGAAAAGGATGAAACGACAGTGACCACGAAAGAGGTGAAGGAAATGCTAGAGCAGCAACTTACCATCGATGAAGACGTGTCCCAGTGGTTGATGAAGCCGGGTTCGGTCGATTCCTTCGTGAAGCTCCCGGGCGACGCGAGCACGCGGCAGTATTTCCGCATGTCTTTTGGAAACGAAAGTCGCATCGTGATGAAAATGGAGGCGTTCCGGGATCGTGCCGACAAGCTTCCTTTTCTGATCATTCAGGAGCACCTGGCGTCCGTTGGGATTCCCGTGCCCGCCGTCTACGACGTTGACCCGGACAATGGGCTGATCGTGCTTGAGGATCTCGGTGACATGACGCTGCTGCGGAAACTCCAGGAAGTGTCCAACGCCGATGTCGAACGACATCTTTATGAGCAGGTCATCAATTCTCTTGTGGAGCTTCAGGTCAAGGCTTCTCCAGGAGGAGCGCGCGCCGTTGAACTGGATGCGTTCAAACTGCGATTCGATCGCGAGAAGCTCATGTGGGAAATGGGATTCACTATCGAGCATTTCTATGAGCTTCATTTGAAGCGGACTCTGCGCACCGCCGACCGGAAAATCATCATGGATGGTCTCGAGGAAATCTGCGGATTCCTCGCGGGTCTTCCGACGGTGCTGGCGCATCGCGATTTTCACAGCAGAAACATCATGGTGCTTGAGCCCGAGCGCTTCGTGATGATTGATTTTCAGGACGCGCGAATGGGCCCTGCCGTGTACGATCTCGCGTCCCTTCTGCGCGACAGCTATTATCAACTCGAAGAAGCGCAAATTTCCCGTCTTCTCGACTATTACGTTGCGCGCTGGGAGGCGCTTTCGGGTCAACCGGTGAACCGTGATGAGTTCCGCTATGCCTTTGATATGATGTCTGTGCAGCGGAATTTCAAGGCGATCGGAAGTTTTGCATCCTTTCTGAACCGCAGGGGTAACCCCACTTATCTCAAGTACATCGGAAACACTTTCGAGAATATCCGTCGGACGCTTCTCAAGTACCCGCAATATTCAAGGCTCCGGGAAACGCTTTTCCACTATTACTATTTCTGACGGGAGACTCCGGTGGAAATCGCTGATGCAATGTTAATGGCCGCTGGGCTCGGTACACGCTTGCGGCCTTTCACGGACGCCTGTCCGAAGGCCGTTCTTCCGTTAATGGACGTGCCGGTTGCGCAATTCGCGATCGACGCGCTGGATTCCGCCGGGATCAAGAACATCGTCACAAATGTCCATCATCACGCGGAACTCGCGAAACGAGTTCTAGCGGAGCTGGATCCCGGTGGGGCGGCCCTCAGGGTGAGCGACGAAAGTGCCGAACTCCTGGGAAGTGCCGGGGGAATCAAAAGGGCTCTGCCCTTTTTTGGCGGGCGGCCTTTTCTTCTCCTGAATGCTGACGTGCTGATGGATTTTGATCTCGCCGCTCTGGCCAGGGCGCACGCACGGCTTCGTTCGCGTCAGGGAGTGCACCTTACGCTCGCGGTTCTTGAGCTGCCACCTTCCGCGGGCGCTTACCGCGAGATCCACGTCGAACGTGATACGGGGTTGATCTCCTCCTTTGGGGAAGTGGTCCGTGGAAAGCCGTTTTTCGCCGGCGCCGCCATCCTGGAGCCGGAGGCCTTGCGCCTGGTGCCTGAAGGACCCGCCGATTTTCTTGAGATGATTCTTGCCCCGGCAGTGAGGGCAGGAAAAGCGGGGGCGTATCGCGTCGCAGGTTTGTGGCGCGATGTGGGCAGTCCGGAACTCTGGCATCGGGCGCACCTGGATCTCATGGACAAACTTGAAACCGGAGCTTTGAATCCGCGCGTGAGAGGGCGGCTGGAGCGTTCGAACCGACGAATCACCCAGGGCGTCTGGGTCTCCAAACGGGCTCCGGTTTTTCTGGGCCGAAAGAACTGGAATTCACCCTGTTACTGGGCACCCGAACAAGGTTCTTCGCGATCAGAAATCCGGGCGCAGGTTCCAAGAGAGCTCGGAGCCGGCGCGATTCTTTATGGAAACGCCCTGCCAGGAATGAGTGCCGCAGTAGGCAGCCCTTGGATCGGTTTCGGCGGACACTGCCAGCGCCTGGAATCAGTTTGAACTGAAAAGCGGACTCAAAGCGCGGGCTTTCGAGAGAACTTCCGTCCAGTTTCCGCCAGGCACCACATGGCCAGGTGGTCCGAACCCGCGGGCCCCTGTCCAGCTGCCGCCCAAGGGTTGGCCGAGCAGGGAAAGAAATCCGAAAAACGCGAATGCTTGAGCTTCAAGCATTTGCGAGTCCAACCCCAGAGATTCCACCGTCGCGACGGCGACGTCCGGTAATCGCGCCTGAATACCAGACATAAGTGCGGGGTTTCTGGCCCCTCCGCCGCAGAGAAAAATATGTTTCAAGGGGAGGCGTTTCCGGATGACCGTTTGCTCGTAAGAGCGCCCGATGGATTCCACGGTCACTGCAGTGGCGGTGGCAACGAGCGAGGCGTCGCGGAACGGGGTCGCTTTCAGCAGAAGGTCGAAAACGAACTCATCGCGTCCTGTGGATTTCGGGGCTGCTCTGGAAAAGTAAGCGTGCTTCAGCAGGCGTTCAACCGCCTTCCGATCCGGTTCTGCCTGACTGGCAAAGCGACCGTCCAGATCCATCTTGAGTCGCCCACGAGACACAATCTGCGCGGCCGCATCAATCCAGATGTTGCCAGGACCGGTATCGAACGCGAGAACGCGTCCTT
>MEPR01000052.1:153453-176145 GCA_001769835.1 Bdellovibrionales bacterium GWB1_55_8
CAATGTTATGAATGGAGATTCCTGCCGAAGGTTTACCCAGAGAATGTGCCAGCAGCCTATGAAAGAGGGGCACTAACGGGGCACCTTGGCCGCCAGCGGCCATGTCACCTTCCCGGAAATTGGAAACGACCGTAAGGCCGGTCGCGTAAGCGATCCGGGTGGGATCGCCCATCTGCAGCGTGCTTCCGCGATGTCCACTTGCGGGGAAGTGCGCGATCGTCTGGCCATGATTGGCGATCACATCCGGGAGCTCTCCGTGTCGTCGTTTTTGCGTGAGCATCGCCTGAATCTCGCGCCCGTACCATTCTCCCAGACGGCGATGCAGTTCCAGCCAGGAATAAGCTCCTATCTTGTTGCCCGGCTCTTGAAGCGCGAGGACCTCATGCCGAAGTCTTGGGGGATACGGACGTGAATCGCCCCAGAGCGGCGCCCAACCCGTGCCATCGATCTCAATGCAGGCGGCATCAAGACCGTCGCAGGACGTTCCGGTCATCACGCCAAGAACGCGGATGGCCGACCGTCGCCTCGTGCTCATTCCTCTTCTTCCTCTTCTTCCTCTTCACTTTTTCGTTTCTGGCTGGACGGAGATTCCGGGCGCAGGGAAATGGCTTCGACGGGGCATACGTTCACACAGGCGGCATGCTCGGCACAGGTATCCGCATCAATGTAAAACTGTGTTTTTCCTTCCACGATTGAACCCGTCGGACACTCCGGAAGACAAGCTCCGCATTTCGAGCAGGCTTTGCTGATGGCATAAGGCATGTTGAAAGAATACGGCCAGTGCTCGTCGATTGACAAGCTCTCGAGCCACATGACACCTTATTACCATGAAGCTCGTCTCTGCTCCCGCAGGCCTTCGACTGGCGCTTGCGACCCTGTTTCTCTGCGTCCCGATGGCCGCGGTCGAGGTCGTGATCGCCGTGAGCGCGCCCTGGTGGCGTTTGCCCTGGGTCTCCATGGCGGCAGCAGCGGTGGCCGCCTTTTGCGCATGGCTGGTCGTTCTCGGGCTGGCCATGAGAACGCATCGGTGGACCGTGCCGGTCGTAAGCGGTTTCACGGTGATCTGGTTCGCTTCCACGGCTCTCTACGCCTTCAGCACCAGAAACTCCGGCTTGAGCTTCTTTTCGGCGTTGATTCTCATGTTTGCGGCGGCTTCGGCGTTCTGGATTCGCAGAGAATTGGACAGATCTTTTCTCGATCCGGAACTGCGCTGGTATCAGGGCCTTCCGCGCCCGATAGGCGGGCTTTCGTGTGTCTTGTTCGCTGGTGACAAGCAGCACCCCTGCCGTGTGAGCCGCTTGGACAGTGAGGGCGCTTTCATTTACAGTGATTTAAAAGGTGATGCCGGAATCACCGAATTTCTGGGAGAACCGAAAAAAGTTCAGCTCCGCTTCGGTTTTCGTGGGTGCGATTTTCAGTGTTCCGGATTTCCCATCGCGTTATTGGCGCAAGGTTTTGGTGCAGGGTTTCAATTTCGGGACCTTTCCCCTGACCACAGGAAAGATCTGGGCGATTTCATTGAGCTGCTTCGGGGAGAAGGCTATGTACAATAAATCTCGTTTTTCATTGAAACTGATTCTTCTTCTCGGCCTTGCGATGGCACTCGGGTCCGCGGCTTGCTCGCGAAAGGCCGCCGATGCGAATGACCCGAAACGGCGTCTGAATGATTATATTTCCAGAAGCTTCGACGTGCGAAAAGCGGAGGACAAGGAGCATTTGCTCGGCTACCTTACCGGACCGGCAAAAACGCGGCTCGCGGCATGGAGTCCTGAGCAGTTCCGCGAAGCCTTCATCGAATCGAAACGCAAGTTCGTGAAGCTTGTCTTCACGGAGGTGAAGCCGGTTTCAGCCTCCGAAACGAACATCACCTATGAGCTGACCTACATCGATCAGGGCAAGAGCAGTGATGCCAAGGTGACGCATAAAAAGCTCGGACAGCTGGTGCAGGAGAACGGCGCCTGGCTGATCAAAGACGTTCGAAACATCAAGGAACTGGTCGAGTACCAGAACGAGATGTCCTTACCCTAGATCGAAAAGGGCCGCTGCGTAATCCCTGTTGTTCGGGGAAGAGTGGATCTTCACCTGTTCCCAGCGTGGGGAGCTTTGGCTCGACTGGACGGTGTAGTTTTGTGTACCGGTGTTGGTTCTGAGGGCGAGGGAAGTGACTCCTGACCCGTTTACAATCGGTATGATGACCAGTCCGTTTTCCGCTGGGGCGACGAGTCCGGAAATGCGGATGATGTATGTCCCCCCTGACATGTCATAAATAGTGACGCTTCCGCTGATCGTCACGCCAGCCAGCGGGGTCAGCTCCGCCTGCGCCACAATTTGGCCGCCCGAGGGCTCCGGGTCATTTGGCGCGATTCCGGAACCGGCGTCCACCCAGCCGCATGCCGATAGAAGAAGAAGGCCACCGCTCAAAAAAAGGGACCGAAGCTGGAAATGACGTGAGTTGGTTTTCAAAGCGATCTCGTGACTTCCGTCTTTCTTCCGTTTTTGTGCACGAAGCGCGCTCTTTCCTTCGCTTCATTCGCAAAAGTTTCCTGGAAGTATGATTCGATGGCGCGGCGGGCGAGGTATGAGGATTTCACGCGCCAGTACTTCTCGTGCACCGTAAGAGCAGCGATCGCGATCTTGTGCTTTCCGCTGTCGGCGTAGCCGACGAACCAATCATATTTTCCTTTGGGATCCGTTCCGGTCAGGGAGCCTGTTTTACCTCCCACGCTCAAGGACGCGAACGGGCCTTTGAAGAATTTACGGAAGGCGCCGCGTGAGGTTCCGCGGCTCACGGTCTCGCGCATGAGTGAGCGAATCTCGGCCGCGGTCCTGGGATCCACGGCCATCGAGGACAGCTGCGGATCGGCAGTGTAAAGCTTTTCGCCCTCAGGGCTGTAGACCGCTTGAACCATATAAGGTTCCATCATCATGCCGTCGTTCACGATGGCGGATGCGATGAGCGCCCCTTGCAGCGGACTCATCGTGTTGTCGCGTGTGAAACCGGAGGCGGTTTCGGCGAGGCCGAAGCGGTCCTCGATGTCCGGAATTTCCGCGCGGCCCATCTGAATGGGGAAATCGGCCGGGATCACACGGTTGAATCCGAAGCGATCGGCGTATTCGCGAAGGTCCTCGGGTTCAATTTCAAACGCCCCGATTTTCCCGAAGACGGTATTGACCGACTTGGCAAACGCGTCACGCAGGGTGATCCGACGGGTCCATCGGGTCAGCTGTGTTTTCAGGACGTTGCTCCTGTACAAAGTATGATTGCTGCCGTTGTACGCGATCACGGTGTTCGCGGAAAACTGGCCCGACTCGATCGCAGCCGCGGCCGTGACCACCTTGAAGACCGAGGCCGAGGGGAAGGTGGCCCGAAGCGCGAGGTTCTCCTGCGTGCTGTGATGCGAGTAGCTCACCATGGATAGAATGCGGCCGGTATGCGCATCCATAGCGACAAACGCGCCATAATCGGGTTTGTATGCATGGAAAAGCCGTTCCATGTCCTCCTGGAGCTGAGGATCGAAGGAATACTGAATGATGCCGTTGATCTTCTTGCGCTTCCCGAGCGGAAGCTCCACTTCCGTGGGGAAATCGTAAAGTACCGCGGAATCGGCAATGACCTTCGCAACATTCTCTTTGGTAAGACGGGAGGTTCCGAAACCGCCTCTGAATATTCCAACCACGATGCTTCCTGCGATGGCGATGGACAAAACAGCAAAAAGGGCCCCCTTCTGGGACCCGGTAAAGCGTCTCATGAGCCCATTCTCACCCAATCATCCTGAAGCGGTCAAGTACTCGGCAAGAGATCTTCATTGTCTTCCGCAGGATCTTCGGCGGGCGATTCATCGGAGGATGGTTCATCGCGAATCGTGTCGGTCTCTTCAAAAGCCAGGCGTCTTATCTTTTCAAAATCCCGATCGTCTGCGCTGAGATAACGCGCTTGGACCATTTTATCCAAAATGGAGTTTATGGTGCGGCGAGCATATCGGGTGAGTTGCCGGTCTCGAAACGACTGGCTATAGCGTTTGGGGCTGGGCAGCAGCATTGCGAGAAAAGCCCCTTCCCGAGCATTAAGATCCCGAGGGGCCTTGTCGAAGTAGATGGCCGAGGCCGCCTTGATTCCATGAAAGCCCCGGCCCCATTCCGCTACGTTCAGATAAATTTCCAGGATCCGGCGTTTGGAAAGCGATCTTTCCAGGCGGACCGCCAGGACGATCTCCTTCAGTTTTCGCCAGAGGGTCTTCTCTTTCTCAAGGAACACGTTTCTCACGACCTGCTGAGTGATTGTGCTGGCGCCCCTTTTGAAATGTCCTTTGTCCCAGTCTTCCTTGGCCGCCTCGATGATCTGATTCGTGTCAAATCCTTCATGGCTGTAAAAGGCCCAGTCTTCGCTAACCAGAATCGCGCCGACCGCCTGCTGCGAAATCGATCCGAGTGACACCCAGGACGCCGGGCGTTTTTTCTGTATCCGGATCGTCGGCGGCACGCCTTTTTTGGCAGCAGCGATAACCACCGGGTATTGGTCCCTAAGGATCGAAACGTCAGGAATCTGGAGCCAGAAGATCGTTGCCGCAAGGACTCCTAATGCCAAAAGTGCCAAGGCACCGCGGAGCGGGAGAAGGAAACGGGGCGCGCGCAATCGTCCCAGAGAACGAGCACGAAGCGGAAATCTTTGACTGACGCCACGGCGACGCATTTCACCTCTATAACACAGCGGGCCAGAAATGCGATCTCGTGCTTTACTCTCTTGTTTGGTGAACAGCCAAAATGTAAGCTGTGCACTGCAAGACAATAGAACTTCTCGGAAAACGCCGCGAGCTTGGAGCGGGCGGGTATATCCGGCATTACCTATGGTGAATGAAGCATGTTGAAGAAGATCCTGGATTTCTTTTCAAACGACCTGGCAATCGATCTCGGAACAGCCAATACGCTCGTTTACGCGCGCGACCGCGGAATCATCATTAACGAGCCCTCGGTCGTGGCGATTCACCGTAATGCGCGTGGACAGACCCGTGTATTGGCGGTTGGAAAAGAAGCCAAGGACATGCTCGGGCGAACTCCTGGCTCCATTCAGGCAATCCGCCCCCTGAAAGACGGTGTCATCGCGGATTTTGAAGTCACGCAATCGATGCTGAAATATTTCATCCAGAAATCCAGCGAAAGGCGCACCTTCATTCGCCCGCGAATCATCATCTGCATTCCATTCGGGATCACGCAGGTTGAGAAGCGCGCCGTTAAGGAATCGGCCCAATCGGCCGGTGCACGCGAGGTTTATCTCATCGAGGAACCCATGGCAGCCGCCCTTGGCGCAGGCCTTCCGATTCGTGAGCCGAGCGGAAACATGATCGTCGATATTGGCGGTGGTACTACGGAAGTGGCCGTCATTTCTCTCGGCGGCATCGTGTATTCCAAGTCCGTTCGTGTTGCCGGTGACAAATTCGACGATGCCATCGTCAGCTACATCAAACGGAAATACTCGCTGCTTATCGGTGAGCGATCCGCCGAACAGATCAAGCTTTCAATCGGGTGTGCTTACCCCTTCGAAGAAGAGAAAACCTATGAAGTGAAGGGCCGCGACCTGATCAGCGGCGCTCCGAAAACAATCGAGGTGAACTCCGAGGAAATTCGGGATGCATTGGCGGAGCCGGTTTCGGCGGTCGTTGATACGATCAAAACCGCGCTCGAACGCACTCCTCCCGAGCTCGCGGCGGACATCGTCGATAATGGCATCATTCTGGCCGGCGGCGGCGCGCTGCTGGCGAACCTGGATATTCTCATCAAGGAAAAGACGGGCTTGCCTGTCGCTCTCGCCGAAGATCCTCTCACTTGTGTCGTGCGAGGCTCCGGAAAAGCGCTCCAGGATATGGATCTGCTGAGGAAGGTTGCGATTGTCTGAGCAGGAAATACTGGGAGCTCCCAAGGAGTTCCAGCCGATCGAAGATCCGGTGGAGGCCGATCACCTTCTGAAGGAAGCCGCGAAAGCCTTTGCTTCTGCGATGATCTGGACAAAAGACCAGGGCCAGGTCCTTCGGACTCACGTTTCCCGATATAATCCGGCGGACGTGGGTCTCTGCACCGGCTTCCCGAAGGATTTCGATCAGCGCGCATTCAGTGATGCGTTGAAGCGAAGTGGTGTGAATGAATGTTATTTCAGCGTTTCGCTTTCCTGGGCAAACGTCTTTTTCAAGACCCCCTTCGTCGGCACGGATTCCGAGGGGCTTCGTTTCCGTGTGCCGGACCGCGTTTATAAGGTTCAGCGACGAAAAGACCTGAGGTTCCGGATTCCCGAAGGCCAGGCCTTGAAAGTTCAGTTCCACGATCCACTGACCGCGGAGAGTCTCCTTCAGAAGAGGGTTTTTGATATCAGCGCAAGCGGTTTCTCTTTTCTCATCAATCCAGAGGAGCAGGATATTTATTCAAGCGGCCTTTCCCTGAAGAACGTGAACCTGTCGATCGCAGGCAGAGCCATCGCTGTGGAGGCACAGGTGAAACATCGAAAGCAGATACAGGCGCTTGGAAAGACCCTGATCAAGGTGGGCTGCCTATTCACGGCGATCCGACCGGGTGATTCCCAGAAAATAGCATCATATGTTTTCGAGGAGAGCAGGAAATACTTCCTGCGTTTCGTCTGACCGATGGCTTACGATCCGAAAGATTACTACTTCAAGAAAGCCAAGACGGAGAATTATGCCGCTCGCTCCGTTTTCAAGCTTCAGGAAATCGACGACCGCTTCAAGATCCTGAAACCCGGTTATAAAATCCTTGATCTTGGCGCCGCGCCCGGATCCTGGTCGCAATATGCTTCGCAGAAGGTGGGGCCCCAGGGGCGGGTGCTTGGGATTGATCTTCAGCCGATCAAGATCACTCTTCCGAACGCGCTGTTTATCACCGCTGACTTCCGGGAACTTGACCTTGAGCGCACGATGACCGAAGCAGGCATCCTCCCGCCTTTCGATGTGGTCTTGTCTGACATGGCTCCGAAAACAACGGGAATCAGGATTACGGATCAAACGCGGTCTCTCGATCTTTGCATGCTGGCGCTGGCAGCGGCTGAGCGATTTCTTCGCCCTCGCGGGCACTTCGTCGCGAAGCTCTTTCATGGCGGCGATTTCGACCTTTTTCGGGATGAGCTTCGCAAGCGTTTCGCCCGGGTGGAGGTCCTGCGGCCAAAGAGCACGCGAACGGGGAGTAAAGAGGTGTTTTTCATCGCGCTTCAGTACGAGCCCATGCGAGCGAAAACGGGGTAGAAGCGGTGTATATCTTTTCCAATCTGGCCATCAGTCTGGACGGAAAAATCGCCACGCCGAATCGTAAACACCTGCCGCTCGGGACCCCTCTTGACCGAAAACAGATGCACGTCTTGCGACGGAAGACGGATGCGATCCTGATGGGCGCAACCAGTCTGCGCGCCTTCCGGCGCTTTTGCAGGGCCGACGGGAAGAAGGGTTCGCAGCCGGCAAACATCATCCTCAGTTCCCGCTTGGAAGGAATCTCTCCCCGATGGCCCTTTTTCCAGGACGCGTCCGTGCGGCGAATTCTTTTCGTGACTTCAGTCGTGACCCCGGCGAGAGCACGGCAATTTGAAAAAACCTCGGAGCTTGTGACACTTCGTCCGCCGAGAAAAGGTTCCGGAAAAGATCCGATCGCCCTTCAGGTCGTGCGCGAACTGGAAATGCGCGGAATTTCCAGGCTGCTCGTTGAAGGGGGAGGCGGAGTCATGTGGGATTTCGTCGAGCAGGATCTGATTGACGAATTTCATGTCACCCTTACTCCCTGGATCATCGGGGGCAAGGATTCGCCGACCCTGGTTGACGGCGCGGGTTTCACTTCTGGCGATCTTTTGAAGCTGCAATTGGCGGGTGTTCGGCGCGTGCGTGACGAACTTTATCTGGTTTACAGGCGCAGACGCGGCAACCTTCAGCGAAAGCGGTAGCGCGGATCGGGCGGCCCATTCGGGCTTGCGCCTACGATCTTTTGCGTGAATTCTCCCCAGATGCTGAGTAAAAGGCGCCTGAAGCCCATTGCCATTATCCCGGTGGCGGTAACGGCGACGGCAACCATCAAGAGGTATTCCAGGACAGCCTGGCCATTTTCGTCGCGAAGCAATTGACTCATATTCCCCATTGTAAGGTATGATGAATGTCCATGACAACAGAGCCTTTAACACCTGGAACTGGCGGCAAAAGACCCGCCTGGAAAGTACTTTTACCGATAGCACTCCTGGTATTGGCGGTGGTGGTGGGGCTTGCGGCCTTGAAGGTCATGATTCCTGAACGCCCTCACACGGCACAGAGCAAGTTCACGTTAAAAGAGGGTGCGATTGCCCCTGATTTCACGCTGACCCGATTCCAGGGTGCTGACGTGAAGTTTTCGGAACTGGAAGGGAAAGTTTTCCTTCTGAATTTCTGGGCCACCTGGTGCGAGGCCTGTATGGTCGAGATGCCATCCATCTCGAAACTGCGGGAAACCTATCGTGATCGCGGCTTTGAGGTCCTCGGCGTGAATCTTGACGAAAATCCTGACTTGGCCGTGTCAGTGGTTCGTGAGCGATTCGGCCTTCAATTTCCGATATTTCTTGATGCGGAAAGCAGACTTTCGGATCTCTTTGACGTACATGGGATTCCTCTCACTATTGTATTGAATCGCCAGGGCAGGATTTTGATGGTCGAGACGGGCGAGCGCGACTGGTTCGGACAGGATGTTCAGCGGAAATTGGAAGGCTGGATTTCAGAATGAGTGATCAGATTACTTTGCAGGCACCATCGCAGTCCGTTGATTGGGGTCTTCCACTTTTTCTCACGAAAGAGAACAAGTATCTTGCCGGGTTCCTGACAGCTGTAGTGGCGACGGTCCTTTACCTTTCTTCGAATCACTTCCATATTTTTGAGCCGCAGCTTCTTCCGATGTCGGCGACCGACCGCATGGTGCCGTTTGTCCCGGAGACGGTCTGGATCTATTTGAGCGAGTACTTCTTTTTTATCGCAGTGTTTGTCCTTTGCAAGGACATGGCTAACGCGAATAAGTATCTATACTCATTCATCGCACTTCAAACTGTGAGCGTGTTCATATTCTGGATCTGGCCGACCACCTATCCGCGGGAACTGTTTCCGCTGAATGCAGCCGAAATGGATTCGCTGACTTACCGGGCGTTCAGTCATCTCAGGGTCGCCGACAGCCCGGCCAACTGCTGCCCAAGCCTTCATGTCAGCAGCGTCTACCTCTCGGCATTCATCTATCTGGATGATCAGAAAAAGAAGTTCCCCTTCTTTTTTATCTGGGGAACTTTGATCGCTCTTTCAACACTCACGACCAAGCAGCACTACCTGGTTGACGTGGCCTGCGGCTTCACGATGGCGGTTTTGTTTTACTGGATTTTCCACCGCTACATCCCTTACCGCCCGCGGCTCGGCGCCCAGGCGAATCGGTAATACAGTTCTTCAAACCGCGGAAAATCCAATACAGCGAATCGCGCCGCCAGGCCCGGTTCGAGAGTCCCGGAATCCATTTCAAAACCCAGCGCCTTTGCTCCATTGTAAGTGACGGCGGCGAAGATCTCGGCCCGTGTCATGCCGAGGTAAAGAGCTGCAATCGTCATAATGCTCGGAAGAGACAGGCACATGCAGGTTCCTGGATTGAAATCCGTCGATAGTGCGACTGCGGCGCCGGCGTCCAGAAGGCGCCTCGCAGGAGCATGGGAGGCTTTCAGGTAAAAAGCGGTTCCTGGAAGAAGTACCGCGACGGTCTGAGATGCGGCAAGGGCGCGGATGCCGGAATCAGAGATTCTGAGGAGATGATCGGCCGAGAGAGCGCCCATTTCCGCGGCGAGGGACGCTGATTCCGTATTTGCGAGTTCGTCCGCGTGAATCTTGATCTTTAACCCGTTGGCCTTGGCCGCCGCCAGGATGCGACGTCCCTCTTCGCGGGTGTAGTATCCTGCGTCAATAAACACATCGCAGACGTCGGCCAGCTTTCCGGTTGCTGCCTGCGGGATCATCCGGTTGATCAGATCATCGAGATAACTCTCGCGGCTTTGGTCCTGAGGAAAAGCATGGGCCCCCAGAAACGTGGACTGTATCCGGACTTCAGGACAGCGTTCTTTGAGTTTCCGGATGACTTTGAGCAGCTTCAGTTCGGATTCCGCTGAAAGTCCATATCCGGTTTTAATCTCAATGGTGCGCACGCCATACGACACGGCTTCCTGAAGGCGCTTGATTGCCAGAGTCTCAAGTTCGCGTTCCGAAGCGTTCCGAGTGGCTCGCACAGTGCTGAGAATGCCGCCTCCCTTTTTTGCTATTTCCTCGTAGCTTGCGCCACCGCACCTTGCGGCGAATTCCTCGGAGCGATCGCCAGCAAATACCAGATGCGTATGGCAATCGACCATTCCTGGAATTACTGCCTGTTTTCCCTTCAGGTCTCTTTTCTTGATCCGGGAATACTTCCTGGGCATGTCAGGAGTGGGGCCGACCCATAGGATTTCATCTGGAACCTCCTTGCCGCGCACTTTCCGTGTTGAGTACACGAGCGCGCCGTCCTCAATTCGTCCCAGATCGTCATCAGTGACCTTGCGGCCGTCTTTCAATCGAATTCCGGCGCCGGTCAGAAGTTCACTTGCATGCACAATCGCTTGGAGCATGCGCCCAGATTAGCAGGAGAAGTGTGAGTAAGAAAGGCCGGGGTGCCTGGCGCTCTTAAGCTCGCGAGGCGGTCAAATCAGTCGAGCATGGGGATTTTTCCGCCGCGTTCGGCGAAGGCGCCGCGCCCGATTTCGCAAGAGCGTTCATAGCCGGCGTCCGCATGCCGGATAATGCCCATTCCAGGATCGGAATTCAGGACGCGAGTCAGGCGCCATTTCGCGTTTTCTGTGCCATCGGCGACCACTACCATGCCCGCATGAATGGAATAGCCGATGCCGACTCCGCCTCCATGGTGAACGCTGACCCAGGAGGCGCCGTTCACGGAGTTCACAAGCGCATTCAGAATCGGCCAATCGGCTACGGCATCTGATCCGTCCTTCATGCCCTCGGTTTCGCGATTCGGAGAGGCGACTGATCCGCAATCCAGGTGGTCACGGCCGATCACGATTGGCGCTTTCACCTTACCTGTACGAACGAGCTCGTTGAAGAGCAGGCCGGCCTTCTCCCGTTGGCCATATCCGAGCCAGCAAATCCGGGCAGGCAGACCTTGAAACGCGATACGTTCCTGCGCCATCCGAATCCAGTGTGCGAGCCCCTTATCTTCGGGAAAGAGCTCGATCAGCGCCTGATCGGTGACGCGAATGTCTTCGGCGTCCCCCGAGAGCGCGGCCCAGCGGAACGGCCCGCGTCCCTCGCAGAACTGGGGCCTGATGTAGGCGGGCACAAATCCAGGGAAGTTAAACGCGTTCTTCACGCCGGCTTTGACGGCCTGGGCCCGAATATTGTTGCCGTAATCAAATGTGTGGGAACCCTGTTTCTGGAAGGCGAGCATGGCTTCCACGTGACGCCCCATGCTTTCGATCGCGCGCGAGATGTATCCTTGTGGGTCGCTGCGGCGAAGGTCATCCGCCTCCTTGAGTGTGAGACCCGCGGGAATATAACCATTCAGCTCATCGTGCGCGCTCGTTTGATCGGTGAGGAGTTCTGGCGCAAAGCCGCGCTTCAGAAGTTCCCAGTGCACCTCGGCTGCATTTCCAACCAGGCCGATGCTGACGGCCTTCTTCTGACGTCGCGCGGCCTCGACGCGCTTGAGAGCGTCTTCAAGAGAATCCGCGACTTCATCCAGATAACGGGTTTCGAGCCGCCGTTTCACGCGCGATGAATCCACTTCGACATTCAGCGAGACAGCTCCCGCCATAGAAGCAGCCAAGGGCTGTGCGCCGCCCATTCCACCTAGGCCAGCCGTCAAAAGGACTTTGCCGCCAAGATCGCCCGCGAAATGCTGACGGCCTGCTTCGGCGAATGTTTCATAAGTTCCTTGAACGATGCCCTGCGTGCCGATGTAAATCCAAGACCCCGCGGTCATCTGGCCGTACATCATGAGACCCTTGTCTTCGAGTTCGCGGAAATAGTCCCAGGTGGCCCATTTTGGCACAAGCATGCTGTTAGAAATCAGCACGCGGGGAGCCAGCGGATGAGTGGGGAGAATCGCCACGGGTTTTCCGCTTTGCACGAGAAGTGTCTGGTCGTCCTTCAGGTCGCGGAGACTTGTGACTATAGCATCAAAGCATTCCCAGTTCCTGGCGGCGCGACCGCTTCCACCGTAGACAACGAGGTCTTCAGGTCGTTCAGCGACTTCCGGGTCCAGGTTGTTCATCAGCATCCTGAGCGCGGCTTCCTGCTGCCAGCCCTGGCATTGAAGTTGACTTCCTCTCGGGGATCGTACGACGCGGGAAGTGGAGCTCATCTTCTTTCTCCTTCAAGGCTGGCTTTCAAAATCGGTTCGAGCTGACGTGATGCGATCTGTTTTTCGAGATAAACGAGGTCCTCGTGGAACGAACGGTCCGCATCCACGCGCGGAACTTTTTTCCGGATGAACTGATGCAATTTCTCCAGGGAAGAGGACGTCCGCAGCGGACGAAGAAGGTCAATGCCCTGGGTCGCAGCGAGCAGTTCCATTGCAAGAACCCGCTGCGTGTTCACGATCACCTTGGACGCTTTTCTCGCAGCCCAGGCGCCCATGCTGACGTGGTCTTCCTTGTCGGCGGAAGTGGGGATTGAGTCCACGCTGGCGGGGTGGCAGAGCGTCTTGTTTTCCGAGACGATGCTGGCAGCCGCGACCTGAACGATCATGAAGCCGCTGTTCAGTCCCCCTTGCTTGGTGAGGAATGCGGGCAGCCCGGAGATCGCCGGGTTGATCAGTTTTTCCAGGCGCTGTTCCGAAATACTTGCGAGTTCGGCTACCGCGATGGACATGAGATCCATCGCGATCGCGACGATCTGGCCGTGAAAATTTCCGCCGCTCAGGATCTTTCTCGAAGCCGGGAAGACAAGAGGATTGTCGGTGACCGAATTGATCTCGCGCTCCAGCACCTGTCTCACAAAAAGCAGTGAGTCGCGGCTTGCGCCGTGAACCTGAGGAATGCAGCGCAGACTGTAAGGATCCTGCACCTTGCCGCAGTTTTCATGTGCCCGCGAGATATCGCTCTTCTTACCGCCCGAGAGCAGGAGTTTGCGCATATTTTGCGCCACTCGAACCTGACCGGGATGCGGCCTGACTTCGTGAATTTCCGGCTCGAAGGCGGTTTCGGTGCCCTGAAGGGCTTCGACAGTCATCGCTCCCAGTGCGTCCGCGAGATCACAGAGATGTTCCGCGTCGAGAAGGGTGAGGGTTCCAATGGCGGACATGAATTGTGTTCCGTTGATGAGTGCGAGACCCTCTTTGGCTCCGAGGCGAATGGGTTTCAGGCCGGCCGCTTGAAGAGCCTTGCCGCCGCTCATTTCCTTGCCGCGATACCGCGCCCGACCCTCGCCGATCAAAACGAGGGCGAGGTGGGAGAGCGGAGCCAGGTCTCCGCTTGCTCCTACGGACCCTTGTTCGGGAATAAGCGGGCAAACTCCGCGATTCAGCAGAGAGAGAATGTGTTCCACGAGTTCCAGCCTGATGCCTGAATGTCCGACGGACAGTGAGGCGGCACGGAGCAGACACATGGCGCGGGAGGTTGCGTCGTCGAGATACGCGCCCATTCCGCAGGCGTGCGAACGCAGCAAGTTGTATTGCAGTGATTCTAAGTCAGCCTCAGGGATGCGGACATCTGAGAGCAGCCCGAAGCCGGTGTTGACCCCGTAAAGGGTCTTGCCTTTCTTGATCTCGGATTGAAGAAAGGTGTGCGCGCGTTCAATTTTTTTCGCGGCAGCGGGTGCAAGGACCACTTTTCGTCCTAAAATGGCCACATCGCGGACATCCTCAAGGCGAAGGGGTTTTGCACCGAGTTTCAATGGTTCCATAATAATCTCCCGTAGAGCTACTGAGTATTCTTTCTGAGTTCTGAAATTGCGACCGCACGATCTTTCGCTCCAAAAACAGCGGAGCCGGCGACGAAGACGTCTGCGCCGGCTTTGCGCAGTTTCCCGATATTTCCCAGGCCTACGCCGCCGTCGACCTCGATCAGGAAAGAATGGCTGCCGCGCATTTTGGCGATCGTTTCTATTTTCTGTATCGAACCTTCCATGAACTTCTGGCCGCCGAACCCCGGGTTCACGCTCATCACGAGAACGAGATCCACCAGTCCGAGCGCTTTTTCGATTTCGGAAACCGGTGTTGCAGGGTTCAGCGATATTCCGGCCTTGCAGCCGGCCGCGCGGATCTTCTGCAGAAGCGACAGGTCTTTGGCGGCTTCCGTATGGATCGTGATCACATCAGCACCGGCCCTGGCGAACGGTTCGATCCATTTCTCAGGTTCAGAAACCATCAAATGGCAGTCGATCACAAGCTTCGTGATCGGGCGGAGCGCTTGTGCGATGAGCGGACCGAGCGTGATGTTCGGGACGAAATGGCCATCCATGACATCGAGGTGGAGCCAGTCGGCGCCAGCGAGTTCAACCTCGCGAACCTCTTCTCCGAGTCGTGCGAAATCTGCTGACAGAAGCGACGGCGCCAGCAGTGCTTTTGCCGGCAGACCTTTTGACAGGTTCATAGGCCTAGGGTTTTACCTCAAGCGGAAGGTTCTGGCCACGGCCGCGTAAACCGTTCACAAACCCGTTCATATCGACTTCGCGCTTACCTTCCCACTGGACGTTTCGCAGCTCCAGGCACCCTTCGCTACATCCCAGGAGGATCATGCCGGCCTTGTCAAAAATTTTCCCCTTGGGGCCAGAAATTTCAGAATGGAGCAGCGCGGAGCGAATTTTCAGGCGAAGCGGGCCTTCCGGCAGCTGTACCCGGACGCTCGTTCCGGGCCAGGGGTGGAGGGCCCGCACCTGTCGGTCCAGCTCGATCGCCGTCAGGTCTGGATTGAGCGTTTCCATCTCTTTGGAGAGTTTCTGGGCATAGGTGACCCTGGATTCGTCCTGGACTTGACCAGTCAAGCTTCCGGACTCCAAGCCGTCCAGAGTCTGCATCAGTAAGTCCGCTCCTAAGATAGCCAGGCGATCGTGCAGGGTTCCTGCTGTGTCCGTGCCTGAAATAGGCGTTTTGGCCTGAAGCAGAATATCGCCCGCATCGAGTTTCGGCGCGATTCGCATCGTGGTCACGCCGGTCTCCATGTCTCCGGCCAGGAGGGCCCGTTGAATCGGGGCGGCGCCGCGCCAGCGGGGAAGGAGCGAAGAGTGGATGTTCACGCATCCGAGGCGCGGAAGATCCAGGACATTCCTTTTCAGAATCTGACCGAATGCCACAACCACGATCACGTCGGGTTGAAGTGCCTGAAGTTTCGCGAAATTTTCCTCGGGAACAAGCGACTCGGGCTGGAATACCGGAATGCCCAGACGCTCGGCTTCGAGCTTCACGGGGGAGGCGCGGAGATCCAGGCCGCGGCCCACCGGACGATCAGGTTGGGTGAAAACGCCCGCAACCTGATATTTTGCCGCCGTCGCGCGGAGTGCCGGGACCGAAAACTCGGGAGTTCCCATAAACACTATGCGAAGCATTTCCTCAAAGGCCCTTCTTGTGTTTTTTGCTCTGGAGAGCCGCTTCGCCTAGTTCCGCTTCCTCGCGCTCGCGTTCAAGACGTTCCTGACGAAGGCGTTTCCGGATCATTTCCTTTTTCAACGGGCTCAAGCGGTCGATGAACAGTTTCCCATCCAGATGGTCCATCTCATGTTGGATGGCTACGGCCAGAAGACCCTCCGCCGAAAGCGTTTTGGTGAGCCCATCGATGTCCTGATATTGAATCTTGATCTTCAGCGCTCGTTTCACGTCAGCCGTGTATTCGGGAACCGAAAGGCATCCTTCGGTGAATTCGATCTCCCCTTCTTTTTGAACGACCTGGGGATTCACGACGATGATCGGTTTGCGGTTGACGAAAAGCTCGCCGCCGATGACTTCGGCGCCCTCCGGGGGCGTTTCACCATCCTCGAGCTCGACGGGTTCAAATTCCGTGTCGAGAACCAGCACGCGCTCAAGAACGCCAACCTGGTTTGCGGCCAGACCGACCCCGGGGGCGTGATACATGGTTTCCAGCATGTCATCCGCGAGCTTGTGCAGGGATTTTTCGACGCGCTGAATGGGAGCGGCTTTTTTCGCTAGGACCAGATCGGGAAATTTATAGATTTTAAGTAATGACATGACTGGAGTTCACTTCTGGCGAGCAATGAGCGTTACCGCCAAGGCTCCGAAGAACGTGCTCGGAAGCCATGCTGCGAGCCATGGCGGTAACGCACCATTGGTTCCCAGAGATAGCCCTATTGAATAAAAAAGCCAATAGAAAAACGTGAGTGCCAGGCAGAGTCCAAGGTCACGCGCGACTCCGCCTTCGCGCCGGCTTCGAACTGAAAACGGAACTCCGAGAACGCACATGATCAGGGGCATGAAGCTGATGCTGATTTTCGAATGAAGTTTGACCAGGACACTTTTGGTATCCGCTCCCGCGTCTCCGATCCTTTGGACATATCGGTAGAGTTCCTTCAATCGCAGGCTGTCCACCTCTTTTTCAATTTCCTGGAAATCCTTCGGGGTCTCGGAAATCAAAAGATCCTTGGTGGTGAATTTCTGCATCAGCGGAAAGTCCTGGTCACTCGGGAAAACAGTCACGGTGCCGTCCAGCAGTTTCCATCCCTGCTTCGTAAACTTGGCGCGATCCGCGCTGACCACCTGCACGAGATCGAAGTTCTCGTTGAAGGTGTAGACCGACATTCCGTGAATGATCTTTTTCTGAGGGTCGAACAGACGGAGGTTGAAGATCAGGTTTTTCGAGCGGTACCAGATCTTGTCCTGTTTGATGTCCAGGAAGAAGTCCGGCTTTTTTTTCATCACGTGCCAGTAATAAGTCGTTCTCTTCTTGTAGGTGAGCGGCAGGATTCGATCCTGCAGCACGATCAGGAGGCAGCTGACCATGAACACGACTGTCAGCAGCAGTGTCACGATTCTTTTCAGGCTCACGCCTATCGCAAAGCTCGCAATGAGCTCGTTTGTCCGGGCAAGGCCGGAGAGGGTGAAGACAGTGGCCAGGAGCACGGCAGGAGGCATCATTTCCACCAGAACGCGAGGAATGTTCAGCAAGTGGTAAACCAGGATCTGGTCCCCTGGGAACTGCCGATCGAGCAGATCGCCCATGACACCCTGGAAGGCGAACAGGCATACCAGGGCGGTCACCGCGATCAGCAGATTCTTCAGGAACATCCCGGCGATGTACCGGTCCAGCGTCTTCATTCCACCTCAGTGTACATGATTCCTTCTTGTAATTGCAGCTTGTGCGTTGAAGGGGCAATCCTGTACATTCTGCGGAAGCACTATGTCAGAAACACCCGAAAAGAATTCAGAAGATCAGCACGGCCCCTCGCTTGGCCAGTCCTCGCCCGACCAAAGTGCGAAGACCGCGCAGGCCAAGAAGACGTCCAAAAAATGGTTGATCGAGAACGTCCTCTCACTGGGCTTCGCCCTACTGATCGTCTTCATGATCAGATCCAGCGTTGTCGAGGCATTCAAGATCCCCTCGGGGTCCATGATTCCCACGCTGCTCATCGGGGATCATATCTTCGTCAACAAGTTCGCTTATGGCTTCAAGGTGCCCTTTTCCGACCTCGCGACGGATCGGCCGATTTACGTGGTCGACCGTGCTCCGCCCAAGCGGGGTGATATCATCGTGTTCCGTTATCCTAAAGACGAGAGCTTCTATTACATCAAGCGCGTGATCGGCGTTCCGGGTGATCGTCTGGAAATTCGCGAAAAATCGCTTTACGTCAATGACCAGCTTGTTAAACGGGACGTCGTTGTGGGACCCGAATCAGACAAGATTTTCAAGTCCCTGGATGACCCGCGCTACAGCCCGAGCAACCTCGACCTTTACGTTGAACATATCGACGGCACTGACCATCTGATGATGCTCGACAAGAATAGCTTCATGGGCGAAAGCCATGGGCCGGTCACTGTCCCCGCAGACAGTCTCTTCGTCATGGGCGATAATCGGGATTTTTCAAACGACAGCCGCTTTTGGGGCTATGTTCCGTATAAAAACGTCAAAGGTAAGGCCATCGTGATCTGGCTTTCGCTTTGGGTGAGTTTCAGCGACAGCCAGTTCGTGTTCCGTCCGGACCGGATCGGGACGTTGTTGCGCTGACGCGAGCGGCACGAACTGAAAAGTCATCAAGCGCTTTCCCGAGACCGCACCGGAGTCTTTCAGGAAGGCAGTCGGTGACCTGCGCAGCCAGGGGTCCGAACCGGTAATAGACACGGATTAAAAGGCGGCCGCCTGCATGTCTGGCCAGCACCTGATCGCGATAGGTCCGAAGTGACGGAAGCGTCCGGGGATCAGTAACGTCCAGCAGAGCGGTTGCTACGAAGCAGTTACTGCCACTCAGAACCTTGTAGGCGTTTCTGAACTCGGCCCTGTGCACCGGTTTTTCCAGGTTCACGTATTTCCGCAGCGTTTCGGCGCAGAGCGGTTCAAAGGGCATTCCTTTTGAGAAAAGGATGTACTTTTCCATATAATGGAGGAATTCCTTGCGGCGTTCCTCGCTTTTTGTGCGGTCAAAAAGTTTCGTCAGGTCCCAATAAACCGCGCTGATCAGCAGCAGTTCGTAAACGTCTTTCTTCGGGTCAAACAGTGTCGGCGTAAGACCGCCCTGTCCGACGCCCTTCCACTCTTCCAGAATCTTCAGGTAGCCCAGGAAGTTCTGTACGGCCTCGCCGATGCGACCGGCTTCATAAGCGCGAACTCCGGCGTTCGCAAGCTCGATACGCCGCTTCAGGAGGCGGTTGCGATTGTCCCGCTCTGCCTGTTCGATAGCGCGTTGGACTTTCTTTCGCGCCCTGCTGATGACGTCATCTACCTTGCCGCCCATAGCATTATCCTACTCCATAGGGATCAATATCGACGAGAAAATGCCACTTGTTCTGATGGCAAAGTCCGCGAGCGGCAAACACCAGCTTCCGAAGCTCCTGAACGCTGGGGCTCTTGATCAGGATGTCCCAGCGGTAAATTCCACGGGCCCGTTCCAGGAACGCCTCGCTTGGGCCAAGGACCTCGGTGCTCCGGAAGTCCACCGCATTCCCGGAGCCCGGAAGCGATCTGAGAAGTGCCTCAGCAACGTTTGATGCACGTGAGCGGGCCTCTTCCTGATCGGCAGATTCGAATCTGAGGCGCGCCATTCGACCAAACGGCGGATAGCCCAGGGCGAGCCTGAGGTCGCGTTCATTCTCCAGAAAAGACTGCTCGGACATGGTTCCCTGAATCGCCTGAATCACCGGGTGATCGGTGGTGAACGTCTGAATCAGTACGCGTCCGGGACGCTGGCCGCGGCCTGCGCGTCCTGCGACCTGTCTCAGTACCTGATAGGCTCGCTCGGCGGCACGGAAATCCGGCCAGCGGAAGAGCGCATCCGCCAGAATCACAACGACCAGGGTGACTCCCGGGAAATCGTGGCCCTTCACGAGCATCTGGGTGCCTAAAAGCAGATTCGCGTCACCGTTCCGAAATTCGCCAAGAATCTTCTCGAGGCGCGTCGCGCTCGTGATCTGATCGCGATCAAGGCGAAGGGTGCGGGCGCCAGGGATCAGTTTTGGAAGCTCCTCTTCGAGGCTCTCGGTGCCAGCGCCCATGGCGCGGAGGTGAGAGCCACTGCATTTCGAGCAGATGTCCGGTATGAGTTCGTCGTGCCCGCAGACGTGACATTTCAGCTTCACGCTGCGTCGGTGAACCGTAAGCGAAATTGAGCACTGCGGACAACCACGGACCTCTCCGCAATCCTCGCAAAGCAGAAAAGCGGCAAAACCCCTGCGATTCAGGAAGACCATCGCCTGCTCGCCATTGGCGATGGTTGTGCGCAGGGCTTCCAGTGTTCGCTTCGCAAGCGGCGCCTGGATGCCTTCCTCTCGTTCTTCCTCGCCGAGATGAACCAATTCCACGGCCGGCAGCCCGCCTGGCGCGATTCGGTGCGGAAGAGCGGCGACGCCATATCTGCCTTCGCGAACCCGTTCACGGGTTTCCAGACTTGCTGTTGCGGACCCGAGAACGACAAGCGCGCCCGTCAATTTCGAGCGAACCACGGCAAGATCGCGCGCATGGTATCGGAAACGATCTTCCTGTTTATAGGTCGGATCGTGTTCTTCGTCGATTACGATCAGGCCGAGATCGGCCACCGGCGCGAAAACGGCTGAGCGTGCCCCGACGACCGCCCGGAGTTCTCCACTTCGCAGGGCGCTCAGGAGATCTCGTCGTTTTCCATCGGCGACCGCCGAGTGCCACAGTCCGACCGAAACACCCAAGCCGGATTCAAGGCGTTGATGAAGCTGGCTCGAAAGCGCGATTTCCGGAACAAGTACGAGGATGCCCCGCCCTTCGGCCAGGGTGCGGCGCGCCAGCTCGATATAAAGTTCGGTCTTTCCGCTTCCGGTAACGCCGTCAAGGAGCGCGACTTTGGGAGAGGGTTTGACGGGATCGTAAGGCGAGGTTCGAATCCGTTCGAGCTGGTCGAGCGCGGAGGATTGCTCTTCGGTCAATGCATGAAGTTCGACCTGAGGATGAGAGCTTGTGATTTTCCGAGAGACCTTTTTCGTGTTTCTTAACCCGAGGGCCGCGGCCGGGAGTGCGCAGTTCAAAACCTCTCCGAGGGGGGCCGCATAATACTCGTGTGCCCATCTGCAAAGCTCCATAACATCCCTGGGCAGAACGCCCTCACCGACGCTGAGAATGTCCTTCAGGTTTTCCGGGTTGAGCCCGGGCGGGAGCTCGGCGATTTTCTTCGGGTTCTCAACTATAAATGCATGCGTATTGCGTCGTCCGAAAGGAACTTGAACCCAGCCGCCCACTTGAACGAGCGGGAGGAGCGCGGAGGGTATTCGATACGTGAAAAGCCCGTCCACAGGGCGCGGTACGGCCACCGATAGAATGTGCGTTTCGGTACCGTCAGCGGACATTCTTGTAATAGTCTTCCAGGATTTTTCTCAGCTGCGAGGGGGAGGAGCGTCCTGCTTCAGTCATTCCTGATACGATTTCGCCCTTGAAATCACCTGTGACCGGTCCCGTGTTGAAATCGATCAGATCTTCCCGAAGGCGCACCTCGCCGCTCGTTTCCGCGAGTAGCAACGACCTGGGATAGGGAAATCCGCGATAAAGGTGAAATCCTTCAAAGCGGAGTTCGTTAGAATTGGCAACCAGCCGGAGGGGAAGGAAGCTTCCCTTTTCCACCCAAAGCTGAGGACCGTCGGGTTGCCCGATCACCCAGGCGATCGATCCCTGCCACCGCTTGAGAGAGGTGGTCTCTGCTCTTTGCCGCTGATCTTCATCCGGAAGGGCAAGCAGCTCCTGTTCGGAAACAATGGGAACGCCGCCCGTGATGAGCGCCTGGGTGGTTTCGCCCGGGTTCGCCTGAAACAGCAGCTGGTTTGCCATGTTCAGCTCGTTTCCTCTTCGTTCCACCATGAAGAGGACCTGGTTCTCGGAATCGAAAGCCCAGCCACGCAGCACGTTTTTCTGCGGGTCGTAAGCGGTCACGGATTTGAATGAGATTCCATCAACGGGTCTTCCGTCTTCAATGGCTTTCACCTGCGTGCGCACCCGCACCCCTTTGACACCGCTGTGCTTGGTGGCCATCGATTTCACGATGAATAGCGACGGCGGAATGTAGGCCCACGCGGACGAAATTTGCAGGCCGCAGATCATTACGAGCGCTAAAAATAACCGACCGATCATTTCCTCTCCAGATGTTTGCGAAGAATTTCCTGAACACCCGACTTCAGATCGGGCCGACGAAGTGCGAAGGAAATCGTGGCATCGATGAAGCCCAGGCGATCGCCCGTATCGTAACGGGTTCCGTCAAACTGATACGCAAGCAGCCGCTCGCGTTCCGCCAGAAGCTGCAGGCCGTCGGTGAGCTGGATTTCTCCGCCTTTGCCCGGTTTGGTCTGCCGAAGGCATTCGAAAATGGTGGGTGAGAGAACGTAACGGCCAGGAATGGCGAATCGTGAGGGCGCATCCTTCGGAGCGGGCTTTTCGACAAGATTCTGAACATGCATGGTGCGCGGATCGAGCATCTTGCCGCCCACGATGCCGTATTTGGAGACCTCATCCGCGGGAACTTCCATCACGCCCACGACTGACGCGTTCTCTCGTTCGTAAATATCCACAAGCTGCTTGGTGCAGGGGACCGTTGAATCGATCAGGTCATCGCCGAGCAGGATCGCGAAAGGTTCATCACCGATGATCGGCGCGGCTGTAAGCACCGCGTGTCCGAGTCCCAGCGGCATTTTCTGGCGGATGGAGATCAGGTTGCACATTTTCCCGACCGCACGGGAAACCTCCGCCAGATCGTTCTTGTTCTTCTTTTCGAGAGAGTCCTCAAGCTCATAATTGAAATCGAAGTGGTTTTCGATCGCTTCTTTGTGGCGGGCGGTTACCAGGACGATGTCTTCAATTCCGGCGCGGACCGCTTCTTCGACGATGTGTTGAATCATCGGAACGTCCACGATCGGAATCATTTCCTTCGGAATCGCCTTCGTGGCCGGCAGGAAGCGAGTGCCAAGACCTGCTGCGGGGATGACTGCCTTACGGACCTTCCGTTTCATGAGAGCTTCCTCCGGTTCGTGTTTGCTGATCAGTGCTGATCAGGAGGGGGCGCGCTTGATCGG
>MEPR01000053.1:0-15452 GCA_001769835.1 Bdellovibrionales bacterium GWB1_55_8
GTGAGACTGCAGGCGATTGGCGTCGCCGGAGAACTATCGAGGAACGTGAAGCTGTCGCAATCGGTTCTAGATGAGGTGGGTTACATCGCCAAGGGGCAGTTCGGGTATCTTGAAATCCGGGACCGTCAGGTAGACCCCGACGCCGACATGGTTGAACGAAAGAGGCGCAACGCTTTTCTGGGCGGAAATGTTGTAGGTAAGGCTCGGATTAATCAGGTGACCGGAAAACTTGAGCTGGACGCAAAGGTTCTTGATCTCTGGACGAAGACTTCCGTGGGTGCGCCGATGAGCGGCATCGAGAATAAACTGGTCCCTTCGGTCGAATACAGGCTGGCAAAACCGGTGACGGTTGAAGTGGGCCGTGCTTTGGAAATAGTTCCCACGGACCAGTACTCGTCACTGAAGATGCAAACGGCCTACGACAAAGTGAACGTCGTCGTGGACCGGCGTGGAAGCGACGATAAGGTTGTCGTTTTGAGCAAATCGGAAGCCTATCTGTTTGGCGGAGCCGAAAATCGCGATGCCGTGGCATTAAGGCAGCTTTTCTCCGTGGCCGTTCCAACTGAAAAGAAGGGCGAATTTGCGATTCTCATGGACCTGAGCAAGATCGTTGAAAACCGAAGCAAAGATCCTTTTTACGATCTGCCAGTCAGTTCGAAGATCCGTGGTGAGTGGAAGATGGCGCTGAACAGGCTGATTGAAATTGGCACGGGCGTTGAGGCGCGATATGGAAGTCAGCCGTTCTTTCTCTTTGAAGAACCGGGTGCTGTGACGCCCGACTTGACGGTGAGGAAAAAGGAAGTCAAAGGTGATCTTTGGCTCAGGATGAAATTCTAGGGAATGAGTGCTAGCGCGCGATTCGCGCTGCCGAACTCTCTGGTGCGGTGCTCGAAGCAGGCGGATTCCTGAATTCGGGAGAACTTTTTCGTGCGCTTTCCGAGATCATTCGTTCGAGCGTCAGGTTTTTGCTGCCATTCGCGAACTCACCCAGTGCCTGTCTGGCTTTCTCGGCAAGCTGAAGTGCTTCGTCGTAGGTTCCTGCGCACTGGGACCTTGTTATCCAGAGTAGCCGCTCTGATTCCTGGCGATCCAGCCGGTGAAGGCGATGCTCGGCCTTCGCGACTGCGATGAGCACCCGAATGTGATGAACGTCATCCCAGCCCAGGCTCATGAGCCTGCCGTCATGTAGTTTGGGATTCGCCTGAGCCTGCAGTTCCGTGATCCGTTTGCGCTCTTCATTTAATCTATTCGCGAGTTCCGTCTCATCGGATGCGTTCATGTTCGTCGTTCCGATGGCGTCGATTTTTTTCAGAATAGGTTTCAGCGGTCGGGCGGCCCAATTGTCGTTCAGCAATATGGCCGCAGCAGAGTTGGAGCTGTACTCCCACACATATCCGATGGTGGTGTCGCCGCCGGTGCGCCACTTGAATACCCAGCTCGCCCCTTTGGAAATGCCACGCATCACGGTACTCGTTGCCGCCCTGGCTCCGGCCGCAGCGGCGACTTTTGCGCTGCCGACGATGGCGAGCGTGGATCCTGAAACAGCGAAAAGCAGGGACGATCCCCAGGCTACTTTTTTGGAGGAGTCTTGAAGCGCTTCCAGTTCGGCCACGAGCTCCGCAGAATTTTTCTCATAACTTGAGGCAAGGTTCTTCCTGCGAAGAAGGGATGCTTCTCGAGAAAGGGCGGCAGCGTCGCTGCAGACGGGATCCGAGGAATAAGCCGGGTTCGCTAAAAGCGCTGAAACGCCCAAAACCAGAATCAGATAGGTGGCTGAAAATTTTCTGTTCCGGGCATCGGGCATGAAGTGACCTCAATAGAGACAGTTTCAAGTCGTATGCCAGTACGATAGAAACAAGGTCCCTGAAAACAAAAGCTTTTGTCGAAAACGATTAAAACGAGGCAGGTTGATTTGTGGCGATATTTAAGTAACTGATCAGTTCATGGACAGGGTCGGGGGTCTCCCTCAATTAAGTGCAACCCATTGAATCGACTCAGGCGTTAAAACACGCTCCTTGGGTTAGGTAAGGTGACGGGTGGCACCGAACCGAGCGCTGGTTGAGCGCGATGTGTCTGGATTTCGCGCGTGGAACGCTCGATGATTCTCATTTCTTCTGGGGTAAATTGTTTGCGCGAGTCTTGAGCTATCTTTGCGCTAGCGCCTGAGCGTGGAGGAGAGTTGAAGTCGTTGAGCGTTCGTTCGATGGATTGGATCGTGCCATTGACGTCAATATGGGATTTCTGGACCCGAGCGAGTTTTGCTTCCAGTTCTTTACCTTTGATCACATGGAATTGTTTTGTGCGTACAGGTACCACCAGATGTATATGAAAACGCCGCCCTGGAGATCCATTGTAGATTTGCCAGCGACCTGGAAATTTGGATGAAGAATGATCTTTACATCCCGAATCGATCCTTTCAGTTTTTGAAATTCAGGAGATTGCTGAAGTGCTTTCAGTTGTTGGTCGAGGTTGGTTAAAGTGGCGGGCTTATCTCCAAAACCTCTTCGGAGTTCAGACGGGCTTCTCATGTCGTAGACTTCAGCATTGGGAGCGGATTTTTGTACCCAAAAATACAGCTTTTGCTCTGCCTCTGAGCGAGGTGTGCGCTTGGCCAAAGCCGGCGTTGCGATCAGAGTGCTGATGAGCATCGACCAAAACAGAATAGAAAATGCTTTCATAGTACGCTCTATGAAAGTAAGCGGTGGGCCACAGTGCGAATTTTGTCAAATATCCGATGAATACCGGCATTCATTGGGTGTGGCGACTGAGACCCATGTTGAAATTGTGCGATCGACATCGATACGTCGACACCCTTTACGTATTCGGCCAGTCTGAATGTCCCATAGGCGCCCATTCGAACCGGGCGAGTTGGATTCGACTCTGCTGAGTGTCCAAAATACGCCCAATCAGGGGGAGCGAATACCATTTGCGACGACGCGACATAAAAAAAGGCCGCGCCCCAGGGCACGACCTTTTTTCAATCGCGCGGAAAATATTTCAGCCAGCCATGAAGAAGTTCACGACGTTGCCGACCACGTTTCCTTTGGCATCGATGCTAAACAGAAAGCCAGCGGAGGATTCGAAAATCTCGTGACCGCTCGGGGTATCGTCTGTTTTCTCGTGCTGCTCAAAGAGAATGGACAGCGAGCATTTCCGGATGCCCTTTTTCGCCGCCTCGCAGCTGGCGTGAATGAATTTTTCGACCTTACCGGCATCTCCCTCGGCTTCGTTCAGCGTGTATTTTTTGAAGTAAGAAGCGGGAGACAGATTCTTGTCTTCGTCCAGCAAGGATTCCAGGCTGTCCTTCGAGAACTTCAGTTTCTTGGCGTTTTTGGCGAATGCGACGTAAGCCGGGCTGAGATAAGCCTGAAGGACGTTGACATCATCTTCGGCGGACGCTGGTCCGCGGGTTTCAGACTTCTGAATCGTGAACTTCTTTCCGCCAATGATCTTATGGGCCTTTTGCGCGGCGACTGCTGGGGCCGTCATTGCGAGAGCGAGACTGAGTATCAGAATGTTTTTCATAAATCCCTCCTTGGGACCGGGTGTGCCTTAAAGAGTCTAGCAGGGCGCAGTAAGTGGTCAAATTCAGCACCATAGCCGACCAAAACGCTCTTTTCTCAAGGGCTTTCTTCATAAGGTCGATCAGACAATGGATGGGAATGGGTCGAATAGCGCCATTAGTTCTATTTGCAGTTGTCGCGGCAGGCATCACTGCGGGCGTGCAGGAGTTCGATCGGATTCGGGCAAACGCGCGTCTTTCGGATTTCGGCCTTCACACCGCACGGCAGATCGCCGCGCAAGCCGAAGGTCTGGTTTTGAACGCCAAGGTTCGAGCTGAGAAGGACCCGATTCATTGGGCGGTGAAATTTCTGGCTCAGGGCGTGGAGCCCAGAACCATTCAAATCTCGAAGCATCGTGGACAGGTCGGAGTTCCTTCCGAGAGTTATGTATTCCTGCCGGATGGCTGGTTTGATTACACCAAGGTGAGTCAGCCCGAAAACGGAGCCGGAATACGAGTCCGTCTCAATCTCGGGTATCGCGGTTTTTTGGATAGCCGGACGACCTTCGGAAACGATATTTCAGTTGCGATGTTCTTCGGGCTCCTGTGGTTCGCGCTTCAGGGGATCGTTGGAATAGTGGGGTTTTCGCGTTTCTCTCGCAGCCAAGAAGCCGCTGCTGTGCCTGTTCCCACTCCTTCGGAACCTGATTGGACTGCGCGGAGCGAGTCCCTGGTTCTCCAGCTTGCCACGCGTTTTCTTGACCTCCTGCGTGTCACGACTGATTTCAAGAAGGCAGCACTGACGCCGATCGGTCAGCGGTCAGACGCAAGGCGTGAGGTGCACGCTGATCTTCATCGTCTGCGGCAGGCGAGGCGCGCGATGAAGCTGTCGGAAAAAGCTCTGCTGGCTGCCGAGGAGGCCCTTGCGCAGCCCGGAGGCGCCGAGGACCCCGAGAAGATCAGGAAGTGGCTTTCGGCCACGCGCACTTTGGGGGGGCAGGTGGAGGCCTCGCTGCGTGAAATGGAAATCGGTCTGGAGCCCAGGGCTACCGACCTCGATCTCGCTGTTCAGACGGATGCCGAGATGACAAGGATGGCCGAAATGGTTTCGACCCGAGTGGATGCAGCCAAGGGCGCCCTTCAGGAGCAAGCCCGTTTTCTTCGCGATCTTCGCCGAGATCGTGTGGCGTAGCCGGCGTTGCCAGAGGGCGTTTGACGGCGCCAAAAGCCGAGCATAGGATGGGCCCTTCAGGAGACTCATCCATGGACACGTCTTTGAATCGCGGCAAAATCGTAGAGTGCGTCCCTAATTTTTCAGAGGGTCGGGAGCTTGGCAAAATCAAGCAGATCACCGACGCCATCGAAGCCGTTCCCGGTATCAAGTTGATGAGCGTTGAACCGGGTGCCGACACAAATCGCACCGTGGTGACCTTCGTGGGTGCCCCGGATGCGGTCGCGGAAGCAGCGTTTCAGGCCATAGCGAAAGCCGCGGCGGTGATCGACATGTCCATGCACAAAGGCGAGCATCCGAGAATGGGCGCGACCGATGTCTGCCCCTTCGTGCCCGTCGAGGGTGTGACGATGCAGGACTGCGTGGAACTCGCACGCAAGGTGGGAGAGCGCGTGGGGCGCGAACTCTCCATTCCCGTCTATCTTTATGAGGCGGCCGCGGCCCGCCCCGAACGCAGCAATCTCGCTGATATCCGCCGAGGGGAATATGAAGGCCTCGCGAAAAAGGTTCAGGACCCCGAATGGAAGCCTGACTTCGGCCCCGCACGCTTCAATGCGAAATCAGGCGCGACCGTGATAGGGGCGCGAGAATTCCTGATTGCCTACAACATCACCCTGAATTCCCAGGACAAGCAGCACGCGACCGAAATCGCCTTTGACCTGCGCGAGAAAGGACGTGTTGCACGAACCGGCAACGTGCATCCGTATTATTATCGCGGAAAGAAGCTTTTCTATCAGGTTGGCGTATTTCCATGTGGGAGCTGTGAGTTCGTCGGAACAGATTATACGAGCGTTGAGTCGCATTGCAGTTCCGTTCACGGTTACGATCTCAGCGCCTTGCTTTTGGCGAACGAACTTGACCCGCCGCGAGTCATCGGCCAGTCCGTCTACCGGCCCGGGATGTTCCGGGCATGTAAGGCTATCGGCTGGTATGTTGAGGAGTTCAAGCGCGCGCAGGTTTCGATCAATCTGACGGATTTTCGGGTGACACCTCCGCACCTGGTGCTTGAGGCCGCGCGGAAGCTTGCGGCGGAACGCGGTCTCGTCGTGACCGGAAGCGAGATTGTCGGTCTGGTCCCCTATGAGGCGATGCTCCAGGCGGGGAAGTACTACCTGGAAAAACAAGGCAAGTCGGTCGGCGTTCCGGCAGCTGACATTGTCAGGACGGCGGTCTTCTCGATGGGCCTGGCGGACGTCGTGCCTTTTGAGATCGAGAAGAAAGTGATCGGGCTCCCGGCGTTGCCTTCCAAGGCGCTCGTGAAAATGAGTATTCAGGAATTTGCCGACGAGGTTTCCAGGGATACCCCCGCACCAGGCGGCGGCTCCATAGCCGCTTTGAGCGGCGCTTTAGGGGCGGCACTCGCATCCATGGTGGCGAACCTGACCTATGGAAAAGAGGGAACCGAAGCGAAAGATGCTGAGCTCGCCCGCATCGCCGCCGGCGCTCAGAGCACCAAAGAGTCCCTGATGGCGGCTGTGGATGCCGACACGAACGCTTTTAATGCCTATATGGATGCCCGCCGCATGCCGAGGGTCACTCCCGAGGAGCAATCGATTCGCAACCATAAGATGCAGGAGGGGCTGAAGGTCGCCATCGACGTGCCCTGGCAGACTGCGGTAGCGAGCTTCCGGACAATGGAACTTGCGCGTGATGCCGCGGCAATCGGCAACCCGAATTCAGTCACGGACGCGGCTGTCGGCGTACAGATGGGATTTGCTGGAGTGCGAGGCGGTATTTGGAATGTAATGGTCAACCTCAAAGACATTACCGACGAGGCCTACGTGGCGGAAATGAAGCGACGTTGTGAGGAGCTTCTGGCATCCGCTAAGCGCCTTCAGGAGGAGGCATCCGCCGCTATTGACCAGCGGCTTGCTTCACCTTCGAAGCCCAAGCAAGCCTAAGCCTAAGAAGTTTAAGGCGCCATTTGATTCGCCGGAATATATCCCTTACACTCAGACCTACTTAAGGGTCGAAACCATGGATGGATACAACGAAAAAAAGTGGTTTGTTTATCTGAGCGATCATCACGAGGGTCCTTTCTCTCTCGCGGAGCTCAAGGAGAAACTCGGACAACACCAGATCGTCTCGAGTAGTTTCGTCTGGTGCGAAGGCATGCCTGATTGGAAGGCGATGACTGATGTTCCGGAATGCGAAACCCTTCTTGCATCTCCTCCGCCAGAAGTGCCCACTTTTGGTGGGCCTGATCTGCAGTTATCCACGGCATCCGCCGAGGGACCTCAGGAACCTGAACCCGAACCTGAACTTGAATCCCTGAGTGAACCCACTCTGATGAGCGCGCCGCAATCGGATTCTCCCCAGGCTTCGGCCGGGGTGTTCGCCTCTGCCGATGAGCCTGCGGAACTCTCGTCTCCCGGACTTCTTCTTGCGGGTGCAAGCGCGAATGATGAATTTTCAGGTTTTACGCCGCAGGCCGAAGCTACCGGATCGACATTGAGCCCTGGCGATGATGGTTTGGCGCAGGTTTCGCCTGGGGCTGGGGCTGGGAAGAGCCGTCGCCGTGGCAGGTTTCTCGTTCTTGCTCTCTTTCTCGCCGCTCTGGCCGGGGGAGGGTTTGCGTTCACCCAGGGATACCTGGATATGATGCTGGCTTCGGTGCCATTGCAGGACGCTATCAGCAGGGGACGTGACCTGGGCCAGGAAATTCTGGTCAAGGCCTCCGATCGCATTCCGGCTCTTTCACGCTGGGTTTCCCCGCTCCCGCAGTTGAGTGACGTCTCTCCTGATGAATATGCGGAGTTGAAGCACGCAGCCCAGTCTTCCGACAATCCGGCAAATCTCATGGTTGCGGTTGCCTTGTCGCTCCAGGATCCGACGCTACCGACTTTCTACGTCAGCTCGTTTCTTCCGGATGGGGCTGAGTTCGACCTTTTCATCGAAGGCATTCCCGAGACTTTGCTGAATCATCTGAATTTCAGGCAGCGGCTTCGGGCTCGTATAGGGAAACGTCTTGCGCGCTCAGACGTATTGCGTCTCGGAGCCGGCCTCATTCCCCGCGGAAAATATCGCGTGACCGTGATGGAAGCTGAGACCCAGGCCCCTGAAGTCGCCGTACTGCTGGCGAACTCGCCGGGAATGGGAGTTTCGCCCGGCCCCGGGCTTCCCAAGGGTCGGAAGCTCATCGTCTCGAAAACCTATTTCCTGGGTGGAGCCGAAGACGAGAATTACGCTCTTCGCCTCAAGGAATTCCACGACAAGCTTCGCGAGAGAGCTGGTTCTGAATTGAGTGAGGTGAATCAGTTCACCGCCACGCTGGAGAACCAGTTGACCTCGTCCCTTTCAAAGTTCTCGGAAATGCGCAAGCTGAAGAAACTCACTCCTGTGCAGAAGCGCTCCTGGGAGGCTTTTCATTACTCCTGGAGCGAGCTGTTCAAGCAGATCTCGGCGAACTTCGGCAAATGGACGCCCGAGGCGCTTCAGCGTGAGTATTTTTACGGAGTTCTGTATCGTTTGACCGGCGAAGCGGGAGTCGCGGTATTGCGGATGCATGAGCTTCATCATTCCTATTTCACCGGCAAAACGCTGCCGAAGGCGTTTGAAATCCAGGCAGGCGAGGCGGAGGCCAGCGCGCGAACCGCGCTGACGACGCTGAAGGCGAAGATCGAGCAGGCGCAATCCATGGCCTCTTCGGCGACAATACCGAAAAGAGAGGGATTATGAGCCCAGCCAGTGAGCGGAGAAAAACCAGGCGTCGTCCCGTTCTCGAGACGTTTTCCATTTTCGTTGTTATTCCTCGGAAGGGCTTCCATCGCCTGAGGATCTTTGACCTGAGCGAGGACGGCATCGGGTTCGAACTGGATACCGACGGCGAATCTCACGACGACTTTTCCGTAACGCAGGGTCAGGTGCTCGATGTCCGGCTTTATTTGAATCAATCGCTTTTTCTGCCGATTGGGGTCGAACTCGTGCGTGTCGATGAGGCTCATGCCACTCGCCGCATTGGCGGCAGGTTTTCAGACAAGAATTCAAAGGCCTACGCGGCCTTCGTCTCCTTCCTTGAGATGCTGGACAGCATCCGAGACGCGGCGGAAATTGAGAACAAAGCTTCGCTTTGAGAGTGGGGCCGAGGTTTAAGCGAGCGTCTTTTCCCTTGTTTTTACCGCTGCTTAATAAAGGGTGCCCGGCAAAATTTGCTTCTTGAGCCCTGACGGTTTGCTTCCGATAGGTTCTTCGGAGGATGTCATTCATGCCACAGGGGAACTCAGGGAATAGCACCGAACAGAAGAGAGTGGTCGATTTCAACGAGGTCCGTGCCCAGCGCCTGGACGAGAAACGTCGAAAGACGGAGCGTCTCTTCTTCAAGCAGCTTTTGAGCGTCTACTCGGTGGCGGGCAACAGCGGGATGACACCGGTCGAACTGGTGGACATCAGCGAGGACGGGCTCGCATTCCAGGTTCCTTATGACAGGACGGGAACAGCAAAACCCTGGCCCGCGGACACGGACAATGTGCCGATTCGCCTCTATTTCAGCCAGGACACTTACCTCGAGGTGTACGTGAAGATCGTGAATTCACGCCCCGCGATTGACCGGAATGCCGCCTACGTGCGCTACGGGTGCGCGGTCGATCAGAAAACGGCTTCCTACGCCGCCTATCAGCAGTTCGTGCGTTTCCTTGAAATGTATTCCGAGCACGCCCATAAAGACCTGGGCGACGCGACCGTCTTCTATCTCTGATACTCGACGGTGAGTTCCGGCTCGGGTACGTCGGGAAGCGGAGCCAGTTCGTCATAGATCGGTGGCCCCAGTACAGCGGGCCTTCGATTCAGTTCCGTGTCGTTCACCGAAACGTCATACCCGTCGTAGCTGAACGAGGCTTCGTCCGGAAACTCAGAGTCGAGTTCCTGTTCTTCGTCCGCGGCGACAGACGCCCAGGCGGGATTTGAAATAAGACAAGGTGAAATAAGAAAAGTGGAGATCAGCACTAATATGAGCGGGCGATACATCCGTTACTCCCTGATTCCAGCGTAGCATGGAATGGGGAACGGCTGTAAAGCGCGACGTTTTGCTCAGGCGGCTTGCTTTTTACGGGTGGACTTGTTTGCACGAACGGGGGTGCTGCGGATCCAGGCTGTCAAAATTGTGACGGCTTTATCCGGCTTTTTGCCGACAAGCTCGCGAATTCTGACCAGGAGGCGAGTGAGCTCCGTTCGATCCGCAGCGGGGGCCATTAGCCCAGTTCCCGCAGATTTCCGCGTTTTTCGGGGGGCAGAGTGTTCTCATCAAGCTCGTCCTGCGCGATCGAGCCGATAAATACTTCGTCCTCGATCAGCGAGAACGCGAACCAACGGTCGCCCATTTTTTGATAGAGAACTTCGACAGTTTTTTTACTGCGAGCTTGATCGTTCTTGCGGTTGGAATTGGTGTGGCCCATTTTCATCCCTCCCTGGATTTCCGATGGTTGCTGGCTACAACTAGTATATCGGCAAACCGGGCGTGAGATTAACAGGGAAAATTTTGCCGCGCGTCGATGTTACTGCACGACAATTTTGCCGGAAATTCCCGGCAAAAACGCGTCAATGAACTCATAGGTGCCGGGCTCGGCGAAGATGGTCGTATGACTCTTCTTGCGGTCATCTTCAGGGCCCGCAGACCCCAGGAGCGGAGTCGATACGAATCCGGGAGTTCCCGTTGATAGGATCTGGTGAGAGCGTGAAGAGCCTTGCAGATGGAAGATCACCGCCGATCCGTGTTCGATCGTGCACGTGAATGTGCCACTGGTGACAGGAGCACCTGCTTCCTCGCAGCCGCACAGGCCTTGAACGAAGCTGTGCGCGACAAGAACGATCGCGACGCGATCCTGGCAGGGGGTTGCTTCGGGCAGGTTGTTTTCCGAATTACCGCAACCTGACAGCAGACCGACGAACAGGAGAGAGGAGAGCAGCTTCATGCGCGGATGTTAACATGGCAGGGGCTCTTCTCGTTATTCTCTTTAAAAATAGCCACTCAGCTAATTCAATGAAGGGGGCGATAAGTCACTCGTGCGCGGCGCGCGAGGTGCTTATGAGAAAAGTCTGGATCGTTGACGATGAAGAATTGCTTTGTGAGATTTGCGCGGAAACGCTGCAGGGCCATTATGAGACGGAGACTTTCAAAACGCCGGAAACGGTTTTAAAGGCGCTCGATCAAGGCTGGTGTCCCGACGTGTTTGTGTCGGACATTCGCATGCCGCAGATGAGCGGCATGGCTCTAATCGCGGAACTCCGGAGGCGAAAGCTGGAAAAGCCCGTGCTCATGATGTCGGCCTTTGCAGACAAGGAGAACGCGATTCAGGCGCTTTCACTCGGCGTCTTCGCGCTTCTTGAAAAGCCCTTTCGTCCCGCTCAGCTTCTACATTCCGTTCACCGGGCTTCCGCATATGGTGAGCTTCTTGAGATGACCGAAGGATTGCTGGGAACCTATCAGGCTCTTCTGGGTTCGATGTCCTCTTTGCTCGGCCTTTGTCGCGATCGTTATGTGCAAGCTGAGAATCAGGTCGGTGCTACGCCTGTTTCTGAACGTGACTTGAACAAGATCAAGGCCTACCTTGCAGCCATTCTTGAGGAATCACGCTTGGAAGAGGCTACTGAGCGCACGGGGCGGGAAATCGCGCATGTTCTGTCGCGACGGGAAAAGTTAAAAGCGATCCTCGTCGGCTCGGAAACGTGAATTGATTTCAGGCCAAAGTGCCACCGCGCGTGACCTGAGCGGTATCTCAGCTGCTAACCCTCTGAAACCAGAACCCGATTTCTATATGCTCTGCGGCATGGGGATTGAAGTGCTTCCTTAGTATTCGGCGTGAATTCGCCGGGGAGGTGCCCTATGAGTATTCAAAGAAAAGCCGGGATTCTGGTTCTCTCTTTGGTCGTATTTGCAGGCGTGGCCTATCCGTACGCGGCTCTTGCCGCGCGAGGCTGCCCCGTACCTCTCATGGATGTTGTCTATTCAGCTTCGTTTCAAAACGATCGGAAAATAATGATCAACGTGGGCTCGCGCGGCCTCGCGACGATTACGGTCGGGAATGATTGTCTCGCGGTGTGCCGTCTCAAAAAGGATCAGTCAAAGGTCGCGAACGATAGCGGCTCGATGGTAATGCGCTGTCGTAATCCGTTGCTCGGCTCGATGGAAACCGAAGCAATCATCTTTTCCAGAAAAGAGGCGCGCAAGCACACGCGTGCGATTTTGCGATCAGGAAGCTGGTTGCGTGGGTATCAGAATTCGAATTTGGTTGTGCATTATGATGGAAGCGTCAAGAAACGGTTGCTTCTGACGCGCCACGAATAACGATCAAGCGCGCGCTCATCATTGAAAACGCAAAGTCCCGAGAGTATACATTGGGACATGTCACAAAAAATCAAAATTGCAATCAATGGGTTTGGTCGTATCGGTCGTGTCATCGCGCGCCTCGCGATGGAGAGGGACAATATCGAGATCGTCGGTATCAATGACCTCTCTAAACCGGAGCAGATGGTTCATCTGCTGAAATACGACTCAGTTCATGGAACGTTGAAAGGCGACGTTCGTATGGAAGGGGATCACCTGATCCTCGGCAGGAATCGCATTCGGATGACGGCGGAGAAAGATCCCACGAAACTTCCGTGGAAAGATCTCGGCGCCAGCTTCGTCCATGAGTGCACCGGGGTATTCACCGAGCGCGAAAAGGCTTCCGTATTTCTCGGAAATGGCGCGAAGCGCGTGATCATCTCCGCACCCTCGAAAGATCCGGACCACACCATTTGCATGGGTGTGAATGAAAACACCTATGATCCTTCGAAGCACATGATCGTTTCGAATGCTTCGTGCACCACGAACTGTCTGGCTCCTCTCTGCAAGGTGCTCGACGATAGTTTCGGAATCGTGCGCGGAACGATGCTTACGGTCCACAGCTACACCAACGACCAGAACGTTCTCGATTATCCGCACAAGGATCTTCGCCGCGCTCGCGCTGCTGCCATGTCGATGATTCCTACAACGACGGGCGCTGCCAAGGCCGTGGGTCTTGTGCTTCCGCAACTCAAAGGCAAGATCGACGGTCTTGCCATCCGGGTTCCGACTCCGAATGTTTCCGCTGTCGATTTCACAGGGGAGCTGAAGAAGTCCGCAACCAAAGAAGAGATCAATGCGGCGTTCAAGGCTGCTGCCGAAGGCCCGATGAAGGGCATCCTCGGTTTCTCGATCGATCCGCTGGTTTCAATCGACTTCAACGGAAACAGGAACAGCTCCACGGTCGATGCGGACCTGACCACCGTCATGGGCGGCACGCTCGTCAAGGTGATTTCCTGGTACGACAATGAAACCGGCTTCTCCGCGCGTATGCTCGATCTGACCGAGTTCATGGCGCGTAAAGGACTGTAAAAATGGCTTCTCCATCATCGATTAAAAGCATTCGGGATCTTGAGATTTCCGGTAAGACGGTATTCATGCGCGTGGACTTCAATGTCCCGCTCAGTGGTCCGGATTCCTCGGGCGAGTACCATGTCGAAGACGACAATCGCATCCGCGAAGCGTTGCCGACGATCAAGTACGCGATCGAGAAGGGCGCGAAGATCATTCTCGCTTCGCATCTCGGGCGCCCCGACGGGCAAAGAAAGCCCGAACTTTCTCTCTCTCCCTGTGCTCACAAGCTCGCTGAAATGCTCGGCCAGGAGGTGACACTGGCCGATGACTGCGTCGGCGAGGGAATCGAACTGATGGCGAAGAGCTTGAAAAATGGGCAGGTTCTCCTATTGGAGAACCTGCGTTTTCACGCCGAGGAAGAGGAAAATGATCCGGGCTTCGCGGCCAAGCTGGCGCGATTGGGTCAGGTCTATGTCACCGACGCGTTCGGAACGGCTCATCGCAAGCATGCTTCAACCTATGGCGTGCCGGTATTATTGCAAAACCGTGGCATGGGTTTTCTGATTGAGAAGGAACTGAAGTATCTGGATCCGTTGTTGACGGAACCCAAGAAACCTTTCTACGCCATTCTTGGTGGAGCGAAGGTCACGGACAAGATCAAGACCATTGAGTCCTTGATGCGAAAAGTCGATGGCATTCTGATCGGCGGCGCCATGGGTCATGCCTTCTGGATGGCGGAAGGCCAGACGGTTCCATCCGGAGCCAAACAGCCGAAACCAGCTGACGTGGAAGCGGCGAAAGCCATTCTGCGTGATGCGCGTAAACGCGAGCTTCCGATTTTGTTGCCGTCAGATACGAATCAGGGCTTCGATATCGGTCCGGAGACAATCAAGAAATTCGGTCAGTTCGTTTCCAATGCGAAGACGCTTTTTTGGAACGGTCCTCTTGGCTGGTTCGAGAAACCCGAATACGCGACTGGAACGTTTGAGCTGGCCAAGACCATTGCCGAATTGAAAGCGGTGAAGGTGATTGGCGGTGGGGATACCGTTTCGGCGATCAAGGCCTCCGGCGTTGCGGAAAACTACGATCATCTTTCCACGGGTGGCGGTGCCGTCCTTGAGTATCTCGAGGGAAAAGGTCTGCCTGGAATCGAGATTCTCAAGATGACCACGCGACAACAGGCCACTGAGCAGAAGCCACTGTGAAGAAGCCTCGCGGGATACTGATTGCAGGGAACTGGAAAATGAATCATGGCCACGCGGCCACGGATCTGTTTTTCCAGGATCTTTGGAAACGGTCAGCTTCTGACCTCCCTCAGGGAGCGCGGGATCAGCTCCAGTCAAAGAGGCTGCGGGCAATGGTGATTCCGCCGTTCCTGAGTCTGGAACGGGCGCTCGCTGCGGCGAAAGGTGGGAATTTTCCCGTGGCCGTTGCAGCGCAGAACGTGCACTGGGAGAAATCCGGCGCTTTCACAGGCGAGGTCTCGGGCACCATGGTTCGGGAGATCGGCATTCAAAGCTGTCTGGTGGGTCATTCGGAGCGTCGTCAGTACTTCGGCGAGACGGATGAGACCGCGAGAAAGCGTACCGAAAGTCTCCTCGAGCAGGGGTTCGAGGTCATCCTCTGTGTCGGGGAAACCCGGGCGGAGCGTGAAGCTGGAAAAACGGAGGACGTGGTCACCCGCCAGCTCGACGCAGCTCTCCCGTCAGAGGGTCAGGGTGCCGCACGTTTTCTCGATGGCCGGTTGATCATTGCTTATGAGCCTGTCTGGGCGATTGGTACGGGTCTCACCGCAACGCCTGAGCAGGCTCAGGAAGCGCACCGGGTCATCCGAAGTCTTTTACGGAAACGCTTTGGCGATCCTGCTTCTGATCTCACCCCCATTTTGTATGGCGGAAGTGTGACGCCTCAGAATGCGGATTCGCTCCTCTCCAGTCCCGATATTGATGGAGCGCTCGTAGGTGGCGCCAGCCTGAAGCCTGAATCGTTCCTGGCTCTGGTAGGCGCCGGTTCAAGGTGCCTGTCAGTCTGAAGTGAACGGACCTTGGAATGAGCGAACAAAGCACATATTTGCCGTGGCTTGGGATCGCGACCGCTATCTTTGAGATTGGTGCTGGAATCTGGGTGCTTCGGGTTCCGGGTCGCTCAAGTGGCCCGGGTCGGAAAGGCATTCTCGGCCTGGTGGCGGCGCTTCTTTTTCTGCTGGCGGGCTATCAGATCCTGGAAGTGCTGATTTGCCTGGGTCCTGAGCAGCATCAGCCGGTTCTGTCACGAATGGCGTTCCTGGATATCACCTGGTTGCCTGCAATCAGCATTCTTTTGATCGCGAGGATCGTACCTGCTTATGTGTGGATTCGCAGATTCGCCATCGGTGCGTTGATACTGGC
>MEPR01000053.1:15467-37814 GCA_001769835.1 Bdellovibrionales bacterium GWB1_55_8
GTTGCCGGTTATAGGTACGTGGAACCCTATTTCCATCTTTACGGCGCGTACTACGAGCTGACTCAGATGAGCATGATCTTCATTCCGGCTGCTTTGTTGCCGAATATTTCAGACTCATTCACCCGCGCTCATCTCGGCGATCTGCTGATGGGCACCTTGCTTTTCGTGATCCCGTCGTTGTTTCTGGCAGCCGTGCAGCACGATAAGTTCAATATGACGCTGCCATCTTTAATGTGCCATTTCGCGCTCTTTTTCGCGCTGTTTCTGGTGCGAATGGCCCGGCGGGAAATTACCGTTTCACGGTAAGTACCCGCAGTGGCCCGGTCTTTCGTGTCACTTCCACCGTCGTGCCTGAGCGGCCCCTTCTCAGTATCAGGTCCGCTTCCCAGTCCCTGCATTGAAGTCCTTTGATTTCCATCGTGCTGATTTTGTCGGTAAGCAGCGGAGAATTGAAGACGAGATAGTTCTGGTCCGTTTCCATGCTGACCCCAAGCATGGATTTCAACATGAGGAAGATCGAGCCTGCGGCCCACGCCTGCGGTTTGCACGCAACCTGGTACGGCACCGGCGGCTCCGAACCCCGGCGCCTGAAACCGCAAAACAATTCGGGCAGACGGAAATCGTCACTCGACTCGAGCACCGCGTACGTCCCGAGCGCGAGCTTTTCAAGTTCCTTTTGGAATCCGTAGAGTCGAAGTCCTTCCATGATGATCGAGTTGTCGTGCGGCCATACGGACCCGTTATGGTAGCTCAGAGGATTGTACGCGGTTTCGGTGT
Source organism: Bdellovibrionales bacterium GWB1_55_8 (assembly GCA_001769835.1). Classification (GTDB taxonomy): domain Bacteria; phylum Bdellovibrionota; class UBA1018; order UBA1018; family UBA1018; genus GWB1-55-8. Next base: position 16,245 of record MEPR01000053.1, read on the forward strand.
CGGCCAGCGTGCGAATGCCGAAGCCGCTGAACATCGCGTCTGAGAGCAGGTGTTCAGCGACGTCGCGGGCTTGCTCTCCGGTGAGGATCTGCGCCCAGAGGCAGTGGCCCATGTTGGATGTTCTTACGGCGCACGGCCGTGACTTTCCATCCAGGGCCAGATGAACAAAACGCTCTTCGGCGTTCCAGAATTGTTCCTGGAACCGGGCCCGGAGTTTGAGCGCATCCAATCTGAGCCTGGATGCGAGGACATCATCTCCGAGAAGGCGCGCAAGCGCGGACATGCCCATTCGCGCCCGAAACGCATATCCCTGCGCTTCGCAAAGGCGTATTGGCACCTCCGCGAGTCTGCCGTCACGGTGCATGACCGAATCGCCCGAATCCTTCCATCCCTGGTTCACCAGACCCGAAGTGGATTGCATGGCGTAGCCGACGAAACCATCTCCGTTCGTATCGGCTGACGTGTCGATCCAGTCGAGCGCTCGCAATGCGAAAGGCCACCACTTCCTGAGTTGCCCGAGGTCCATGGTCCAGCGGATGTATTCGTGCAGAAGAATGAGGGCGAGCGGCGTGGAATCGACGGAGCCATAGTATGGGATGAAGGGCACCTCCCGGGTTCTGCTCATTTCTCCTCGTCGCATCTCGTGGAAGGCCTTGCCCGGTTGCTCATCAGTGAACGCGTCAAATTTGGTTCCCAGTGTCTCGAAGACATACTGAAGAACGCCTTGCGCCAGGCTTGAATTCCACGGAAGCAGCTGAAAGGCCGTTATCAATCCGTCTCTCCCGAAGGGCGCGGAAAACCAGGGGATGCCTGCATAAGGGTAAAGTACGCCGGATTCCTCGCGCGTGAGGAGCGTGAAGATGTCTCTGCGCGCGTTTTCGATCGACTTGTTCACCAAAGCGTTGTCCGTGATGATCGAGAGGCCGAGCAGCGGGTTCACCAGGTAGTCACGGGCCAGTATCTCCATTTTTTCCGGCACTGAAATCTGAGCATACGGGCGCCCCATCAGTTTTCCTTCGGACGGTTTGTCGAAGGATACGATTGTTTTAAGCGCGACCGTGCTTTTCGACGGAATGCTGATGCGCGTGAAATGCCCGGTGAGGCTCGGGGAGACGCGGATCTTTTCAGCGGGAAATAGCCGGTGGATGAAGGTTCTTCGTATCTGCGCGTCCAGTCCTTCATATTGCAGAATGGTGGTCAGGCCACCGTCTTTCGAGCTCTCTTCGGCTGCGAGCATTTTGCCCCGGCGGGGGCGGGGGAAACCGCGTACCTCGAAGACGTCATCAAACCGGCTTCCTACCCATTGCTCGACCTGTAATGTGTGCTCGCGATCATCAAAGTTTTTCACCTCAACCGTTTCGTAAAAAGTATCTTGCTGGAGTGTGAGAATCCTTCTGATCAGGAAGGTATCGCGCCGGATGCGGCCGGACTCGCCCAGACGCGGAAGGTCGGGGTTCGTCATCGAAAACACGGCAGTGTTGCCGGAAAATCGGAGTTCCTTCGCCAGCGAAACAGGCGCGGCTCCGTTGAAGGTCATCTCCCATACACCAATGAAGCGGGTGTCATTGAAATAGATTCCGAGTTCGGAAGCATGAGAATACAAGCGTGGTGATTCGCCCTGCGGATCGACTACGGCGAAGGCTCGATCGTCCTTGATGCTGAGCTTAGGAATTCCCGTGAGCAGCGCGGCGGAAGGGATGTAGGAGATTCCGTCGATGATGACGGGTTCCTGTCCTCCGCCGTTCGATTTTTGAGGGTGGGCGCCTGGAGAGTCCGGTGAGGTATCGGTAGACATGGATGTACTCCTCCGTCATTCGATCGACGGAAAAACGCTGCTCAGCCCATTCTCGGCAGCGTTTGCGGCTGATCGATGGAATGTCGTGAACTCGGGATGCGAGTTCCGAGAGATCGTTGCTCAGAAAACCCGTTATGCCATCGGCAAGAATCTCAGGAACAGATCCGCACGGCCGCGCCAGAACCGGCGTGCCACAGGCGAGGGCCTCAATCATCACCAGTCCGAAGGGCTCAGGCCAGTCGATGGGGAATAGGAGCGCACGAGCATTGCCAAGAAAATCGGATTTTTGTTCCTCGTGAATCTCACCGACGTACTGAATGAAGTTTCCGTCGATTTCCGGCGCGAGGATCTCGTCGAAGTAATCCTGCGATGCGCGGCCCTCGATCTTCGCGGCTATTTTCAGCGAAACTCCTGCCTCTTTGGCTATGCGAATCGCCCATTCGGGGTGCTTCTCCCGCGAGATGCGGCCCAGAAATGCGAGGTATTGTCCATGGTCGGGGTGATATGAAAAATTCTGAAGCTGAAGCCCGTGGTAAATGGTGCGAACCCAGTTCAGGTCCGGAAGAGGGCTTCGCTGGGAGTCGCTGATCGAGACGAAGGAGGAGTGCGGGAAGGCTCGATAGACAGGACCGACCTCCGGGAGATCCAGGCGCCCGTGGACGGTGGTGAGGACTGGAACCTCCGTCAGCTCGGATAAGGGCAGCATATAGTAATCGTGGTGATTATGGATGACGTCAAATTCCTTTGCGTGTCGGAGCACGTCCGCCAGCATCTGGAAGTGACAGATGTTCGGGTCATTGGGAGGTGGATTTCTCAGTCGAAGAGCCTGATCGATGACTCGAATCGTGGGCACGTCCACCGTCGAATCGCCGGAGGCAAAAAGAGTCACCTCGTGGCCGGCGTCCTTCAGTCCCCGGCAGAGCTGGTCCACCACCCGCTCGGTGCCGCCATAAAGACGTGGAGGAACGCTTTCAAACAAGGGTGCAAGCAGGGCGACGCGCATCTATCGCAAGATAAACGTTGCCACATAGCACCCGCAAGGAACACGGGGTTATCCTGATGCAGGGGCTGGGAAGCGTTACTTCGCAGGCGCAGGCGCAGGAGCGGGAGCGGGCTGTTCCTGCTGCTTTGCAGCTTCCGGATTCGTAATCGGAGCGCTTTCGGTCACGGGCGCGCTCTCGAATATGCTCTTACGCGACTGGCCGCCCATGATCGTCAGCGTCAATGACGTGATCATGAAGATCGTCGCCATAGCGGCCGTGAATCGCGTGAAGAAGTTCGCACCGCCCGAGCTACCAAACACCGTCTGGCTCGAGCCGCCGAAGGACGCGCTGATTTCCGCACCCTTGCCGGATTGAATCAAGACAACCAGCACGAGCAGCGTGCAAGTAATGACATGAACCACGGTGACGAAACTCTGCATGTAGATCTCCTCAGGCTGAAGTGCGAGTCAGTAAGTTTAGCTTACTTGCTCTCTTTTGCCTTCTTCTCCTGATGTTTCTTTACCATTTCTTCCTGGATGTTGCGAGGAACTGGCGCGTACTTCAGGAATTCCATGGTGAATTCGCCTTTGCCCTGTGTTGCAGAGCGCAAATCGGTCGAATACCCGAACATTTCGTTCAGCGGAACTTCTGCTTCGATGACCGCATAGCCTTCGTTCGTCTGGCTGTTGGCGATCATGCCACGGCGCTGATTGATTTGTCCCATGACAGAGCCCTGGAACTCTTCAGGAGCGGAGGTTTCGAGCTTCATGATCGGCTCGAGCACGACGGCGCCGGCTTTCTCGTAAGCCTCACGGAAACCCATGAGTGCGGCAGTTTTGAACGCCATTTCAGAGGAGTCGACGTCGTGGCTGTCGCCATCGTTGATCACGCAACGCACGCCCACGATCGGGAATCCGATGAGACGGCCTTCCTTGATCGCTTCCTGGAAGCCCTTGTCGCAGGCCGGAATGAATTCGCGTGGAATCGAACCGCCAACGATCTCGTCAACGAATTCGTATTGCATTGCGGCATCGGCCGGAAGGGGTTCGATGAAGCCGATGACTTTGGCGTATTGACCCGAACCGCCGGTCTGCTTCTTGTGCAAGTAGTTGAAGGTACCTTTGCCAGTGATCGTTTCGCGGAAAGCAACCTGGGGCTTACCGACGACCACTTCGCAGTTGTATTCGCGTTTGATGCGTTCGCAGTAAATTTCAAGATGGAGTTCGCCCATGCCGCTGATGATGGTCTGAGCGGATTCCTCGTCGCGGTGAACGCGAAGCGTGGGGTCTTCCTTCGTGAATTTGTTGAGCGCCTTCGAGAAGTTCGCCTGGCCGGCTTTTTCTTTCGGCTCAATGGCGAGCGAGATAACGGCATTCGGAACGAACATCGAAGTCATCGTGTATTTCACGGTGCCATCGGTGAATGTGTCGCCCGACGCGCAGTCGACGCCGAAGAAAGCGACGATGTCGCCGGCGCGCGCTTCTTCGATGTCATGCATTTCATCGGCATGCATCTGAACGAGGCGCGGAACTTTGACCTTCTTGTCGTTGGACGAGTTGAAGATCACATCGCCCTTCCTGACGGTGCCGGAATAAACGCGCATGTAGGTGAGCTGACCGTAGCGGCCTTCATCCAGTTTGAACGCAAGTGCCACAAAGGGAGCCTTCGGGTCTGACTTGAGTTCGACCTTCTCTTCGTTCTTATGCTGGTCGAGGGCGATATTCACGGATTGCATCGGGTTCGGCAGGTACGCCAGAACCGCATCCAGCAGAGGCTGAACGCCTTTGTTCTTGTAGGCAGAGCCGACCATCACAGGCGTGAACTCGAGGCTGAGGGTGGCTTTCCGGATCGCTTCCCGGAGTTCGTCAACCGAGACGTCCTGGCCTTCCAGGTATTTCATTCCGACGTTTTCGTCGAATTCGCCCACTGCGGCGACGAGTTCTTCGCGATATTTTTTGCAATCTTCCAAGATGTCGGCAGGAACTGCTTCTTCACGGAGGTTTTCACCGTTGTCGCCGTCAAAGTAGATGGCTTTCATCGTGACCAGGTCGACAATTCCCTTGAACTGGTCTTCGGCGCCGATCGGGTAAGTGATCAGGTGCGCGTTGTGAGAGAGTTTTTCACGGAGCATCTTGACGCCGCGGAACGGATTCGCGCCGGCGCGGTCCATCTTGTTGATGAAGCAGATGCGCGGGACTTTATAACGTTTCATCTGGCGATCGACGGTGATGGACTGCGACTGCACGCCGGCCACCGAGCAAAGCACGAGAACGGCGCCGTCCAGAACGCGAAGTGAACGTTCCACTTCGATCGTGAAATCGACGTGGCCAGGAGTGTCGATCAAGTTGATATTGTGGCCTTTCCACATGCAGTAAGTGGCCGCGGACTGAATCGTGATGCCCTTTTCACGCTCAAGATCCATGTAGTCCATCGTGGCGCCGACCTGGTCTTTGCCCTTCACTTCGTGAATGGCGTGAATTTTCTTCGTGTAGAAGAGAACGCGTTCGGAAAGGGTGGTCTTGCCCGAGTCGATGTGGGCTGAGATCCCGATGTTGCGAACCATATCTAATGAAACCGCCATGAATTTCTCTCCTGCGAATCCGAAAATTTTTACAGAATATCACACCCATCAGAAATGAGATGTCAGCCGGGGTGAACCTTAATAATAGAGGACGTTTCTAACCAAGAAGGTCGGTTTTAATCAAGGGGTTTTTTCCTGTTTTTTCATATGATTTTGGGTCCGGGTTTGACGCGGAGAGGTTTATCCACTAAGCACAAAGACAGGCCATGAAAAAACCCCTCTTCTGGATCGATCTTGAAATGACCGGCTTGGACGATCAGGCGGATTCCATTCTGGAAATCGCCGTGGTGATCACCGACATCGATTTTAAGCCGCTCGAGGAATACCATCGGATCGTCTTCCAGCCGCCCGAGGTCGTCGCTGGGATGAACGCCTGGTGCAAGAAGACCCATGGCGAGAGCGGTTTGACCGCCGCCATCCCCGGGGGCACCCCTCTGGCTCAGGTCGAAGACGAGGTTCTGGCCCTGATGGACCGGCACTATAGCGCCAAAGACCAGATCGTCCTGGCTGGCAACTCGGTTGGGAACGATCGCCGGTTCGTGGATCGTTATATGCCTCGCGTTGCCAAGCGGCTCCATTATCGCCTGATCGACGTCAGCTCCTTCAAGGAGATCTTTCGTGAGAAGTACGGTCTTGAGTTCCGGAAGCCGAGCACTCATCGTGCCGTTCAGGACGTTTACGAATCTATTCGGGAGCTGTCTTTTTATCTGTCTAACGTAAAGGTTCCAGAAAAGAATGAGTAACGAACGTCCACGTCCCAGTTTTGAGAATATCTATCTTCAGCTCGCTTTCACCCTCGCGGCGCGCGCGACTTGTCATCGTCTGCAGGTCGGAACGGTCATTACAAGTACCGACTTCCGCAAAGTGCTCGCGGTCGGGTACAACGGCAACGCCACGGGTCTTCATAATGGCTGTGACCGGGCCGAACCCGGAAATTGCGGCTGTCTCCACTCAGAGGAGAATGCTGTCATTAATTGTGATGCCCCGAGAAGCGTCGAAAAGTTCGTTTTCGTCACACATCTGCCTTGTACTGCTTGCGCGAAACGTCTGATCAATCTGGGAAACGTGCGCGCGATTTATTACGGCCAGGACTACCGCATTCGTGATTCGATAGGGCTCCTTGAGTCCGTCGGCATTCGTGTCCAGAAGCTCGAGCTTGTCAGTCCAACGCTCATGGCAGCGCAGGCTTCGGTCCCGCTCAGCGAGTAGGCCTGGCAATACGGGCTGAGGTCGACATTTGCATACGGCCCCTTAGAGGGCGATGATCACTGAGATCAACGGCGTCAGGCTGCCTTCCACGGCGCGGGTATCAAACCACTGATCCGTGTAATCGAAGCTGGGGTCGGCCAAGGGTGACGTGTTGCTGAAGGATTGGCGTTTGTAGTTGAGCTTGCGATAGACAAGGCTTGGACCGATTTTGACCGCGCGACTCAGCGCGATCGAGTAGCCGATGTCGATCTGATAGCCTAACCCGACCTGGTTTTTCCATGTGAAATCACCTTCGACGGTTCCATCAAAGGCGACGCGCCTGTCGGTGATTTCCTGCTTGCCGGCGACTATGCCCGTGCCAATGATATGAAAGCCGCCGGATAGGAAGCCGATTGCGGGCCCGTAGCTCATGGCTTTGGTCATCGCGTCGATGGAACTCGCGCCGCCGTCCACTGCATCGCGGCCCGATGAAATACTCGAGGAATTGAATCCAAAGCCTATCAGAAGTTTATTCCAGAAAACGGGGCCGATCGTGCCGCGAAAATCGTAGCCAAGCCCGGACTCCTCCAGGACTGCGGGAGGCGTAAAGCTGCCGCCACCATTGCTCACGCTTTTGTTGCTGACATTCAGGAGAGGGGCGCCGCTGACTTGAAGATAAAATGTCTCGGCCGAAGCACTGTGGCCTCCGAGCGCCATCATTAACAACGATGCGGTTACCGTCAGATTCAACTTTGAAAAACTCATACGCCATCTCCTCTTTGTATGAAGCATTTTCAGCTGTTTTGGTGGTGGCGTCCAGTAAAGCCTGATCAGGCAGGATCTATGCTTGTCTTCAGGGGTTTAGGTGGGTTCTCAGGTGGGTCAAAAAAGACACAGCGCGGACCATGACGCGATGCGCTATTCTTAGAGAAACGCCCAGGAGTACGTATGCAAATCAATAAACGGCTTTCCAGCAGCATCACGCTCGGTCTCGTCCTGCTCACGGCTTCCGTGCTCACCGCATGTGAGCCCACGGACGAAGTGGCTGCGCCGGAGATAACGATTCCGGAGGGGGAATCCGGTCCATCGGATTGCCGCGAGTTCTTTGTGCGCGAGATCGTGCCCGTGAGTATCAATGGTGGGCATCACCTCTACTTTGAACCTTTCAGCATCGCCTTCCTGGCAGATCCATTGCTTCGTATTCAGAGCGTTGATCTTGTTGCGACCCTTCGCGGGAAGATGAAGGGGTCCGCATTTGAAGTTCCGCTCGCAGTCAATGGTCTTCAGACTTCCGGCCGTGACGGCGGCTCCGTTTACGAGTTGATTCGTTATGCCGCGCAAAGCGACAGTTCAGATGTCAGACATCGGCTGCATAAGCTTATTGTGAATGGCGGCGAACCTATTCATAAATTCATGCTTCACGTGCTGAAGAATAAAGGCGTGATCAAGCTTTCGTTGCAGGGAAAAGATCTGCACGTTCTGAACGCGGGGATCCGGGTGAGCGGTTATTCCGTCGCCGGGTGCAGTAATCCCGATCCAGATCCTACCCCGACGCCTACCCCGACGCTTCCGGCACAGGCTCCTAAAACCGTTCTGGATTCCGTAGTGCCAGCGGCTCTCGTCACCTCCTCTTCCGTTATTTCTTTTACGTTCTCGAGCGATCAGCTGGGTGTTGGTTTCGAGTGTTCGCTTGATGGCTCCGCGAGGGCGGCCTGTTCCTCGCCTCAGGCTTACTCTGATCTGAGCGATGGTGCGCACGTGTTCCAGGTGTTCGCCAAGAACGCGGCTGGGATCGCGGATCCCGCCGGAGCGCAACACTCCTGGACGGTGAACTCACTTCTTCCGGGTGCCACTCTGGATAATATGTCCGCGCTCCCCGGTGTGACGTCCTCGAGCAGTATTCAGTTTTCGTTCTCACAGGACGGAGCCGCGAGCTATCAATGTTCCATCGATGGCGGAGAGTTTTTGCCATGTGTTTCCCCCGTGGTCTACTCCGACCTTGCCGAGGGGCTTCATCAGTTCTCGGTCACTTCGGTTGACGCAAACGGAAATGTCGCCAACAATCCCGCGCAGTTTCAATGGGTGATCGATGCAACAGCTCCCGTGACCTCGATTCTTCAGGTGACTCCGAGTGTGTCACCAAACAGCTCGTCCAGTATCGAGATCGCCTTCATGGCAAGTGAGTCCGCGGTATTCGAGTGTGAGCTCGACGGCGGGGGTTTCTCGGCCTGTGAATCGCCTTTCCAGATTTCCGAGCTTGCTGAAGGAGAACATGTTTTCTCGGCTCGTGCCCGCGATGCTGCCGGGAATATCGGAAACGCGGTTGGTTACGCATGGGTTTCCGATTTTACGGAGCCCGTCATCGCTTTGGGCCAGGTTTTACCCGCTGCCGGAGCCACCAGCAGCAAGATGATATCGGTTGAGTTTCAGGCCAATGAGCTCGCCGGATTTGAATGCAGCTTCGATGGCGCCGCATTTGAGGCCTGTGCTTCGCCCTTCGTCGCGCCTGTTTTTGCCGAAGGAAACCATGCTCTAGTTGTTGTGGCCACGGACCCATCTGGTAACCGTTCCGCGCCCATCAGTCTTGAGTGGTTGATGGATTTTGCATCCCCCGAGATCGCCTTCTCGGAGATTCTGCCTTCAGCGGCAAGTCACATTAATTCATCGTGGCTGAGTGCCTCGGTGGATATGTCTGAGTCCGCGGTTCTGGTGTCGACGCTGAATGGCGACGTGCTTTCGGGTTCGGGTTCGCCAGTCGAACTTACGGGTCTTGCAGAGGGAGCTTATGAGCTTCTGGTCAGCGGAACGGACGCCGTTGGAAATGCCTCCAATTCGATCCTGCACTCCTTCACGGTCGACTTCACCGCGCCCGTGGTCGACATAGTGGCGGATTTTGCCGACGTATCGACGAACTCGAGTGCTAACGCGATCGTTTTCACTGCGAATGAGCCCGCTTCATTTGAATGTCAGCTGAACGGTGCTGGTTTTGCTTCCTGCTCAAGTCCGCTCAGTATCGGTGGGTTGGCCGAGGGAAATCACCTGGTTGAAATTCGTGCGACCGATCTGGCCGGAAATTCAGGGCCAGTGGCCAGTGTGGCCTGGGTTGTTGATCTGACGGCACCCGTCGTCACACTGAGTGTCGGGCGGGACCAGAATGCCTCCATTCAGTTCGACTTCGTATCGAATGAAGCAGGAGCTTTGTTCCTGTGTTCGATGGATGGTGCGATTTTCGAATCTTGCATATCGCCGGTCATCTACTCGGGAGTGCCTGTCGGCACCCATTCTTTCGCGGTGAAGGCGCAGGATGTGGCGGGAAATATCAGTGCTCCGGCATCGCATGCCTGGAGTGTGGACCCTCCTGTGACTACGTTCATTGCCGGTGTTTCGCCGGCAACGAATCCGACGAATCAGAATTCCGTCTCAATCGGTTTTGGGTCCAATGCGGGGCTTTCATTCCGCTGCGGTCTGGATGGCGGCGCCCTGGTCACATGCGCTTCGCCGATGGTTTACAGCCCCGTCGCGGACGGAACCCATCAGTTCAAGGTGCATGCTGTTGATCGTTGGGGCTCGATGGACCCGGTTGGAGCGGCATATTCCTGGACTGTGGATACGCAGGCTCCGATTGTCGGCACGATCGGCACGGCAACGACAAGTACGAGTATTACCGTGACCTGGACAACCAACGAGCTGGCAAGCAGCGGTCTGAACTGGGGCGTGGGTTATGACACGAGCCGAGTCGTCGGGCCCGACGGCAACTTTGTTGTCACTCGTTCAGTCAAATTGGTCGGGCTGATGCCGAACACGCTCTACTCTTTCATCGTCATGGGTAAGGACAAGGCGGGCAATGCCTACAGTTCGACCCGGCGTTCGATCAGGACGAACTATTAATCCGATTTCCTGCTGGATCGTTCTTAATTGTGAACCGTGATTCCGCCTTTGTTCGGGAGCGGTTCTTTATCGGTGAAATGGATGAGGGCACCGTCAAGCCGGAGTGGGTTCCCATAAATCTCTTCCACGGCTGGAAGGTCTCGAATGTCATTCAGCCGAACTGCAATGCAGTCAAAAAAGGGGCCTTCGATGATCAGTCCGGCGACGAGCTCTTTCGTTCTTTCTTCGCATGTGCCGGTGGCGACGTATTTAGCGCCCTTGATCTTCAGAAGCAGGTTTTGGTAGCGCCTCTGGATCTTGAGAACCTGGGGTAAGGAAGGCTCCCGGATGTCACCCGGCGTCCCTGTTTGCGCCTGCGCTGACGGAATGCTGCCCGGCAAAAGGAGCAGGGCAATCGTAATGGCGAGCATCGGGGTGATTCGGCTGAATGGTCCGGTGGTTTTCATGACTTTACCTTTCATTGCTGAGATGGGGCTGAATAAGGCTCTTGGCGTAGGGGAAGAGCTGAACATTCAGTTGCATGACCTGGTCCCCGACCTGTTCATCGGACAGATGGGTCATCTTTTCTATCAATGCTTTGATCTGATCGACGTAGAGGCTCAGGGTCTCGGGATGAATCGTGAACGTGTGAGCGAAAAATTTCCCCTCCAGCTCATACATCGTTTCGAACGCCGTGGATGAGAGACGGAGCTGCTTGGCCAGGAAATTCTTCTGCGCCTGACTTCTTGCTTTTTTGTCGTGGAGAATGAGGTGGCGTTGCGAGAGGCGAATGACCGTGCCTGTTTGTTCATCTTTCAGGCAGATCACGTCTTCCTTCAATAGCTGTTGGATGATCTTTCTTGTTTCGTCAGGCGTGTATCCGAGATTGACCCCCGCTTGTGCGGCTAATCCCTGATCCTTGCCATCGATCGAGAGCAGGAGGGCGGGCAGGAGACCGTTGGATAGCAAAAAGGAGGTTTTCAAGCGGGCGGATGAACCTGGCTTATTCGGAGAGAGTTGCGCAAGACGTTCCGCGTAGAATTTTTTTTCGTTCGCCGCTTCGGCCTGGTTCAGGTGAACAAGGGTTTCGAAATAATCGAGTTCCGCTTTCGGGAGCGAGAGCGCTTCGGCGACCCGGTGAATGGCGTGTGCTGTGAGGTTCCGCTTTCCGGACAGAATCAGTTGCACGTGTGCCGGAGAGGTGAGGCCGATCTGCTTGGCGAACACCGAATAGGAGAACGCGGGATGGCGGTTCTTCTGCGACAGATAGCAGTCCTTCAGGAACAGCCGATATGACTTGTAGTCGTAAACCAGGCGCATAAATTATGCGCTTTCTAGCCCTCGGGGGCAGTTGCGTCAAGGACTGCTCCTGAGGGCCAGGGACTTCACCGGGATTCGTGACAATCCAGTATCATCATCCCTTCATCAAGAAAGCGACGAGCCGGAAAAAACTGAATATCAATCAGACCGCTGTATTTGCCTTCTCCTGTCTTCTCGAAGCGCAGGAAAACATAGCCGCTTCGGCCGAAATTCTGGGAGACGAGTAAGTTTCGTCCGTAATGGATCAGTTGCATCCGTGGCTGCTCAAGGGTGACGATCTGCTGAACGTCTCTTCCAAGAAAATCCTGGGTTTGCAGCAATATCTGTTCGATTTGCCCATCCTTGCTCACGAACGTCGCGGTCAGGGAGTTCGACTTGTTCAGGGCGCAGGAAATGACGTAGGACTCCGAACCATCCTCGGCAAATGCGGTTTGGAAAGAAAGCAGCAGGGCTGCGGCAACAATCAGGAACTTGCTTGAATTTTTCATAAAACCTCCGTTGCGCACACATCTAGAGGATTTTGACGAATTCAACAATGATGAGGCCCCGGGTCGTGGTCGATTCTGATTACAAAAAGTGTCTGCAGGGCATTGATCCGGTTGACACGGTTGACAACGCTTCCGATTGAGTTATACACTTGTATAGTAATGTCGAGACCGTCAAAAAACACGGATCAGCGCTTGATTCAGGCCGCACAGGAACTCCTTCCGAAGGTCGGGTGCAGCGGTTTGAATTTACGTGATGTGGCACGCAAGGCGCGGGTCAATCTGGGAATGTTTCATTACCATTTTGGTTCGAAAGACGAATTTACGCGCGCCGTACTGCAGCAAACCTACGAGCTTTTTTTCAAGGAATTCAATCTGGCGGTGGAACAGGAGAACGAAAATCCGAGGCGCGCCCTGGAGGCGGCGCTTTTTGCGTTCGCGCGCTTTGTCCGTGATAACCGACAGCTCATCGTGGCGCTCCTTCGCGATGTGTTGAATGGGAACAAGATCGTTCTTCAGTTTGTGCAGGAAAATATCGGACGGCATGTCGGTGTGATCCTGGATCTGATTCAGAAGGCGCATCCGGAGCTCCGGTTTACAACACAGGCCGCGTTGGTCTTTCTTCTTTCGACGGTGAACGTGCCGATTCTGGTGACGGAGTTGGTCAGGTTGACGGGAAGCAAGCGGGTGTTTGGCCTTACTTCAAGCGAGTTTTCGGAAATTATTGCCTCCGACGAGGCACTTCGGAATCGAATTGGCCTGGCGGTGGACGGCCTCACGGGCGAAAGGATTTTGGCATGAAGTGGATGATCCTTTGTCTTTCCCTGGTTAGCGGAATCACGCTTCGGACGCCTGTGGCGCTCGGAGCTGAATCAATCGTTATTACGCTGGCGGAGGCAGAGAAGCGCGCCGTCGAGAATTCAAGGCTGGTGGGCGCGGCGCAGGCCGATGCCGATGCGGCGAATGCACGTTTTTCAGCACAGCGTTCTTTACGGTTGCCACGGCTCGTATTGGACGGTTCCTTTCGCGCTGTTTCGGAAATTCCCCAGCTTAATTTACCGACGGGGCAGAGCCTGAATTTCTCTGACAACACGAGCTATTCCGTGGGGCCCCTCCTTCAGTGGGTGCTTTTGGATTTCGGAAGCCTGGCCCGGGCTTCCAGGAGCGCGGAGGAGCTTTATCACTCCAGGCAGCAGGCCGTTTATCTTTCCAGGAAACAGGCGCTCTTGAACGCACGTACCGCGTATTTCAAGGTTCAGCTTGGCCTGGAGCAGATGAGACTTCTCAGAAAGTCTCTGATGCTCGCGCGGGCTCAGCACGCTGATATCAGCCGTCGGGCTCAGGCGGGCGCATCGAGCCGAATGGATGTGCTTTCCTCGCATAAGGAAGTCCTGCAGCTACGAGCGCAGTTTCGGCAGAGCGTCTCCGATCTCGCCTCCGGACTCAGAAATGTCTACCTCGCTACCGGGATGGAACATTCCGCAGATCTTGCTTACCCGCTTGATGCCCGTCTGAAGGCGGATTTCGCCGGGCTTCCGGATGAGCCCGCGGTCACGGCCTGGGTGCAATTCGATCTGATCGAGCAGTCGCTCACGTCCCTGCGGCCCCCTGAGCCGTCATCGGCCACGCATCCTCAGATTCTTCAGCTCCAGCACCTGGCGGAGGCTTCGCGCTTCGCCGCCGAAGGGCTTCAGAGCGCGCTTTGGCCCAGGATCCAGGTGGCAGCCAAAACGTCCCTGGATTATCCGAACGGGCCGGTGCTTGAGAGGATTCATCAAAACACGCTCAGCCTTTCGTTGAGCATGCCTCTTTTTGAATTTTCCAGAACGTCGCATGAAGCCGGGGAGAAGGCCGGGCAGGCGCTGGGTCATGAACTGCGACGCGATCAGGCGCAGGTGGAACTGATCGCACAATGGAAAACGGCCGAGGATCAGCTCGCCGGCTTCCGTGCGCAACGCGAGGAGCTTGGGCTTGGGGTGAAGGAGTCCGAGGAATTATCACGTCTCATCTACCAGTCTTATCAGGCCGGCCGGCTCAGTTTCATCGAGGTTCTGAGTGCGAACTTGCGGGCGCTCGAGGCGCGAGTGCAGCAGGCCAGAAATGAAGTTCAGATTCTGCTGCAGTTAGCGCTTCTTCATCATCTTTCCGGAGGTTCTTCATGAAAAACAAGCCGAAGCGGATTCTGATTCCGCTGGTTCTTATTCTGGTCATCGGGGCTGTTGTGGCGAGGCTTGTCCTGTTCAAGCGCGAGTTTCTGTACGCTGGAACGGTCGAGGCAACCAAGATCGACCTCCCTGCCCGAGTGAGTTCGGTCGTTGAGGCTGTTCCGGCTCAGGAAGGACAGCGGGTGAAAAAAGGGGACTTGCTGCTGAGTCTCTCGGGAGAGGATCTGAAATTGACGGCGGAAACCGCCGTCAAGGATCACGAGCGCGCGGAGAAGTTGTACCGTGCCGGATCGATGCCCAGGGAGGCCTATGATCATCTTCGCCTGAAACGGGATGACATCCTTCTCAAATTGAAATGGACATCGATTCAAGCCCCTGTTGATGCGACCGTGCTCGATATTTATCGTGAGCCGGGCGAGTGGGTTGCGCCGGGCACGAAGCTCCTGACGCTAGCCGATCTGAGTGAAGTCTGGGCCATGGTTTACATCGCGCAGCCACTTCTGGCGAAGCTCAATCCCGGGCAGGAAATCGAAGCGATCCTGCCGGAGTTGCCGGGGCGTACTTTCCGGGGGCGAATCGCGCGGATCCGCGAGGAAGCCGAGTTCACTCCCAAGAACGTTCAGACCACGAAGGAGCGCGCGCGGCTCGTTTTCGGCGTCAAGATCGTCTTCCCGAATCCTGATGGCGTTTTGAAGCCGGGTATGACGGTCGAGGTCCGGTTGCCCGAGGAATCCTGATGAGAGACGTCGGAATCCGCGTAACCGAGCTGAGAAAAAAGCTTGGCACCAATCTGGCCCTTCAGGGCGTGCATGCGGATTTCCGCGCGGGATCGCTGAACGGGCTGATTGGCCCTGAAGGCGCGGGCAAAACAACGCTCCTTCGCACGATTCTCGGTCTGCTGAAAGCTGATCAGGGTGAAATCAATTTTTCAAAAGGCGGCGAGCCGTGCTCGTTCGACGAGGTGCGCCCGACGATCGCGTATATGCCGCAACAGCAAAGCCTTTATCCGGACCTTTCAATTGCCGAACACCTCGAGTTCTTCAAGGAGCTCTATGCTATTTCGGATTCTGATTTCAAAAAACGTCGTGAGGAACTTCTTCAGATCACGCGGCTGACGCAGTTCACGGATCGATCGGCGGGAAAACTATCCGGCGGGATGTACAAGAAGCTTGGGTTGATGTGCGCGCTTCTTCAGTCGCCATCCGTTCTGCTGCTGGATGAACCTACCAACGGAGTCGATCCGATCAGCAGAAGGGAATTCTGGGAGCTCCTTTATCAGCTTCGCGACCGAAAGATCCTCGTTATTCTTACCACCGCGTATATGGACGAGGCGGAGCGTTGTGAAACCGTTCATCTCCTGGATGAAGGCCGGGTGATCGCTTCTGGGGAACCGCGGAAGGTGCTTGCACAGGCCGGGGCGGGAAGTTTCGATGAGATCTTCGTCAGAAACGCACGGGAGGCGCATGGCCGCTGATTATGCTGAATCCATTAATTCTGTCGAGGTTCGCAATCTCACGGTGAAATTCGGTGAATTCACGGCCGTGGACGACGTGTCCTTCTCTGTCAGGCGGGGCGAGATCTTCGGTTTTCTCGGGGCGAACGGAGCAGGGAAGACCACGACCATTCGCGTGTTGTGCGGATTGCTGATTCCCGACCAGGGCGAGGTCCAGGTAGCGGGAGTGGATTTGAAAGCCGACGCGGAAGCCATCAAGCGCAAGGTGGGATACATGTCCCAGCGCTTCACGCTTTATGATGATCTCACGGTTCGGGAGAATCTCGCCTTTGCCGCAGCCCTCAGAAAAATATCCCCCGAGCAGCTGCGACTTCGAACAGAGGAGTTATTCGGCTTCACAGGCTTCGATCGATCGGTCAATTCCCTGGTACGAGACCTTCCTGGCGGAATCAAGCAGCAGGTATCCTTGATAGCGGCGCTGTTACATCAACCGGAAATCGTGTTTCTTGACGAACCGACGTCAGGGGTCACGCCCGCGGCCCGTCTGCGCTTCTGGGAGCTGATCCGCAGTCTCTCCAAGAACGGGAAAACTGTTTTCGTGACCACTCATTACATGGACGAGGCCGACCAATGCGATCGTATTGCCTTGATGAGAGCGGGACGGATCAGCGCGCTGGATACCCCGGAGGGTCTGAAGCAGTCGAGTTTTCCGGAGCCGATTTACGAACTTGAGTTGCCGGAAGGGGATCATCAGGCGCAAGCCGCGCAAGTCGCGATGCTGCAGAAAGTAAACGGCGTCGGACGTTTGCAGCCGCACGGGATGCGTTTCCATTTTACGCTCACTCACTCCGGGCTGGAGGAGGGGGTCAGGGACCTTTTGCCGGAAACGGCGGTTCTCAGGCGTATCAAACCTTCCCTTGAAGACGTCTTCATTCGCGTGGTCGAAGCGCGCGAAGGAGGCGGTGAAGCATGACGTCGCCGTTCCGGATTCGAAGAGTTGCATCCATTGCGCGCAAAGAGGTCTTTCACATCCTGAGGGACCCCTTCACTCTCGCGATGGCGCTTCTTCTTCCGGCAATCCTGGTCGCCATTTTCGGTCTGGCCATCGAGTTCAATATGCGCGACGTGAGCGTCGCGGTCTACGACGCGGACCGGTCGCCTGAGTCCAGAGGTCTGCTTCGTGCTTTTTCATCCTCCGGTTACTTTCGTTTGAAGGGATTCGCTGCGGCTTCCGAGACTTTGAGAGAGCTGGATGGGGACCGTGCCAAGGCAGCTCTCATCATTCCCCCGCGCTTCGGCCACGAGCTGGGCGCCGGACGTGAAGGTCTCACGCAGGTGCTTGTCGACGGTGCTGACAATTCTACAGTAGGCGTGATCCTGGGGTATCTGAGGGGGGTTCAGGCGGTGGCCGCGTCTGAGTTACTCGGGAAGCCGCCCCAGCCAGCTGCCATCCAGTTCCGCACGCGGTTTTTGTTCAACCCTGAGTTGAATAGCCGCTGGTTCGTTGTACCTGGTCTCATCGCGGTCGTGGTCGCGATCTTGTCGATCCTCCTGACTGCGATGACCGTGGCGCGTGAGTGGGAAACCGGTTCGATGGAGCTGCTCCTGTCGACGCCCGTTCACCCGATCGAAATCATTCTCGGAAAGCTGGCGCCTTATATCGTTCTCGATCTGGCCGCCGTGGTTTTCGTTTATCTGATCGCTCGCGCAGGATTCGAAATTCCTTTTCGAGGAAGCCATTTCGTTTTCCTGATCGGGACACTCCTGTTCATTTCCACTTACCTTGCGCAGGGCCTGCTTATTTCGGTGGTGACCCGGAAGCAGCAGCTCGCGATGCAGTTCGCGATCGTCTCAGGTCTGCTCCCGACGCTTCTTTTGTCGGGGTTCATTTTTCCGATCACCAGCATGCCGGTCTTCTTTCAGTACTTTACTTCAATCCTGCCCGCCAAGTGGTTCATGATGATCAGCCGG
Organism: Bdellovibrionales bacterium GWB1_55_8; assembly: GCA_001769835.1. Classification (GTDB taxonomy): domain Bacteria; phylum Bdellovibrionota; class UBA1018; order UBA1018; family UBA1018; genus GWB1-55-8. The sequence goes on from MEPR01000053.1 coordinate 34,053, forward strand.
GATGTGTTTCTGAAGGGTGCCGGATTTTCCGAGCTCGCGGTGCCATTTCTCGCGCTGATTTTTTTGAACCTGTTCCTTGTCTCTGTCGCGACCCGCAGGTTCAAGAAGGATGTGGAGCCATGAACTTGTCAAAGATCATCAATCCCACGCTGACGGGTTTCATCCGGAAGGAGTTTGCGCAGGTTCTCCGTGATCCGAAAATGAAGATCATTCTGTTCCTGATCCCCGTGGTGCAGATGATGCTTTTCGGCGTCGCGATTTCCACGGAGGTGAAGAACATCCGGATTGCGGCGATCTATCAGCCGTCCGATACCGCCGCTCGTCACATCCATGAGCGCGCGCTTGCATCGGGGTGGTTCATTCCAGGAAAAGGTCAGCCGGGTTCGGAGCCGTTGGATTGGATCAGATCGAGAAACGCGGACGTGGTTTTCGTGGCGCCACAGGAAGGTCTCACCGCGGCTCTTCAGAGAGGTGGCGCCAAGGTGCAGCTGCTGATTGACGCGACCAACGTGATTCAAGCGCAACAGGTTGAGGGCTACCTCCAGGGAATCGCCTCAGAGGTCATGGCCGAGGAAACACCGGTTCCGCGGCTTCCGATCCAGTTCGATACCCGCGTACTTTACAATCCGGCCATGATCACCGCCGTTTTCATGATTCCTGGTGTGATGAGCATGATCATCACCGTGCTCACGATCATCCTGACGAGCATGTCTCTTGCTCGTGAGAAGGAGCTGGGCACCTTCGAGATGCTGATCTCCGCGCCGGTAACGACCGGTGAGGTGCTGCTCGGGAAAACGTTACCCTATGTCGTTCTCGCTATGATCGATGTGCCTTTGATCATGTCCGTGGCAGTTCTCGCGTTCCAGGTGCCAATGAAGGGGGCGGTCCTCGTTCTTCTCCTGGCTGCATTCGTGTTCGTTTGTACAACGGTTTCGATGGGTATCCTGATCTCGACGGTATCCCGAACCCAGCAGCAAGCGATGATGGGGAGTTTTCTTTTCCTGCTGCCTGCGGTTCTCCTCTCCGGAATCATGTTCCCGGTGGAGAACATGCCAGCCGGTCTGAAGGTGTTCGCGTACATTAATCCGCTTAAGTACTTTGTCTCACTCCTGAGAAATATCATGCTGAAGGGCGGGGATTTCCAGGTGGTTGCCCTGGATCTCCTTGTTCTGACCGTAATGGGCGCGTTGGCGGTGTTCTTTAGCGTCCGCCGATTTCGCCATAGGGTTTCCTGATCAGATGCGCATTGACAATGCTCCTGGGCCCGGGATAGCACACCGCATTATCTTTGAGGCAAAGGAGAGTGTCATGAGGTTTCTTGCTCTGTTGGTGATTCTGGGTTCGTTTTCGACAACTGCTTTTGCAGTGGATGCAGCCAGGTGCCCGAGGGATTTTTCGGCAACTCTAAGCCCGATAACCGCTTACAAAACTTCTCGTTACTCCGGCGTTCCCGGCTGGATTGAAAGTCGCGACGCATTGGCCACTCAGGCCGGGGGCGTCCGCCTTGAGTTTCGTCTGGCATCACAACAGAATGGCGAGTGCCGCTACCGCGATCGCGACGGAATGTTCGCGAAATTCAGCACTGAAACTTATTACGATCCTGAAACCGGCGGCGAAAACGATTACTACGATCGTCTCGTGGTTCTTTTCAAAGTTCGAGGCAAGGCCTTTTCCGTCGTCACAGCTGTTCAGGAGTATTCCCCAGCTGGTCTGCGCAGTTATCAAAATCCCGCAAACCGGGAAGTTTCGACTCGCCTTCAAAACCTTTATTACGTCATCGGAACCGCTAAACTGGATTTGAATTAATTAGTCCAACGTTCCTGGTTCAGCAGTGTTTTCAGCCGTATCAGAAGGGTTTTCTTCTGGACGATGATCGGCACGTCATCATTGATGCCCGTCGGGATGCCAAGGAAGCGGGTGACTTCCGCGATGATTTTGCGCACCCGTTTGCCATTCATCTGGGCGATCCATTGATGATTGCTGCTCCGGACGATGTCGAGCGGAACAGACTGATTGTCCAATGTCACGATCAGGCGGCCGCCGCGGTCGGCGTAGAAACTTTCATTGGTGATGGTAATGAAGTATTTGCGAATCGTATCGCCCGGAGCGAAACGGGTGACGTCGCGTGAGTAGAGTACGTCTTTGCCACTCAGGACACGAATGATGCGGATATCGCCCGTGACGGAGTTCAGGTCGGCGGAGATGACGATCTCCTCGTAAGTGGGATCGGTGTCCGCGATTCGGAAAAGCTCTTGGGGCGAAATCACGCCCGAAAGCGCCTGGGTGGAAACGAACGCGGCCAAAATCAACACTAAGTATTTATGCATGGCGTCGTGACTTGTCGCACGGCAATTGAATGGCGACAAACTAATTTATAAACGCCCATTATATTAGCTACTTATGCCTTATTGAAAAACCACGCCGACCGGAAAATATCGATCTCCGCCGTAAATCCCGTTGCCTGTCTCACCGTAGAAATTGGAGCCCCAGCATTTGACAGTTCCTGTGGAGGTCAAGGCGCAGGATCGGTCGAACCCTGCTGCGATCGCGGCGAAGTTGCTGCTATCGCTCACCGGAATGGGTACGGAATAGCTTCCTCCGCTTGTTCCCGCTCCGATTTGCCCGCGCCCATTGCTGCCCCAGCACCGAATGGTTCCGCCATCAAAAAGCGCACAGACATGTGCGCTGCTCATCGCCAGGGAAGTGGGATTCGAAATTCCGATCACTGTGGTGTTGGGCAGATAAGAGGTGACAGCGGTGCCATTTCCGAGTTGTCCGGAGTTATTGTAACCCCAGCACGAAACCTCTCCTGTATCGAGAACTGCGCAAGCCATCTGTGCGCCGCTCATGATCTGGGTGATGCCCGTGAGATTCAGAACATCCGTAGGAAGGGACTGATTCGTCTGCGTTCCATCTCCAATCTGACCGTAAGAGTTCGAGCCCCAGCATTTCGCGGTTCCGCTGTCCAGAACGGCGCAGGTGGCGTGTCGATCGGATAACCCTTTTCCTGCTGAAAAGGAGGTTATTGAACTTCCCAGGCCCTGCACGAGGATAGGCACGCTTCGGTTGGCGACGGTGTTATCACCCAGCTGGCCCTGGCCGTTTGCTCCCCAGCAGGTCATCGTTGCGTCATTGAGCTTCGCGCAGGCGTGATGGTAGCCCACGCTGATAGCGCTCGCGGTACTGATGTCACTGACCGGAACAGGTAAATTTCTTGATATGGTGGACCCGTCGCCCACCTGGCCATAGGCATTGTACCCCCAGCATTGGACTGTTTGGTCACTGAGGAGGGCGCAGGTATGTGCGTATCCCGCATCGATCGCGATCGCGTTATTGATTCCGGAAACAGAAACAGGAGCCAGGCTGCTCGTGGTGGTGCCATCACCCAGCTGCCCGTACCCATTGGATCCCCAGCACTGAATCGTTCCATCCGAGAGCAACGCGCAGGTGTGGTTTCCGCCAGTTGTCACCGCTGTTGCGGGAAGAGACAAACCCAATGCCGTGACGGGCTTGCTGACGGAATAGGCGGCGCCATTTCCGAGTTGCCCGTTGAGATTCCAGCCCCAGCACTGAATTTCACCCGTATCCTGCAAGGCACAGGCAAATGCGCCGCTGCTGCTTCCGTTTGCTGATATGCTGATAGCCGTGGTTAGGCCCGAAACCGCCGTGGGCAGCGATCTGCTTGCCGTCGTTCCATCTCCGATGGTTCCATTCGAGTTGGCTCCCCAGCACTTGACGGCCGGCGTGTTAAAGATGGCGCAA
>MEPR01000053.1:37833-50106 GCA_001769835.1 Bdellovibrionales bacterium GWB1_55_8
ACAGGGATGTGATTCCGATCATTCCAGTATCTTGCGGCGTCGTGAAAGAATCGACGTTCCCGAGTCCAAGCTGCCCGTACCCGTTGGTCCCCCAGCAATGGAGGCTGCCGGAAGCGATGGCGCAGCTGAAGTTGCTACCCGCAAAAACCTCTGTAATGTTTGAAAGACCCATCACTGACTCTGGAGCGGTTGTGGCGGCGATGGATGTGGTTCCGTTTCCGAGCTGACCACTCCCATTGCTTCCCCAACATTTCGCGGTGCCATCGGCAAGTGCAACGCAGACGTGACTGCCGCCGGCGGCGACCGATGTCACAGTACTGATCCCGCCGCCACCTGACACCGGCAGGCTTCTTTGAGTCACCGTTCCGTCGCCCAGCTGGCCGCTGCTGTTGTATCCCCAGCATTGGATGGTCGTGTCAGCCAGTAGTGCGCACGCGAAATTCGAACCAACTGAAATAGCCGTCGCTGTCGAAATTCCAGATACTTGCACGGGCTGGGTTTGAGCACCTACGGACGTCCCGACTCCCATCTGGGCCGTAGAATTATCTCCCCAGCACTGAATCGTGCCATCTGTAATCAGCGCGCAGATAAAGGCACCGGTTGTTGCTCCCGCAAGTTGGGTGACGTTCGTCACGCCGGGCACCTGCACGGGGTTCGCCGAGTCCTGGAAGGTTCCATTTCCGAGTTGTCCGTAATCATTCGCACCCCAGCATTGAACCGTGCCGTTATCCATTCGTGCGCAGCTGGAGGAGCGTGTAGAGGCAATCTGGACCGGCTTTACGGAAATGACGGTTGTCAGAGTCGTATTCAAAAGTGCATCAGTGACCTGGATCGTGGTGGTCTGACCGCTTGCTGCTGGAGCGGTGAATGCACCGGTCCCCGCGTCGATGATTCCAGGACCTGCTGTGATGGCGTAGGTGAACGGGGGTACTCCGCCCGAGGGTTCAATCACTGTCGTGCTGTTGATGACCAAATATTTGGTCGACGGGGTGACGCTCAGTGCGGACCTGACGGCGACAGTGGAGGTGCGCACGTTTCCGAAGGTATCGGTCACGGCGACAATCGTCGTTCCTGAAGTGGCGGGGGCCGTGAAGGCGCCTGAAACGGGATCAATTACTCCGCCGCCTGATTGAATGGAAAAGGTTCGGGCTCCGACGCCGCCGCTGGCGCCGAAACTGGCCGTGTTGTTGACGGATAGAGTGACTGATGTAGGGGTGATTGCGAGCGCGGAGTTCACAGTGACCGTAGCTGTACTTGTCCCCAATGCGGCATCGGTGACCTGAACGGTGGCGGATCCCGCGATGCTGGGAGCTGTGTACTGACCCGTTTCAGCGACGATCGAGCCTCCGCCGCCGGTGATGGCATACGTGTACGGAGCGACCCCGCCGGAAGCGCTGAAGGCAATTTGGTTATTGATCGCAACCGTGATGTTGGCCGGCGAGATGCTGAGTGCGTTGCTGATGGCGACTGTCGCGTTGCTGGTGTTGCCAAGCGAGTCGGTCACCCGAACCGTATCCGTTCCAAACGAGCCCGGCGCGGTGTAGGCGCCGGTCGTGGCTCCGATTGTTCCTGTTCCGATCACTGAGAAAGTATAAGGAGCCAGGCCTCCGGTCGCCGAAAACGTCGTCTGCCCCGTGGCGCCAAGTGCCGCCGCCGTTGGGCTGATAGCGAGTGCAGGTTTGATCGTCACTGATGCGCTTGCGGTATTGCCAAGGGAGTCTGTTGCAAGCACGACGGCTGAGCCGGAAGTGGCAGGCGCCGTATAGAGCCCGGTTCCCGGGTCTATGCTCCCGCCGCCAAAAGCCACGGAATAAACATAAGGGGAGACACCGCCGGACGCGAGAAATGGGGTCTCATTGTTCACGGCAAGAGTGACAACGCCCGGACCGACGCTCAAGGCCGGACGAATCGTGATGCTGGCCACTGCCGTGTTTCCCGCGGAATCCGACAACGTGACGTTTGCGTTACCGGCTGCGGCAGGGGCTGCGTAGATACCGCTGGTCGCACCGACGCTTCCGCTGCCTGAGCTCACGGAAAAAGAATAAGGTGGAATGCCTCCCGAAGGAGCAAACACGGAATTGTTGTTCACTGCCAGTTCAGCGGATGTGGGAGTGATGGAAAGGCTCGGGTTGATCGTCACGGAAGAATCTGAAGTGTTCCCTATTGAGTCAGTGATTCTGACGATGGTTGTTCCGGTGCTTGCTGGTGCGGTGAAAAAACCGGAATGAGGGTCAATAGTGCCTTCGCCCGACGAAATGGAATACGAGTACGGCGTCACGCCATGCGATCCGGAGAAACTGATCGTGCCGCTCATAAGAACTGTTTGGGCAATCGGATTTAACTGCAAAGGGGCGTAGACCAGGGCCGAAGCAAGTGCGGAAGTTCCCTCGGAGTCGGTGACCCGGATGACGGCAGTTCCTGCGGCAGCGCCGGAAAGATACTCACCGCTTGCGCTGATACTCCCGACTCCAGCGATGAGCTCAAAAGTATAGGTGTTCGAGCCACCAGTGGCGGTAAAGGTGGCCGCACTTTGGGTTGTCAGCGTGACACTGGCCGGCGAAATGACAAGATCCGTTCTGACCACCGGAGTGCTTGTGATGGGGTTCTGTGCGCTGGGATCGCCTTCGGAGTTGTTAATGATCGGGTCACAGCCCAATATCGCAAGGGCGGCAAGAAAAATGCCGAGGCTGTGGGCGCCGTATCTTTGAGTGCGGCGCAAGGAATTCAAAGGCATATATTCATTGTGGAATTGTGGATTAGAATAGTCAACTATTGAATATGTTTCTTTGCATTACGAGTAATTTAGTTAACTCGTCGATTCAAAAAGCTATTTCTATAGGAAAAAGACCTACTTTGCGCTCAGCTGACACACCCACTCTGCCGACAAATCAATCAGGTGAATGACATTCGTATGGATCGGGATTCTCATCCTCGAGGGGTGAGGAATGGCTTTCGAGGGTTATCGACCCGGCTGAAAAGCTCGGCTGCGTTTCTCTGCCTTTTTTTCGTCCTCTTGTCCGTCGCGCCGAGGCAAGCACCTGCGGCCGAATACGTCGGAATTCTCTCAGCTCTATCATCGAAAAAGGGTGCCAGCGAGCCACGCATCGCCGGGCTTCGGTGGACTTCCAACAGGGTGTCTGTCGTTGTGCTCCCTTTCGGTTTCAGCACAAAAATCATGGGAATTGTGGAAGGAGAGTTTCGCGATCCCGACCGGGTTCTTGTCATCCAGGACGCGGAGATCAAGATCGACAGGAGCACTCGACGATTTTCGATTTCCGTTCCACTCACCCGGCAAGTCACATCGTTTCAGCTGCAGGCGATTGATATATTTGGCCGCTTGGAAGCGGAGACCTTCGTGATCAAAACCGCGGCGTGGGAAGACGTTGTCCGGGGTGCACGAGCTCGAGCGAATCAAGAGCCTCTTCGCTTCGGCATGGGTGTGGGTGTTTCGTCTCTGGCATATCAGCAGGATCGCGTCGCGAACTATTCAGAGCTGGCACTCACCGGAAAATTATCCGCTCAATACCGGCTCGCTCCAGAATGGGACGTGATGCTGAGCGGCTATTTCACGGCCCTGCCACTGAGTAGCAGCAGAAACGATACGAGTGTCCGGTTTCTCGGTTTGAATCTTCGCGCAGGATACAGTTTGCCCTTCGTACAGGCTCCGTGGCGCCTCTCGATCCTCGGGGGCGGCTATTTCGCGACGATGTTCGTCAGCAACGAACTATTTGGTTATCAGGGAGTCATGGGGCCGCAGATTTATCCCAGCATTCAACGCGAGCTTTCTTCGGGCAGTATTCTCACCGCCTACGCGAAGTACTCACCTGTTTCGCAGGGGGGCAGTCTCATAGACCTGAAAAGCCGCGAATGGGCCATCGGAGCGGGTTGGATCAATCCTTTGAAGGATGGCCGCCAATTCTCGATCAATGTCGATATCGCTGATCTCCTGGTCATTGGTTCCACTACTTCCGCGCGGTCTCAATCATTTACGGTGGGAGTGGGGTATGGATGGTAAATGCGCCGCTCCCGGCCGTGACCATGAAAATTTGAACCACACCCGCCGCCTACTTGTGTTCCGGGCTCTTGTTCGGTATTTGCGCCAGAGGGAGTTCATCTGATGAAAAACTTCAAGCACTTGATCGGCTTAGTGGCTTTGGTGCAGATCGTCTCCGGCGCGGCTTTCGCGGGCGACGCGGACTGGCGAAATATTCGGCTACGCTCACTTGAGGCTATCGAAATCGACATCGATTATCCCACGCACCAGCGTTGTTTTACGGGTGTATCGCGTGAGGGGCGCTCAGATTGGCAGGTGATGGTCGTTGAGCCGGTCTGGTTCAATATCCTGGGCACTGGCCCCGCCAGTCACGTGCAGGTTCAAGTCGAGTTCTACGAACAGGACATGATTCGTCATGGCAGTACGCCAAACCCGCTCCGGCGCTCATATCGGCACTATGATCGGACGATCGATTTGAACGACGTGGGGCACGGGCGCTTTTCGGGCAATGCCGGGGCGATTGCAACCAAATCGGCTTCCGGTTCCGCATACGTGGAGTATCGAGTTGTCCAGAAGGTTCGTGTATTCGTCGATGGACGAGCGCTCACGGACCCGATCAGCCGCACCGACCAATTTGAATTTTCGATGTACGACCAGAAAGGCTGCGTGCAGTAGCTCAGGCGGCTTGTGACTTACTGATTCTGCGCAATCTGTCTGAGTTCAACCGTCGCCTTCATGAGTTCGACCGTACGCTCAAACTGTAGGAAAAAAAGCAGATCCCAACCCGCGTCCTGTTCAAGGGCTCGAATGGCCTCTGGGTCGAGTAGCTCGTTGGCATCTGAAGAACGCGCGGCGTCCGACAGGACCATCAGGGAGTCCAGCAGCGAAAGGGCGGGAGCTAGGGCGTCAGTGGGTGCGTTCGCGTGAATCTGCATGACCAGGGCTGCGAGCGCCTCGCCGGCCTTCCGGATGCGGGCTTGTTCCGCACTCTCAGAGCTTCGTTCGCCAAAGGTGATGAGACGGAGTGATTGAGTTGTGAGGAGTCGCACAAAACGCGGCAGGTCGTTGAACCCGATCCGGCGCGACTGGGAATCGCTCATTTTTTCGATGAAATAGGGGAGCTTTACCGAGCCACCTTTCATCAATCTTCCGGACATGGAGCGAAACCACTTCTGTCGGCCTGGGATGTTCCACGCTGAGGAAAACGCCTTCGTATTTCTGGAGCGTTCCACGAGGACGACTGGTGATGTGCTGGATTCAGATGCACCTCCGATACCGACGACGTCTCCGCCACCGACACCTACGACGTCTCCACCGCCAATCCCGATTTCGCCCGAACTTTGGCTCGCGATAAGTTCAAAGCGAAGCTCACCGGAGATCACGGCGTCTTTACCGGCGAACTGCGCGTCGGGATCACGGACAAAGGCAGCTCGAAATCCATCACGATTCGAAAAATAGCGAGTCATGAAAGCATTGGCCGCGTCGCTCGATATCACCAGGAGATGATTCTGCGCGGTTCCACCCGTTCTGGATTCATGAACACGACTGCGACCCCCCGGCGTCATTTCCAGATACTGATGGGACAATACGCCGATGACCGAATCACCAGCGTCGCTGAATACGGGTCCTCCGCTCATTCCGAACTCGCCGTGGGCCCCAAGGACCTCGATCATGGAATTCAATAGAGGAATGGCGTGGCGCGCGCTCTGTGGGTCAATGATCTGCCCCCGGGTTTCGATGAGATTCGTCGTTTCGTGCGGAAAGCCGGCGACCTTGACGCTGGCGCCGCGTTCAGGAGCTCCCTGCGAAAATATCTCCCGGCCGGGAAGGGTCTTTACGAGCTCCTTCGGCAACGAGACTTTCAACAGCGCGAGCCCGACTCCCCAGTCCACGGCGGCGACTTGAGCTGTATTCTGGCCGAATGTCCTGTTCTCGATGGTGTGTCGGTAGGAATTCCGCGCATGAATCACGACGTGCTCGGAGGTCAGGACGAAGGCTTCATCGTTGTTGCGGCCTGAGCGAAAAATAATTCCGCTGCCTGAAAACGGCATGGACCTGAAAATAGATTTGCCCGCCCGTATCTTGACGACAAGTTCCGATGAATCGGGTTGGCCACTCGCGAACGCCGGCATTGCGAGAAGGGTCAGGAACGACAACGACCATTTGATCCACGTTCGGCTCATGAAATCACCTCGGAAAACCTGGGGTCTGCTGTGATCTTAGGGTTCAAACGATACAGAGTCGCTTTCCCTTTGTTGATGCGTTCGACCAAATTTTTCTTTTCCCATTCCGCCAGGTAGCGGTTCACGGTGCTTCGGGGCCTGTTGATCAGTGCTTCGAGTCTGGCGCGCGAAAGAAGCTCCTTCGGAGCCTCGACGACCCGATGGTTCCGAGCAGGCTGACCAGCTTTCCTGTTGTCAGCACCCGTGGCGTCGGAAAGGAGTCCCTGCCAGCAGGCATTGTTTCCGATGGTCCGGGAGGCGATCTTGCCGTGCCGGATTTCGGCAATGCTCCAGTCGCCGTAAGAACGGACGAATCCGTTTTTCGTGTGGAAAGTGATTCGCTGTTTCGTGAGCTGTCGCATCCTGGAAAGGAGGTTGAAGATCTTGCTCATGTGGATCGTTGAATCGAACCGTTTTATTCCGAAACAATGGGATACGAACTCCTGATAGCTCACCGACGGCGCCCGGGCGAGCAGGCCAAACGCAAGCGCCATGGGCTCGGAGACGACAAGCCTTTCGCCACGTACGTTGAGTATTTGTGAACGGTAGAGGTCGACGATCAGGCCGTCCTTTTGCTTCGATGCGGACTCGGCTGACGATCCAGAGGAGGAAGCGGCCGGTAGAATCTCCAGGAGGTGATCGATCAACGGTTTCAGGAGATCAGCGCTTGCGACGTCGCGCGTGTTCCCTGAGAGGATCTCGATCATCGCGCCGAAGTGAAGTTCCTGATTTTCAAAACAGGAGTGGGACCGCAGCTCCAGCAGATAGTCATCCGCGAGCTTCAGTTCATGATTGCGGCGGGCGATGACCCAGTGAATCAACAGTTTTTCAAACGAAAGCAGCGGCGCGGCCTGGTGTTCCGGAACTGACAGTTGCGAGAGAGCTTCGGAGACGACGCTGTCATTCGAGGGATCAAAGACACTCAGCCACAAAAGCGCGTTGCGAAGAAGTTGGCGGTCTTCGACGGTGAGGCGGGCAATGTTTTCGAAAATTCTCGCATCTGAAGCCATGTTCAGCGCCTTATCGACCGAGAAACCGTCGGGCCCGGCGAGCCAGCGCCAGACCCAGAGATAGAATCGGTCGATCTGATCCGGAATAGGTGCCGTACGGTCGTCGGGATGCGCGCGGCCCTGCAGGGTGCGGGCGCGAAAACCGCGTTGGGCAGAGGTTGTGCATCGTGCGAGAAACTGCTCAGTGTGATCACCGGAGGGCTGACTGAAGGAGTGAAAGGGGAGCTCGGAAAGCCAGGCGCGAAAATACTCGATCTGGCGCGAACCCCCGGCAGCGGATTCAGACCGTGAGTGGAAAACATTCGCGATCTGCCCGTGGCGGAAACGAATTCTGAGGTCCAATCCCTGAAGATGGGCGCGAATGCCGTTTGTGAGTTCGGACTCCGGCAGAGAACCGGCCAGAGATCTGATCTCTTCGCGGACCACGCGACCTTCGAGCCCCTGGGCATCCATGCTCATGACGACGTTCACGAGGCAGGCCAGGCGAAGCTCCGGAGAATCCGCCAGGGGTGCGGCGCGGAGATAGCTTTCCATGGCGGTTCCATAGTCGCCCAGTACGGAAGCGTTTGTTGCCAGCTCGAACTCGAGACGAAAGCGCGCCTGAGAGGCTCCACCGGCTGCAAGCAGTTCCTTGACGGCCTGATTGAGTCGAAGAGAGCGGTCCATCGAACCTTGGAAGCGAAAAAGCGATGATTGAAGAAGTGCGGCTTGCGCGAGGAGTGCGCTATCCGATTTCGCGAGAGCTTCGCGAAGAGAATCTGAGGTGATTTCGCCTGAAGGTAAACCGAGCTCCTGTTTGATCTCAATAAGACGCAATAAAGCCTCTTCGTTCCGCTGATTGAAGCGGAGCGTCCAGGCTTCATTGATCCTTTGTTGGATCTTTGTCTGGATCTTGTCCGATTTCATTCGCTAATCCTTCAAAAACTCCAGGAGCGAGGTCAAAACGATCATGATGCCGCGCGTGTGTCGGCCCTTGAGCATGGACTCGGAAAACTGCATAAAGCCATCGGAGTCGGCCATCAAGCCCACCTCTCTGACCGTTACGCCAGCGTTCGATGAAACGACAGCGCGCCCGATCTGACTGAGGAGCGAAGCGAGAAATTGTTGCTGCTCCATCGTCGCGCAATACGTCTTCAGGCTTTCGGCGGATGCGCGCGTGAGCTGAAGGGCGGCGTTAACGATCATCGGCGAGTGCGGAAAGTCAGAAAGAGACCGGAAGCCGAATTGTCCGGCATAGACTTGAAGCGACGATTGATAGCTGGGCAGGAGCCTCAGCTGGATGAATTCGGTATGCGTGCTTTCAACGAGTGGGAAAACCGCACGCAAGACGAACGCCCGCGCAACCCCGGAATCGTTCAGCTTGTTTCTCGAAACGAGCTTGGGTGAGGGCAGGAGTTCGGTTGCAGCCGTGGCCTTGCGCATGAACTCGGCCTTATGGTCGTACATGCTTTCGGCAAGCAGCGAAAATCCCTTGGTCATGGAAGGCAGCGTGAAGAACGGCAGAATCGCGTTTTCACGAGCGAAGCCCTGAGCTGTCTGAAGCGCGAGCCCCAGGGTTGCCGCTGCGACTAAAAGGAGTTTACGATTCATTACGATCCTCATGGCGCATCACCCATGTCACTTCTCGCGAATTCGGCGTAGTACTCGGTGAGACCCTGGATCTCGAGGACAATGTGGAAGGCGGCCTGCCCGGCCATGATCTGGTCAAATTCGGGATACAGTGCCCGAAGCGAGCCGAGAAGTTCGGTGGCAAGGCGAAAGGTTTGCGGGTGATCGCCCTGTCCGGCCAAGGCAAGAAGCCGGCCCAGCTTTGGAGTCAGCGCGTGGAACCGGGAGGCAAGTGAGTCCGGAAGGGGAAGGTCCATGAGATCCCGGGTGAGCTTGTGAATCTGGCCGAAGACGCTCGCGGTAATTTGCGTATAGGGGGATTTGTCGAACCCCGTCATGTCAGTGATCTGCTGGGAGATCGTTTGAATTTCAATCAGCTGCTGCGCGGTTTTGGCAGTGCTGATCTGGCGAAAAAGATCTTTTGAAAACCGAAACCCAATGACGAGCTCTTGCAGTCTCTGCATCGTGAGCATGTTGGCCGAACCGTAAGTTCTCATGACATCGTGGGCACGCGTGGCTAGTTGTTTGAGCGCGAGAAGCCGTGGAAGATCCTCGCGCTCCACATACGGAGTGACGGTTTTGATCAGTGCCGACTGTCGTAGAAGCAGACCGGCTAACGATGTCGCGGGTCGGCCTGGAGCCTCGGGTGCGGCGAACGCCGGGGCCGCTACCAGAAGCGTCGCCAGTATTCCCAGATTGAGGAATGAACGACGTTTCATGAGCAACCCAGCTCCATCTGTTTGCGAGCAATCCAATCCAATGCTTCATCGGAGGTGGAGCGTGCGGAGCAGCCCAGAAGCTTATTGCAGCGCTTGGCCTGAAGTTCATCAAAACTCAGGTCTTTATAAACCGGGTCGCCGCGAACGACATCGATAACCAGTCGGATGCCGTTCACAGTGCCTTCTTCACGGGGCTCGGTGCACGCATAGTGTTCAGCTGTGACAGAAAGGCCGTCCGAGTCGATAATGTCCTTTTTGTATTTCTTCTTAAGATATTTGTTGCAGGCTTTTGAGAGCTTCTTTTTGGCCTGGGCGTACCATTGTTCGGAATTGCGAGTGCGATTCTGGCGGGCTCGTTCGCCCCATTCGCCAGCCCATCCCTCGTACTCAACTCCTTCATCGTAGAAATCCCAGATGAGGGCAAAACCCACAAAAATGATAGGTGCCAGTACCAGACCGGTGCTGACCATGCCCACGTCATGCCAGTAATTCCGGCCCGTATAATCCCATTTGCCCTCGATCTGGCCGACCACTTTGGTGTTTACGAGTTCGCGTTCCGGGCGAATTCGCAGATCGCATTGTGCTGGATTTTTTGTGGCGTCATCATTGGCCGATGCGGCCAACGCCGCTGGCGCCTGGAGCGCGAGCTGCGCAGTGATTAACGTCATGACCACAGTATTTAAGATTGAATTCTTCGCTTTCATCTTCATTTCCTCAAATCAGTTGCAGCCGAGTTCCATTTGTTTGCGCGCGATCCAGTCCAATGCTTCATCGGAGGTGGCGCGTGCTGAACAGCCGAGAAGCCGGTTGCAGCGTTTGGCCTGAAGTTCGTCGAAACTCAAATCCTGATAGACCGGGTCCCCACGGACGATATCCATGACGATTTTGATGCCATTGGAGGTGCGCTCTTCACGAGGCTCCATGCAGGCGTAGTGCTCAGCTGTAACAGCCAGGCCATCCGAACTGATGATGTCGTCTTTGTATTTCTTCTTCAGAAACTTGTTACATTTGGACCGAAGGTCTTTTTTCGCGTCGGCGTACCAGCCATCGGAGTTTCTGGTGCGATTAGCGGCGGCTCGCTCGCCCCAGCTGTCACAAATAAAGTCTTGGCTGTAAAAGCCCCAGATGCACATCAAACCCACGCCATAGAGCGGCGCTCCGGCAATACCCACCGTGATGACACCCACGTCGTGCCAATAATTGCGGCCGGTGTAATCCCATTTTCCATGAAGTTGCGCCACGACCTCCGTGTTCACGAGTTCGCGTTTCGGGCGAATTCGCAAATCACACTTCGCAGGGTTCTTCGAGTCATCGTCGGCCTGCGCCGCGGGAGCGGCGAGTGTGACCTGTGCGGCCACCAGAGCCATGATCAATCCGGTAAAAACAGTCTTCTTCGTTTTCATTTTCATTTCCTCAAATCAGCTGCAGCCGAGTTCCATTTGTTTGCGGGCGATCCAGTCCAGGGCTTCGTCAGTCTTGGCGCGCGCGGAGCAACCCAGGAGCTTGTTGCAGCGCTTGGCCTGGATCTCGTCAAAGTTCAGATTCTTATAAACCGGGTCGCCGCGAACGATGTCGATGATGAGCTTGATGCCTTTGCTCGTGCGCTGTTCCCGCGGTTCCGTGCAGGCGTAGTGCTCGGCCGTGACCGCGAAGCCGTCAGCATCGATGATGTCTTCCTTGTATTTCTTTTTGAGGAACTTGTTACACTTCGCGCGGAGATCATCTTTGGCGTCTTCGTACCAGTCAGCAGAATTCCTGGTGCGGTTCTCTCGGGTTCGGCGACCCCACGCGCCGCAACCTTCGGATGTGTGGTCGTAAAACGTCACTACGCAAAAGATGCCCGGGAAGATGAGTGCCGATCCGACAATGCCAACCCCGATCACACCCATGTCATTCCAGTAATTGCGCCCGGTATAATCCCATCTGCCTTTAATGCGAGCCACGACCTGTGTGTTCACGAGTTCCCGCTCAGGGCGGATGCTCAAGTCACAGCGGGCCGGATTCTTGATGTCGTCGTCCGCGAGAGCAGTCGGGATTTGCAGCGCCAGTTGGGTAGTGGCGAGGGCCAACGCCAGAGCAGCGCGCGTAAAATTTTTCGTTTTCATTCTCATTCTCCTTCAATAACGGGGGTACTTATTACAATTAATGACGCACCGAATCAATATTCTTCTCAAATTTGTTTATTAACGTTTAAGTAGAAGGGTTTATCTGGCGAGAAGAGGGAGACGTTGGGCACCCCCTTCTCGCCAAGTTCTCGTAATCATGAACTAATCGATTACCGCGTCGATCTCCTCGCGCAGGCCGAGGAGTGACAAGGCCAGTTCGAAGCTCGCACTCCGCTCGAAGCCCTGGTCGATGTACGCGGCGGCGAAGTCGATCTGGTCGCGCAGGGCCACGAGTTTTGTGAAGACCTTCGAGGACAGATCTCCGCGGGCCATTGCCATGACGTAGAGACGGGCTGCTGTCTTTTTGATGGGGAGCAGGTAGGTTCCGTACTCGTTCAGGTTGGAATAATCCTGAAGCGCGTCGACGATCTCAATGGCCTCAGCAGCGATTTCCGCCGAGCGGTTCAGCGCCGCACGACTCAGGAACGAGTTTCCGTGGGAATGGGTGCGGCCCGTGCGCGAAGCGGAGGCAGTGGTTTGAACCGCCTTGACCGCTTGAATGATTGCCCTGGCTGAGCCGACATTCTGGAATTCGATGCTGTGAACGGCTTCCCC
>MEPR01000053.1:50128-62815 GCA_001769835.1 Bdellovibrionales bacterium GWB1_55_8
TCCCTGGCCGGAAGATAGAGAGTTCCTTTCACGTCACCGTTTACCAGGACGTTCACTGTCGTGTCGTGGCCGCGGGCTTCGGCCTGGACAAAAATCTTGGTAACGTGCCGGATGCTGCCCAGTTCGACGGAGGCCATTTCTCCTGGGCCGACCCAGAAGGAGCCGGAGATTGTCACTGTCTCCAGCTGGGTGCCAGCGTGAGCGGAGCTGCTCACAAGGGCGCCGATCAGCGCGAATGCTGCGAAGGTGTTTTTGAGGGTGTTTCGGATTTTCATAATCAAGTTCCTTTCAAGTAATGTGCGGTGACTATCGCGCGGTGCATTAGTATTCACTTTCAAAAATTATTTATGAGAAGAACGGGTGAGCAGTAAGATCGAGGGTTCCGCGGTAGGGGCGTCGTGATCTACACTTCTGAAATGGCCGATTCAGAGAAGGCTCAGAAGATGCTTCGCGTGGCCGAGGCAACGCTAAAAATTCTCGACCAGCACGGAATCACGGGGCTGAGCTTCAGCCGTGTGGCCCGCTCCGCAGCGGTTTCGCGCACTTGGCTTTACAAGTACATCGGGGGATCTGATCAGGAGTTACTCGCATTTGCGGTCGAGACTTTCGGCCGCATTTATGCGCGGCTCGATGATTCGGGCTCACATCGAAACGATAAAGAGTGGCTGCGAGGCACCGTAGCCAGATTTGGCAGGCTGCTGGACTCAACGATCCAGTATCCTTCCGTTCTTCCGATCTATTTCAAATTCCGGGGCAGCGAGAATCTGGTGGGTAAAACCATTGAGGGAATTGAAAGGATCTATCTGAGTCGTCAGACCGCTGAACTGGAGAGGATCTTCTCGTTGCCTGCGAAAACCGCACGACTTGCGGCCGAGGTGCTTCTGGGGATTCGCATTGGAGTTGCACATCGGTGGCTTCAAACGGGCATGCGCCAGAAAGTGAAAAAAGAGGAGCTTCTCGTGTTTTTGACGAGATCTCTGATTCCGTTGATCAAAGCCGGCAAAAGAGGGTCATTGTAATTCCCTGAGTTCGTGCCGTCCCATCGCCGATGGACATCATCTGGAATGGGCCCGTATGCACCCGTATGCAAATGTCGACTTTTACTCGACACTTTAAGGAACCCGACATCGCCCGACATTTGCATAGTGTCACATAACAGGAATGAACTCCCCGCGAGGTGACAGAAAAGCCCCAAAGCTGTCACCTCCATCTGTGTTCCCCAATCATTCTCCATGCTATTGCCTCTGTTGCCAGTGCGTTTTGTGCGCTGCGTTATTTTAGTTGTCGGGGTGCTTCTTGTCCTGTAGTGTCCCGCTCAGTTTTTACAGCTTTCATCTGTTGATCGGAGAATTTATGAAGAATTTCGCGTTCGTTTTGAGTTTGGTTGCCTTGGTTCTGGGTCAGTCGGCAAACGCCCTCGCCGATGACTCGGTCTTCGAGGATCGTCCGCTGGAGACCATCAAAGAGGTTTTTCTCAAAGGCTCTATCGACGGCAAGAACCTGTTCATGGTTCTTGGAGTTGAAGACGCATTGAAGATCAATAAAGAGATCGCAAAGTGGGCGGTGGATGCGGACGACCTGAAAGAGCTTCGCGATCACGTCTACAATAAGGATCACCATAATGACGCTTACGATCGCGTGAGCGGGGCCGGAGAGTTCTCGAAGGAGATGGCGCCGCACATTCTTCAGGCGCCCTGGAGAACGCTCAAGGAAATTCCGAAATCCTACAGAGTGAATTTTGATCGCGCTCAGCGCGGGTATCTGCAGGCGAAGAACCCCGTATCAGGCGTTTTGAAATACAGCGGCTGGGCGGTCTGGGCGAATATTCAAGGCGCCTACTATCTTGTGATCGAAGCTCCCGTGGAGTTCGTCGGTGCGACGGTTCTCACGGTCGGCGCGGTTCCTGCCGCGATGACTTGGCAGCTGATCGTCACCGCGCAGGATCTGACGGTGATCACGCTGAAAATCGCAGCGGGTCTTGTTGCCGTTACCGCCGTGGAGGCTTATGCATTGCTGAGTTCGGTGACCGCGACCACTTTCACCGTTATCGCGACGACCGGAGTTGCGATTTATAAAGGAACGAAGTGGCTGATCTTCGGTTTCGGGCACGGCAGCCGTTTCCCGGTTCGCGTGCGCCAGGCTACCGGACTTTCACTTGAAGAGCATCAACGCGTGGCCGATGCCACTGCTAAAACTCTGGCTGCGGCTCTTCCTGCCGCTCAGATCGAGAGCAAAATGGGCAAATACAAGAGCCGCTTCTCCATCACGGTTCGCTCTGTGGAAGGCAAAGAAACCTTGATGGCGCGCGTGAGCACTGCCGTTCGTAAGGACAACGTGACAATTGAAGTGGAGTTCACGAAAGCCTATCTGAAGCTTCGCCAGCTTGAGCAGGGCCTTTCGAAGCCCGAGATCAAGAAACAGCTCTCGGAAGAGGCAAGCGAACTGATTCAGCAGATCACGCAGGAACTGCAGATCAACGCTGACGCGGCTTGATCAATCCAGAATGTAAGACGTCGGAGGCGTGAAGCTTCCGGTGTAGCGGACCACGCTGGAGATTCGGATCAGATCGTACATCATGACGGTCGGGACCGAATCTCCGCTGTATCCCCGGCTGCCGATCTGAAAAATGTCACTCGCACTTTGTGGGTTGCTACCGGCGGGATAAGTGTACGTCCATTCCTGGGCGCCGTTTCGATAGAGCGTGAATGTCCTTCCGTTTCTTACCAGTGCCACGTGCACCCATTGGTTGAGGTCGGGTCGAGTGTAGTAGTAATTGGCTCCCTGGCCACTTGTCGTATACGGAATATCGCGGCTTTGTGCGCCACCAGCGCCATTGTTTGCCGGGGTGTACTGGCTCCAGGCGTTTCCACAATGGAATTTCTGAGTATAGCCATAGGTATACGGCGAGTAGTCGTACATCCAGAATTCGAACGTCCATACGCTCGGATCTGCCCAATCTCCCGTAGTGCCGAGGTTGATATTGCTTCGGGTGGTGTTTGAGATGTGTCTGAAGTCCAGCGAACCATTGCCGTCCTTGGATTGAGAGGCGTTGAACTGATATTGCTGCGCGACTTCGTTGTAGATTGCCGGTGTATAGGTGGACCACCCTTGTCTGGACAGATTGCCGCTGAAGTCGAAAATCGCGTAAGTCTTTATGGGCGAAACGCTGACGGTTACCAAGCAATCGGAAACGTTTCCTCGTGAGTCTGACACGCGAAGGGTCACTGTTTCAGGAGTGCTGGAAGCGGTGAACAATCCGGTCGCGGAGTCAATGGTTCCTGAGCCGCTCAGGATGCTGAAAGTGTAAGGTATTACGCCGCCTGTCGCCGCCGGCGTGAACGAGGCCCCAGCCGAGAGGTTCTTGCTGGTCGGCGAAATCTGAAGGGGCGCCGTGATAGTAACCGTTGCGGTCACCTGAGTGGAATCAGCGTCCGTGACCGCGATGACGTCCGTTCCGGCGTTCTCACCTGCTGTATAGATCCCTGTGCTGGCGTTGATCGATCCGCCGGATTGATTGGTTTGCAATGCGAAGCTCAGGGAGCCGATGCCGCCGGCTGCCGTGAACGTTTTGGAGTTTCCAGGCGCCAGGGTCCAGGTTGGCGGACTGATGCTGAGGGTGTTCACGACGCTGATGGTTTTCGTCGCTACGCTCAGGCCATCTGAGACCTGGATGGTGTCTGAAGCGCCAGGGGTGGTGCCTGCGGTATAGGCCCCCGTGCTGGCGTTGATGGAACCACCCGAAAGATTGTCCTGAATGCTATAGGTGTAATTCAAAGTTCCACCAGCGGCGCTGAACATCGCCGACTGACCTGAGACAACCACCTCCCTGGAGGCGGTAAGAGTGAGCTGCGGGTATACGAAGATATTTTTTGTGGCTGAGAACGTACCATCGGAAACCACGATGGTGTCGGTGTTGTTTCCGTTCAAACCGGCAGTGTATTCACCGGAACCGGCATTGATAGTTCCTCCGGAGTTATTCATCTGAAAGCTGTAGGTGTAGGTTCCCTTGCCGCCGATCGCACTGAACTCCGCGCTTGCGCCGGGTGGAACCGATTCCGAGCTGAGGCCAATCTGAAGAGGAGCATAAATTCGAACGTTCGCTGACTGAATCGAGACCCCATCGCTGACTGCAATGACGTCTTCGCCACCCGCGACGTTTCCCGCGCTGTATTCGCCGGTGTCCGGATTGATGCTTCCGCCGGACGAGTCTGTCGCCAGGCTGTATGTGTAATGTCGAGTTCCGCCATCCGCTTCGAAAAGGATGGATTCGCCTTCAATCAGATCAGAGAATGCAGGTGTGAGGGTCAGCGGATGCGTGACCAGGATTGAGAGCTGTTTTGATTTTGTCCCGTCAGTCACGCTGACCGTATCCGTGACGTCGCCTTCCAAGCCGGCGGTATAAACACCCGTCTGAGAGTCGATCCCTCCTCCCGAAAGATTCTGGGCCAGGGAAAACGTGTAGTTTCCGCTTCCTCCGGTTGCCTCGAGGGTGAGGGATGCGCCCGTATTCAAGGTGTGGGTTGTTGCGGAAAGTGTCAGGGGCTGGAGCGGTAATGCGCTCTCCGCGGAACTTACGCGTTTGGCTGGCTCAAGCTGCTCATCTCCAAGTTCGTTGACAATCTCGGGTCGACACGACGCCAAGGTCATCGAAAAAGAAAGAATGATCAGTGCCCAGTTCCTCACACGTTCCTCCGAAGGCAGTTTATTGAACTTGTTGGTTACTTGATAATTTTAATCAATTAATAACAGAATTGCACTTTAAACCTTTGTTCATCATTTCAAGAGCTTATGAATGAGTAGACGCCCAACTTGACCAACTTCATGATCTCATTGAAACTTATTCAGGCGGGGGGCTTATGAAAAGAATCCTAATGATAACGTGTTTGCTGGGTGGCACAGCTTTCGCTGCAGATATTCCGGACCCGCTGGTTTCCGGAATTGATCCTTATCAGCAAAACGCAGTCGTCACGGGTGTCCTCGCCCAGTCTTCGGATTGCGATGTCAAGGAAGGTCGAAAGAGAGCGCAGGTCTGGCTCTCGGTGGGACAGGTGCTCCTTTATCAGGCGGAAGTTCCCGCGGGCGGAAGTTACGAATTTCATGTGGTGCCCGGAAAGTATGATCTGGTCGCAACAAATGAAAAGGGATGCCTTGTGCAATCGCAGCTCAGCGTCACACCGAAGCAGGTTGCGCGGATGGATCTGAAGCTCGAGCCCGCGCGCGGCCGCCCCGAAGTGAATCGACGCCCCGCCTCTCAAGGAGCTGCGCGATGAAAAGGTTATTTGCATTTGGCGCTTTCATGCTCCTGTTCGTCGGTTTTCATACGCCACTTGCGGCTGGTTTCTCGGGCTATGGTTGCGGAACGATGTGTCTGGCATCGATGAATTCTTTTTGCCCCTCGTGCGGACCGATGACAGGGGGCTATTTCAACACTTACACGCCATGGGCTCCTAGGCCGCCCATGTGGTGGCAGACGGGCCCGATGATGTACTCGAATTTCTATTCGCCGGGACCCTGGAGCTATGGGCCGACGTATCCTGGCCTCATGCCGAGTTACTTTCCGGGTGTGACGCACGTCGGGGCTGGTAAGCCCAATCTTTATCTGCAGGGCAAGCCGGGCACGGCGGTCAGTGTGAAGATGAGTTTCGAGGAAGGCGGGAATTGGCTCGCCAGCGTTCCTTCCCATGGAAAACAGGGATGGAAAGGCGTCCTTGCCGAAAAAAACAGAATTCAGACGGATCAGGGAACTTACTCCTTTCTGTTTTCAGATTACCGCGTGAATGGCTTGAGTTTTCAGGAGCAGAAGGGCTTTTGCTCCCCTCGTGAAGGGGTTGTCGGGAAAATGGCAATGACTCTCCACAAGGCGGGTTTCACGGCACGCGAGATTGCCGATTTCGTCGAGTATTGGAGTGTGAAACTTCCGCCTTCGAAGAGCTTCTGCGTTTATCCGCAGGATGAACGCCAGCTCAACTCAGTGGCGCCGCTGGAAATCACGCCCAAGCCCGTGGCTGTCAGGCGAGTTTTGTTCGTGGTCCAGGTGGAAGAGGGGCTGAACGCAAGTGGGGCCAGGTTCTCCCAGGCACCGAAACAATCATGGAGTCCTCAGCCGCTCCGGATGCCAGCCTCTGATTCAGAAGGCTTGGTTGCCCGTGAATGGGGCGTGGCGTTCATGTTCGCGCCGGCGAAATCAAACTGACCGTCCCTTGTTCGGCGTCAACGCGTAGGCGAGCCGGACGGATTTGCTGAAGTGTTGCTAGAAACTCGCGGCCCAGGCCCGTGATGCAGGGAATTTTTCGTTCCCGAGCCACGCAACAGGCGTGACTCAAGACTCCGCCTCGAATGTACAAAACGGCCTGAGCGTATGGGAAGAATCGAACCGTTTCCGGCCGTGCGTTCGAGAAGATCAGAACCGTGCACTCGCCAGGAATCGAAGTCGGATCCAGGACATAACTGGATTCCAGTTGTCCGGGGGATACGGGTAATCCTTCCCATTCGTGTTTTGCCGGGATGGGCAATGCCTCCTCCTGTCCCAAGGTGCGGGTTGCAGGTGCGCCGTTCTCGGTGCCAAAAAAACCGTTCCAGGCAAACGACAGGGTATTCCGGATGTTTTGGATTCCAAGCAGCTGCCGAACGGTTCGTTGTGCAAGAGGGGGCGCTATCTCCGGTTTCATCAACCATCGGGAAAGTTCTTTAGGCGAATGCCGGGGCAGGCGCAGGTAGAGCACCTGCATGCAAATGCCTAGGGCCATGCTGCGGATCCGTGATTCCTCTGGCTCGCTATGAGCAGGAGTGGGGATACTCAGGAAACGTTCGATCCGAAATTGCAGTTTCAACATCGCAAGAAAGTGCATGAAAGAATTTCTCGCGGATATCCGGAGCGCACCGCTTTCGCTGCGAACCGCATAAAGTGCTGACCTGCTTAATGCTTGGAGAAGTAAATTGAGATCCAGTGAGGGAATGTCCTTCTCCAGCTTGAAGAACCTGTCCGTCTCTTTGGGTGTGCAATCCAGGCGCGCAAGCGCCTTCTTGAAAACCGATTCAAGAAGTATCAGTTCAGAATCGCTGATTTTGGGTGGAATCACCTCGTCCGCAAATTCGACCCAGAGCTTATCATCCTTGTTCATCTGTTGATTCTTTCCCCGTGAACACGGAAGCCCAGTAACTCCCCTCGCGTGGCGAAGAAAGCCTGGTTCTCGAAAATCTCGGGCGCCGAAGTGGATTCTTCGCTGATGCGCCAGGAGGTGAGAATCTGGCCTGAAATGCCATCAATTTGAAGCAGTGTTCCGTCGTAAGCGAGTACGGCGAGCACCGGGCCATCGTTTAGTTTGCGAGGCGAGGACAGAACGGGACTTGGAAGGGTGCGCCTCCAGCGAATGGCGCCTGACGCCGTGTCGATTGCGACGAGTTCGCCTTTTTTCAAGGTGAAGATCGCAATCGAAGAAGCGGGCAGTATTTCTCCGGTGAGAAGAGGCATTCCCCCGAGTGAGCGGCTCCAGACATTCCGTTTTTCGCGCGTATCGATGGCATGGGCCCAGCCTGATTCGTGCTTCGCTATCCGCGGCTCGAGCTGCCCCGTTCCGGTCGTCATTACCAAAAAACCGGTCTGCGGATCACGTGTCACTGTTCCCCAGGGCTGTCCGGGTAATTCCACCTTCCACTGCGTTGTTCCTGTTTTTACGTCGAGCGCGAGAAGATGGGTACTCTCCGTGCCCGTGCCGATAAGTGAATACAAGGTCGCGCTCTCAAGAAGGGGTGTTGTGTCACAGTGACCGAGTTTGCCGTGCCAGCGCATGGAGCCGTCGCGTGCATTCAGCGCGAAAATTCCATCTTCGCCCGCGCAGCCGAAAAGCGTCTCGCCGTCTCCTGAAATCGCGGGTGATGATTCGATATGCCCGCTGAACGTTCGTTGCCAGAGAGGGCGTCCCTCCGGAAGCTGGATTGCAGTGAGTCTCGCTGAACGCGCGTCATGCAGGCCTTCGCCCAGAAAGGCCTGGTTGCCGACAATCAAAGGCCTCGCGAGGACCGGCTCTGCCATTTTCAGGCTGAATCGAAGCGTTCCGTCCCGGGTGGAAACGGCGTCGACCGTGCCATGGCGAGTACCGAAGAGCAGTAGCTGATGCTCGGAGCTGAAGGCGAGATCGGAAAGTGGCGCGCGAGGAAGAAGCTGATTCCAGCTGCCCGACGTATCCTGCGTAGGTAGACTTTCGAGTGCGGATAGTTGAGGAAGTCCGATCTGTCGTGCCGAATTTCTGACGTGAAGAAAGATTCCGGCGCCCAGGGCAAGCAGACTGATCGTTGCCGCGAGCAGAACTTTTTTCCAGCTCCGTCTCAGTGCCTGAAATCCAGCGAATAGGGCGCTGGCTACAGCCAGGATTCCCGGTAGGAGGGAAGCAATGGGTACGAGTGCGGGAAAGAAGTAGAGCATTAGAACAGCTGCTTCATCAGGTAGATCATCTCGAGCGTCTTGATTTTCACCCGTTGTTCAAGATCAGCTGCCGCGCTGTGCCCGCCTTCGGTGTTTTCGTAATAAAGAACGGGCGCGGCGACTTCGCCGAGTCGGGCAGCCAGTTTTCGTGCATGGCCCGGGTGAACACGGTCATCATTGGTGGAAGTGTGGATCAGGATCGAGGGGTACCTGACGTTTTCGCGCACATTCTGATACGGCGAATAGGCGCGAATGAACGGGTACATTTCCGGATCCTCCGGGTTTCCGTATTCAGCCATCCAGCTCGCTCCCGCGAGGAGCTTGTGATAGCGGAGCATGTCGGTCAGGGGTACCTGACAGATCACCGCGTTGAAAAGATCAGGGCGCTGGACCAATACGGCTGAAACGAGCAGTCCACCATTACTCCCGCCCATGATTCCGAGTTGCCGCGAAGAGGTGACTTTCCGGGTGATCAGGTCCTCCGCGATCGCAATGAAATCATCATAGGACTTCTGCTTGTTCTTCAGTATCGCCGCCTGATGCCAGGCGGGGCCGAATTCGCCTCCGCCCCGGATATTCGAGAGTACGAAGGCGCCTCCGTTTTCGAGCCAAACCTTGCCCCACGTGCTCAGATAAAACGGTGAATTCGAAATTTCAAAACCACCGTATCCGTACATCAGAACCGGCTGAGTTCCAGGAGAAGCGGTTTTCTTTCTGATCAGGAAATAGGGAATGCGGGTGCCGTCACGGCTGACGGCGAAGTTCTGTTCACTGACCATGTCAGAGCTGTCAAACCGCGCCGGCGTGGTCTTGAGGACGCGGAGCCGGTTTTTTTCGATGACTGCGAGAGTCGGGGGTTGAAGAAAGCCTTCGACACTGACCATGGCCTTGTTGTGGTGGGAATCGTAACTGGTGATGTTGATGGACGAGTATTCCGGAACCATGACTTCCCTGAAGCGCCAGGTCGAACCCTGAAGCTGGAACTCGAGAACCTTGCTGCTCACATTCTGCAATAGTTTGAGATAGACGCGAGTCTTGCTAACCGCGACCTGACCGATGGACTGAGTGGCCTGCGGAGCAAACACCGTGGAAACATGCGCGGTCGGCGTCATGGTACCCGAGGTACCCGAGAGGGCAACGAGTGAGCCAGCGGTAAACGTTCCATCGGGTGTCTTCCAGTCGGTTCGCAATGTCAAAAGCAGAATGCCGTTGATCACGCCGGCGATTTCACTGTCATTTGGAACTGGGACCTTCGCCACGCTTGCGGTCGCAGGATCAAATCTGAAAAGTTCCCGCTCGTAAAAGTTGATCCTTCGGTCGATGAAAGTGATGTTTCCTTCCGGCCGCTGGAAAGTGGTTGGATCAGCGGCCATATCGGAAACTTCGGCCTCATAGATCTGGGATCCGGCCGAGGCGGGCTTCCCTCGTTCCCAAAGTTTGACCTGCCGCGGATAACCAGAGTCCGTGAGAGATCCCGGTCCCCAATCGCTTCCGATCAAGACGTGATTCTGGTCTACCCAGGCTGCTTGGCTCTTGGCTTCCTGCAGATGGTTGAAGCCGTCTTTCAGGAAGGTCTTTGACTTGAGGTCGAATTCCCGGATCACGATCGCGTCTTTGCCTCCCCTGGAAAGCGAAAGCAGACAGCGTTCGTTTTCAGGAGCGAGGCATTGCGCACCCTTGTAGACCCAGCTCTCGTTCTCCTGTTTGGAAAGCAGATCGAAATCAAGAATCACTTCCCAGTTCGGATCGGCTTTCTCAAATTCCGCCTCGCGGGTCCGGCGCCAGAGTCCCTTCGGATTTCGCACGTCCTGCCAGAAATTGTAGTACCAGCCATTTCGCAGACTCACGACCGGAAGGCGATCTTTCGCCGTGAGAATGGCTCCTATTTTTGCCTTTGTCTCGGGATAGCGGGAGTCCTTTGTGAGCTGGTCCAAGGTGACTTTGCTTTTCTCGCCGACCCACTCGAGCGCGTTCTTTCCTTGAATCTCCTCAAGCCAGAGATAGCGGTCGTCTTCGGAATTCGCGACGTTTCGGGTCAACGCCCCGGAGCAGGCGGACGCGGCGAGTGAGACGAGGAGTATGGAAAGTACCCGGGCAGCCAATAAGACGTGTTTACATTTGATCATGGATACTGAGTCCTCCGGGTATTTTAGATGTCTACAGCTTTGAGGGGTTCTGGCGCAAATATTTCGGTAACTGGGAGTCCAGGGTAAGTTTCTTCTTTAATTCGTACTTCCAAGCCGCTCATTTCACTCAGGGTATCATTCTGCTTTTTACCGCCGGTACTTGGCCTGCCTGCTCAATTACGCAGCCTACGCGGACTCACAGGCCCTGGCTCGAGGAATTGCCAATCACAGCGCCAGTATGTTCATATCATTTCTTTTGTGGCGGACTTTGACTCGGTACCCAGGTCCGGATCAAATATCCGGTTTTTCATCGTGGAGGACTTTGTCCAGTTTTCGTTTTGTTTGAGAAAAATATCCTAAATATTCCATAGAGCAGAAAAGCGCCCGGCCCGTGGCTAACCGTGTACTCGTGAATATAGAGTTGCTGCTCCGAATTGAAACTTACTTGAGCATCTATTTTTGCGTCAATGCTTCCCATTGGAACGGTGAGCATCAGCTGATGTCCGAAAACTAGCGTTTCTTTAGCGCCTCCGGTTTTTTAGGTTTGGGCGTCAGATCAATCCTTTGAGCTTCCCGCGTGTGCTTGCAAAGAATTTTTTTCAAGCGAACTGAAGCTTGAATATCTTTTCCATCCTTGGTCTTTCCCGACAAGAAAAGCGCCTGATCGAGATCACAACGAATGCTGACCCTTGCGAGATCAAACTCCGCTTTGAGCTTATTGCCAGCAACCTTCGAATTGATAGCAGGCGCTTTGCCCAATCCAAGTACAATGCTAGCGACATCAATCTTAGAAATATCGAAATCTTCGCTGCTCAGCCTTCTATCTCCGCTCAGTTCCGCGCGGAGCAGTCCTTTGTCCTTTTCTGGATTCACTACGAGTTCATCGAAAATTGGACCCATGTCATTGTCGTTATATCGCTCATGTTCTCCCGATTTTTTTGGCGGCTTGACTTTAAGTCGTAACGAAATCACTTCGTCTGGTTTTACCGGACCAATGGTTGTGCCGGAGACTGCATTGCCGTAAGGGACAGTGTTGTAAAAATCCATTCCTGGACAGTTTGGAGTGGGTTCGTCATCTAGCCCTCGCGGATCTGGGTCTGCCTTCGGAATGGTTGTCATCAGACCTGACGCGACAAAACGCACGGTTCCAGGAGGGTGCTTACTTTTTACGACAAAACCCAACATGGATTTCCCCGGGAAGATCATGAAAGGAGATGGCCAGATTTGAACTCCTTTGTGAGTCAGCCAATCGCCTTCTGATGTGCTCCACGTTACGGTTCCTGGATCCTTGCGATCCCAATAACCTTCGTTCCAACGATTTGGATTAATAACTGTTTCAGGTTTCTCAGAGAATAATATCCGGAACCTGTTCAAGGGCAGTGGCGACTCTGCTCCGTTGCTGACCGTATATTCATAAACATAGAGACTCTGCGCGGAATCGAAATTTACTCGGGTTTCAATTTTTGGATCGATGCTGCCAGTTGGAACTGGGCAGTCGTCGGCAATAGCAAATTGAGCAAAAGACGACACTAGAGCGGCTATGCTTAAGGTTGAATACTTGATTTTCCGGTTGCGATTTTTCATAAAGTCTTCCTTTGCGCGCTCATAATTTACGGACATGCCAATGATCCCCTTCTGGCCTTGAATAGAAGATGTTCTGGGAATTCAGAAGAGCGTCCTTTATTGCCTGTCTTTCGCCTTCCGAAATATGTGATTTTAGCGAATCGATGTGTTTTACCGAAATATCGATGGCCGTTCCGTCACGGTGCGTGCAGTGCGGACGAGTCCACTGGCGGTGAATATCTAGGAGACCTCCCCACAGGAGACTCACTGCTTCAGATTCCAAAGGATTGGCCGTTTGAAGGTCGAGCCCCCTTCGTTCGAGTTCTTCCCGGTACGCTTGCACCAGATCAGGAATTGCATCGCTCATCGTACTGGTTCCATGAACACCAGTCGGATGACTTTGGACATCAAGAATGAGCCATTGTTTCCCATCGACAACTGGTTCAACCAGTCTTGCGAAATCGCCGTCCTTTACATGGAATGTGATTACATACGGCTCAACAACTACTGCATTCGGCCCCGTGCCACTTATTTCGAGCTTCACTACTCCGGCTATTTCGGGTGACTCATACTGAA
>MEPR01000054.1:0-3420 GCA_001769835.1 Bdellovibrionales bacterium GWB1_55_8
CCAGAAATTGAAATGGTCTTCGATGGCGTGTACCCGCGGCACGTGCTGAATCATGGCCCAGATAATCAGACCTGCCGCGGCTGCCTGGGTAAAGTTGCGACGCTTGGCAAAGAACTGCGAAATGGTCCAAGCACCTGCTCCAGCAAGGAGCGCCTGAAGGATGAAGAGCGTTTCGGAAACCCGGGCCTCGAGGTGGTAAAAAATCAGGCCCGCCGTTCGGATGAGGGGTGAGCTGAAAAAGACGAACATCAGAAAGATGATGCCAACGACCGGCATCGCTAACGCAAAGGTTCTGAAAGCCATTGGCGTGGCGAATCGGCGTGTGACTGGAATCAAGCTCGCGGCCCCGACCAGCCAAAGGGCGCTTTTGATCGAGGGAAAAGGCTTGGGCTGAAAGAAGTCCGTAAAGGTGAAGTGAGTCAGATTTCCGATCCTGCTCCAGGCTGTTGAAATCGAAAACGCGAGTTGCTTGCCTTCATGATCCAAAGCCGTCGAAAGCACGTTTCTTTGGCTTTCCAGGATGAAAAACGCCAGAAGCACCGCGCCTCCCAATGCGCCGATCAGAGTCTGGGTCCATTCCTTCCGTGTCATCTTTTTCAGATCGGCTCCAATGCTTGCCGCTACCGCAACTCCAAAGAGCACGAAGGCTCCTGGGTGAATCAGGAAGGTGCCAGGGGCGCCTACGGCAATGAGAACGGCCCGCATGTGATTTGATGGTTTCGTCAGGAGCATCAGGATCGCGGGAATCGTGATCGCGTAAGCCAGAATTCTTGAAAACCCGCCCTGATCCGTAGCCCAAATCGGAAGCGGGTAATAACTGATCATCACCCAGGCAATGAGAAGGGGGATCCATTTTGGGATTCCAACGAAGGCTCGCGTAATCGTGGCATAGGCCAGAAGCGGAATGGCCGCATTGGCCAGGACCAGGAAGCTTTTCAGAAGCGAAGTGGGCTCAACCCCGAGTTGCACCAGAAACCAGGAAAACGAGGCCACGATGACGTGGGTTCCTGCGGGATAGTAGCTCATCTGTCCCGGGCCGAGTGCCTCCTGAAACAGCATGGGAATGCGGGTGACCAGGGGAAGTCCGGTCTCGAGAATTCGGGTGAAGAACAGGGTGTGGGCAATGCCGTCGTGGTACGAGGGCAGCGAAACCAGAGGCGACAAAATTCCCATCCAAAACCAGACCCCATAGCCTGCGATGATGACCAGGATCAGGCCGGAGAGGTGATTCTTCGCGGGCTTCAGATTGAGTTTCTTAAAAAATGTGGCGCTCTGAAAGAGGCCGATGGCGGCAATTCCCAGTATCAACGGTTGGAGCCAGTGCACGGACGGAATGCCGAAAAGGCCGAGAGTCGATGAAAGCGTTACCAGGGTGAGCAGGGCGAATGAAAAGGAGAACGCGCCCTTCCAGAGAAGCCGGGAACCCGCGGCGAACGCCAGGCAGTAGAGTGCCAGCGCGATGAGGGCTATCCAATCTTGGGGCATGATTTAGCGGTTCCTCTCTGAATGAATGTACTTGAGAAGTCAGGATGTTGGTCTATCCTCTTCTTAATGGACACAAAAGCTCTGTTTAGATTCGCTTCGATCGTTGCCGTCGCGCAACTCGTTTTTGCGGGTGCTGCGGTTGCTGAAACGCAATTCACCGGAATCGCGGCCGGCGCGACCTACTCTGCTCCGGTCGGGGAAGAGTATCAGACCTATTCAGAATCCACCGGGTATCGCGCGCAGTTTTGGGCAAAGAATGATGCCGTGCTCGGAGATGTGTTTCAACTTCACGGATCAGCCGGATACAGGCCTTACGACATTCGGGGCCTGACGTCTTCCGCCGCGATTTCGCTCAAGCAATGGGCGTTTTTCCTTGGGTTTGAAACCGGGCGCATGACGAACCCGAGCTGGATCAAGCCTTTCTTAGGGATCGATTTCGGCGCTGTGTTCAGTGACCTGGAAGCCCCCACGGGTTACGCGAAGAACTCCGCCTTTCATTTCGCTTCAGAGGTGATTCCTGGATTTGAAATTCCGATCTGGGGAGCGTTGAGTTTTCAGGCTTCCGCCCCTCTGACTTTTATCTTTACCAATAAAGTATTCATTTCCTTGAGCGGCGAAGGCTCACTCAGGTGGTCACTATGAAAACGTTGAATTTTGTTGGATACCTTTCGTTGCTGGCGGTGGTTGCGGCAGGGTGTGGCGAGGGCTCAGACCCTTACCAGGTTCTTCAAAATCCCGATGAAACGCCGGTGATAGCCCTCCCGATGGAAGTGGCGAAGATTACGAGTGCCGCCTCTTCAACGCGGGACCGCCTGGAACTCGCTTCGAATGTCGCTTTCAATGTGGTGTCGCCGGTAGAGGGATATGTGACGGGCATTACGTTCGAAGCCACCAGCACCTACGCCATATCCATCTTCTACAACTCCTCTTTTTCGCTCGTGATCAGTAATCTTGCGAGCGTTCCGCTGGTTCGCTTGGGCGAGCGAGTTACGGCAGGTCAGGTTTTAGGCTCGGTAAACATAGCTCAGGCCATTTATTACACCGCTTACTTGAATGGTGTGGCGACCTGTCCTTATGTCTTTCTTTCGGCGGCCGATAAAGAGGCAGTTCGAAGCAGGAATTTGTCGGCACCGAGCTATCCGCCCTGCCCCTGAGTACGCCTTCCCGCCCCGAATCAACAAAAGTCAACGTTTGGAGAGGGTCCCGTGGTGCGGTCGGGCTGTCGCATGTCAACCCGCTCGCTTGACAGATCAGCCTCTCTGCGGAAGATAGGGCTATTGAGATCATTTCGAATAGCCCGAGTACTGATGGCGGATCTTTGCGTTTCCGTGGTTCTTCTCTTTTTGCTGGAGGCCGCTTCGTGGCGCTTTGTTCTCAGTGCGTCGATTCAGCAGATGAAAAATCTTTTCCCGTTTCAGCTCTTTTTGAACCTTTTGGTCCTGATCTCTTTTATCCAGCTGATTCGGTTTCTGAACCCGCTAGGGCGATTTTCCCGGTCACTGGTGTTTGCAGTGGGCGTATTTCTGGCGCTGGCAAACTATCTGAAAACGCTTTACCTGGGCCGTCCGCTTGAGGTTTCCGATGTCTATCTTCTGAAGCACGGATCGCTTCTGCTTCGTTATGCGGAACCTTTGATTCCGCTAGTGGCCCTCGGAGCGGGGGGGCTGACGTTAGTGGCCGTGTGGAAAGGCCGCTTCAGAAATTTGAAGATCACGCTCCCTGGCCGCTTGCGTACGGCGGCCTTTTTTGGGGCAATCACGGTAGTTCTGGGGCTGGTTTATTTTCGTGAGCTGGGATTGGCCGACACTTTGGCCAAAAACGGAGTTCAGACAGTTGTCTGGAACAGAAGTCTTGATGTCAGCCAGAACGGGTTTCTGGTTTCCAGTCTGGCGAGCGTACGGTTAAACGCCATTTCGCGCCCCACGGGCTACTCAG
>MEPR01000054.1:3501-13005 GCA_001769835.1 Bdellovibrionales bacterium GWB1_55_8
CAAATGTCGTACTCGTCCTGATGGAGTCGATGTGGGATCCCGCGGTTGCGGGCCTTCAGATGAAGGATGACCCGCTCAAAAATTTCAAGAGGCTCGGAAGGCAGGGAGCGGCCGGGACTTTTGTGACACCCGTTTTTGGCGGAGGAACCGCCAATGCCGGGTTTGAGATCCTGACCGGACTTTCCACGCGCTTTATCCCGCCCGGTAGCATTGCCTTCCAGCAGTTCGTGCATCAAAGGCTTGGAAGCCTTGCGGACGGCTTTAGCAGGGCAGGTTACGACGTGTTTTCGCTTCATAACTGGGACCGGAAGTTCTGGCGCCGCGATGAGGTTCTTCCTCTTCTTGGAATCGATCGTTTCGTGGGGATCGATGAGCTGAGTCCTGAGTGGGGGAATGGTTTCCCCGATGACAAGATCGTGTTTGATCGCACCTTGGAAGCGATTCGTACGTCTAAGCAACCCGTTTTTTCCTATCTGATCACCATTTCCACGCACGGTCCTTATGAACTGTCCGGATACGTGAAAGCCATGCGGAAGCTGGATCAGCGTCTGGGTGAGTTTACCGCAGAGCTTAAAAAACACGACGAGGAGACCGTTGTCGTTGTATTCGGCGATCACCTGCCTGTGCTCGGTGGTGATTTTGGAACCTACGTCAAATCAGGATTTATTTCGTCGTCCGCAATGAAATCCTGGAACATCGAGGAAAGCCTGAAAATGCATTCCACCCCCCTCCTGGCTTGGTCGAACAAGCGAAACCTCGGGGCACGGGTTCATAAACCCTGGCGTGTCAGCGCGAATTACCTCGGACTCGATGTTCTGAGATTCGCGGGAATCGAAGCGAATACGTCGTTCCTTCGCTATTTGACGCAGCTTCGAAGGCGCTTTCCCGTGATTCATCCTGATTTTCTGATCGATTCCGACGGAAACGCGTTTGATCTGGATTCCCACCTGAATCAGGACCTGAGTGATTACGGACTTTTATTTTATGACCGGATGTTCGGGAAGAACTTCAGTAGCTCGAAGCGGGCGGCTTTCCCCTAGTCAAAATGCCTGGCATTTTGGCTAGGGCTGTGGTTATATTTAGATAATGAAGTTAAGTGCTGAAAATCCTTGGTGGAATAAGGGGGGGCTTTGGCAAGATCCTGAC
Organism: Bdellovibrionales bacterium GWB1_55_8; assembly: GCA_001769835.1. Classification (GTDB taxonomy): domain Bacteria; phylum Bdellovibrionota; class UBA1018; order UBA1018; family UBA1018; genus GWB1-55-8. Next base: position 4,648 of record MEPR01000054.1, read on the forward strand.
CTCTCGCGGGTGAAAGCCTCGCCACTTCAGTACCATCCTAGGCCATTTTCGCCGTCGGTTTGCAAGCAGTCGGCCGTTTTGACCCTTCGCGGTCCTCGCCGGGTCGGTAAGACGGTGGCGCTCAAATTATTGATAGCTGAGCTCATCGAAAAGCATGCCTGGGACCCTCAAACCATCACATGGACCGCGCTCGACACCTTTCGGACGCTTGTTCAGCTTGAAGAGCATCTGCTGAATATCGCCGTCGAGCGCAAGCCCAGACTGCTTGTTGTCGATGAAGCGACGACCGTTACTGGTTGGCAGCGAGTAGTCAAAAAACTCAGGGATGACGGCACGCTTGCAGATTGCTGCATCATCTTGACCGGCAGTTCGGCCTACGACCTTAAGGCGGGCGCGGAACGGATGGCGGGGCGTCGTGGCGATGTTCCCGATCCCGATCGCGTTTTGCTTCCTATGTCGTTTCACGATTTTGCTTCGCACGTCCATGGGGGGAAGGGCGCCGTTCAGGATTACTTACGTGTGGGCGGATTTCCATTCCGAGTCGAGCAGTTTCTGTTGAAGCGTGACTGGAATGAGTTTGATGGATTTCAGGTCTTTGACGACGTGCTGTTTTATGAGTTGACGCGTAGACGTCTGGATCGCTCGATTGCCATTGAGGTCCTTGGCCGCCTGTCCGCAATTGGTTGCTCTTCGGCTAGTTACGAAGCTTTTATAAAACCGCTGTCGATGGCCAAAGACACAGCCCGGAAGTACTTGGACGCTCTTGGCGATGCGTTCTTACTTGCCACCATTTCATCTTACGATACTTCTCGTGGGCGGGTCGCCCCCAAGAAAGACCGCAAGTTCGTGTGGATTGACCCGGCGCTTGGCTATACCGGCAAGTGGCTGCGACAAGCTGAGGCGCCAAGTGACGCATCTCGCGCCGAATGGGCTGTGGGTGCGACGCTTCTAAGGCATCATGAACCGCGATTGTGGGAGGGGCTTTCGGCACCACGCGGTGTGTTCACCTGGAAAAGTTCGGGAGGGAATGAAATTGATTATCTTGTGGTGGACAAGAGTAGAAAGCTGCTCTTTCCTGTCGAAGTGAAGTATCAAAACTCCATCTCAGATTGGGACTTCCAGGTCATCGAAAGGGCCTTCGGGCGTGGATGGCTTGTGAGTCCTGAGATCGACCGCGCGCGGCAAAAATCCGAGGCGCTTTCATTGGAACATTTTTTTTCCCAAGTGGGGACGATTGGTGCGGCACCCAATCCGTCGCCAGGCGGTATTTCGAAAGGTTAGGTAACGCCTATGGCTATCAACTTCGGCACCAGCGGCATCCGCGGACTGGAAACCGACCTGACGGACGATCTTTGCTATCGGTTCGCCCGCGCGTTTTTGCGGCACTTCGCCGTTCAACCGGATGCGATGGGTGCGGCAGCCGTCAAACAGTGCATCATCGCAGGCGATTTGAGGCGCAGTACCCCTAGAATCATGGCCGCGCTCGCTTCTGGCATTCAGGCCGAAGGGTTTGAAGTGCTGGACGCCGGAGTGATTCCAACACCGGCTCTCGCGTTCGAATGCATCAAACGCGGCGTGCCTGGAATCATGGTCACCGGCAGCCACATTCCCGCCGACCGAAATGGCATTAAATTTTATTTCCCCTGGGGCGAGATTCTCAAGGCCGACGAAGCGCCGATCCTGGAGCTTGAGCGGATACTTCAAGGCAAGGTGCTGCGCCCGAATCAGCCTCCTGCCGAGAGAAAGCCCATTCAGGTGGCCGAGAGTTACGTGAGCCGCTTCGTTGATTACTTCGGAAAAGACGCTCTTTCCGGCTGCAAGGTGGTGTTTTACGAACATTCGTCTGCCGCGCGCGAGATCTATCCTGCCGTATTGGAGGGAATGGGTGCGGAAGTGATTCGGATGGGACGCTCCGAGGAATTTATTCCCGTCGACACCGAGGCCGTCGAGAGCCTTCGGGCGCTCGGGTCTGAGGTGACTTCGCGTGGCGCTTTCGCTTTGATCAGCACGGATGGCGACGGAGACCGACCGCTGCTCATCGATGAAAAAGGCCAGATGATTCGCGGAGACCAGATCGGTATCATTGCCGCCCGCGAGCTTGAGGCTGATTCCGTGACAACCCCCCTGAGTTCTTCCACCGCACTTGAGCTCAGTGGCTGGTTCAGGAATGTCAGGCGGTGCAAGATCGGTTCGCCCTTTGTTGTCGCTGAGATGGAAACGGTGAAGCGCGAAGGCGCCAGACGTATTGTCGGATTCGAGGCCAATGGCGGGTTTTTGACCGGATCTGACATGATTTCCCCAACGGGTGTTTCGCTCAGCGCCCTTCCCACGCGCGATTGCGTGTTGCCCGCGCTTCTTGTGCTCGTGGCGGCGCAGAAAAAACAGGCTTCCGTTTCTCAGGTGATCGCGGAGCTTCCACCTCGTTTCGTCGTGAGCGATCTGATCCGGGAGTTTCCTGTCGAGCAAAGCCGCGCCGTACTTTCGAAGCTGCTGAGCGGGGCAGCCGCGCTTTTTGATCGGAAGTGGAAGGATTCCCTCGGCGCTTGTAGCGATATCAATTCCATGGACGGTGTTCGGGCGAGTTTTGCCGGCGGCGACATCATTCACCTGCGCCCCTCGGGCAATGCTCCTGAGTTCCGGATCTACGTGGAATCGGAATCAGAAGAGCGGGCCGGGCGTTTGGTCCAGGTGGTTCGCCGGTGGGTGAGTGGGGAGCTCGTCGCCTGATGCGAAGGTTCTGAAGCTGTAAGTACCGGTTTGCGGCGTCAAGTAATTGGTTTGATAGCCGATTTCATTTAACGCTGCGCGTTAAATTTGGTTGGCTTTTTAGTCCATTGTTGGATAAAACCGCTTCGCCCTTTTTGGGCGGAAAGCGGAGTTATGAAAAACACATTTTTAGCCGCGCTCACCGCGGCCGTTGCCCTCACGTTTGCACAGACCCAACAGGCGAGTGCGTACAATGATGTTTGCCGCACATTTACCGGCCCGGAAGGACTGATCGTTCTCTCGGTCACCGCCACGACGCTTGGGCCATTCGGAACAACGACCTCATTCCAGTGCGTTTTCGAAAACGGCCTTGATGCAGGCATGATTGAACGAGAAGCCGCCATGCTGATCGAGGAGCGCGCGGTGTACCAGCCCTCTCATCTGGGCACTTATGCGGACATGAAGGGATTCAAGAGCCTGGATGAAGCTGCGCAAGACGTGATGGAAAACGGCGTACAGCTCTAAATGCGTCTTCTCGTTGTGGAGCGGACTGTTGTGACGTCGGCCTTTTTGGTCCTTGCGACTCTGGCCAGCACGCAATTGATCGCAGCAGAAGTCAGAGGCTTGGAGTGTTCGTCCGAGGAGCTCCAGCTTGTTCATGACTTGGTTCGTACGCTTCCGCCTGTCTATTCTCGCATCGCGGGTGATGTCGCGCTTGATGAGGAGTGCAGGACGTCTGCCTTGTCGAAGGACCGCGTGATTCATGAGCTGACTCACGCTTTGGATGAACGGCAGGGCCTTTCTTCGCATAAGTCGTTTCGTCAGATCAATGGCTGGAAACGGTCAAAGTTGCTCAAGCTCAAAGCCGACGAAGAAAAAAGCGAAGGGTTCTATCGCGCGAGTGGAAGTGAAAATCCGGGAGAGGATCTGGCAACTTCCGCGGAAGGTTATTTTCTAGACCCCGAGTTCATCTGCCGTCAGCCTGCGATGTACGCCTGGTTTTCCGTGCATGTCGGGCCGAGTCTGCAATCGCCGTCTGATTGCGAGGAGCTTCGCCATCCGCTGGATCCTCAAGCCATCAAGGCCGTGGGCTACGTGCTGATCTCGGCCACGTCGTCGAACGTGGAGAGCCGTTTCGGACACGCGATGCTTCACTTTCATGATTCTGACGGAGACCCGCTGAATGACGTGATCATTCAGGCGGCCGGGAATTATCCAGGTCAGCCTGTTTTCAGCGGTTTTGAAACCGAGGAAGAGGCAGCGGAAAAGAACAAGAGTGTGATTGAAGTGAGCCGGATGGACGTCCTGATGAAAGGAGCCACCGGTGCGCTGGATTTTGTCGTGCAATCGATCCGCTACAAAACCAAGTGGCTCGAGACCGTGGTCCTGGATGGTCGGGACATTCAGGAAAAAATCCTGGAGCTCAGCCCCGAGCAGCTCCGTTTGCTGATCATGATGGTGAATCGTGACATGCAGCGGGAGGGTGTCCATTACCGGTTTTTCAAAAACAACTGCGCCACCTATGTCGCTGAAACCATGAACAAGGTGTTTGCGGCGGAATTGGCCAGGCCGGCATGGTCGGGTGTCTATACGCCGGTCGGCGTTTACAAAGATCTCGAGACGGTGACCGCTCGCGATCTTCCGATCGTCGAAGGGGACCAGTCGCGGTTGAAGCGTCTTCTTCCCAAACGAGTTTCGCTCATTCGCAAATTGAAAAAAGACCCCGCGTTCAAAGGAATCCGTTTTCTGGAAAAGGTGAAAAAAGCCGGCTCTACCGTTCACAAGGCGCTGACCGCTCTTGATTCACTGCTAGAGCGCTGTCAGACGCTTTCGCGCTCACGCCAGCTCAAAGCTTCTCAAAAGAAAGCGGTACAAAGCCTGATGTACACGTATTCCTTCGAGCCCAATCTTGCCCTGAAGGGGCATGCGATGGAGCTCTACAAACAGGTTGCAAGAACTTGTACTGCGACGGCTGAGGCCGCTCTTACTTCTCTTCCTTGATCTGCGCTGCAAGGTAGTTCGGAAGGCCGATCTGGCCGATCTGATCGAGCTGGGCTTCGAGCCAGTCGAGGTGATCTTCTTCATCCTTCAGAATTTCAACAATGAGCTCGCGAGTGCCGTTGTCGCCTGAATCGGTCGTCAGGCGAATGGCATCGTTGTAGGCCTTGATGGCGCCCTTTTCCGCGTCGAGGTCGTTTCTGAACTGCTTTTCAATATCAGCGCCGACATGGATGGGGTTGAGCTTGCTCACCACGGGGGTTCCCTCAAGGAACAAAATGCGGGCGATAAGTTTTTCAGCATGCTTCATCTCGTGAATGGCGCGGCGTTCGATGGTCTTATGAAGACGCTCGTAACCCCAGTTCGCGCACATTTCAGAGTGAACCATGTACTGGTTGATGGCCGAAAGTTCGTCGGCGAGGACGTCATTCAGCATGGCGATCACTTTTTCATTTCCCTTCATGGCGTGCTCCTTTTTTGCGCGGTTGAGATGGGCCTTCAAAATGCCGGAAGTGAAGCGTGAAAGCAATGCCACGCTTCACGGGGGCGGTGCGTTAGTCGCATTTTTTCAGCACGGAAATCGCAAAGCGGGCGCGAAAAGAGGTGTTTATGGGAATCGCAACCATGGGTGAGCTGTCGAATGATGAGCTTTTATCAAGAACCCGAAAACTGGCGGAAGACGAAAGGCGGATCAGCATCGAAATTCTGCATCATTTATCTGAGATCGATCGTCGGCGCGCGTATGCGAAGCTGGGATATCCGAGTCTTTGGGACTATGTACTGAAAGAGCTGCGCTATTCCGAGAGCGCGGCCTATCGCCGAATCTCCGCGATGCGCGCATTGAAGGAGCACCCTGCCCTTGAGAAGAAAATCGAGGAGGGCACGCTTTCGGTGACGACGGTGAGTCAGGTTCAGAGCTTTCTCAAATCAGAGCGTGATCAGGCGCATCGGTCTTATTCCCCTGATCAGAAGGAAGAGCTTTTCAGGAAATGCGAAAACAAGAGCTCGCGGGAGGTGACCCGAGAGCTTCTGACGGTTTCGCCTCTTGCCATTCGGGTCCAGAAAGAGCGCCTGCTCACTGAAAATCGAACGATGATCAGCTTTGTGGCGGATGAGGCCCTTTTAGGAAAAATTCATCGAGTCCGTGATCTGAGTGCTGCGCGACTGCGTGATCCTGCCTCTTATCCGGAGCTCGTGGACTTGATGAGCGAGGTGACGCTCTCGGAAATCGACCCGTTGAGGAAGCGGGTGCGAGAGAGGTTGCCGGTCGCGGTTAGTGCAAAACCGGACCAAAATGTTGCGCTTATTGCGCCGCAACCGACGGAATCACTCGGAACTGTGCGGGTGATTCCGCAGGCGCTTCGTCGACGCGTTTGGCAGGAGTATGGGGGGCGGTGCGCTTTCGTCGATGCGGTGACGGGCAGGCGCTGCAACTCGACCTTTGGTCTGGAGATCGAGCACTGCAAGCCACTCGCGCTCGGAGGAAGTTCGCGGGAACTGTCAAATCTGCGACTTCTCTGTAAACACCATAACCAGTGGCTGGCGATTCAGGCTTACGGGCTTTCGAAAATGGAGCCGCATCTCCAGTCGAGAAAAAACGAGATTGGCGCTAAGGTGGGGGAGTCTAACAAGGAGACTTCTCTTGATCCATGATTTCACGGTAATTGGTGGCGGGATTGTTGGTCTATCCACGGCGATGACCTTGGTGCAGCGTTTTCCGGGTTCGCGCGTTTTGGTGCTGGAAAAAGAACCTTTCGTGGCCAGGCACCAGACGGGGCATAACAGTGGCGTCATCCATAGCGGCATTTACTACAAGCCGGGAAGCTTCAAGGCTGAGTTTTCCAAAAAGGGCCGTGAAAGCATTGTCGCGTTTTGCCAGGCGCAGGGACTGCCATACGACCTTTGTGGCAAAATAATTGTGGCGACCGATGAATCGGAGCTTCCCAGGTTGCAGGCGCTCTATGAGCGCGGCTTGCAAAACGGGTTAGCGGTCACGCGCCTCACGCCTGCTGAGGCTCGCGAGATCGAACCTTCGGTTTCCTGCATTGCCGCTCTTCGGGTTCCGGAGACGGGGATCACGGATTTCAAATTGGTTTCCAAAAAATACGCGGAACTGATTGTGGCGGGTGGTGGCGAGGTAAGACTCGGTTCACCGGTGGTGTCGATTTCGCGTTCAAGTTCCGGCGAGTTTCGCATCACGACGCCAGCAGGTGAGGTGCAAACGAAGTTTCTGATTAACTGCGCGGGGCTCTTTTCGGATCGCGTGGCGCGGATGGCGGGTGAAGATCCAGGCGTGCGAATCGTTCCATTTCGCGGCGAGTACTACGAACTGACGCCGGAGCGGCGCTCTCTTGTTCGTGCGCTCATTTATCCGGTGCCGAATCCGGATTTCCCGTTCCTGGGTGTTCACTTCACGCGGATGATCGATGGTGAGGTTCACGCGGGCCCGAACGCAGTACTTGCGCTGAAGCGCGAGGGCTATAGCTGGCAGGATTTCAACGCGCGCGATTTGTTTGAGACCTTGTCTTATGCGGGCTTCTGGAAACTCGCGTCGAAAAACTTGCGCGAGGGGAGTAAAGAGGTGGTGCGGTCTTTAAGTCGTGCTGCTTTCTTGCGGAGCCTGCAGCGCCTGATTCCAAGTCTTTCCGATAGCGACATTCAGCCAAGCGGTGCGGGAGTTCGCGCGCAGGCGTTGTTGCCGGACGGAAAGCTTGTCGACGATTTCATGCTCGTGGAAAAGCCGGGCGCGATTCATGTCCTGAATGCGCCATCTCCTGCCGCTACTTGCTCGATTGAAATTGGGAAGTGGGTGGGAGGGAGGGTGGGGGTAGCGGTTTAACTCTAACGTTCCAAACTGCCGCGCGTATGGTAAACTGTCGTCTAAATATAGAATGATGGCGGTTTAGCTATATGATCCCCATGCAATTTACGATCTCGCTGCTGGTTTGTCTTTTTAGTACGGTTACTTTCGCTGAGTCAACGCTTCAGGCAACGAAGAATGCCTTGGCTGCGTCCAAGGAAATGGTTCAGTGGTTCGAAACGAATTCGGAGGCATTGATAAACTGTACGCCGACGTATTCTGATGGTGATTATGTGCTATGCGATGGAACCCGCGTTTCGAAGTCGGAATTAAAGCAGCTCTTCCAAATGAAACCAACACAGCTCCTGGCCTTTGTTAAAAGCAAAGGCATTAAAGTAGAAATTCTATGCAAAGAAGCGATGGTGAACCCTTTCAAGAAATGGTGCAAAACCACAGGGGACAGGAAATTTTTTAAAGACGTTTCCTCTCTTCATGGTCAATTTGTACCAAACGAGAATGTAATTGTACTTCATAGTGACGCCTATGTTGGAAGTATGGTGCATGAGTATCTGCATTATCTTCAGTTCGTTAATAAAAATAAAAAGCACGGGCGCGTTTACAAATCCGAACGTATAAAGGTTCAGAACCTTATCGATCGCGCTATGGTGAAAATTATTGCGGAGGTTCAGAGGCTCGAATCGGATGGCAAGAGACAGAAGGCAGTAGAGTATATTCCGCAATTCAAAGAGCTTACAGCCAGAATGATGCGCTTTGCTAGCTGGCAGAAACTTATCGACGAACGCAATCTGTTTAGACTCTATATTCTTTATGGCAAGGATTTTGGCGCCGCCGAA
>MEPR01000055.1:0-18637 GCA_001769835.1 Bdellovibrionales bacterium GWB1_55_8
TCGCCCGGTTTTACAGGGCCTTCTTGAACTTCTTGTGGTCAAACAGGATTTCGAACGCGCCAGATGGTCAGCCCGACAAATTCGCTGGCTTGCGGAACGGGGATGCCTGGGTGCCAGCAGTTTCGCCCGTCCACTCCCCTCATTCCATCTGACTCGGCCGCCACGGGACAGCTTCGGTCCCCAGGCCCTGACATGGGAGAGAGCGCCGTCCCGTTTCCTGATTCAGGCGGCGCGACTTCCGCGTAGCTCGGCGGCGCAGATTATTTCCAACGGAGGTCCGGATGAGCCAAATAAATTCACGGCATCATTTCCAACTTCATTCACGGCTTCGTGGACCCGACCCGTCGGGGCAAATTTTCCTTGAGGCTTCCCTATGGATCACACTCATCTGCTGTCTCGTTCTCCTGTTCTCGGCGGCCTTAAGGCACGAATATTCCGCTTACCGAACGTCGATTCTAAACTTCTGCAACGATGGTCCCGAATCAGCGGCCCCCTGCTCATCGTGACCGCGGTGCTGTTGGGAGCGATTGCACATCGCTCGAGCCAGCAATCCGCAATCAAAGTCTGGGAAGAAGAGCACGCCCCTGCAGCCGCTCTTGTGCAGGCGACTTTGCTTTCGCAGGGGTTCCGGACACCCGAAAATTCGAATTCACATAGACGAAAAGCCCTCCGTCTGCTCCCGCCGGGCCTCGAGACGAGTGGAACACTTTGGGCGAGTGCCAATCGGTCCTGGATCGCGTATTTCGATATCTCTGAAATCAACTCCGCAGGTCCGCTTCTCCTTTGCAGCGACTGCAAGACGGCCCCGACAGGCTGGGTACCTGCGGGGCAGGGATGGAAGGGATTCGAAGAAGTTCTGCGCGAAACGAACGGACGAGCCCGGCAAGGAGAAAAACAGGCCAGGAAATCATCAGCTGCTCGAAAACCAGGCATTTCACCGCTCGATTCGCGTGAGATCCGGTATTGACAAATGAGCCGCTGGCGGGCTTACTGCGGGGGTGAAAACCCCATCCAATTCGATTCTGACCGTCGGCTCACTGGCCTTCGATACCATCCAGACCCCCGCAGGAAATGCTGAGGCCGCTCTGGGAGGATCCGGGAATTTTTTCTCCATCGCCGCGTCTTTTTATGCTCCGGTGCAGGTTGTTGGAGTGGTCGGGGATGATTTTCCGCAATCTCATCTGGACTGGCTCAAAGATCGCCAGATCGATACGAGTGGAATTCAGGTTTCCGCAGGGAAAACATTCCACTGGGTGGGCGCATACGATCAAAACCTGAATGAGGCAAAGACGCTTTCCACCGCTTTAAATGTGTTTGAACACTTCGATCCGGTGCTGAGCCCTCTGCATCGTGAGTCGCCTTACGTTTTTTTGGCGAACATTGATCCGGTTCTACAGCAAAAAGTCCTGGATCAGACGCCTGGTTCCCGTCTGGTTGCCTGCGATAGCATGAATTTCTGGATCAAAGGAAAGCTCGAGGAGTTGAAAAAAACCCTCAGGCGCGTCGACATTCTTTCCATCAATGAGGGCGAAGCGTTCCTGCTCTCAGGCAAACGCAACCTGGTCAGCGCGGCTGAGCATATTCGAGGACTCGGACCGTCTGTGGTCGTCATCAAAAGAGGCGAATACGGCGCAACGCTTTTCACGGATGCGGGAATTTTCATTGCTCCGGCTTATCCTGTAGCTACGGTGATCGATCCGACAGGCGCAGGCGACAGCTTCGCGGGTGCCTTCATGGGGTATCTGTCCAAGGCCGGCGTCGATCGGAATCTTGCCAAATCCGATCCGGCTCAGTGGAACACTGTTCTCAGAAAAGCTGTTCTTGCAGGCTGTGTGATGGCGAGTTTCACGGTCGAGGACTTCAGCTTCAAACGGCTGATGCGTCTGGAGGCTGCCGAATTGGCTGCCCGCCAGAATGCCCTGCTCGGAATGATTTCCGTCTGATTTCTTGGCAGCATCTTCGCAACATCTTCGCAGCATCTTGACCATAGCGGTTTTGCTCTGACTTCCGTTCTGCGCTAATCCTGGAACGTCGGAGGATTCTCATCATGAAGTATGCAGCCATCGGCATGGCGGCTTTTTACACTCGTTTATCCTTTGCGGCGGCAGAAGACGCAATTCCCCGCACGGATTCAAGCTCTTATTATCTCTACGGGTTCCTCATGCTCTGCGGCGCCATCGCTCTGATTCAGCTGTACCCTGTTTTTCAGAAGCAATTTTTCCCCAGGAAAAAAACGGCGCAAGAACTGGTGGACGCAGCTAACCACTCGCACAAGGAATGAGAGACTCTCAGACCTCCAGGAGCCGACTATGAGCCCCGTTCAGCGAACTTCGATCTACATCGCCCTTGTCTTCCTTCTTTCTTCAATGACCGCTCTGGCAGCGCGTCCTGAGACTGACAATGAGAGCTGCCTCGCTTGTCATGGTGATTCTTCGATCGAAGGTAAAAACCACCGCAAACCTTTTATTGAGCCGACGCAATTTGAATCGACCACGCACGCTTCGGTCGGCTGCAAATCCTGTCATGCCTCTGTCGACGAAAACCATCCTGACGATGGCAAGAAAGTCACCAAGGCCACCTGCCGCGAATGCCATGAACAGACCTGGGACGAATACTCCAAGAGCGTTCACGCCGGGAATGCGGAATGCGCCGACTGCCACAACCCACACGCGGTGAAGGGCCCTGTCTCGGTTTCGGGCCGTGACATCAACAAACAGTGCGAAAAATGCCATGAAACTAAACTGACGCTCGACACTCACTCCAAGTGGCTGCCGCAAGCCCAGCTTCATGTGCAAGCATTGCCCTGCACGGCCTGCCACACAGCCTCCAAAGATTATGTCATTACATTGTTCGTGGAAAAACGCGCGAAGGACAGTTCCAACGACTTCGTCGAGATCACTCATGAAGATCTGGCGACATGGAATCCTGATGGCAACAAGACCTCCGAACTCATAGATACCAATGGTGATAAACACGTATCTTTGGACGAGCTGCGGAAATTCAACCGCAGCACGAAAGAGCGAGGGATGAGACTCTGGGGCATGCTGATGCCGGAGACGATGACCCACAGCTATCAGATTCTCAGGAACCGCTGGGATTGCTCCTTCTGCCATGCCTCGGGGCCGGACGCGAGACAGACTAGCTACATCGCGCTTCCCCAGGCTTCACGAAAATACGAGCGTCTGGAGGTCCAGAAAGGCGCGATTCTGGAGCTACTGCTCGGTGCACCTGAATTCTACATGGTCGGGTCCACTCGAAGCCTTCCGCTGAGTATTCTCGGGCTTCTCATTGTCACTGGCGGCGCGGCGTTTCCGCTCATCCATGGTTCGCTCAGATTCCTGACCCGCCGGCGCCGCTCAGAACACTCCAGTCACTCCGGAAAGGACACGCAATGAAACGGGAAGGCTACGTTTATCTGACTCCGATGCCCGTTCGTATCTGGCACTGGATCAACGCCCTGGGCATCGTGACACTCTGCCTGACCGGCATTCAGATCCGTTTTCCTGAATATATCGGCGTTTTCGGCCGCTATAAGAATGCCATCATTCTTCATAACGCCGCTGGAATCGTGGTGACGGGCATTTACCTCGTGTGGCTGATCTACTACGGTTTGATAGCGAGAACTCTCCGGAAACTTTACATCCCGACCTTCACTGACGTCAAAAAAGGCGTCTTCCGGCAGGCCACTTACTATCTCTATCACTATTTCACCGGAGCTCCGAATCCACACCACAGCCAACCGCACGACAAGTTCAATCCCATGCAGAAGGTTGCCTACCTGGCCATCATGTTCGGACTTCTGCCCCTGGTTTGCGCAAGCGGCGTTCTTCTTCTGAACGTGGCACCTTTGCGTGACTGGGTGCTGATGATGGGCGGAATCCGGCTCCTGGTCAGCGCGCATTTTCTGATCGCGGCCAGCTTCACTTCCTTTCTATTCGTGCATCTGTATCTCGCGACGCTCGGCCACACACCGTTAGCGCACTTCAAGCCCATGTGGACCGGCTGGGAGAAAGTCGATCACGAAAGTGATCGCGCGTAGTCGATCACGAAAAGTGATCGCAGTGTAGTCGATCACGAAAGTGATCGCAGTGTAGTCGATCACGAAAGTGATCGCAGTGTAGTCGATCAGATTTAACGCGCCAGACTCGACCAGCCACTCTGAATGGCTTTCTCGAGCGAATCGTAGGACTTTCCTGCCTGCGCCCAGGCAGCGTGAATCTCACCGGCGAACTCGCGTTGGAAGCGTTCCTTGGAAAACTCACGTGCACGAGCTCGGCACTTCGCCTCTGTCCCATCCGTCTCGCCGGACTCGACGCGAAGCACCGCCTCCATGAGCGCGTCGACGGTTTGTGGCCTAAAGAAAACACCGGTTTCCTCTGTGACCGATTCTGCAGCACCACCTTCACCGTAAGCGATCACCGGAGCGCCTGAGGCCATCGCTTCAAGCGGTGTGATTCCAAAATCCTCGAGCCCCGGGAACACGAACGCCCGGCACTTGGAATAGAGATCGGCAATAGCCGCGTTTGACATCGGTCCAAGAAAATCAATCGTGTGCCCGCCCATTTTCCTCAGGCGATCCTCGTCCTGTCCGCCACCTACGATCACCAGGGGCAGTTTCAAACGGTTGAACGCTTCGATCGCCAGATCAATCCGTTTGTAGGGAGCGAACGCACCGACCATCAAATAATTCCGTCCGGGATCACGTGGCAGATTGAAGCGGGACAAATCAGAAAAAGGGTAAACCACGCTGGCTTCCCGCCCATAAGCTCGCTGAATCTGCTCGGCGATGAAATGGCTGTTGGCGACCATTCGATCCACGCGTGCCGGAACGCTCACGGAACGATCCCATTTCTGAAGAGGGCCGCGAACCAGCTTTGCAGCAAGCCTCACAGCAGGCGACGCCTTCCCGGGTCCGAAATAATCCTCATAGCGATCCCAGATATATCGCATCGGCGCGTGGACGTAGCTCACATGTACCGCGCCCTCGGGCTTCCGGACACCCTTTGCGACGCAGTGAGATGACGAAATGATGAGATCAAAACCGGAAAGATCGAACTGCTCGATCAGTTTCGGCATCACTGGCAGAAAATGCCGGTAGCGCTTTTCGGCTCCAGGAATTTTTTGCAACAGACTCGTGTGACGCTTCAGCGTGGTCAGGGTGGGTGAGATCGAGCCCGGCACATAGAGAAGAGTGAAAAGCTCGGCTTTCGGAAAAAGCTCCGCGATCGCTTCCAGCACATACTCGCCACCGCGCATTCCGGTGAGCCAGTCATGGATGATCGCTATCTTCGGAGCAGCTTCACTCACAACTCAGTCCTGAAATAATCGAGGCATGCCTGAAGCCCCTGCTCCAGCTGCACTTTGGGTTCCCAATTCAGCCATTTGCGGGCTCGCGTGATATCGGGGCAGCGTTTCCGCGGATCATCAGGGCGTGACGGAAGATGCTCCAGTCCGGACTGACCTCCTGCCAGACGGATGACGGTTTCGGCGAACTCGAGAACAGTTTTCTCGACGGGATTCCCGATATTCACCGGCACTCGAACATCGCTCTCAAAGAGTCTCACCAATCCGTCGACAAGGTCGGTGACGAAACAGAAACTCCGTGTTTGCAGCCCTTCCCCGTGAATTGTAAGCGGCTGGCCCTGCAGTGCACGAATACATAGCTCGGGCACGATCCGGCCGTCATCCGGGCGCATTCTTGGTCCGTACGTGTTGAAGATGCGAACAATACCGCCGTTCAACGGCTTGCGGGCATTTCCGCCTCGGATGGCCGTACTGACGTACGCTTCCGCAAAACGTTTCGTTTCGTCGTAACAGGCCCGCGGGCCGATTGAATTCACGTTGCCGAAGTAATCTTCGGTCTGCGGATGAACGAGAGGATCGCCGTAGATCTCGGAAGTGGATGCCACGATATAGCGAGCGTCATGTTTTTGTGCAAGTTCGACGGTTCGCATCGTACCGATCGAGTCGACCGCAAGGATCTCGAACGGGATGCGATCAAAATCGATCGGGCTGGCGGGACACGCGAAGTGAAGAACTCCGTGAATCGCACCATGCCTTTTCAAAAGTTTCAAACGTTCTTCTTTGATCGGCTCGCAGACATCCTGCTCGATCAGTTCGAACTCGGGATGACTCAGAAGGTGCGCGACGTTCTTTTTTCGTCCGGTCACATAATTGTCGACCGCCGTGACGGCATAGCCTTTTGCCAGCAATGCATCGCAAAGATGCGAACCAATGAATCCGGCGCCACCTGTAATCAGAACGTGCTTCATTTTTTTATCCCTAGCACACGTCTGTAGAGCCGGTCCATACCGCGCCCGAGCTCCGAGACACTGTAGCGTTTCAACACTTTTTCCCGAGCGGCCGGCGAAGGGGCCGCAAGCCCCTGCCCCGACGCGAGTTCGAGCGCCCGGGCCCAGGCCGCGGTATCTTTCGGATCCACCCAGCAAACTTCCTCAGCAGCAAGGTCCTGCAAACCCTCATGGTGCGGAGGAATATCCGAAGCAATCACGGGGATGCCTTGAACCGCCGCTTCCACAGGGGGTAATCCGAACCCCTCATAGAGCGACGGGAAGACCACCGCCCCTGCTCCCGCAAGAAGAGCCTGCCCTTCCTTGTCGGAGACCGCACCGAGCTGAACCAGGCCTGGGTGTGGCGGCAAGCCGCGCACACTGACGACGAGGGGCCAGCCTGCGGAGCCCACCCTCCCCGAATATTCGGCGTAAGCATCAGAAAGAGATTTCAGATTTTTGTGCGGCTTGAGATTCGAGAGACAAAGAAAATAACGCTTCTGGGTGAGAGATCTCTTGGAAAGCTCGGATTGAATTTCATTTGGCGAAAGCCTGTCCGGCAGTTCGAGCGCATTCGGAACAAGTTCAATTTCGGCGGCCTCCATGCCCATCCAGGCGGCGATCTCCTTGCGTGAAAACTCGGAAACCGTCGCCAGAATGCGTGCACGCCTAGCAAACGCCTTGAGAAGGATGCGGTAATAGATTCGCTCGCGTGCCCCGCCGAAATGCAGGTGATTCAGGTCGTGAACGGTCTGAATCCAGGGACAGGGAGGCGCGATCGGGAGCCGGCGCGAAAGAGGCAGAAGACTCGAGAAAGTCGGACTGTGATAGAGCGCTGCCTTTAACTCCCGTAACAACGTTGGAATCTCCAGGAGTTCCCCGGGATGAAGGAACTCAGATTTCGCGATAAGCGTGCGGAATCCGAAAAACCAGGAAGCATCCGCATCGGGAGAAACCAGGAATACAGGTTCATATGACAGCGATTGCCCTACCTTGAGCTCGGCGAGGCCGGCAGCCAAACGGCTCACATAACGGGCGAAACCATGAGGAGTCCCTTTGATCATCCGTGCGTCGATCACAACAGCGGGCACAACAGCGGGTAAGTTCATGAAGAGAGCCCTGCCCTGTTTTTTCTAATCCCCGCCCAGAGCAGTATCCAGGCAAGACTGAAGGACATCTGGTGCATGACTTTTCCTTCCCAGAAATTCACCTGCGTCAATCCATTCAACTGAAACACCACCCAGGCGCAGAACAACCCGCGGGCGAAGTTGACGTCACGTTCCCCGGAATCGAGAGATGAATCGCCTCTCGACGCGTTCCACGCAAGCCACAGGACTCCAAGCGACCAGGCCAGCCACGCGAGCGTACCCAGTGCCCCCGTACCGCCCAGCATCTCGAGCAGATTGTTGTGGGCGTGACCAACAAAGAAATCCGTCACCCCGGGATTTTTTTCAGCAAAATAATAAGCGGAGAGTTCCTCTGTATTGCGCCAGCCCACGCCCGTCAGGGGTCGCTTGCTGAAAAAATCCAGATTTGCGCGCCAGAGCTGCACACGTTCCTGAATTCCCATGCCGGCATGAACACGGGAACGGACGGGTTCCCACTGCAGTGATGCCAACCCCAGTGCGACAATCGTCCCCACAAGTACCCAGCGCCATTTTCCGCGAAGCGAAAGAAAAACCCAGAGAAGGATACCCAGAGGAAGCGCGCCCCAGAGCATTCTTGAATAGGTGCCAAAAAGCGCGAGGGCGCCAGCCGCTCCCATCAAGAGCCAGAATACGCGTGGCAAACCCAGACGTTCAGCTTTGCGCTTAGAAACCAGTCCATCGAGCGCAGCGAAGAACGGAAAAATCAGGATGCTCGCGACCGAGAGATGATGCCCGAAGAAAAGGGTCACGTGAAAAAAAGGCTCATGCCCGGGTATAGCCTGATGCCTTGGCCATCCTGTCACAAATTGAAAGAGACCCAGAACGGACAGGACTGCGAAAGTCACGAACCAGGCCCGCAGCGCACGGGTCCGCTCGCCTGGCGTCATCATCCGCAGGGCCGTAACCAGCACAAAAGGCCAGAACAAATACCAGGCCTTCGCGAAATCCGCGAAAAACCGGATGTCAGCACTGCGACCCGTATAGCTCAGCGGATACAGCTTGCCCACGATCAAACTAAGCGCACAGGCAAGAGCGAGCAAACCCGAAAGCCAGAGCAACAAACGCGTCGCTGGCCGACGGCTCTCGATGAGAAAGTGGGAGACCGCAAGCCGCCCCTTCACGAACTCGAGAACGATCGCAAGCAGGACCACTCCTGCCGCGATATTCATCGTCGCCATGGATCCCAGGGAAAAAATCGCATAGAGGGTGACAGCCCAACCCAGCAGTCCCTTTCCTTCCTTCACGACAGCGCTCCATTTCTCGCGAACCGACATGCCGGAAGCAAAGGACAATCCCCACAGATTTCGGCACGGTACGTACGTGTGCAGACTTCAAGAATCCCAAGTCGAGCGAGCGAAAAATCGTACATCACGGGATCACTCGGATTGCAGGTCCTGAGCGCCTCAGTCACTTCCCGTGCCGCCTTCCAGTCCAATGTCCGGCGGGCTGTGAGGCCAAGATAGCTGCTGAGCCGCCCGGTGTGCGTGTCGATCGGAATCACGAGCTGCTTCGGGGAGAGGAACCGCCCCGGAGAAAACGTTTTCTGAAGTACTCCGTTTTCCGTCCACAGGCCGGGGTCGATTTCGTCTTTGCGTCCCATCCAGCGCAGGAACATACACCATCGCTTGCAACAGCTGCCGCCGCTCGGCGCGGTCAGAAAATAATCGAAACTGCCGGTCGGCTGATGCGGCCTGAGTGCTTTCGATTTCCCCCGCCATTCCCCGATCAATGAATCGAGCGCAGGCCCGAAATCGGTTGCGGTCGGAGCCAGATCCCGCGTGAACCGCGCGCCCAGCGATCCATGCTCCCTCCAGCTGTCCGCCAGCAGGAGTAAAAGAACTTCCAGGTCCCCTCCCCGATTGAAACGATGAGTCCACCCTTCGAAAGTCGTTCTCCATCCCGCTTCAGCATGTCTGGCAGGAAGGCCCCGCACAAATGCCGACGGCGTCCCTGCCGCCGTTTCCATTCGTGACAAAGCATCGGAAACAGAGCGGCGGATTTGAGCCACCCTTCCATACGCGAGCAGCGCCGCAATCAACCCAACCGCTTCCTGATCCCACGGATCAGAATAGCGGTGCACGAACTCGAGTGGATCTGACTCGAGATAACGAGGCGAGTGATACGTACCGTGAAGCTGATTTAAAAACATTGGAAGATCGGACAAACTTTCCCCCAGACCTAATGCGCCGCACCGAAACCCGAATTCGCCCCACTCTAGCATTGTCAAAGGCCGACTGAAACCGGTATGCAGATGAAATCCATGCGCCTCAAAAAGCTAAGCCGATTGCTGGTGATCCTCTGCCTTTCCGCCTTCCTGGCAGCGCTGTCGGGAACACCCACTGTAATGGCCCAGGTATCGCCCCGGAAAAAATCAACAACACCCCCGATTCCCGCTAAACCGAGCGCACCGGCCCCATTTGCCCCTCCCCGCCCGGTAGAACCTTTCCGATGCGAGCGCTATGTTCTTTATCGTGGACAGCAAATACCCTGTGATTCGATCGTGAGACAGGATGCCGAGAGGCTCAGGCCAATAATTGAGGATGTGCCCGCGGCGGTGTTGGAACTGAACAAGTATCAGAAAAATCGCCGCGACATTCGCAAGGCAGCGTATTTCGGAACGGCGGGAATTGTGCTTGCGACCGCCGCATTTTTCATTTCCCAGCAGTACCACGACTCAGCAAGTGAACTGCAACAGCAGGGAGACACCTCGGGAGCTCAGGCGCAGAGCAGTAAATCGGATATCTTCAAGGCACTGACCTGGGGAGGATTGGCTCTCACCGGTGGCACAATCGTTTTCGGGATCAGCCTTCTCAGAACAAACGAACTCCATCTCGGAAACGCCGTACGGGAGTTCAACGACGCCCGCCCGGAAACTCCCATCGAACTGCAGTTCACCACCGAAATCAGGTTTTAGGAGATCAAACGCGCATGCCCAAAAGAACTGACATCCGCAAAATCCTCCTGATCGGAAGCGGCCCGATCGTTATCGGGCAAGCCTGCGAGTTCGATTACTCGGGAACCCAGGCTCTCAAGGCTCTTCGGGAAGAAGGATTCAAAGTTATTCTGGCGAACTCCAATCCCGCCACGATCATGACCGACCCAGCGCTCTCCGATCGCGTATACATCGAGCCGCTGACCCCAGAATTTCTGGAGCGGATCATCGAAATGGAAAAGCCAGATGCTCTTCTGCCGACCATGGGTGGCCAGACGGCGCTGAATCTCACGATGGCCCTTTACAAGCGCGGCGTACTCGCTCAGCACAATGTCGAAATCCTGGGGGCAAATCCACAATCCATTCACCGGGCCGAAGATCGCGAGGCCTTCAAGGCCGCGATGGACACAATCGGAGTGAAGACCGCCCGAAGCGCCGTTGCGCGCTCGCGCGAGGACGGCCTCCGCATCGCCCGGGAACTCGGCCTCCCGCTCGTCCTCAGGCCTTCCTTCACTCTCGGAGGGGAAGGAGGCGGAATCGTGCGAACGCTCGAGGAGTTTCTGGAAAAGCTCGATCGCGCCCTTTTCCTTTCGCCTTCGCGAGACGTGCTGGTCGAAGAAAGCCTTCTGGGATGGAAAGAATTTGAACTCGAGGTGGTCCGGGACAGGAAAGACAATGTCATCATCGTGTGCTCGATCGAGAACGTGGACCCCATGGGAGTCCACACCGGCGACAGCATTACCGTCGCGCCTGCTCAGACGCTCACGGACCGCGAATATCAGGAACTCCGAAACCAGGCGATTCGCATTATCCGCGCTATCGGCGTGGAGACCGGCGGTTCGAATGTGCAATTCGCCATGCACCCGACGGATGGCCGGATTATCGCCATCGAGATGAATCCTCGCGTTTCGCGCTCCAGTGCGCTGGCATCGAAGGCAACCGGATTCCCAATCGCCCGGGTTGCGGCGAAGCTCGCCGTCGGCTACACGCTCGATGAACTCACCAACGACATCACGGGAACCACGCCCTGCAGCTTCGAGCCCAGCATTGATTATGTTGTGACGAAAATCCCGCGCTTCGATTTTGAAAAATTCCGGCCCACCGAGCCTTTGCTTGGAACGCAGATGAAGTCTGTCGGGGAAGTCATGGCCATGGGACTGACCTTCGAAGAGTCTCTGGGAAAAGCGCTCGCCGGGCTCGAAACAGACGCGCCCTGGCTAGCCCCGCTCGAGGAGCATAAAGATATTCCCACCGTTACGCCCGAGTACGAAAATTCGCGCGTTCGCTGGGACCTGATCGAGAAAGCCCATCCCAAGCGCCTCTGGGCCCTTGCCGACGGAATTAGAAACGAAGCGAGTACTACAGAACTTTCGAAACGCTCGGGGGTGGACCGGTGGTTCCTGGATCGCATCGCCCTGATGCTTGCCGAGGAAAAAACACTCCTTGCCAACGCATGGCCGCCCTCTCGCGAAGAACTGCTGCGCATCAAGAAACGGGGCTGGACTGATCGCGGCATCGCACGCCTTCTGAAAATACCTGAAGAACAGATCCGCATCGATCGTGAAAACCTCGGCGTGCGGATAGCATTTCATCAGGTCGATACCTGTGCGGCGGAATTCGAGGCAAAAACCCCTTATCTCTACAGCTCCTATTCGGGACAGGACGAATCCAAGGTGACCGCCAAGCCGAAAGTTCTGATTCTCGGTGGCGGACCCAATCGTATCGGGCAAGGAATCGAATTCGATTACTGCTGCGTTCATGCCGCGCAAGCTCTCCAGGAGTCCGGGATCGAGGCCATCATGGTGAACTCGAATCCTGAAACCGTGAGCACCGATTTCGATACCTCAGATAAATTGTATTTCGAACCGGTCACGCCTGAACATGTACTGGCAATCTCAGCGGTCGAAAAACCCCTGGGTGCCATCGTGCAGTTTGGTGGCCAGACTCCGCTGAAAATCGCACAAGCGATCGAGCGTGGCGGACTGCGGGTCCTGGGCACCTCGACGGCCAGCATCGATCTCGCCGAAAACCGCGAGAAGTGTGATGCAGTCGTGAGAGAACTCGCGGCCATCGGGCTGGAACAACCTCCTGCTACAATCGCCAGGACTTCCCCTGAAGCGGTTGAACGAGCTGAAAAGCTCGGATACCCCGTCCTCGTCCGCCCTTCTTATGTACTTGGAGGCAAGGGCATGCGAGTGGTCCATAATGAAAGCATGCTTCGTCAATGGATAGACGAAGCCCTGCACGTCAGCGAAGATCACCCGGTGCTGATTGACCGATTCCTTCATCGCGCAACCGAGGTCGATGTGGACGCGATCAGTGATGGAAAAGAGACTTTCATCGCGGGACTGATGGAGCACATCGAGGAAGCGGGCATTCATTCCGGGGATAGCGCGTGCAGCCTGCCTGTGGCCACCCTGCCGGTCAGCGTCTGCGATCGGATCAGGACCTATACACGGGAACTCGCGAAGAGACTTCGCGTGATCGGCCTCATGAACGTTCAGTTCGCGATTCAAGGTGACCGTGTCTTTCTTCTGGAGGTGAACCCGCGGGCATCGCGAACGGTTCCCTTCGTCAGTAAAGCGGTGGGCAAACCTGTCGCAAAGATCGCCGTTCAGGTGATGCTTGGCAAATCTCTCCACGATCTCGGCATCCGCGAGGATCTCGATACGGGCCTCACGACCTTCCATGTGAAAGCGCCCGTATTTCCATTTTCGAAATTCCCGGGAGTCGACGTACTGCTTGGACCCGAGATGAAGTCGACTGGAGAAGTCATGGGCCGTGCTCACACGTTCGCCGCCGCTTATGCAAAAGCGCTCGCGGCAGCGGGAATGTCCCTTCCGGGACGCGGCACGGTATTTCTGTCGATCCGGAACGAAGACAAGGCCGAGGCACTGTCCATTGCGAAGAACCTCAAGGAATTGGGCTTCGATCTTTGCGCAACTCATGGAACCGCGGAATTTTTGAACGGATACGACCTCAACGTCCGCCCGATCAACAAGGTGAGACAGGGCTCTCCACATTGCGTGGACTCGATTCGCAGCGACGCCTTTTGCCTGATCATCAATACGACATCGGACGACAAGGCGGTAAGCGACAGCTTCTCGATTCGCCGCGCCGCCCTGGAAAGAAAGATCCCGTACTGCACGGTGCTTTCAGCCGGCCGGGCAATGGTCGAAGCGATCAGGGAAGAACGGCGCGGTCCTCTGGAAATCATGCCGCTGGAAGGGGTATAACTGGCCTATGCCATACGATCAGGGCGGAAAATGCTGGAGTTGCGGAAATGAACTGACGGCGCTTGATTACGGGCGCGAGGATACCTGCCGCAAATGCGGCCGCGATACCAAAACCTGCAAAGGTTGCCGTTTTTTTGATCCGGGCACACACAACGAATGTCATGAATCCCAAGCGGACCGGGTGCTCGACAAAGAACGCTCGAACTTCTGCGATTACTTCAAACCAAGCTCCGGCGCCGGCGGGCAGGCCACCTCCCGGGACGCGATGCGTTCGGCGGCGGAAGCGCTGTTCAAAAAAAAATAGCTTACGCGGCCCCTTTCGTGACTTGGTCGATATCGACGGGTTTCTTTCTCCGCCGGCTCAGGACGCTATGAACACAGGGAACCACGAATAAGGTCAGCAGGGTTGAGAACAGAACTCCACCGATGATGGCGATCGCCATCGGTCTGCGAACCTCCGCACCCGGGCCAAACGCGATCGCTGCCGGGAGTGCCGCCGTCATTGTAGCTATTGAAGTCATGATGATGGGCCGAAAACGCACGGGGCACGCCTTGAGTAACGCAGTCGTCTTATCCGCGTGCTCCGTGTCCCTCACCTGATTGGTGAATTCAACGAGCAGAATCGAGTTCTTTTTCACGATGCCCATGAGAAGAAGAAGGCCGATCATACTGTAGATGTTCAGGCTCTGACCGGTCACGAGAAGAGCAAGAAAAGCCCCGGTAAAGCTGAATGGCAGCGCAGAGAGTATGGAGACCGGGTCAGAGAAACTATTGAACTGAGTCGCGAGAACCATGTAGGCAACGGCGATTCCGAGCACCAGCGCGAAGATCAGACTCGCAAACGACTCCTGGAAAAGTTCGGCCGTTCCGCTCACGCGGATGGCGTACCCCGGCGGAAGATCCCGTCTGATTTCCTCGACCAGCTCGAGGGCGCGCGCCTGGGATTCCCCTGGCACGACATTGGCAAAAAACGTGATGGCACGTTCCCGGTTCAAACGGTTCAACGTCCTCGGAGCTTCCCGCTGTTCCATCTGAACGACATCCAGCAAGGGGACCAACTCACCTCGGTTATTCCGGACATCAAGCCTGCTCAGTCGGCTTCGAGGAGTGGCGCCAGGCTTCTCGACTGCCTTGATCCGAACGTCAAAACGCCGCCCTCCCTCCGTGTATTTCCCGACAACCAGGCCGCCGAAAGCCGCACTCACCGTTTCAGCGATCGCACTGATGGGAACGCCACGCGCCTCCGCACGAGAGCGGTCAGGGACCACAGCCAGTTCCGGAGCGGAGGAATCCGTATCTGTATCCACATCAATCAGTTTTCCGGAACCTTCCATTCGCGATTTGACATCATCAGCTATCTTTCCCATTTGCGTCCAGTTTTCGCCGGTGAGAGTGAACTCGACGGGAAATCCCCGGGACGCCGTAAACCCGCGCGCGCCGAGACTCTGGGCAATCACCTGTCGACCTTCCTTTTGGCTCAACGTCTTTCGTGCCCACTCCATGACTTCTTCCTGAGTTTCTTTCCGTTCATTCTTCTGTTTCAGGTTTACGAAAATAAATGCTTCATTCACCTGTCCGGTGAAGCCGCCAACCGACGCAAAATAGCTTTCAACCGCGGGATTGGCCATCAAAGCGGTCTCCATTTCAAACACGCTCTTGTCAGTGGCCTTCAACGAGGAATGCACTGGAAGCTTTACCCGGAGAAGGAACTGACTTCGGTCCTCCGACGGCAGGAACTCCTTGTTGATCAAACCAAGAGAAAACAGGCTCACACCGAACACCGCGAATGCACCCAGAATGACCTTGAAGCGGTGCCTGAGTGCAATCGCCAGGATCGCGCCATAGGCATCGCGTGAACCGTGGATCAGTGCTTCCATAGCGCGTCCTATTCGCGTGCGACGTTCCTTGACCTCCAGAAAAAGCGCACTTCGCATGGGCGTAATGGTCAGCGCCTCGATCAGCGAAAGCAGCACCGCAACCGAGAGCGTTACCCCAAATTGGAGAAAATACCGGCCGATGACGCCCTTCATGAAGACCACAGGAAGAAAAATGGCGAGAACCGATATCGTCGCTGCGGTCGCCGCAAAAGTTATCTGGCGTGTTCCCAGGAGTGCTGCCTTTGTTTTTCCTTCCCCTGCCTGACGACGGCGCGTGATGTTCTCCAGCACCATGATCGCGTCATCGACCACGATTCCGATCGAGAGACTGAGCGCCAGAAGCGTGAAGACGTTCAAACTGAAATTGAAAAGCCATAATGCGGTAAAGGCGCCGACGACCGAGGTCGGGATCGCGAGAATGACGTTCAAAGTCGCCGACCACGTTCCCAGAAAAGCCCAACAGAGCAGGGCAGTCAGAACAGCGGCGAGCACAAGCGTGAACACCAGTTCCTTCACGGATTCGCGGATAAAGCGGGTTGTGTCATTCCTTACATTCAGTTGAAACCCGGGCGGCAATGTCGGACGGACCTCTTCAAGCCTTTTGAGTACTCCTTCAGCGACCGCCACGGAATTCGCACCCCGCTGCTTTTGAATACCGAGACCCACGGTCGGAACGCCATTGGATCGTGCGATTCGTCGCACGTCCTCAGTGCCTTCTTCTATTCGCGCGAACCGGCTGATCGAAATGGGTTCGAAGTTGGGCTGGCCTCCTCGGGAAGTGATAAAGAGATCCCGGAACACTTCAACGGATTCGGCCTCACCCAGAGTCCGCACGCTGAGTTCTGAGCCCTGATACTCCAGGGTTCCCGAGGGGGGCTCCACGTGCTCCGTTCGGACCGCCTCCGCCACGTCGGATAAAGTAAGCGCGTATGGCCTGAGTTTTTCGGGGTCCACCCAGACCCGGAGATTCGGCTCCTGGTAACCGCCCAGTCGAATGTCGCCGACGCCGCTGACCGTGGCGAACTGACCCTTGATCGTCCCCTGTACGATGCGCACGAGCTCCGCGAGAGGAACGTTCTTCCCTTGCAGCGCCAGCCACATGATCGGCTGGTCTTCGGGATTCGTTTTGGTGATCACAGGGGACTCAAGGTCCTGCGGAACTTCACGTCGGGCCTGTTCCACTTTCGCTTGAACATCCTGCAGCGCAAGATCGATGTTCCGGTCCAGATCAAATTCAACCGTGATTCTTGCGTTTCCCGTTTGCGAACTGGAAGTGACGCGCGTCACGCCTTCAATCGAGGTCAGAGCATCTTCAATCGGATCCACCACGCTGGATTCCATGACCTCCGGCGCAGCCCCCGGGTAAGACAAGCTGACGCTCACGATCGGAAAATCCACGTCCGGAAGCTGACTCACGCCGAGTTCTCTGAAGCTCACCAGGCCAAACAAGATCAAACCCGTCATGAGCATCCAGGCAAAGACAGGACGGCGGATGGAGATATCAGCAAGCGTCACGACTGCCCAACCGTGCAAAAAACGCGCGATTGACTATCATTGTCGGCGCAGGAAGTGAGCTATACCGGGCGTTCATGTGGCCGAGACTCGCGAAAGCGCTGGTCGTGACTGGCATCCTGATTTCAACTGCTTCTGCGGCGGACACGTCCCCTTCTCTGACATTCGAGGATTGCCTCAACGCCGCACTTTCGCGCAACGAGGACCTGGGCGAGCAAAGGGAACTTGTCTTTCAGGCTGATCAACGATCGCGGCAGGCGAAGGGCAGCATTTTTCCGACGATCGAAGCGGTTGCGAGCCACCTTTGGCAGGACTCAGCTGAAACAGGAATCGGGCGCTCGATCGCACCGAGAACCCAACCCCTGCTTCGGATTTCCGCAACGCAGCCTCTCTTTCGCGGGCTCAGGGAATTCGCGGCTCTTCGACAATCGCGGCACCTTACGGACGCCCAGAGATACGAACTTCGGAACGCAGAGAGGCTGCTGCATGCTTCTTTGGCAAGGAGCTTTTACACCATTCTCTCGCTCGAGTCGCAGATCAGTAACTTCGAGCATGAGATCTCGCTCATTCGCAGGCGAATTCAGGAATTGAAAAACAGGAAAAGGATCGGCCGCTCGCGTTCCAGCGAAGTCCTGAATGTCGAGACGTCGCTCGCCACCACACAGGCCGAATTGGAGCGTATTCGAAGCCTCCTTCAGCCGGAGCGTGAAAACCTGTCGTTCCTGACCGGACTTTCCCCTTTGGTTTCTATTCATGATCCTTTGCTTAAACAAATAAACGCGGATTCGCCCCTTCCTGAACTCGCGGTTTATCTTCAGAAAATGGAAGAACGCTTCGACATCAAAGCGGATGCGGAACGAAGGAACGCGGCGTCGGAATCCGTCCGGATTGCCCGCGGCGCTCATTTCCCTGAAATTGACCTCTCGGCAAACTATTACCTGGAACGTTCCGGCGCGCTGGAGGCGGCGAAGTGGGATGTGCAGATTGAACTGACTTTGCCCATCTACTCAGGAGGGGTCACCCAATCACGTGTAAGGGAGGCCGGGTCCGTTCTGAGCCAATCCGAGTATTCATTAGCCGGAACACGCCGCCGGGCACACCAGGAAATCACCTCCCTTCATCAGGAGTGGGGCCTCACCAGGACCCGCCTGAAAACCCTGACTAAGGCACTCACCCTTGCCGAGCGGAACTATGCAGAACAAACGAGGGAATACAGGCTTGGGCTCGTCACGAACCTGGAGGTCCTTCAGGCCCTGACGACACGAGCGGAAATCACCCGATCAGTGGATCAGACCCGGATCGAGCTCAAGCTCCTCCTGGAAAGGCTCAAGGCGGCGGCCATTATCTAAGCGCCCTGACTTGCATTCCCAAACCAGTGTGTTAGCTCTGAAAACTGTATGGCAGAAGACAAAATTCCGATGACAGTCCTGGGAAAACGCCTGCTCGATGAAGAACTCAAGCAGCTGATGACCGTTGAAAGGCCCGCCGTGATCAAGGCGATCGAGGTTGCCCGTGGACACGGGGATCTCTCGGAGAATGCCGATTATAGTGCCGCGAAGGAGCGCCAGGGCTTTATTGAAGGCCGCATTCAGGACATCAACGGGAAGCTTGCTCGCGCCCAAATCATCGATCCCGCTAGCAT
>MEPR01000055.1:18660-46171 GCA_001769835.1 Bdellovibrionales bacterium GWB1_55_8
GCGCAACCGGGGTGCTCGAAGACCAGACAGACGGCAAACGCATGACTTACCAGATTGTCGGTGTCGATGAAGCCGATATCAAAAACGGCAAGGTGGGAATCACCTCACCCGTCGCCCGCGCATTGATCGGTAAGTCCGAAGGCGATGAGGTGGTAGTTCATGCTCCCAAAGGTCAAATCCGCTACGACGTCGTCCAGATCATCTACCGCTGAGAGAGCCTCCGGCCCCGCGACCCCCATCCAGTACGTAAAAGGCGTCGGGCCCAAACTTGGGGCGCTCCTCGCAAGCCGAGGCATCGCCACCGTTAAAGACATTCTTCATTTCTTCCCGCGGGCCTACGAGGACCGCACGCGCCTCTTGCGGGTCTCCGAGCTCAAGGACGGGGAAAAGGCCAGTACCGCCGTTCGGGTCCTATCCAGCAGAAAAATCCCCACTCGCTTCGGGAAATCGATTCTGGAGGTACGCACCGGCGACACGAGCGGGACTCTCTCGCTGAAATGGTTTCACGCCCCTCGCGGAATGGAATCCCGGTTTCTACCCGGGATCCAGATCATCGTGACCGGCTCGGTCAAAAGCTATATGGGCCGTCTCGAGATCGTGCACCCTGAGATCACATGGAACGTCAGCACGGATACCGGTGAGTCAGCACCAGGCGCGGCAAACGACGCGGCGGCATCTGAAGCCGGAAATCCGAACATGGGAAGAGTCGTTCCTGTTTACACTGAGATCGAGGGGATCACGAGCCGCGTACTGCGCAGGGTGCTCTGGGAGGCTGTTGAAAAATACATCACCACTTTGAGCGAGGACCTCCCTGAGCGGTTTCTCCGGCAGCATTCGCTTCCTCCCATTTCAGAATCCATTCGCACGATTCACTTCCCCCCCGATAGTCGCGACTTCAGCATCGCGAATCTGGTGGAGTTCAATGATCCGGCACATTGGCGCCTGATTTACGAGGAATTCTTCAAGTTCGAGTACCTCGTTCTCCGTCAGCGGCTCAGGATGGAAAAAGATCCAGCGGCTACCTTCGGACTTGCTGGCGGCCTCGTCGCATTGAAAGAACTTGAGAGCCTTCTCCCCTTCAAGCTCACGCGAGATCAGGAACGCGCGGTTTCAGAGATCCTCGCTGATCTTGCGGAGCCGCACCCAATGAACCGCCTTATCCAGGGCGACGTGGGATCCGGCAAAACAGCGGTCGCGTTTCTTGCGGCCTCCTGCGTTCTGGCCGAAGGCGGTCAGGTCGCCCTGATGGCGCCCACGGAAATTCTGGCCGAACAACATCATCGGAGCGCGATCCGGCTTTTTGGCGGAAAACTCAAGACGGCTCTGCTCACCGGAAAAACCACAAACGTCGAACGCGCATCTCTTCACGCGCGGCTGGCCGCCGGAGAACCGCTGCTCCTGATCGGCACTCATGCGATTCTCGAAGAGATCGTTCAGTTCAAGAATCTGGCTTTCACGTTGATAGACGAACAGCATCGCTTCGGAGTGGAACAACGGCGCACGCTGCGCCACAAGGGAACGCGTCTCGATCCGAAAACAGGAAAGAATATCTACCCGCATACCCTGGTCCTCTCGGCGACGCCCATCCCAAGAACGCTCGCGCTCACGGCTTACGGCGATCTCTCGCTGACATCCATCCGCGAATTGCCACCCGGCCGTTCGCCGGTGAAAACGAAAATCGTCAGCGATCGCACGGAAAGAAATCAGGCGTACGAGCAGATCCGGCGCGAGCTCGCCGGCGGTCGTCAGGCTTATTTCATCTACCCCCTCGTGAACGAGAGTGAGGCGGAAGGTTTTACTCAGCTGAAATCCGTCGTCGTGGAGGCTGAAAGACTCGCGAACGAGGTTTTTCCGGAGTTCCGGGTAGGCCTGCTGCATGGCCAGATGAAACCCGAGGAAAAAGCGCTCGTGATGGACCTGTTTCAAAGAAACGAAATACAGCTCCTTGTGTCGACCACTGTCGTGGAAGTGGGAGTCGATGTTCCGAATGCGACAGTGATTGCGATCGAACATGCCGAGCGGTTTGGACTTTCGCAGCTCCATCAACTCAGAGGCCGTGTAGGAAGAGGCTCTTGGGCTTCAACTTGTTTTCTCTTCACGCATGCTGGAACTGGCGCCACCGCCAACCAACGCTTAGGCGCTCTGGAACGCACGACGGACGGCTTTGAGATTGCCGAAGCTGATCTCGAAATACGCGGCCCGGGAGAATTTTTGGGCACCCGCCAGGCAGGAACGCTTCCTTTTCGCCTTGCGAACCTGGTTCGGGACAAAGACTGGCTGATCAAAGCGCGAAACGACGCCGCGGAGCTTTTAAAATTCGATCCGGAATTGACACTTCCCGAACACGTTCGTTTAAGAAATTTTTATGAACGAGAGGGAAGCATTCAATTCGACCGCTTAAAAACCTCATAAATGCTAGTTCGCATAAATTCACATTGCAAGATGACCGAGCAGCTAAATTAAATTAGCAAGTCCTTTAAGCTATCGTGCATTTAGCAATCCCCTTTAAAAACAGGTATTTGACGTACGCAACCGATCGGGTTAAAATGTACTCATGCTGAGCCTAATAAAACGTCCGAAGGTGGTTGGTGAATTTATTCGAAAACGGCGAGTCGCCATGGGCCTCTCGCAGCGCGCCCTGGGGCTTTTATTTTCCCCGGCGGTGACCACGCAATTCATTTCCAATGTTGAACGCGGCGTCACGCCGCTTCCACCGGCACACATTCCGACGCTCGCGCGCGCGTTAGCAATCGCGGAGGTGGAACTCACGAGACTTCTCGAGCGCGAGTTCACCATGAAACTTTCCGATCGTCTCGGCACCAAAGACGAAGGCGAGCTGAACGCTCCAAGCCTCGCGGTGTCCGGCCCGGATTACGATTTCATGAGTCAGCTGTACGACGCTTACCAAAAGGCCGACCAGCAAACCCGACAGAGTTTCGGCGATCTTTGCCAGAAACTTCTTCGCGTGACCAAACCGTCCGGCTCCGATCAGACCTGATTTCACAGGGTGCGATGGCTTCACTCGACCGCACGCGCGAAAGAGTGCTATTGTACCCTAAATGGATATTCAGTTTCCCATTCAACCGCGTCCGCCTGGGGCGCGGAAAAAGAGCGTCGCGGAACGATCAAGGCTCGGCGACTTCCGGCCACCAGTCACTCACGGCTATCTGAAAAGTTTCGATGGAACCAAGCTGTTCTACAGCACGGAGGGCCTCGGAAAACCGCTCATCTTCTGTTACGGCCTGGTCTGTTCCAGCCTCCACTGGACCTATCAGATCGAGCATTTCCGACAGGGCTACAAGACGATCTGGTTTGATTACCGAGGGCACCACAATTCAGAAGTCCCGGCAAATTTAAAGACTCTCACGCTTGAAAACATCGCTCGCGATCTCAGAATTCTGCTCGACGAACTGCAAGTCGAGAAACCCGTGCTCCTCGGGCACAGCATGGGGGTCAATGTCGTTCTCGAGTTCTACAGGCAGAATCCCGATCGAGTTGCCGGAATGGTCCTCGCCAACGGAACGGCTCAACGCCCTCTCGAAACGCTCTTCAGGAACAACGCTCTCCAAGCCGGTTTTCACCTGCTGAAGGCGCTCCACGACAAATCACCTGAGCTCGTGTCCGCGTTCTGGAAACTGAACAAAAGAAACCCGATATCGCGCACGCTGATCGGCCTGGGCGGCTTCAACCCCCACCTCACGCCGCAAGAGGATATCGAACTCTACGTCGATCAGGTGGCCGACATGGACCCGGCGATTCTGATTAACCTGATTCAGAATTATGACAGCTATGATGCAACCGCCTGGCTGCATACGGTTCCCGTTCCAGCGCTGGTCCTTGCAGGTGAGCAGGATCGAATCATTCCGCTGGAGCAGCAGGAACTCCTCCGCCAGCTTCTACCTATCAGCCGCCTTGAGGTGATTCATCATGGAAGCCACTGCCCGCAAATGGATTTGCCGGAGCTCGTGAATCTCAAGATAGAGCAGTTTCTGAAAGATCTCAGCTACGACCCAGAACCCATTCCGACCACGGAAACCGCCAGTCAATCCATTGAGTGACGTCCATTCCCTCTGCCGCAAGCAAGCGCTTGAAAGATTCCATGCAAAGCTGGCCATGGCATTTCCCCTCGCCCACCCGCGTGACACCGAGCACAGCATCAGCGGAACGCAGATCACCCTGACGAATTCGCTCCAGGACCTGCTCCGATGTGATTCCAAGACAACTGCACAAAGCCGGACCTTCGTCCTGTTTCACAGGGTCGGCCGCACCCTTCGTTTTTGAGAGCTGGACAGACATTCCGCGATGAACGCTCGTCTGGCAGGCAAGCTTCTTCACGCCGTCCACCTGAACCGCACAAAGTCCACAACTCCCGTCCGTGCAATGAAGAATATCTTCTGGGCGACTGTGACCTGTTTCGAAGAGTGCCGTCGAAAGCGGAATGGAATCCCGGACAAGCCGCTTCTCTCCATTCAACATGATCTCGACTCTGATCTCGCTTTCTCTCAATGCGATCTGCGGATAAGGATCGCTGGCATCGGGATTCTGGCGCGACTTTCTCAATCCCCTCGCCTCCCATGCCAGATGCGCGGGAACCTCCAGTTCCACGGATTGGAATCCCTCCGATTCCTTCACATCGACCACCCGCCCGGATCCGAGATTGTCCCCGCGTCGGTTCAGAATCATCGCAAATGTTCCGCTCTTCCACTTCTCCACGCCCCGCCATGGCATCACAACCGTGGACATCGATTGCAGATCCCGCTCGTGAAGAAGTACCGGGATCTGGCTTGGGCACGTATTCAGGCAGATACCACAGGCAGTGCACTTCTCTTCGTTAAGCGCCCGATCCGGACCAATGGCGCCTTCCGGACAGGTCAGACGACATACGTCGCAGGAAATAGGCTCCAAACACTCGATCGAGGCCACAAGTCTTTCCTGATAAGCTTTCTTGGGAACTCCCTGGGAATTTCGAATGATCTGCGCGTCAGATCCCTTCAGCCACTTGCCTTCGTAAGTCGGCGTAAACGGCTCTTCGCGATGCTTGAGATGAGCACGAATACGGGCACGAGCGCGGCGCTGAATTTTAGCGGGCGCATCGGAGGCAGGCTCTGACCTCGATCCCGTTCCCAGCAACGTGCGAGCGATCTTCGCGCCCAACCAAAGAGCCCGGTCTTCCTCCAGCATCCAGCCATCGACTTCGTCCGTGCGTTCAGCTCGCGAGCTTTGCACAAGTTCGAACAATAGCGATCCTGGCGGATACTCGCGTACCCCAGGCATGTCCCTGAACGGTCCGGCAGAAACCACTCTGCCGACCTCGAGAACCCGCACGCCTCGCGAATCCCTGAGCCGCAGCTCCCACCTCATGGCGCCTTTCGGCTGGAGCGACACAGGCGTTGCTTCAAAAAGCTTTCCGCCGAGGATTTCAAATCGCCTCCGCTCGACCTCCCAACCGGCAAATCTTTTGGCGCCCCATTCGGCATAGGGTTCGACACAAAAAACATCCGGCATTCCGCGCGTAAGAAGCGCACTTCCGAAGCGAAGCGCTTCGTTCCCGGTTCCGAGAATCACTGTGGCCGGTTCCCAGAAGCTCGTGGACCCTCCCTCAAAAAGCCGTCGTGCCGTGGAAATTGGCAGCAAGCCGTCCGAACGCCAGCCCGGAAAAGGATCCGGGAGATGAGTCTCAGCGCTCACGCGAACCAGAGAGCGGGCGTGAATACGGTGAATTCTTCTTTGGACATCCTCAATCACGACGTGGGCGCCCACCCCGGGAAGAGGAATCACCCCGCGCACCTGAAGCGAGTCCCCTCCAAAAATACCCACTGATAGCCCGAGATCCGCACATGTGGAGGAAAGAGCCCGCACACCAATGGAAGGCCAGACGTTCACTCGCGGTGCCGCAGCAATGACCACATCGAAGCGTCCCTCACGAATCAGCTCACGTGGTATTTCGCGAGTCATGAAAGCAACCCCTCTTCGGCAAACAGTTCGGCCGCGCGGCGCCCTGCTCCAACTGCATCGACCAACGGACCGTCACAGCCCGGAATGACAATGACCGGAAGGGCTCCGTCCGAGATCTTCCAAGGCGAAGGATTCTCCCACTCCAATATGGCTCGCGGACGCATGGATCTGATCGAGAACCGATCCCAGCCGAGAAAATCCAGGCAGAGCGTTCGAAGAGCCTCAAAAGACTCACCCGATGCCCAGCTGGCTCCGTGCTCCTGCGGAGAAATCACATCCACAGGCAGAAGAGGACCTCGCCTCAAAACCTCCAGGCGGAAAAGTCCAACGTCGGTCTCGTCCACGGTCGAAGCGGGAGGAGCCCCTGAAGTTTGCGCGCAGACGACAAGATCCTGGAGCGCCGCGATCGCTTTGGGATCCAGCGAGTCACGGGAAACCAATGCCCACTGCTCGATCACGCGGAGCCCTTGCGGGAGTACCGGCCGCGAATTGTTCTGCTTCGCCTGGGAAATCACCCACTGAGTCGCGCGAGGAGTCCAGAACGCGAGTACGCCGAGACGAATGCGCGCGGTCTTGGGCCCTTGCAGCGAGGTAAAACGAATTCCCTCCGGCATGGGTTCCACCTGAGTTGCGCCACAAATCACTTTCTGATCCCCGAGGCGTTCCCGCACGAACTCCAGAACTCCATTGCGATATCGAACCACGTCCACATCACAGAATTTCGGGATCCAAAGCCCCCGATAATCAAGAGCACGACCCGCAAAACCGGGGAACTTTGCAAGCGCCGGAAGACCGTCCAGCAGCTGCGGATTCAAATCCCGATCGAGACAATCGACATAAAGCTCTTCGAGCTTTTCCCAGAGACCGGGCTCCTCGCCCGGCGAAACTACCCAGAGCCGACCACGTTGTCTGAGATACGGCGCTTCGGGATCCCGGAATCCCGCCGACGCAAAGCTGTCGGATGACCAGGTTTCAACTGTTCCTGGAAATGAGGGCTGAAGCTCGGCCAGCGCCCGCTCAGGAGTATTCCTCAGAATACGTTCAATACCACCCATGGCCGAAACCTCGGATGCTCCGGAAGAAGGCAGCCAGAGAGGGTCAAAGGAAAGCTCTGAATCCTCGAGGAAAAAATCCCCATCCGGGTTGAGCAAAAGAACTGAAAGCCCTCGCTGCATCAGATGATGCGCCGCGACCAATGTGGCGGCCCCGGTTCCGATAAGCGCAACGTCGCTATCGAGCGACATCCGCGAGCGCTCCCATCACACGTTTCATGGCTGTCAGGACCTGTGCCCTCTTGTACTCGGAATGCGCACTTCGTCCACGTTCGTTGTCCTCCGCGCTTTGCCTGTCAAAAACCTGAATTTCGTAGGGATAGAAGAATCTGACTTCCCGCTGGATATGGGCGAGATCAATTCGATCAGAAGTACGCTGCAGATCGGCGTAAGCGGCATTTCCTTTCACCTCACTCTTGAGATCTTTCAGAATGTCAAAGAGCGGGTTCCGCAGCTTGATCAATTGACGGCAGGTGAACTGAATGGCGCGATAAAATTCGCTCGTATGCGGATTTTCCGGGTTCACCCGGGGAGGATGCGCGGCTTCCCTGAGCTTGTCATTAAAGTCCTGCTCGGAAATTTCCCCGCGCTCCACTCCGGGCAGAAGGACAGAGAGCTGCTGGGAGAAATCCTCGATATCAACCAGGGTGTTCCTGGATCGGCTGGGCTTGATATTCGGAGGCATGACGATCATCCGGTCTTTCAGGAACTTCACGACCCGAAGCGCATCCAGAGTGGACTCAGTGACGAACCTGATTCCGACACGATCAAAAATATCCTCAGCCACGTTCTCTGGTTTATGGAGAAGCTTCAGAATGATCGATTCACGGGCTTTTTTGGGCTTCGTTTCAAAAGCCACCAGGTTCAGGCGGAAGCCACCGGCGCGCTCGGCCGTGTCCTTGTCACCGAGGAAGAGTTGGCCATCCGAATCGCGGTGAACCACTTTATAGAACCGATCCAGAATCTGCATCTGGATATCCAGAAAGTAAGGAGTTCTCAGATCCTTGTCGATATGAGCGATGGTGTGCATCACCTTGAGAATGGCACAGGCCCAGTTCTGAAGCATGACTCCCTGCGAATCATGGGTCTGCCCGGGGAATGTCCGGCTTGCCATCAGGAAAAGATCCGCAACATCCGCAAGTTCGAGCACTTTCCTGGGAATCTCAAGCTTCAGACCATCGGGGTTTTCCGGTTGGAGAAGAAAATGACGCCTGACGAAATTCAGCGCCTCATGGAAGTTCCCCATCACCTCGGCTTTTTCGATCGGGTTTTCGAGTTCATAGCCATAGCTGCGGATGAACCGATGAACTTCATCGACCGTCCTGAGGTCGAGCCCACTGGAGAAATCAACTACTGAACGGCCACTGATGATGATCCCAAGAACATCGGAACGGAAATCATACAGATGGCGCAATGAGGAGCCAGGACGTCTTTGAGTCATTTCCTGCCGGAGTGTAGCCGAAGAACGCCTCCTGCGGCAACCCCGGGACGATTCATGGCCCGATTCGAACCCGGCATCATAATACGGCGCGTTGTAAAATTGTTTTAGCTTTGAAAACTTCCATCAGCTGCCTATTTGCGATAATTTCCACATCGTGATGCCCAATATGCCCCATACCTGCTCCATCAACGTCCGCGGATACGAACTCGACAGCTTCGGTCACGTGAATCACGCAGTCTATCTGAACTACCTGGAACACGCTCGATGGCAGCTTTTGAACGAAGGCGGCATCACGCTTGCGCACCTGGCCGAGT
This sequence comes from Bdellovibrionales bacterium GWB1_55_8, assembly GCA_001769835.1. GTDB lineage: Bacteria > Bdellovibrionota > UBA1018 > UBA1018 > UBA1018 > GWB1-55-8. The sequence goes on from MEPR01000055.1 coordinate 27,423, forward strand.
GGAAACGGTGGCCCGTCATCGCACAGATTGAAGCGAACTACCTGAAGCCCGCCTTCATGGGTGAAGAGCTTGTGGTGGAAACGGCTCCGCTCGATACTTCAAGAGCAAGCTTTACACTCCTTCAAACAATTGTACGCGACGGTGTGCCTATTTTCCGAGCAAAGATCCGCGCAGTGACCGTCAACGAAAAGGGCAGGCCCGCCGAAATGCCCGAAGCTTTCATGCAACTCTGGGGGACAAAATGACTCACGCATCGAGACGAATCATCCGCTGGCGCCGACACAAGAGAAACCTGCTCAAGATGGAGCGACTTTACCAGCTCAAGTCCGTGGTGGCGTTCATCATTGCGAGCGCCGGAGGTGCTGGCCTCGTTCCCAAAGCTCCTGGAACAGCGGGTTCGCTCATTGCTCTTCCTTTGATTTTCTTCACCGCTCCCTGGGCTCTCACCACCCGCATCCTGCTCTGGATCGGGATTCTCCTGGCGGGAGTCTGGGCTTCGGCGGTCGTTGACCAGGCAGCCGAAACTGCGGACAACCAGAAAATCGTGATTGATGAAGTGGTTGGAATGGGGATCGCGACCTGGACTGCCGGGCAGAACTGGATCACCCTCGCGGTCGCATTTGTGGCCTTCCGGTTTTTCGACATCACCAAACTCCCACCCGTCGCCCAGCTGGACCGCTGGTCCAAGAAGAAAGCATCCGAGGCCGTAGCGAGTTCCTATGGCTGGAGCGGACTCGGCGTCATGGGCGATGACGTGCTGGCCGGGATTCAGGCCCTTGCGGTAGTCTGGATTCTCCAATGGTTTCAAGTCATCCCCTGATTTTTTGCCCTGTAAATAATCGCTGACGTCAGTTTTATCGAGCGGCCCATTTTGCCCATTTCCCCAGTGAGTGGCGCTTCACAATCCAATTTCTTGTGGTACGGTCGGTGCTAACCGCAAGCAGCAAAAACGCCCAATTAGGACCCACTACCACCATAGGACTAGGAGAATTTCGAGATGGACCACACACAAACCACGAAAATGAACGGCCACGCTGAAACCCCGGCCCACGCACAGAAAAACAAGGCGATCGAGCTTGCGGTGCAGGCAATCGAAAAACAATTCGGCAAAGGTTCCATCATGCGTCTTGGAACACATGAAAGCCTTGTCGCGCAGGAAATCCCGGCGGTTCCGACAGGCTCCCTGGGCCTGGACATCGCGCTTGGAATCGGCGGATATCCGCGCGGCCGCATTGTTGAAATTTACGGACCGGAAGCTTCCGGCAAAACCACTCTCACCCTGCACGCTATCGCTGAAGTGCAAAAACAAGGTGGAATCGCCGCATTCGTGGACGCCGAGCACGCTCTTGACGTGAACTATGCCCGCAAACTCGGCGTTCGCACCGATGACCTCCTGATTTCTCAGCCGGACACGGGCGAGCAGGCACTCGAGATCGCGGACATGCTGGTGCGCTCAGGTGGCGTGGATCTCCTGGTTGTCGACTCGGTTGCTGCGCTTGTACCGCGTGCCGAAATCGAAGGCGAAATGGGCGACTCCCACATGGGGCTTCAGGCCCGTTTGATGAGCCAGGCGCTGCGAAAGCTCACCGGCTCCATCAATCGCAGCAAAACCCTCGTGATCTTCATCAACCAAATCCGCATGAAGATCGGCGTGATGTTTGGAAATCCCGAAACCACCACAGGCGGTAATGCTCTCAAGTTCTACTCCTCCGTTCGCCTGGACATCCGCCGGATCGCCGCACTGAAAGACGGCGAGAACGTCATCGGAAACAGGACGCGCGTGAAGGTCGTGAAAAACAAGATGGCCCCCCCGTTCAAGGAAGTCGAATTCGACATCCTTTACGGTGAAGGCATCTCGCAGGAAGGTGATCTGCTTGATCTCGCCACGAACTTCAACGTCGTGGAGAAAAGCGGCACCTGGTACACCTACAAAGACGAACGCCTCGGACAGGGCCGCGACAATGCTCGCAACTACCTCAAGGAACGCCCTGAGATGGTGAAAACGATTCGCAAGGAAGTGCTGGAAAAATCAGGCATCACGAAACTCGCCAGCACTGTCACCAAGGAAGGAACCACGCCCGAAACCAATGGGCATGCCGATAAGAACGGCAAGGGCACCCTTCTCCAGAGCGGCAGCAAAACTCCCGCTCCGATGACGACGAAAAAGCAGTAATCCCTCCAGCCAAACTCAAAAAAAGCCCGCGAGCGAAAGCTTTCGGGCTTTTTTTTGCCAATCGACCAATCGAACTCGATGACAGGAGACGCTGAGCTGCCCTCGAGGCGTGCTGGGTAGAAGTAGGGTTTCGGACGGCGTGACGCCGAAAAAGCTCGAGCTCGTTTTTGAATCGTTTTCCCGCAATAACCGACTTATTCGTTGCGCTTATTGCGCCGCAACCGACTCGTTTAGTCCGGCGTAGCGCAACAAAACGCCTGCTCACTTCGGAGCTCGCGGGTCCACGTACGCTGGTCGGACATCATCGAAGGACTCACGGTAGCACGATCCATCAAGCCCTCAAGCCTTCGCTTCAGCCCTTTTCACAAGCGTCACGGAAGACTGGTCTGTCGGAAAAACCACAAGCTCCTGGATATTGACGTGCTTCGGACGTCCCACGCACCAGAGAACCGTTTCGGCCACGTCCTCGGCAGAAAGAGGTCTCATTCCGGCATAAACGGCCTTAGCCTTCTCTTTGTCGCCCAGGCGTACTTCGCTGAATTCAGTTTCAGCCATACCGGGCGCAATTTCCGTGACCCGAATGCCGGTACCATGAAGGTCCAGCCGCATGGATTCGCTTAAGGCTCGGACGCCGAACTTGGTTGCGCAATAAACGTTGCCATTCGGATAAGTCCAGCGCCCCGCCACGGAACCGATATTCACCACGTGGCAATTTCCGCCCCGAGCGCTTTTCTCGATCAGTTTGGGCAAAAGGCCGCGGCTGACGTAGAGGAGCCCCTTTAAATTCGTATCGATCATGCGTTCCCACTCGTCGACGTTCCCGGCCTGAATGGCCGAAAGACCCGCTGCGAGGCCTGCGTTATTCACCAGAACCTCAACGGCGGAAAGAAGTCCCGCGTGCTCTTCGATAAAACTTTCAACCGCTTTGCGATCCCTTACGTCGAGCTGAAAAGCATGGACCTGCACCCCATGGGCTTTCGCGACATCCCGCGCTAAAGCCTGCACACGATCCTTTCGCCTGGCAACGAGGACCAGCTCTTTTCCCGCAGCTCCAAAAGCCCGCGCGCAAGCCGCTCCGATTCCGCTTGAAGCCCCTGAAATGAAAACGGACATTGCCTCTCCCTCCGCAACCGAGTTAAGAATATGTGCATGAAAGCCGCCGAGATCCGCTCCCGATTCCTCAAGTACTTCGAAAAAAACGGGCACACGATTGTGGAGAGCTCTCCGCTCATCCCCCAGAACGACCCGACGCTCCTTTTTACTAACGCCGGAATGGTTCAATTCAAAGACGTTTTTCTGGGCAAGGACCCAAGACCTTACACCCGCGCGACGACCTCCCAGAAATGTGTTCGCGCCGGCGGCAAGCACAACGACCTCGAAAATGTCGGGTTCACGGCGCGGCACCACACCTTTTTCGAGATGCTGGGAAACTTTTCCTTCGGCGATTACTTCAAAAAAGAAGCCATTCGGTTCGCTTGGGAATTCGTCACGAAAGAATTGAATCTTCCGAAAGAGCGCCTCTACGTCACCGTTTTCGAAAAAGATGATGAGGCAGCCGAGATCTGGCACAAGCAGGAAGGCGTCCCGAAAGAGCGGATTTATCGTTTCGGCGAAAAAGACAATTTCTGGTCGATGGGAGAAACCGGCCCCTGCGGCCCGTGCAGTGAAATTTTCATCGATCGCGGTGAAAAGTACAGCTGCGGAAAATCCACCTGCGCCATGGGCTGTGACTGCGACCGGTACATGGAGTTCTGGAATCTTGTTTTCATGCAATTTGACCGCGACGCCAGCGGCAAGCTGACCCCGCTCCCGAAGCCTTCGGTCGATACCGGTGCCGGCCTTGAACGTATCGCGTCCATCCTTCAGGACGTGGATACGAACTACGACACGGACGCGTTCCAGCATATCATTTCAAAAACCAGCGAGCTTGCAGGCAAGCCCTATGATCGCCAGAGTGAAACGGCCGTTTCTTTCCGCGTGATCGCGGACCATTCGCGCGCAACGACGTTCCTGATCGGCGATGGGGTAATGCCCTCCAACGAGGGGCGCGGATATGTCCTCAGGCGCATCATCCGGCGGGCGATCCGTCACGGAAAGAAGCTCGGCTTCACAGGGCCATTCCTTCACAAGACGGCCGGATACGTGATCGAGCAGATGCGCGAGGCTTATCCGGATCTCGTTGAAAAGCGTGCCTTCATTGAAAGAGCGGTTCAGGCGGAGGAAGAGCAATTCTTCCGGACCCTGGAACGCGGACTCGCTCTTCTGGACGACGAAACCGTGAAACTCAAAGGGGCCAAGGAGCTCCCCGGTGAAGTCGCTTTCAAGCTTTATGACACGTTCGGCTTTCCGCTCGACCTGACCCGCGTCATTTGCGCCGAAAAAAACCTTTCGATCGACGAAGCCGGATTTGAACGCGCGATGGAAAAACAGCGCGAAATGGCCCGGAAACACTGGAAGGGTTCCGGCGAGGAAGCGCTTGATTCGGCTTACCTCGCGCTCGCGACCGATCTCAAATCCCGCGGGACCGTCCCGCAGTTCACGGGTTATGACAAGAAAGAGGACATCGGCACGTGTCTCGCGATTCTCGTGCCAGGTGACCGTGATCTTGCCCGTGCAGATCGTTTTGATACGCCCTCATTGGCTCAGACCGGCGATAGCCCGGAAAACATGCCACTCATTCAGGCGGTGTTTTCGAAAACGCCGTTTTACGGAGAAAGCGGCGGCCAGGTCGGGGATCAGGGCCGTATCACGTCCCCTGACGCCGGTTTCGAAGGAGATGTGGTCGACGTTCAGCGCCCCATTCCTGAACTCATTGTCGCTCATATCCGCCCTCGCAAAGGCACGCTTGAAACCGGACAAAACTATCACCAGCAGACACGGCTCGAGCTTCGAGCCCTCACAGAACGCAATCACACGGCCACTCACCTTCTGCACTGGGCGCTTCGTGAGGTACTGGGAAAACACGTGAAACAGGCAGGCTCGCTCGTCAACCCCGACCTGCTCCGGTTTGACTTCACGCATTTCCAGGCCATGACGGAAGAAGAACTCAAGAAGGCCGAGGACCTGATCAATACCAGAATCTGGAATGACCACGCGGTCGACAAGCGGGAAATGCCGAAAGAGGAAGCGATCGCGGCAGGAGCCATCGCCTTCTTCGGTGAAAAATATGGAGACCGCGTTCGAGTCGTGCGTGTCGGTGACTTCTCGACCGAACTCTGCGGCGGAACTCATGTGAACCGGTCCTCGGAGATTCACCTTTTCAAGATCGCGAGCGAAAGCGGAATTGCCGCGGGTGTTCGTCGAATCATTGCGTATACCTCGCAGGGAGCTTTCGCTTACCTGAGAGAGCGCGACCAGGAAGTGAAGGCGATTCGGGATCGGCTCAGAGCTTCCTCGACCGATGAGATTATGGGCAAACTCGACAAGATGGCCCAGGCGGAGCGTGAACTCAGAAAGCAAATTGAGCAGCTCCAGGCCAAAAGCGCGGCAGGCGAAGTGGATGGGATGCTGGCGCAGGCCAAACTGATTCCCGGCGGTCGTCTGATCAGCTTTCTTTGCGCGCCCGATGCGCAAGGCGTGAAACGCCTTCGGGATATCTCTGATCTCGTGAAACAAAAGGCACCGGACGCCGTGGTCGTTCTCGGAATGAAAGAGCCTGCTGGTGACAAAGCCTCACTGCTTGTTGCTGTCGGCCCGAAAGCGCCTCCGGCCATCAAGGCAGGGGACCTGATCAAGGATCTCGCGCCACTGATTGAAGGACGTGGCGGAGGCAAACCTGACCTGGCTCAAGCCGGGGGCACAAACCCAGCGGGCTTGCCGCAGGCCATTGAGCAAGCTGAGGCCAAAGTTCTCGCAAAACTGCGCTAGCGCGGGGCTCTAGGCTGCCATGCGGCTGCCGCGTGCTCGAGTCTGGAACACTGAAACCATGACTTTGACCAGGTCCCGATCATATTTCCCTACCGCTGCCTGGATGATGCCAATGGCGTCTTCGACGCTATAAGCAGGTCGGAACGGCCGTTTGCTGATCAAGGCGCTGAAACTATCGGCGAGGGAAACGATCTTCGCCGGATAGTAAATCACCGGTCCGCGAAGTCCGTTGGGGTAACCCTGCCCACTCGGCTCCTCGTGGTGCTGATACACGATGTAGCGAACCTCGTCAGGAATGTTTTTCGTATTTTCGAGCATGTTAAGCCCGAGCTTTGGATGCGAACGCATCATTTTCCACTGATCGGGAGTCAGGTCATTCGGGTTGTAGACAAGCTCCCGTGGAATCTGCGTGTAGCCGATGTCATGCAGAAATCCACCTAGCCCAACCAGCTCAAGCGTGCGCTGGTTGAACTGTCCCGAAGCCTTCGCGATAAACATGCTGAAAATCGCCACTGCGATCGCATGGTAGTAAAGATACTCTCCATGCGAAACCAGCTTCAGGATGATCGCAAGCGTTTGGGGACTTTGCGTCACCAGATCCACATAACTTTTCACGAGTCGCTGGGCGTTGCCGGCGGTCTCCTCTTCCATATGCACCTGGGTGAAGATCTCGGCCATATTCTGCTCGGTCATGTTCAGCAGACTGGCAATTTTCTTCTCCTGAGGAGTATCAGGATCCGTGAAAATGACGTGCGCCGGGCGCGCGATGAATGACTGGTACCGCTCCAGGTCTTCGGGATGAATGTAAAGTTCCGTCACACCCCGCTGGATGTACTGAGCCAGGCGCTTGTAATCCAAACCTGTGTTACGCGAAAAGACGTGAGCCACGTTCTCTTCTGAAAGGCGCAGATAAACGTCAAAATTGATATCCCTCGTGGCATTCCTGAAGCCATGAATATCAACAGGGATCAATTTATCCGGTGATGAAATTAAACGATCAGCCAAGGCAAAACCTCTCCATAGACTGTTTTTCCATAAAACTCATCGGGTGAAACGCGTCCGGAATTGAGTCAAATCGCCTGACCGTAACACACCGAGTTAACAGCTCTATTCCCGCCCCTTCAGGTCTCCGCTGAATGACCGATAAGTGACTTAGGGAAGGGATGCCCGTTTGACTGATGAAGGACTGAGGTTGCATGACGCAGATCTCATTCAAAGCCAAGGAGAGACTCCAGTGCGCTGGTTATGGATGATTGTCAGTTGGGCATTGGTATGGGGAATTCTGGGCCTTCCGAAGTCCGGAAATGCGTCAGAGTATGTGGTTTACAGCGTTTACCGCGCATTGGACCTGGGCAATCCCGGCGAGGGCCGCCCGCCGAAAGAATATTTCGTCAATGCGGGAACTACCGAAGGCGTCCAGAAAGGCGCCATTTTGCAGGTGTTCCGCAAATCAGCTACTTACGATTTACTGACCGAGAAGCTTTACAAAGATGTGACAATTCCAGTGGCGCGTCTGAAGGTGATTCACAGCGAATCCGGGGCTGCCGTAGCACGCCTTGAATCCGTACTAGCAATCGAGCAGAGACCCTTTGTCACATCAGGCGACGTAATGATCGGCGATATCGTCCGGCTGAGTCAGTAACGAAAAGGGGACCCGTCCTTGGGTCCAATAGATCAGCCGCTGGCCCTGAGAGCTTCGGAATCTGAGGCACTATCCTCAGTTGCCGCCACCGCCAGAATGCCTTTGCGATGCCCGCTTAAAAAACGGACATTTTCAGCATGGACCTCGAAAGCCGTTCGAGACTGACCATCCTTTCCTTCATAGCGATGGCTCCGGACATTCCCCTCCACGAGTACGGCCTCGCCTTTTTTCAGATACCTGGCGCAATTCTCCGCCTCTTTTCCCCAGACCACGATCTTATGCCACTGAGTCACATCGGCTGACCCGGATTCCGCTTCATCATCGGATTTGCGCGACCGTCGCGTGGTTGCCAGGGGAAAATTGACAACAGCAATCCCGTTTCGGGTATCCCTCTGAACAGGATCCGTTCCCAGTCTTCCCACCAAAAAAATCTTATTCAAGTCGTTCATTGTTTTCATACCTCCGGAGTGCGCATCTGCGACAGACATACCCGCAACGGGCGCCGATATTCGCCGAACCGGAAAAAACCGGGACTGTCAGCTCGATAACGAGACTGGTGTCTCAGAGGGGGCCGCCAAATTCCAAAATAGAATCGCGTTATTCTTCCAATTTTTCACCGACTATGCTCAACTGAACCCAATAATAGTTTTAAGAGACACCTAGGAGGAATTCATGGCTAAATTGAGCACAAATTTGTTCCGCCTCACGATGGCACTGACCATCGTCGGCATGATCGCAACCGCCGGTTGCACAAAAAAACCCCGCCCGGATGAAGGCGCCATTCCTACCGCGGGTGCAGACGAAAATCTGACTGGTGATTCGGACTCAGGAACCGCGGTAGGCCTCAAGTCTATCACCTTCCCGTACGATGCTTTTGCATTGACCTCAGAAGCGAAGGCCGCGCTGAAAGAAAATGCCGATATCTTGAAGGGGCAGTCGAATCTTATGATCCAGGTTGAAGGCCACGCTGACCAACGTGGCGGCATCCAGTACAACATCGCACTGGGAGAAAAACGCGCCAATGCGGTGCGTAAATACCTGATGGATCTGGGCATCTCAGGCGATCGCATCACGACGATCAGCTTTGGAAAAGAACGCCCGTTGAATCCGGCAGCAACCGAAGAGGCTTATGCGCAGAACCGCCGCGCCAACTTTGTTATCACCTCTCGGTAATCTGGTGAAAGCAGTTCAGACGGGAGCAACGCCTCTGGCTTGCTCCCGTTTTTTTTCACGCTTCACCTCGGTGGCGTTTCTGGCGACCTTGCTAACGGTAGGTTCCAGCTGCAGTCTGACCGCAACCCGTCCAGTTCAGCTGATGTCGGATACCGCTTCCGCTCTCCGCGCTGCCAGAGAGGTACAGGCGGAAACCCTTGCTCCGGAACTTTACCGGCAAGCAACCGAGTGGTTTACCCGAGCCAAACAGGAATACAAATTCAAAGGCTTCAAAATGGCTGTAAAGTATGCGCGTAAAGCGCGGACCTTTGCGGAGCAGGCTGAATTTCAGGCTGTTCGAAACGGCGGCAAACAGACCGAGGCACCTGCGCCTCCGGATATTGCACCTCAACCACAGGCCTCTCACGCCCAGGAACAGCCCTACCCCTACCCTTCGCCAACGGGAACTCCCGCATCCGAATATGACGAACGACTTCAGCAGGAGCGCTCGCGTCCGCAGCCGCCAAGCCCCCCGGAGGGCGGTGGCCCGAAGTCTCCCGCGCAGCTCGGGGAACTCCCGACATTTTGAAGCGGTCCGCCGCTCCGCGATTTGTTGATGCGCAACTTTGATGCTACAACGTGAATATAGGGAACTTGTTATGAAAAAAGAATCTGGCCCAACCCCCACTCGCGCCTTCATTCCGCTCGCACTGGCTTTCGTGACGCTCCTGCCGGGATGCCTGGTCACCCGAGCCCAGCTCAAAGCGGAGAATAGCGATCAATCCCAGCCTTCGCCCGCGAAGATCCAGGAAGTCGAACCACAAGGCCGGTACGTCATTGATGAAATCAAAGGCGAGCTGACGCGCTTGAATGGGCGTATTGAAGATATGGAACGGGCGCAGAAAGAGGCGACCCCGAGCGCCGGAGAGGAACAGCAGCAGAAGAACCTCGAAAAGCGTTTGATCGAGCTCGAGCAATCTCAGATCGCGATCCTGGAAGCCCTCAAAAAGCTCCAGGAAACCAGCGCTGCAACGTCCACCGTCGATCCCATGGATTTATTCAACAGAGGGTTTGCCGAATTCGAGGCGAAGAAATTTGATTCCGCCGTGGTGCTTTTCTCGAATTATCTGAAGAACCCCAAGGCCAAAGCGGCCCAGGAACGCGCCACTTTTCTAAGGGGCGAGGCATACTATCAGCTGAAACAGTACAAGAAGGCCATTGTCGACTACTCAAAAGTCACCGAGCGCTTCACGAAATCGAAACTCATGCCTTCCGCACTGTACAAAATCGGTCTTTCTTTCGAAGCCCTCGGGATGAAAGAAGACGCGAAAAGTTTTTACCAGGAACTCGCCGACAAGTACCCGCGCTCCTCTGAAGCCAGACTTGTTCGCGCCAAGCTGAAATAGCGCGGAAGCGGATTCCGAGCAAGATGGGTTCAACCGTACTAGGCATCGAGACCTCCTGCGACGAGTGCAGCGCTGCCGTTGTTCATGTCGAATCAGGCAAAGCAGTTGAAGTGCGAAGCGTCGCGACTTATTCACAAATCGCACTTCATCGCCCTTATGGCGGCGTTGTTCCGGAGATCGCCTCGAGAAATCATCTCGAAACGGTCAACCAAATGATCGATCAGGCGTTGAACGACGCTAAAATTTCACCCAAGAACCTGGACGCGATCGCAGTGACCAATCGCCCCGGACTTGCGGGAGCGCTCCTCGTCGGAGTCAGCGCGGCCAAAGCTCTCGCGTACGCCACCGGAAAGCCGCTGGTCGCTGTTCATCACCTCGAAGGTCACGCGATCAGTCCATTTCTTGGAGGCCGCAACGCGCCCGATGTGCAACTTCCGCTTCCTCACCTTTTGGCCATTGTGTCCGGTGGCCATACCAACCTTTATGTGATGAAAGTGCTTCCGGAGCTCTGGCCGCCCGATTTTCTGCGACGATCGCTCGTGGGGAGATCCAGAGATGATGCGGCAGGGGAGGCTTTCGACAAGACGGCAAAGACGCTCGGATTCCCTTATCCGGGAGGCGTCTGGATCGACAAGACTGCCCAGAACGGAAACCCAAGCGCCTTCTCCTTTCCGCGCGCACTTCCGCAGAAAGCCACTTACGATTTTTCATTCAGCGGTTTGAAGACAGCGCTCGCACTGCAAGCCGAGAAACTCAAAAAGACCGGAGAACTCGAAGAGCGACTGCCTGACCTGTGCGCCTCGCTTCAGGAAGCCATCGTTGACGCGCTTCTTGGAAAAATCTATCTTGCTGCCCGCGACCACGGCTGCAGATCACTCTCGATTGTCGGCGGTGTTGCGGCCAACAGTCGCCTTCGCGGCCGACTGGCCGGCGAATGGCAGAAGCAGGGCTTCCTTCGCGAACCGCTTTTTCCGCTTCCGGAGTACTGCACCGACAACGCCGCCATGATCGCTGCCGCCGGTGCATACCGTTTCCGGCAGGGACAGTTTTTTCGAGGCGACGACCTGCTGACCTTGAACGCCATTCCGAATCCAGAGGTATGAACCATGCCCGCCACCGGAAAACGCCGAGCTCTCGGGCAACATTTTCTCAAGGATCGCGCGCTCGCTGAGACGATAGCCGAAATCGCGGTTTCGCGCGGTCATCAAGCGGGATGCCAGACACTTCTTGAGATTGGCCCGGGAAGGGGCGCCATCACCCTCCCCCTCGCGGCCCAGCTTGCCACGCACGGAATCCACAACTTCATCCTTTCGGAGCGGGACCGGGAGCTTGCCCGCCAATGGAGCGAACGCCGGCATGAATTTCCCGGGATGAGAGTTGAAGAGGGCGATTTTCTGGAACTCCCGGAAGAAAAGTGGCTTTCTCAGGCTCCGCTCGCTGTAGCTTCGAACCTTCCTTATTCAGCAGGCACAGCAATCGTTTCTCGGTTAGCCAGGCACCCGGAATCCATTCCGGTGATGGTGCTCATGTTCCAGGCCGAGGTGGCGGCCAGACTCCGGGCCATGCCAGGAACCAAAAGTTGGGGTAGCCTTTCAGTCTGGATCCAGAATTATTGGGATGTTCAAAAACTCGCATCCGTACCGCCGGGCGCTTTCAGTCCGCCTCCGGATGTTGATTCAGAGGTCGTCGTCCTGACCCCTCGCGCTCCACGGGTTCCGGCGGCCCTGCGTGGTCCTGAAGCCCAGAAATGGGAAAGTCTGCTGAAGGCCTGCTTCGCGCATCGACGAAAGATGCTTCGTTCCGGGCTTTCCTCGTCCGAGACAGCTCGAAACGCCTTGGTCCGTTCAGGTGTCGATGGTACAAAACGAGCGGAAGCCTTGAGCTGGGAAGAATGGAACCGGCTCTTTGCAGCACTTCCTGGGTAGCCGGGGGTACCAGGGTAGCCCGGGTACCTGGGTAGCCAGGGTACCGGGGTAAAATGTCTCATGCGATCACTTTTAGTGCAGGTCCTCGCCTTTTGCTTGACCCCTTGGCTGAGCCCCATGGCCCACGCCGATGTCGGAAACATGTTTGGCTTTGGCTCCAGGGTTGCCGGTCTGGCCGGCGCAACGGTATCCGGCGCCTTTGACGCGTTTGCAACGTACGTCAATCCGGCAGGCCTCCCTCATTCAGCAGGAGAAAACCGCCTGGCGTTCAGCTGGGGAATTCTCGGCATGAACCCGGAATTCACCCCGATCCAATCGATCGTCACCACGAACGATTACACGCTAGACACGGTTCGAACCGGCGATGCGGACCTTGATTATCGCGCGACGTTGGGCCAGGTCTTCGGCTTGAGTTACCGCCTGGAAGGTGAACATCGCGTCACTTTCGGAGTCGCCGGGTTTCTTCCGTTGAATCATCTTGCATTCGTCGATACCGGCGACGGCTTTGCACCGGAATACTTCCTTTATCGAGCCAGAACCCAGCGCCCACAGGTTGAAATGGGGGTCGGCGTGGATCTTGGAAGAGGCCTGAGCGCGGGAGCGGGCCTTCATACCGGATTTGGAATGACCACTCATGCGTCGGTTCTACTCGAACCGGGAAGCTCGAATACCTCGCCGTCATCCATGCGCTTCAGCGCGAGCATCAAACCGAAAGCCTCGCCAACGATCGGAGTTCTTTACGCCCGAGAAGGCGGATTCAGCTCGGGACTGGTGGCAAGACTTCCCTTGGAATCGCGACATGAGATGACCCTGAATGCCGCCGCGAACATCATCACTCCTCTCGATTTCAAATTCAGCGGCGCTTCCGCCCTGGCCTATGACCCCGCAGCGATTGAATGGGGTTTCTCGATACCCATGACCGAGAATTCCACTTTCTTTTTTCAGGGAGATTACCAGTTCTGGCGAAACTTCGAGGCCCCAGTGATCGTCCTCACGGACATCACTGGTGAAGGAATGGTGATCTCGCCGAGCTCCAATCCTTCGTTTGATTATCGAAACATCCTCACGGCGAAAGCGGGATCTGAAATCCATCTCGGGGGCACCATTGTGCGGCTTGGCTACGCCTACCGGCCAGGCATTCTCAAGGATCCGGTTACAGAGGCCGGCAATTACATTGACCCTTCAAAACACGTGCTTCAAGCGGGCCTGGGTTTTCGATTCATGCGCTTCCTTCACCTGCCGACCGACTGGAGACTCGACCTTCATCTCGCCTATCATCGTTTTGTGAACGCTCATGTCACCAAAACCCCGGGAAATGAAGTCGGCGATCCGGCGGAACCCAAGATCGGTTCCCCAGGCTATGACATCGGTGGAAAAATCCTGGGTGGCGGGGTATCCCTGAGTCTGGCGTTATAATTATGAAAAAGATTTCCGAACTTCTTAAAGCCCATTTTTTTGCAGGAATTCTCGTCCTGATTCCCCTGGCGGTGATCGCCTGGATTCTCGTCGGCGCAGGCCGGACTCTCTGGAAATTGCGCCAGGTACTGCCTGAAGAATGGAACCCGGAAAGCATTCTTCCGGATCCCACACTCGCAGCAATGCTGAACGTCGCTCTTTTTCTTGGAGTACTGCTCGCGCTCGCGATCAGCATCAGCGTGCTCGGCTGGGGTTCGAAACACTATCTTGGGAAACAGGCGCTGAGTGCACTCGGCGTGATCATCGAACGGATTCCGGTCATCCGAAGCGTGTACAGCGCACTGGATCAGCTCCTGAAAACCTTGGCCGCCCAAGGGGGGCAGCAATTCAGTCGTGTGGTTTACGTCGAATACCCACGAAAAGGCGTCTGGGCGATTGCTTTTGTTACGGGACCGACGACATTGCCCGAGAGTTCCCAAAACGTTCCGGGTCCCTATCTCAACATCTACGTGCCAACCACGCCGAATCCCACCTCCGGCTTTCATCTCATTGTCCCCGAGAGCGAAGTCCGCGAGAGTCACCTGAAGGTTGAAGAGGCGTTCAAGGTCATTCTCTCACTCGGAATCGCGCAGCCCAGCGCGCGTCCTGAGCGCAAGATCACATCGAAGGATTCACTCGATGGCAACTGACCATAAAGGAAGCGGGGAAAAACTCATCGCGACAAACCCGCTCGCACGCGCCAACTACTTCATCGATGAAGTGGTGGAAGCCGGCGTCGTCCTGACCGGGACCGAAGTAAAAAGCCTGCGTGCACAGGCGCCGAACCTGCGCGATTCCTTCGTCGATGTGAAGGCAAAAAAGAGCGGCACCGAAGCATGGCTGCTCAACGCCCACATCGCCCCCTATTCACATGGCAACATCTGGAACCATGAGCCTCTGCGCCCGAGAAAGCTTCTTCTGCATCGTCACCAGATCGAGAAGATGTTTGGCGCGGTAACCCAGAAAGGCCTCAGCGTCATTCCGTTAAGAATGTACTTCAAGTCGGGCCGCGTGAAGCTTGAACTTGGAATGGGGCGCGGCAAAAAAAAGCATGACAAAAGGCAGGAACTCCGTAAAAAATCCGCGGAACGTGAAATGGACCAGGCGTTGAAGCGCAAGAAGTGAGCGTTTGCGATTCAGCGCGGCGGACCCGGGTGCAGCGTTGCAATTAATCCTGTTGGCGCGGTATAAATCCCCTGAATAGGAAACGATACCCGTGCCTTTCGTCCTTAAAAGAACCGTAACCGAAACTTTTTTAAGCCGTGTCGCGATCACGCCGGACCAGGTCGCGTTCCGCTTCCGCTCCCCCGAAAGTTGGCACGAGGTCACGTTCAGCGCATTCTATGTTGAGGCTCGCCTCGTATCCTTCGGTTTGATGAGCCTTGGAGTCGTCCCGAACGACCGCGTCGCCATCGTTGCCGGCACACGCTACGAATGGACTCTTTCGGATATGGCGATACTTGGGGCCCGAGGCGTCACCGTCCCGATATACGCTTCAAATTCCGCCGAAGACCTTTATTACATCCTGAACCACAGCGAATCACGTGTGGCTTTTCTCGAGGATGAAGCACAACTGGAAAAGCTTGAGCAAGCCCTTGAAGGCGGAGCCAAGCCGATCAAAAGTCTCGAAACGATTGTCCTGTTCGCTTCTCCACGCATTCGCAGACAGTCACCCGTTTCAAAGCGCGTGATCACCCTGGCCGAGCTGAAGCTGCTGGGTGAAAGCGAAGAGCAACAGCAACCCGGCAGGTTCACGGATAACCTCAATGCCGCCACCCCCGGCGACCTCGTCACGATCTGTTATACGTCAGGCACAACAGGCGTACCGAAAGGCGCCTTGCTGACGCACGATAATATGATCACCGTGCTCACGGATTGCCTCGTACTGCTCGAGAAGGAGATTCGCCAGGAGGGCGAAGTGAGCCTCTCTTTCCTCCCCTTTTCACATATTCTCGGGAAGCTTGAATCCGTCGCCGTGTATGTTTTCGGCTGGATTCAGGTGTTCGCCACGGATCTTGCTCATTTGCATGAGGATTTCAGGGAAGTCCGTCCGACGCTTGTCTTCGCGGTTCCGCGAACGTTCGAGAAAGCGCACGAACTGGTTCTCGATGCCGTGGCACATGGTTCAGACCTCGAGCAGCGGACCTTCGAGTGGGCTTGCAACGAGGATAACTTCTGCAGGCCGGTTGCAAAGAAACGATTCTCGATCACCGGTATTGAGCAGCCTCTACGCCGATTATTGGCCAAACAGCTCATTTTTCGCCGCGTGGCCGCGGCTTTCGGAGGCAGGCTGCGCTTTGCGGTCTGTGGCGGAGCGCCTCTGCCACGTGAGATCGGTGAATTTTTTCAGATGGCGGGAATCACGATTCTCGAGGGTTACGGCCTGACCGAAACCTGCGCTCCGGTTACCCTGAATACCCCGGAACGTCTGCGCTTCGGCACGGTTGGCCGGCCGATGCCCGAGGTGACGCTGAAAGTCGCGGAAGACGGCGAGATCCTCATCAAATCCAGGCGGCTTTTCCGAGGCTATTACAAAATGCCTGAGGAAACGGCAGAGGCTCTGCGAGACGGCTGGTTTCATACCGGCGACGTCGGCAATCTTGATAAAGACGGATTTCTGGAAATCACCGATCGAAAAAAAGACATCATCATCACCAGTGGCGGCAAGAGTATTGCTCCGCAGAAAATTGAAAACCGGGCCATGTTGGACAAGCTGATCCATCAATTCGTGGTTCATGGTGATAAGCGGCCCTACCTGACGGCCTTGCTGACCTTGAATCGGGACACTGTTCTTGAATACGCCCATAGGCACAACATCCTGTTTAGCGAGTACTCGGAGTTGGTGAAAAACCCTCGGATCATAATTCTGGCGCAGCGCGCGATCGATCGGATGAATGAGCAGTTGGCGAGCTATGAAACCATTAAGAAGTTCATCGTTCTTGCTGAGGATTTTGCGGTCGATACCGGCGAACTGACTCCGTCTCTGAAATTTCGCCGGAGCACCATCAATCGCAAATACGAGTCTCTTCTGAACAGCATGTACGCTAAACCGGCCAGGCCTCTTCGAGAGGCTTGACTCCGTTAACGAAATTCGGTACTTAGCGTTATCTACTTGTCACCCTGAGGAGTGTTTATGGCCCGCGTTACCATCGAAGATTGCCTTAAGAACGTTTCGAATATGTACGAACTCGTTCATGTGGCCACCCGCCGCGCTCGCCAGCTTTACAAAGGTGCTGACCCGCTTGTGAAGAGCAAGAACCGTGTGATCGTCACCACGCTGCGCGAGATCGCCGCAAATAAGGTGTCCTCCACGCTTGTTGAACAGGACCCGAACAGCGATCTTCCGCCAATGAATTGATCAGCTTCGTTTCGTGATCTTCGGGCTGCTCTTTGAAGCGCTCCCTGAAGCCAGCTTAGGCGTCATTTTCCTGCGGCCAGGATTTAATACTCTTTTCACCGGAAGCCTGGTCTTGGGTGCACCGCGCTCTTCGAGCGCGAGCTTAAACACATCTTCGACGTGACCGACGAAATGAAGCGTCATTCCACGAATGGCATACTCCGGAACCTCTAGCAGGTCTTTACGATTCAGCTCAGGAAGAATCACGGTCTGCACTCCTGAGCGGCGTGCGGCCAATAATTTTTCCTTTACTCCCCCGACCGGCAGAACCTTACCCATCAGCGAAAGCTCACCGGTCATCGCAAGCCGATGCCTGGCTTTGCGCCCGGAAAGCAGTGAATAGAGAGCGGTCGCCATCGTCACGCCTGCTGAGGGACCGTCCTTCGGGATAGCGCCTGCTGGAATATGCAGGTGGAAATCCTGCGAACGGAAAAATTTCCGGTCCATTCCCAGTTCGCGTGCGACCTTCTTGCGAACATAGCTCCAGGCAATGGAGGCGCTTTCAGTCATCACGGCGCCCATCTGCCCGGTAAGCTTCAAATTCCCGCTGCCGGGGATTTCAGAGGCCTCGATGAACAGAATATCGCCACCATGCGAGGTCCATGCAAGTCCGACCACAATACCAGGCGCAGTGACCCGCTCGGCCATTTCGTTATAAAAACGCTGGGGACCCAGCCATTTTTGAAGCTCGTCCGCCTTCACGATGATCGGCTGGAAGGAACTCTTTCGTCTTGAAGTACTCTTTTGTGTGCGTTCTGCCCTTTCGGTAACCACCAGCGCGGCGGATTTCCGCGCGATCCGGCCGACCAGCTGCTGAAGAGTTCTCAAGCCCGGTTCGCGGGCATAATCGCTCATCATCTTGCGGAGGGCGCTCTTCTCGATTTTCAGCTGTGAGGGGTTCAAACCGTTGGCCTCGATCTCGCGGGGGATGACGTATTGCTGCGCGATCGCTTCTTTTTCCTCGAGCGTATAGCCCGGCAGCTCGATGACTTCCATGCGGTCAAGCAGAGGCGCGGGAATACTCGCGATCGTATTCGCGGTGGTGATGAAGAGCACTCGCGACAGATCAAAGGGAAGGTCCAGGTAATGATCGAGAAAAGCCTGGTTCTGTTCCGGATCGAGAACTTCGAGCAACGCGCTGGCAGGGTCTCCTTGGAAACTCTGACCAAGCTTGTCGATCTCGTCGAGCATCAGGACCGCGTTTTTGGAACCCGCGCGCCGAATACCCTGAATGACCTTGCCGGGCATCGCTCCCACGTAAGTTCTCCGGTGCCCCTTGATTTCCGCCTCGTCACGCATCCCCCCCAGGGAGAATCGGAAGAACTTGCGCCCCAGGGTTTTCGCAATGGATTTGCCGATAGAGGTTTTCCCGACTCCTGGCGGGCCGACCAGGCAGATGATCGAGCCCTTGCGGTCTGCCTTGAGCTGGCGGACGGCGAGAAATTCGATGATCCTCTCCTTCACTTTTTCGAGGCCGTAGTGCTCAGCATCAAGAACCTTGCGAGCGCTTTCGATATCCAGGTTATCCGTGGTCTCGAAGCCCCAGGGCAGGGCGCAGATCGTCTCGAGGTAATTCCGGGTCACGTTATACTCCGGAGACGATTCCGACGTGGTCTCAAGGCGTGATAGTTCCTCGGTTGCCGCCCGCTTGACGTCCTCCGGCATCTGCCCGTTCTCTATGCGCTCGCGGAAAGTTCGAAGGGATTTGTCCTTCGCATCCTCCTCCATGCCG
>MEPR01000055.1:46240-71675 GCA_001769835.1 Bdellovibrionales bacterium GWB1_55_8
TCGTTGATTTTTTTCTGGAGATCCGCGACATCCTGCTCACGACGCAAATGAAGCAGCAGCTTCTCAAAGCGCGATTTCACGATCAGGGTTTCCAGGAATTCCTGCGCATCCGCCTTGGGAAGCGAAAGCGCGAATGCGACCAGATCCGCGACTGTTCCAGGTCCGGGGGCATTGATCATCGCCAGGCGCATCTCATCCGTGAAAAACGGATTCACCTCTGACAACCGCTTCACATGAGAAATCACTGACCGCGATAGGGCGTCCATTTCCGTCGACTTTTCGGAGATGTCATCGAGGTATTCCGTTTCAACCACGATGTAGGGATCCTCGGAGAGCACTCGGCGCGTACGGAAACGCTTCATGCTGTGGACAAGAAGGTTGACGGACCCGTCGGGCATTTTCAGGCGCTTGATGATTTTAACCGCGACGCCGACCTGCTGCAGGTCCTCGGGTTTTACGTCATCTTTGACGTCGCCCTCACGCGTCAGAAGCAAGCCGATCATTCTCTGCCGGTTGATCGCTTCCTCGATCATGGCAACCAGACGCGGCTGGTTCACGAGCAACGGAGCAAGAAGACTCGGATAAACGACCGGCCCGTTGACGGGAAGGATAAAAAGATTCGATGGCAGAAGCTGATCAGGCAATGCCAGACTTCCGGCAGATTTCTGCTCACTGCCTTCAGCATTTGGAAGGGAATTGGGTTCCTTCATAAAAATTCTCTGTGTATCCACTTTAGTATTTTTTGGCCTAGCCGAAATTCAACGTAAATTCAAACCCTTGCATTGCAACACGCAGCACTCCCGCACGTACGCGGGCGCACGAAGTAACATGGGCACCATTTCAGTTTTGGCAAGGCCGGAATCTAAGGCGTACCGGAGAGGAGTTCCAGGTTAATTTTCTCAAGGAGGTCATTGGCACGCGAGGTATCCGAAAACTCGACCGAGTCATAGCCATCCGGCGTACCATCGTCCTTCAGGCGCTCGACCTCCTCGTCCATGGCTACCTTTACCTGAACACCGCCCATTACCTTGAGTGCGGTCACATGATAGCGCAGGCGGGTCTGGAGGTACTCCTTCCGCGGTGAGCCGTTGACCCGGTACTCGTGGTACTTGTCCCGTGAACGGCTGTAAATCCAATCCGTATCGATTGAAATCTCCTTCGTCTTTCGCAGCTCCACCGAATCGAGCGATTCGGGATCCCGATCGGTGATCTTATACGAGGCGAGTGCTTTTTCGATGGCCTTCCAAACTGGCGTCATCTCCGACTCAAAGGTTCTCTCGGACCGCAGCTCGGCGTAATCCTGAGTTTTTATGACTGGACCACTGGAGCACCCGGAAATAAATGCGAAGACTAGACCGAAGAGAACAACCGCGCTTGCTGACTTTTTCATAGAAATCCTTAGCGACGGATATCGATCACGATTCGAACGGGATCCGTCAGTTCAAAAACCTCGATTGGAGCCGCCGCTTTGAGCTCAAGTGCGAAGGTCCAGGAAGCTTCATTCATGCGCGGAAAAAGCATGACCTTGTTGACCACGGGGCTTTTTCCAAAACCCGCCAAGACCTTCTCTGAATCAAACGAAAGTCGCGGATTTCCGGAAACGGTGACAACGACCCGCTTTTCCTCTTTGTTCACGGCGACCTGGTAATAAGGCGGCCTCGGAATCGGCGCCGGCGATCCGTTCACGTTGGCTTCGATATCGATGACAACCCGGTCAAATCCAGCATTGCCTGCCCGCCGAATGCCTGTGATCACGGGATCATTGATGGCACGATCCCCGCCAACCACCACTCCATCAGGAAGATAGACGTTGGTTTTGCGAACGTCTGATGTTTGAACCTTTTCCGGACGAACATCACCCCAGGCGGGCTCAAGAACGAACAAGGCCAGGGGAGCGGCGGAAACCAGTATGAGATAAGAAATGCGCTCAAAGCACCTTGATTTCAACATGGTACTAAGTTAGCCGCGCAATCAAAGGCGCGCAAGATGAGATCCGCGTCTTCGCGCCGATTGCCGCATCAGCTGCGCCGCGCCGATCATCAGACCCCAAGGCAAGAGCCATCCGGCGATCGCGCCCGCTCCAGGACCTCCCGACGGCGGCCCTCCTCCGCGCAGTTCCATCTGTCCACAGAATCCGATTCCGCCATCGTTTCCACTCGTGCTACGCCGCGGTGGATTGCCTGACGGACTCTTGTAAGCGGGAAAAGCTTCAGACATCCGGCAACGAGGATTGAAGGGAATTGCCGAGGCCAATGCGGGTGCCGCTTCGTTCATGGAACCTGTCACAACCAGAAAAGGCACGGCATCCAGCATCACGGGCCCGGCGGGGTAAAGAGATGCGTTCAGGGACCGCCCATTAATCTCGAGGTAATAATCGCCGAGAGGCAGTTGCTCCGCGACAATGGCGGCGTCGTAGTTCGTGAATCCGGATTCGCCGACGTAAACCTTGTCTACAATCCGGGCGTCAACAGGTTCGCCAAAACTGTCGTACAAGCTCAGAAGCGGCCTGATGGGAGAATAAAGAGTGTAGCTCAGCGCATGCAGCTCAAGCCTTCCAGAGATATCTTTCATTCGGTAAGTGCTGGAATACCCCGCGACCAACCGGTCGACGACTCCGAACCCGCTTCCGTCCTTCGCCGGATCATACACCAGCGCGGAGCCCGAAGTACTGGCTTCCTCAAGCGCGACCACGGCTGCACCGCCGGTTGTAGTGCAGCGAACTCGAACCGCTGGCGCGGAAGCCTGGCGTCTTGCTTCGATTCGGACCGCCTGCAATTTAAAGCCACCGGCTGCGGTGAGAAAGCTTCTGGCGAAAGTCTGTTTCCCCGAGCAGACATTCGGATCTATTCCGGAAAAAAACGCGGGGAGCGCCTGCGATCCCGCCAGAAAAGGTTCGATGGCGATGAAATACTCTCCGGGCTCAAGCGCATCCATCGCGTATCTTCCATTGCGATCCGTGAGACCGCTTGCGAGGACGGTGCCCCGACGCCTCGAGATGGCAAGAACATGAGCTCCGTAAAGCGGCGCGCCGGTGTCCGTCTGCACAACTCCGGTGAGCGATCCACGGGCACCCGAATCCCCCGTGGGATACAACGCGCGTACGGCCGAGAGATCGTCACAACTCAGGAATGCCTGTTCAGGGGATTCCATGAACAGCATGGTCGACTGGAGCCCGCCTGCATGCGATAGCCCGATCGCATGTCCCAATTCGTGCGTGAGCACATTGTCGATGAACACCTGGTTTCGACCACCCCAGACTTCCGTTTTTCCGGTGCCGAACCCCGAGGTATCGGAAACGTTGCTAGTGAATTGAAAATCACGATCGTTCAGAACGATGTCGGCCTCGAGGACCTCACCGGTATCCGTGTTGTACCAGACTTGAGTCAAACCCAGGACATTCGGAGAAAGACTGCCACTCGTTGAACTGCTGCTGCCGGATTGCGCAGAAGCAAAGTAGATGCTTGAAAGGCCGTTATAGTCGCTGTTCGGTGAATAGATCGATGGATCCGTTCCTTGCCAGTAATCAAAGGAGACGCCGCCGCCTGATGCTGCCTGCCATCGCTGCAGGCCGCGTACGGCGGACGCGCGCAGCTCTTCCGCCGCAAACCCTCTCTGGTTCTGGGGATTGCCTGCGAAATTCAGTTTCGGATTCCCGACCCAACGTACGGCAGCGCCATTTGGCGCGGTAGTTGGCGTGTATGCGCCAGCTTCAAGCGGGTGCCCGAGACAAAGCAGGATAAGCCCTGCCTGGGCTGATAAACACGACGCGCGTCCCATCCGTGAGACTCCTCCGGCGATGCCGGCAATGCCGCATTCCACCGCGCTTCATGCGCGGGACCAAACGGCTCTTTTTTTTGCACATCTATTTCGGATGCCGAGAACGGCGACCGAAAATCAATGCGCCAAGAGCCCCCAGTCCCAATAATGCTATCGCAAGCTTTACGGGAAGTCCCATCTGTTCTCCCTCGCTATCGGAAGATTCTGGGACAGGGCTCTCGAACGGGAGAGGCTGCAATTGAGATGCCGCCTGCTGCGCTTCCGAAGCAGGGGTTCCGGTGGTTGGAACGACCAGCTTTTCCCTTGGATTTTCAACAGACTTATCTTGCGTTAACTGCAGCTGCTCGCGAACCAGTTGGCGAAGGTCCTGGAGGGTCCACCGACGCGGGGGCGATGCGTCCCTATCCATTTTTTCATGGGTGTCACCATGGGTGTCATGAGAGTGACGGTCGGCGCCGGTCCCCGGATCGTGAAGCCCTGCACCCGCGAGATATTCCCGGTCATTTTCGTCCCGTAAAATATCATAGCGGCCCATCATCATGCCGCGAACCGGGTGGCTGCCGTCGGGGTTGGGCTTTCCCAACAGAACGACGACATCATCGCCGCGAGCAAACTGTGCGGCGCCGGCCACCTGCATTCCGATGCCGTCATTTTCTCCGCCGAGTTCCCGGATCAGAACCGCGCGCCCGCTCACCTCGCCTTTGAAGACCTCGGAAACCTGAAGATCGTAAAAAGTGAAGATCCGCTGATCACCCGGCTCACGGGACCAGTCGGTGTAGGTTCCGGTGACCACGCCTCGAATGACAATGGGGGCGTTTTCAATGGTTTCAGGAAAAGGCCGCTCAAAAAAGGTGGTTCCTTGGGCGATTCCCCAGGCAAACAGGCCGGCAAGCAGGCCTGAAACTCCCACCAGCAGCGCCAAATTCCGGGGCAATCTCCGTCGCAACATTGAACCAGCATAACATGAGAAACCTGCGGCTCAATCCGCCGCTTGCACTTCCTGAAAGACGATGTTACATCGGTAAAACTCCTGGATCGTTAGCTCAGTTGGTAGAGCAGCTGACTCTTAATCAGCGGGTCGGGTGTTCGAGCCACCCACGATCCACCAAATTTACGAGGGCTTAGCCGAAAGGCTAGGCCCTTTTTATTTTCGGCAGGCAGGCAGCTTAAGGTATGACTCCCGCATCCCGAGCAAGGGAGGAGCATCCGATGTCCAAAACCGAAATATTTACGAAAATTCCGAACATTCAGTACACCGAGGAAGCCCCTCAAATCGCGGTCGAGGAATTCCGGAAGACAGTGAAGAGCCGCCGCAGCGTTCGCGTGTTTGATGGCTCGCCCGTTCCCGAGCACGTCATGCGCGAATGCCTGGAGCTCGCGCTTCTTTCCCCGAATTCGTCCAACCTGCAGCCTTGGGAATTTCATTGGGTCCGATCTCCCGAGAAGAAGGCAAAGCTCGTGAAATACTGCCTCTCACAACCCGCGGCGGCCACGGCCGCTGAACTGATTGTCTGTGTGGCGCGGACCGCGACCTGGAAAAAGAACGCGAAGCAAATGCTGAAAACTTTCGAGCAGGCCAAGACGCCGGTGCCGGCCTCAGCCAAGGCTTATTACGCGAAACTGGTGCCACTCGTTTATGGACAAGGCCCGCTCGGAGTTTTTGGTCTTTTGAAACGCGGAGGAGTCTTCCTGCGCGGAATCTTCACCGTGACTCCGCGAGAACCCGTGAGCCCCGCTGATATGCGCCTCTGGGCATCGAAAACGACCGCGCTGGGCTGCCAGACCCTGATGCTTGCATTCAGGGCTCACGGTTTCGACACCTGCCCCATGGAAGGCCAGGATTCCGCGAGAGTGCGTGCTCTTCTTGGATTGCCTCGAGACGCCGTGATCGTGATGACTCTCGGGGTGGGCAAGCGCGCGTCCAACGGAATTTATGGTCCGAGGGTCCGTTTCGACTCCTCCCTTTTCATTTACGAGCAATGAAAAAACCATTCAATGTCTGCGCTGTGATTTTCGCAGAAGAACCCGGCCGCTTTCGGCGTCGATAATGATCTGATCACCGCCAATCGTGAATTCGTAGGCATGGCGACCTTCTGTTGGTCCGACCGCTGAAAACGGCTTTGAAACCCAGATCAGACGATTTCCGCCCTCGACACCCGGCTGCGCTCTCCATTCCGCATCACCCGAAAGGAAAGCCTGCATCGCCCGGGTTCTGGCGTCTTCGGCCGACAATGAAACTTTGTTCGCGACGTTCAGGGACGGAAGAACAGAGGAATCCAGGCGCAACAGCTCCCCTTCCCCGCCCAGCTGAACCGTGACACCACCAAAAGGCGCGATCGGAATTCCGTCGACCACCTGACGAAAGTGAACCTGGGCAGCATGAGGCGTACCCTGATGGAGGGGGTCCCTGAGCGGCAGAGCGGACGTGATTCCCAGCTCTTTCTCAAGCGCCTCCACGATTTCCCGAGCGCGTGCGATCGCAAGCTGCGGATCGCGGGGGTCAAACTCGTCAGTCGCGGGTGAACCCCTGCCCTGACGGGAGTGAACACTGACGATCAAGCCGTGTGCGTATTCCGGTTCAAGTTGAGTTCCAAAACGTTCCTGAAACACTCGCCACACTGCCGCATTTGGCGAAGACATATCCATTTCACCCGTCATCGCGGAGGGGGTTTGCGCGCTCGGAACAAAAACGGATTTTTCCAGCGCTCTTTGGCTATCGCGCTCCGACTGAACAGCGCCATCATCAAGCCCGCGCTTTCCCCGCACCAGAAGCGCCAAAACGATCGCAAGCACCAGAGCCGCAACTGCCGCTGCCAGGCGCCGCTTCCTCATCACTGAATCCGGGTCTCGAAATCGAGAACGGACGGCGATCCGTTCGCAGGCAGTGCTTCAACGCGGAAAACGACTGTTTCGGCGGGAGCATCGGCAGTCACACGCACCCAAAGAGCCGTTGTGAACCCGGCATCAAAGAAAGGATTCGTCCGAAAGTAACTGTTCGCGGTCGGAACATGAAACGC
Organism: Bdellovibrionales bacterium GWB1_55_8; assembly: GCA_001769835.1. Lineage (GTDB taxonomy): Bacteria > Bdellovibrionota > UBA1018 > UBA1018 > UBA1018 > GWB1-55-8. Next base: position 53,035 of record MEPR01000055.1, read on the forward strand.
GGAGTCAGGCGAAAAAAGCGCCTGAACAATTCCGGTACCATTGATTTTTGAATAGACGATATGAGCTTCGGAATCCGAAATTGCGCCCGAGTTTGTACGGGAATCCAGGAACATGACGGCCGGGTTCATGGAACGCACCCGCAGATAAACGGACCCCGCGGTGAGCTCGGCGCGATTCTCGATATCAAACCAAAGCGCCGCGACCTCTGCGCCACTAAGCATCCCATTTAAAGACGCGTTCGTCTGGGTGACCTGCTTGGGGTCGGAGCCCATTTTGGCGAGCCAGATCTTGAGTTCAGTGGGATGATCAAAAATCTTCATTCCCGGCGAACGCGCGTCTCCGGTTCCCACAGCGCCCCATCCGGCGGCAAGTGTAGGTACGCCATACAACCCGCGAGCCACGAGCTGCTCCTCGGCGCGCTCCAGATCACCCGTCGAAAAACCCGTTCTTGAGGCGGCGGCGAGCAGAGCCATTGCAAAACCACGAAAGGTCACCGGGGCACGGTTGGCGAGCGTGGGCTTCGGAAGCTCAGATAAAGCCTGATGAACCGCACGGGTCATCAGCGTGCGCGCCTCGGAAGGACCATGAACTTCGGCAAGAGCCTCGTAAATGTCCCAAAGCGCTCCAGAGATGGGAATGCCGTTAGTATGGATTTCCTCCTGCCCTCGGAAACTCAGAAATACCGATCGCAGATAGCCCGGACCTGGATAATTCTTCGCATGCGGCCAGCCCAGACCGTCGGGATAGACGTAGCTAACGGCGTTCGATTTCGCTGAGAAATATGGGAAATTCGCGCAGTTGGGATAAGCCGCGTCGTAGCCGGCGCAACGATGCGCGCCTCGCGATCCCTTCTGACCCGGGAGGAAAGTTCCCAAAGCCCAGCGACTGAAAACTTTCTGATCAAAGCTGGAAGGCACATCGGGCGCCAGAAACATCAAAGCCATGAAATCAGAGATTCCCTCATTCAGCGCGCCACCCTCGTCATACCAGAATTGATTCAGGCTCTCGCGTAACGAATAGGTGTCGACCGTCGTCGCATGCTGAAGTTCGTGAACAATCACGGCGGCATCATCCGCGTAAGAGGTTCCGCGGTTATAAGTCGAATTTCCGAGGCAGACCTCTCCGGTCATTTCTCCACCGGATCCGGGATACCGCACGTAATAGGCATTATTGTCAGCCGCGCACTGTGCAACGATCTTGACCGGAGCCAGGGGCTGTAGATAACCAGCGCCGTCCAGCAGGGCCCGGTAGCGGTCGCCGTAATAGTAGGCCATCGCTCCCTGAAAACGGAAATCAGAGTGCGCGTAAGTGAAGGCGTTCTTTTCACTGAAGGCGGAAAAGCCGCCCTTGCAGTTCAATTCGTCCCGCACATCGACGTATTGACCTTCAAGTACCCCGCGACCACCCAGATTTGAAAGTTCCACACGAGATCGGTACTCGTCCATCTTCAGCGAGCCCGGAGCAAGATCCGGGCGCCCTGCTCCGATCATCGGATCAGGGACGAAAACGTCCGCTGCTCCCGAGCTTCCACCCACGGTTCGCAGGGTTCCGGAAAAACAACTCCCAGTCTGGGGTGAATCCGACGGCTCGCCAGTGGTTTTGCATCCTGCAGCAACGAAGGCCGTCGAAACCAAAAAAATCGGCATCCATGCCAATCGGTTTCTCATTTCATGATTCTACCCCAAGGAAAGCCGGTAAGGACAATCGGGAGCAGCTCGGATCCCCTAAAAAGAGTGTGGTCAGCCAAAAATCCAATGATTTCATGGGTAAATATTTCAAACTCAATCAAATCGCCCTTGCCAAATGACGCGTCGCATTATAGCTTTTCGACGGGTGTCCTTAACCTTTCACCGGCTCGGCCGGCACCAACTTCTGGGTCTGACGCTCGCTGCGTGCGCTGTTCTTTTAAGCGGCCACACCGCTTTTGCTGAACTTTGGCCTGCAGAAAATTCCGCCGACAGCGCTCTTCCATCCTGGTTCGACAAATCCGCCCTCTCAGGACACTCGTTGCAGATTTTGCCAACCGGCCAGGACCTCACCGCCCAGCGCCATGCACTGATTGAAAGCGCTCAGGAATCCATCTTCCTCGCGAGCTACATGTTCCTGCCGGACGAGGCCGGGCTCGATATCGCGCGGCGGCTCTGCGAAAAATCAAGACACGGCGTCGATGTGCGCCTGATGCTCGATAACTGGGGCTCGGCCCCGCTTCGGAAAAGAAAGTTTCTGAAAAAATTTCGCGACTGCGGCATCCGATTAATTTTCTTCAACCCGGGACGATGGGGATTGGGCGACCTCGCTTATACGCTTCACGAAAAACTCCTGGTGGTCGATGGAGCCCGGGTCATGATCGGAGGCAATGGTTACGACAACCGTTATCGCCGCGCCTCGCGAAATTCCGAGATATGGCACGACATAGAACTACGCGTGGATGGGCCCAGCGCGTGCTGGTACCACAAGCAGTTTGCCGACAACTGGAAACGCTCAGCGGAAAGGACCATTCTTGTGGACTGGATGCGTCCGAAGGAACCCAGATTCCCGGATGAGCCCGTAGACCCATTCGACGAGGAACTCATTCTTTCCGCTGACGAACTGGAAAAACTTTTCGGTCTCGATTCCATCCCCGGTTGCAATCCCACTGACCACGGGGACTCGCGATTGGCGCCCTTCTATGGAAACCCGCTTTTCCAGAAAAACAGGCCACTACTCGACGCCCACCTTCAGGCTCTTGAATCAAGCCGGAGGGAAATAAAGCTCTACGCCCCCTACTTCATTCCTCACGAGAGATTCTCACAGGCGCTCATTGAGGCCCGTCGCAGAGGAGTGAAGGTAACCGTTCTGACGAACTCACCCGTTTCCAATGACGAAGCTCAAACGATCGTTGTCGGCATGTTTAATTCCATCAAAGACCTGCTCAACGCGGGAGTGGACGTTCGCCTCTGGACCCGGAAAAGCACTCTTCACCGCAAGGGCGGCATTTACGACGACCGCTGGGCTTATCTCGGCAGTGACAACCTTGATCGCCGAGGGCAGGAATACTCCTCAGAAGCGATCGTATTCACCGACGATTCCGCCATTCTGGAGCAACTCGAAGCCGAATTCGAAGAGGACCATGCCCTCACCGAATCGGTGACCTGGGATTTCATCCACGATTATCTTTCTTCCAGCAATCCTCTCATCCGCTGGGTCGCCTGGTTTTTGCGCAAGTATATGTAAACGCTTCTCAGGCGGCGCGGCGACGTTCGTCGAACTGGGCCACTCTCGAAGGCACCTGCGCCACGCCGGAGGCGCGATAGGCGGAACCCACGATGGCCCCGAAGATCAGATGCATCAAAAGCAGCTGCAGCGCAGGTCCGATTCCGTAGCCAGCAGCGAAGAACCCCGCGGGCGGTAAAAGGGCCGGGATAAATGGATTCATCGCTGAAAACGCGCCAACCAGTATTCCTCCGATGACCCAATGCACGACTCCGAACCCCAGGCCCAGGGTTGCGTCAGCCCTGAATATGTTTCGGAAAATGATAGAGTAAACCAGACCGAACAGCGCACCGTTGGCGAGATGCCAGAGGAAGCCAAGAACCCAGGCGCTTGCGTCTGTACGTCCCGTGAAAATCGAACCCAGCAGAAGCTCGAGACTCAATGGCGATCCCATTGAGAATTGAGCCACCAATTCCACCAATGTCATCACCGCGGCCCCCAATATCCCCGCGAGAGCTCCAATGGCATAAGGGTGCCGAACACGACGAACAATGGGGCCGGAATGGTTAGGCGTGCGACTGCCGACTCCGTTTGGACGTTCGTAAGATTCAACGGGCCGAAGCGGGACCGGTTTAAGATTCGGCTTACTCATATTGTCCTCCCTTTTCATCAGGCCGCCTCCCTCCGCGCGCGCCGATCAGATCTGCCGCGAGCACGAGCTTTTTCCTGCGAGCGGATGACCCAGACAGGACAATCAGCATGTCTCACGACCTGACGAGTGATGCTGCCGAGGAGACTCGACGCGATCGGGCCACTGTGGGCGTCCATCGCGATCATTCCGGCATTCTCCGCCCTGGCGTAAGCGATCACTTTGTCCGCGATGCTTCCTGGCGTCGTTTCGATATGCGACTCGGTCTGAACACCTTGCGCGCAGGCCCACTTTGCCCACTGTTCGGCGTGCTTCCGATGGCGTTCAGTTTCGTGCGCGAAATACGCATGCACCGGCATCCATGCGCCCCCCAGAAGATACACCCCGGACTGAAAGACCGGCTCGATGGGACTGGGGATCGCATGGAACAACCTGAGACTGGCTCGAAGCTCCGCAGCGAAATGAACAACGTTCCGGAAAGCCTGGTCCGAGCTTCCGCCGAAGTCCGTCGCGAAGACAATCTTGCCGAGATCATAGGATCGGCGCATCACCGGCCCGACGATCATGACGGGAATACGCGACGACAGGAGAAGCGTTTCCGCGAAACTTCCGAGCAACAGCCGCTTGACGCCCGTTCTGCCGTGGCTCCCCGCCACAATAAGCTCCGCGCCGGTTTTGACCGCATAATCCGCCAGAGTCGCCACCGCCTGTGAAGTCGATGAGAAATTCTGGATAATGACCTTCGGACGCAACGTTTCGCTGTTGAAGGTGAACCCCAAGCGCCGGCAGAGGCCCTCCATCGCTTTCTCAGCGGCCGGACGGTACTGCGCCACCCATGGAGTACTGAACTCCATCGAAAGATTCAGCTGGGCCGGGCTCAAAACATAGAGCGGTTCGATAACGAGCCCGCGAATCCGCCGCTGCATCCGGATCAATGCGTCAGCCGCCATCCGCTGGAGGGGCGAAAACTCCTCGAACGGATCCACTGCCCAGATCACTTTCCTCGGGCTATCCATGTTTGCAGTCGTACGTGTGCGCGCCATAAATCTATGCGAAGCATTGAATGTGCCAGACGGCGGCATCAGGCTGCTTTGTTCCCGTTGATTTCCCCTGACGGCTGCATCTGCAGCCCGAAAGCCCTTCGCTCCTCGGCAAGTCGGATCAGTCGCTCCTCCACCTTCCGGTTCACCGTACCCAGCGGGAAAAAGCCCGATTCATCGCGCACACCGGCGCGAACGCCGGTGAGCAGCTCCAGCCCCTCGTCTACATGTGAAACGGGAAAAACGCTGAACAGCCCCTGATACACCGCCTCCGCGATATCCCGGCGCAGCATCAGATGCGTCACGTTCGATGACGGAATCAATACTCCTTGCCGTCCGGTTAACCCGCGAGCGTGACACAGGTCAAAGAAGCCTTCGATTTTCTCGTTCACGCCGCCAATCGCTTGTACGTCACCGTACTGATTCACAGCCCCGGTCACCGCGAGCGACTGGTCTATCGGAAGGTCCGCAAGCGCCGAAAGGAGCGCGTACAGCTCGGCGGAAGAAGCACTATCGCCTTCGATCATTCCGTAGGATTGCTCGAAAACGAGAGTTGCCGCGAAAGATAGCGGAACATGGAGCGCATACCGGCTTCCGAGAAAACCCGAAAGAATCAGGACCCCCTTTGAATGAATCGGGCCACCGAGCTTTGCCTCGCGCTCGATATCCACAACGTCGCCGCGTCCAAGGCGGACACGAGCGGTTATCCGCGTGGGATGTCCGAATGCGAAATTGCCTTGATCGATGTAGGCCAGCCCGTTCACCCCGCCCACGAGGCGACCATCCGTCTCGATGAGAACGATTCCCCTTCGAGTCTCCTCAAGAAGACGGTCCCGAATCCGGGAACTGCGTCTGACCTGTCCTTCGATGGCGCGCTGGACATCGCCCGGACCTATGGTGTTATGCCTCGTTTCCTTGGCCCAGAAGTCCGCTTCACGAAGAAGATCCGCGACTGAACCCACCCGCGCGGTGAGCTTTTCCGCATCTCCGGCGATGCGGGCGCCCTCCTCAATGACCCGTGCGACCGCTTCACGAGTAAGTGGCAGCAAATTGTTTTTTCTTGCCAGAGAACCGATGAGCAGCGCGTACGATTCGCTGGATTCCACGGTTCTCGGAAGCTGCTCCTCAAAATCGACCGGAACCTTGAACAACTCGGGGAAATCGGGATCGATATGGTTCAGCATGTAAAACAGGAAACGCTCTCCGATCAGGACCACCTGGGTATCCTGGGGAATAGGTTCAGGCTCCAGGGATACCGTGGTCACAAGACTGACAAGCTGGCCCGGCGTTTCGATACGCAACTCGCGAGACCGCAAAGCCTGCTTCAAACCTTCCCAGGCAAAGGGTTGCAAGAAAAGCTTATAGGCGTCGAGTACGAGATAACCGCCACTCGCGCGATGGAGCGCTCCCGGCTTGATCAGAGTGAAATCCGTTATCAGCGCGCCCATCTGGGCCAGATGTTCCACGCGCCCGATGAGATTCTGATAAGTCGGACTTTCCTCGTAAATGACCGGCGCCCCGCCTTTGGGATCGTTTTCCACGAGAAGGTTCACCCGATAGCGGCGAAACTGACCCTCTCCGCCTCTCGAGTCGGCGACATTGCCTGGCCCCCCCGTGATCGCCGCCAGGGTAGCGAGCGCGCCAGCCCTGGACTCGTCGCGACCGCGCACGAAATCGGAATAGTTCTCCACGATCTCGCGTTGCGCCTCGTTAAGGAAACCGAGAGCTGTCGCCATCCCGGAGTACTTTTTCAACAACGGCGACATCACACGCGCCACTGTCGCGTGAGCTATTTTACGGTCAAGCTCCTTGATTCGCTCGTGTCCTGATTTTTCCCAGTCAGGCAGGTTCTGCAGGAATCCATGAAGCTGGTCATGAAACTCGCTTGCGTGCTGCTGAATCTGCTCCCTCTTTTCATCGGACATCGATTTGAATTCATCAGGAGTCAGAATATGCCCCTCGCGAAAGGGCGCAAAAACAAGCCCCTCGGGCGTCCTCACGAGCTTCACGCCACGTTCTTCCGCGCGACGCTGCAGTTCGCGAAAAGCGACGTCATGCCGCTGCTTAACGTCCTCTTCCACCGCCTTCTTACTGCCTCGGTACTCTTCGCTTTCGAAGGCAGCGGTAAGCGCTACATTGAGTTCAGTGATCAGCTCGTCGACATCCGCCGCGAATTCGCGCCCTCGCCCCGCGGGAAGACTGAGCGCGGTGGGGCGATTGGGATCCTGGAAGTTGTTGACGTAACAGAGATCCGGAGGAGGCGACTCATGGCGTGCCCGCTCGCGCAAAGCACGGAACACAAAAGAATGCTTGCCGGTTCCAGCAGGTCCCATCACGTACAGGTTATAGCCGTCTTTCGTAATGCCCGTACCCAGGCGAAAAGCCTCGTGTGCCCTTTCCTGACCCATGGCACCAATCAGGTCCTTGTCCTCCAACCGCAGTTCGTCTGTCGTTTCGAAATCAAACTGATCCGGATCACAGCTTCGCCTGAGCTCATCCGCACGAAGTTTTCGCATTCACCGTACTTGCTGTGCACCCTGAGTGCCGCGTTTGATTGGCTGCGCTTTTGCTACTTTTTTACTCATGATTTTCCGGAACCGAAACCATGCAGGCAGCTTGCTGGCCGAGCGGATTGCACGAAAAATTGACAGGCTTGATTGCGTTTACTTTCTGCCGCGTGGCGGCGTCGAGATTGCCGTGCCGGTAGCCCTCCGGTTTCAGTGCCCGATCTGCCCGGTGTTTGTGGCAAAATTGCGCCATCCCTTTCAACCAGAGCTCGCCATCGGTGCGGTGGACATCAACGGAGACGTACATGTTTCTGAAACCAGGGACCTCGCGCTTCCGAGTGATGCGTTCGACGATTCCGTACGGCGGGCCAGGAACTCCATCGAGCAACTCAAGCAGGTTTACGGTTCCTTCGTGTTGGACATGGAGAAGGGCGGGGCATCCCTGCTGCTTGTGGATGACGGCCTCGCAACCGGCGAGAGCGCAAGAACCGCTCTGCATTATCTCAGGAGCTTTCATCCTGAACTTCTCGCTTTCGGGGTCCCTTGCGCGAGCGATACCGGATACCAGCTGATTCAGACCGAGTGTGACGAGGTCATCACCGTGACATCTCCGGACCCAGACTTCTCGTCGGTCGGCGACTATTACGAGGACTTCAGTCAGGTGGAACACGCGACGGTGATCGCCCTGCTCGAGCGTATCAATCTGAAGCCCGCAGCAGCTTAGGGTTTCACTTCGGATAGATGCTGCAGAACGGCTTGCGTGATCCTGGCCCATTCCTCGGAGCCAACCGCAATTTCGTCTATCACCAGATGGTGCTGCTTCCCCGGAAGCGTGGAGCGCGCGTTGGAGACAGGGAAAAATCGCCAGTTCGTCAGAGCGCGGGATTCCTTTATTTGCTGCAACCCAGAAAGACTGACCACCTCGTCTTCAGGATCGATGATCACGAGCGTGGGAATGTTCGCGCGCTTGAACGCGTGATCGGAGACATCCTCGATCAGATCAAAAAGCGCCCGGTACCCCGCCATCGGAGTGCCCCGGTTCGCGGTGTAATCCGGATTGTTACGACTCTTCAGAATGAAGTCCCTCCCGAGAAGAAAGAGAGGCCTCACCAAATGCACCATCGCACGCACTTCAATCGCAGGAGCGAAGAGAACCATCCGGCTGAAATCGCGCTGCCTCGCCAGTAGCTCCTGGCCGAGCAGGCCTCCCAGTGAAAACCCGACGAAGTGAAGGGGCACCCTGTGCCGCTCGGCCCGCGCCTCGCACAATCGGTACGCCTCCGTCGCTTCGTCGACCCACTTCGAAGCATCCACTTGGACAAACTCCTCGATAGCCCTGCCGGCGCGATGCCCGCTCAGTTCGACCCGGAGAACTTCGACTCCGGAAGATGCCAGAACATGTCCCAGCTGATCCATTTTGGACGGCTTCAGATTGAGGCCGTGGATAAGCAACGCAACACCACGCACCGGGGCCTTCGCCTCAGTCCACTCGAATTTCACCTTGGCAGACTCTGCCCAGGCGCCGTCACTAACGAGCAACCCGGCCAGCATCCAGCTCAGAAGCAGGAACTTTCGCATCGGCTCCATCATAAAACGCCGAGGGACCGGAGGTAAACCCCCGGTCCCGTCGACGGTATGGAGTCGTTTCAGATCAGCGAACACTGAGGCGCGAACGCTTCTTGTTCATTTTGTAGAGAGTGTAGTTGATCTTGTTTTTCTTCTTCCGCGAAGGAGACACCGAGCTGAAAGTCAGCTTGCTCTTCACCGGAACCAAGAAGTCGCCTGCGGCAAGCGCCAGAACCTTGGCTGCCGGCTGAGGAGCTATCGCCGTGGCTGCATCGACGAAAAGCGCGATACCGCTTTGGCCAGGGCTCATGCCTGTGAATATGCCGCCGAGGCCACGTACACCTTTGCCGAAATCGAAGACAGGGAAGATGTTCGCGTTTCCGACTGATTGCCCCATTCCATCAAACTCGCGAAGCGGAACGGCCACTCCGATCATCGCCACTCCGGCTCCGTAGGCGATGTAAACCTTGGCAGAAGATCCACCAATAGGCAGGCCCACAACAGGCACTTGATCCAGACCGCCCACGGGAATGGCGGTTCCGTTGGGTAGCTTGCCGTCAAACTCGGGGAGGTTCACGGTATCAGAAACATTCAACGCGAGGGCCAGCTCGGCGGTGCCATTGAAGGACTGCCGGACAGCTAGCTTGCCGTACACTTTTGAGGGATCGTGAGAGTCGATGATCGGCAGCTCAATGGAAAGCAGCTGCATGGATCCCGTTTGAAGGAGCGATTTCACTTCCACGTAAAGGTCGCCGTTCTCCTGATAGGAGCTCAGTCCAACGCTCTTGAACAGATTTGAATCATTGCCACCGCCGCAGCCGGTCGCGAGCAGAGCTATCGTTCCGAACAGTGCTATCGATATGGGTTGGGTCTTCATAAGTTCCTTCCTCTTGAACTGTTGAACCGTTGAATCCAGGTACGTCGCTCTGAATTCTTAACCCATCCTAACAAAGTTAATTAGCCTTAGCAATAGCGGACGGCAAAATCTTGCCGCGTCGCAGCAAGCGATTGATTTGATTATATTTCCTATTTTACAGAAGGAGCTCTAGAGGGGGATTCCGAAGGCGCCGGCGGGGACTGGGATGGCGAATCTGAAGCACCTGTCCCCGATTCTCTCTCCAGATCTTCTGCCCGAGCTTCCGCGTCCACACCCATATCCGCCTCTCCGGGAACTTCACCGGCCTCTTCCAAAGCGGACTCGGTTGCCGAGGCGGCGGGCTGCGGACAATTGCACTCACAAACGATTCGAGTCTCTTGGGGCGCCTGCTGGCCCGCTTGCTGTGATGGACTCGGTGTCTCAAAAGGTACAACGCCGCCCAGTGATTTTTCCTGATCACGATTGATATCAGTATCCACCGCTCCCGAAGGTCCGATGATTGTCAGGCCCGGCTGCTCAGTGGGACGTGGAGACGGCTCGGACGATGATTGAGCGAAAGCCGCGCCAGGCACCCCAACCACTAACGCCGAAACAAGAAGAATACGAGAAACGATCACTCTCACCCCACCTTTCGCTTTTGCTCTCCTCCATGAGGATTCTGAGCGACCTCTGGACGCATCGGCGATCGCTCAGGACGCCCCAGCGTGCGCTGTCGTTCTTCGAGAATCCGATCAGCCAGCTGCGACGAGAGGTCACTCCGGAAGTGACGGATCAAAGGGAAGACCTGACGCAGTTCATGATCAAAATGAAGATCGATGGTCCGACGGAAATCACCCATCCGTCTTGGCCAATCCTCCGCCCCTGGGTTAAGCGCCTTCAGCGCCTCCACCTCGCGCATCACATCCAGCTGAGCTTCGCGAGCCTGCCCCAAATCCCCCGCAATCGAGGAGTCATTAAGGTCCGAGAGAAGCTGCGGAAAAACATGTTCCAGTTCGGCCCTCGCGTGGAGCTCGAGATCCAGGAAAAGCTCCCCAGAAACTCCACTGATCATCTCTGGCGCGCGCTGTTCCAGAACCTGAACCTGTCGGAATAGGCCGCGAATGCGCTTCTGATCATCCAATAAAATCTGTTCCAGCTTCATAAGAGCATCAGCCTTTCACGCCGTCAGGCCGGACGCTGACAGCAAGCTTGCCAGAGTGATCCTGAAAGAACTCCTCACTCATCCCCGGCACCGCCTTCAGCTGATCCACGCTGACAAAGGGGCCATGCTCCTCGCGATACTCAACCACATTCCGGGCAAGCTCCTCCGGGAAACCCATCGCGATAAAATGCTCCGCGCTCATCCGGTTGATGTCCGCGCCCTCCCTGGTACTGCGAACCGTTGGTATCTGGGTACTCCGCTCAACAACGACTCGCTCCTTGGTCTGTACGTCCGCGGTTCCACTCGCCTGCCGCTCCTCCCCCAAGCTGACCGATGCCTTGCCGGAATCCGTTTTTTCCGCTCGTTTCTCGCCACCCGCGCAACCCACAAGAGCGCCGGCCAAAGCAAAGGCGAGAAACACATTGGATTTTTTCGAAGTCGCCCGATTCATGCTCATTGTATTTTCCTCCAGTGATTTTTTTCACTGACAAGTAACTGTCACTGGAGATCTTCAATTTCCAAGCCGACGAGACGAACCAGAAAGGGAGGGCCGCTCACTAGCGCCTATTCAGGACACTCAGAATGCAGGGGCCAGCCCTGGACCCCACCAGCGAAGCAGACACCTGAACATTCAGCAAACCACTTCGCGCGCGAAACACGGACGCAATCGAGCAACCAGGCACTGAAGACATGCATAATTCACGTTCATGGGAAAATTCCAAAACAGTGGAAAACCCGAGCTCAACGGCCGTCTTCCCCAAAATCTCGTACCGAGACATTCCGGCAAGATCTTCAAAAGCATCATTGATGTCCAGATACTTCCCGGACTCAAGCTCAACAATGGAAACCGGCGTCGGAAGCGCGCGGAAAACCGAAGACATCCATCGCTTGCTTTCGCGCAACTCGCTCAGACTTTCCATTCGAGCACTGACATCCTGCAAGATTCCAAGATAACCCATGATCTCCCCGCGATCTCCCCGAAGAGTACTGACACGCACGGAAACCCAGCGCGAGGCACTCCCAGGCACCACACGACCGTGAATCTTGCGCGTCCGGAACTCACCCTCGAAATCCACGCCTTTCTCGATAGCCTGAGTCCAGTTGGAAATGATCACCTTGTCATCTTCAGGATCGATGAAATGCATCCATCCCATTCCCACCGCGGCTTCCAGATCCATTCCGGTGATTCGAGTCCACTCCTTGTTGATGTACGTACAGTTCCCTAGCGGATCCATGAGGAAAATTCCCGCGGGCAGACTGGCAGCCAGACGCTGCATCCAGGCCAGATCCTGCCCCGACTGCTGCTCGACTGCATTTAATTCCTCCAGAATTCGCAACCGGCTCTGGAACTTATACGACGCCGCCGCAGGTCCGGAAGACTCATGATAGGGGGAATAGAATACGCGATTTTCAAGAACGCTTCCGTTCAAAACCACAATGGGATGAAGATCGATCACCGAAAGAAGAAACTCATCACTGAAAACATTTCGATCGTACTGACATGCGACGATCGCACTGTGAGTGGAAAAGAAATCAGCAAGCTTTGCCTCGTACACAAGAAGAGGCCGTTCCCCGCCGATCGCGTTGGCGACGGAAGTGAGATCACCCGACACACGAAGCCCGGCAAACCCGTCAAGCCTGGCACGCGTCATCTCCTTGCTTAGAAAATCCAGTACCTGCTCCGGATTGAAAAAGCTGCTGGAGTGATCCTTTCTTGCGGAATCGAGATCCTGCGCCGGCAATATGACAAGCTGCCCATTATAGATCCTGTTGGATGGCTCAAGACCTTCTTCGCGCAGCAGTTCCATAACTGAATAGGGCGACTTCACGCCCGAAAGCAGAACAACTCTTTCGCGCCTCTTCAAACCACCCGCGACAAAACTTGCCACGAACTCTCGCCAGCGAGACTCCGTGTCATGCAACAAACAGAGATGATCTCCTTGCTGAAGACTCTCCATTCTGTTGATAAGTTCCGACTTTGCCGCAACGAGTTGCATGCGGGCTTTTTACAGTAGGAACTTTGAGATGTACAGCAAGGCTGATTTGACGTTTTCTAAACGCTCACAGTTAAACCAATTCAGCTGAAAACAAAACCTACTGACGAGAATGGATTTTGCTGATCGCAAAGTGTGCCACCCAGCGAATCCGCCGCACTGTTTCGTAAAACGGTCATCGTTACCTCTGCCGGCATTCTTACCGTGGCCGCCGCACTGGCTCTGTATCTGAGTCGCTGGATCTTTCTTGGGGCAGTGATCGGACTGGGAATCGGCTCTCTTGCGACACCCTTGCTGGACACCCTCAAGCGACGCCTGAGAATACCACAGGGCCTCGGCGCTTCAATTTACGTCTTCCTGCTGTTTACGGTCATGTCAGGAATCACTTACATTCTTGTGAATATCGTCGCATCGCAGCTGGGCCCATTGATAGACGAATTCCCGAAACTGATGACGGATGCCCGACGAGGCCTGATCGAACTTTTCGGAAACGCCGCGTGGATCCGAAATGCACTGCAATCCATTGAACCAGGCCCCGCCGTTCAAGGTGCCGCGCAAGCGCTCTACCAAGGCCTTCAGTTTGGCACGGTCGCCGTGACCGGAATCGTGTTTGCGCTATTCATCGCACTCTACTTCGCGGGCGACCCCGATTCCTATGCACGCGCATTTCTTTCACTGTTTCCGGCTTACAAACGCCCCGGAATCAAAAGAATCCTCACCGCTTCCGGCGTGACCCTGCGAAAATGGTTTTACGCGCAACTCATTGCCATGTCAGTTGTGGGATTCATGACCGGAATTGGACTCTGGATCATCGACGCGCCCTATCCTGCTGCCTTCGGGCTGATGACTGCCGTCTTGGACATTATTCCCTACATCGGCCCGATGATGGCATTTCTCGCGATCAGCATCATCACGTTGGCGGAAAATCCGGGAAACCTCATCTGGGTTGCGGTCATTTTCGTGGTGATGCAGAACTTTGAAGGCGACGTGGTCATTCCGCTCGCCATGAAAGCCGGCGTGAAGCTCCCGCCGATTCACCTCATGGTGCTGATGCTGATCATGGCCAGCTGGTTTGGAATTCTCGGGGTCCTGGTCGCCCCCCCTGTTCTTGCCATCAGCAGGAATATCTACCTTTCAACCTACGTGAAACGCATGGACCAGAAAATTTCCGATGAATCTGTGCCCCAAAAAAAGTCGGCCTGAATCACTCAGGGCGAGCCGACAACGTAAGAACGGTGATTTCGCCTGGAATCCCCAGACGATTAGGCGGGCCCCAATACTGCGTTCCCGTGCTCACATAGATCTGAAGCGACCCATGTTGGCTGAGCCCACGCGTATAGGGATGAGCAAAGGGAACGAAAAAAGACCAGGGAATGAACTGGCCCCCATGGGTATGACCTGAAAGTTGAAGATCATATCCGGCTTCGGCAGCCCGAAACACGCTCGAGGGCCGGTGAGCAAGAAGCAACTTGAAGCCAACACCGGCCGGAGCGTCCGCAATCGATTTCACCGGATCAGAAACATGCTCAGGCAGGAAACGATCCGCCTGCGTATCCGGAACCCCGCCGATCAGCAGCTTCGCGGAGCCCACCGCAATCACCGCGTGCGCGTCGTTCAGCACCTTCATGCCGAAAGCCTCCATCCTGGCAATCCATTCAGGCGCTCCCCAATAATATTCGTGATTCCCGGTCACCGCGTAAATGCCGTATTTAGCCCGCAAACCTGAAAGAGGCTCGGTATGACGTGCAAGCTGACCGACAAAACCATCCGCCAGATCACCCGTGAACGCGATCAAATCCGGGGCTTGCTCGTTCACGAGGTCCACCACTCTTTGCACGTCCTGCCGCACAACCGTCGGACCCACATGAAGATCAGTGATCTGAACGATGCGGAAGCCCTCTAAATCAGCAGGAAGTCCGGCATGAACAACACGCACCTGCTTCACCTTGGGCCCGACAAGCACTGTCACCAGTCCAACCAGGGCGCCGAAAAATGCGAGGCCGACCAGCGTCAGCCGAACGGTCCAAAACAGGGAAACCCAGCGCTCCGTGTTCGAAATACCAAAGACCCGCCGCAACCCCGAGCCGATGAGATAAAGAATGTCCAAGGGAAGGAAGACACAGATCAGCGTCGCCAGAACACCAGCCAGGAAGTAGGCCAGGAAAGAGACATATTGAAGCCCATAGGCATCAGGCTCAAACCCGAAATGCCGGTAAGCGAACTGCGAACCCACCAAAAGCAGGAAAGAAGTCCCCACGATGAGCCATGCCAGAAATCTTCGCTCCAGGAAGCTACCCAGCCTTGCCGCAACGTAGGCATGGAGAAGAGCAAGAATCGAGAGAAATAAAAACGTTCTCATTTAGATAGGAAGATCAGAGTCGCGAAGGAACCCGGATAGTCTGCCCGGCCAGCACATGATTCCGCTTCATCGAATTCATGCGTTTCAGCTCCTCTACAGAAGTCCCGAATCGCCGCGCAATCGCGGTCAAATTGTCGCCCGGGCGCACTCGATAACGAATCTTCTTTGCTTTCGAGGATCCGGACGCAAGGCCCCGCGCGGATTTAACCGGTTTTGGGTGGTAGGACTTCGCCGCCACGCGAAGCGTCTGCCCTGAAATGACGCGGTTCGAATTCAACCCGTTCAACCGCTTGAGATAGGAAACCGACATCCGGTACTTCCGGGCAATTCGACCCAGATTCTCGCCGGCGCGCACCCTGTGATAGCGAGACGCTTCGGCAGTCGCGGCCACCCGGCGAAGCCCATGGATTTTCTTCGATGCAAGTGCGGATCGAATACTCTCAACAGTTGCGCTGTTTTTCGCCAGATTCTCGGGAAGCCAGATTTCATAACTTGTGGCCCCTGGAGGGGTCATGTCGCGCGGAAGATGCGGATTCACCCGTTTCAACTCAGAAAACGGTATTCCAACGGCTTTAGCGATGTCCGAAAGCCTTACAGGCGCGGGCACTTCCACCGCCTCCAGATCCGGGTAGCGCTCGGAACCGGACTCATCAAAACCGAATTTCTCCAAATCTCGCCCGATCGTCATTGCGGCGAGGAATTTAGGCACGTAATTCAGAGTTTCAGCGGGCAGAACTTTCTTTTCAGCAAGCTTCCAGAAGTCACGGCTCTTCCCTCGAACCACGGCCCCCACAATCCGATATTCACCGGCATTATAAGCGGCCATGGCCAGATGCCACGACCCGAAAACGTTATAAAGGTCCGTAAGGTACTTTACAGCCGCCTCCGTTGCACGAATCGGATCGCGGCGTTCGTCGGCGTAATGATCCACCTGCAAACCGTACCGGCGCCCCGTAGCAGGAATAAACTGCCAAACACCCGCGGCTTTCGCGATCGAAGTAGCCTCGGAACGATAGCCGCTCTCGATCATGGCCAGAAAATAGAGCTCTTTGGGTAAGCCGTTTTCCTCAAGAATGTTTTCGACCACTTCCCGATATTGGGCTCCACGATCAAGAAACCTCTGGAAACGCTCCCGGTCCTTCTCTGAAAAATAACGGATCCATTTTTCCACGAGCTCATTGTGTTCAATCGTGATGCTGCCGACCGGAACCCTGTTCTCTTCCGCGGCTTCGCCATCAGACGACCCTGACAACGCTTCGTCTGATGCCTGGACAGGCGCATCAGATTGTTTCTCAGCCATAACGGAAGCCGGCTCTGGGGGTGTCGGTTGCGTCAGGATCGCGTCAAGACCTCGCCCCTGCTTTTTTATTCTGGCGGTGGAACATCCCGCAGAAGCGACGGAAAGGACCACCGAAAAAATCAGCAGGACCTGAACTGAAGAGGAAAAGAGACCGATACCGCTGCGAGCGGAAATAGACATTTCATGAAGTGGCGACATCAAATCGATGATGACAGCAAGAATGGCCCTTTGCAAAAGAAAGCCGGGCCAATCGATAGCAGGAAACCGGGAAAAAAGTTCAGTAGCAAAGTGACCCTGAATCGGGACAATGGCCAAACTGAGCCCGGCCAAATCACCCCATTAGAAAAAAAATCTCTGCAATTTCGCGGCTTTTCCACGAAAAATCGCGGGCACACACTTTGCTATCGCGAGTTTATCAGATTTTTTCCGTACTTGGGGGATAACAAATGTACCGACGATTAACTTGGTTTTTGATCGCAATAATGGGGCTTCCGCTCTCATTTCCACAAATCAATCCACTCACTCAGGCTGACGATTCTCCTGAACCTGCCCAGATTGTGGTTGAGCAGCAGGATCTGCTGATGACCTACGGCAACTACGCCGAGATAGAAGTCGCCCTGAAAGACCACAGCGGCGAAGCCCCGGTGGAATGGGGACTGATCGATTCCGAACTGCCCACAGGCCTTCAGCTTGAGGATACACAAGGAACAAAGGTTCTACTCTTCGGCACCCCGACGTTCCAAGGAGAGTGGTGCTTTGTGATGTCCGCCTCAAGCGGGGAGGATCCCATCTCGGTAAAACGGCTCTGCGTTATCGCGGAGGACAATTCAGAAATTCAATACGCTCAGTTCAAGACCGACCGGTTCGTCGGACCCGCTGTCCAGGAACAATTTTTCCAGGGAAGCGTTGAACTCGCCACCGGTGGATTGCGCGCCTTAACCGGTCGCGCACTGCAAGGAGCCCCCGAAGGACTAGAGGTGGAATTTCGCGAAAATCAGCAGAAATTCCTAGTGAAGGGGCGCTTCTCCGTCACCGGCGCTTTTGCCTTTGCACTTGAGATCACTGATGCCAATGGACAGATCAGCCAGAAACAATTCCTGCTCACTGTCGTCGAAAAATCGGAGTCCGGCGGAACGGTCTGCCCCCGTGGATATTATTTTGATCCCGCTTTAGGCTATTGCGTTCAAGATCAACTGAGCAGATGCCCTGAAGGAACTTATTACGAACCTGACGTGAATCAATGCGTCCAATTCCCGCAGCCCCCCCCCACCATCAACTGCGGCATCGGCTACCACTACGATTCATTCCTTTCACGCTGTGTCCAGGACAGCTTCCCCCGCTGTCCTCTGAATTATGAATGGGACAGTTACCGCGACCGTTGCGTACGAACCGCTTACAGCTGCCCAGTCGGGACGTCTTATGACTGGTACTATCGTGAGTGTCGCAACGTCTGGCCGACTTCATGCGGAATCGGCAGCCATTACGATCCTTACTACGGCCGATGCATTCAAAATGCCGGCTACTGCTCAATCGGCTGGTATTGGGACAGCATTCGACTGACCTGCCGTCCCACGAGCCGCTATTGCCATATCGATGAACATTGGGATCCCTATCTGGACCGTTGCACGACCCGTCGTGGTTATTGCGGGCCCGGGTATAGCTGGGATCCCTACCAGAGAACCTGCGTACGCCAGCACTGGGAAAGGCATTGCGGACCGGGCTACCACTACTCACCTGTAGATGGAACCTGTCGCCCGGATTATCGCCCAGCACCGCACCCGCGTCCGACACCTCGGCCAGTACCAAGGCCGCAGCCTCGCCCGGAACCTCGTCCATATCCAAGGCCACAGCCTCGCCCTGACCCGAGACCGCAGCCTCGTCCGCAGCCAAGGCCAGAACCTCGTCCGCAGCCAAGGCCAGAACCTCGTCCGCAGCCAAGGCCGGAACCTCGTCCGCAGCCAAGGCCGGAACCTCGTCCGCAGCCAAGGCCGGAACCTCGTCCGCAGCCAAGGCCG
>MEPR01000056.1:0-12667 GCA_001769835.1 Bdellovibrionales bacterium GWB1_55_8
GCAACACCGGCTAACCTGTGGTTATTATTTTCAAGATACTGAAATTACTGATTTCAAGAATGTGCTGCAAAACGCTTTCGAGGCGTGCTGATTCAACCACTCTCACACCTCTCCGTTGAGCCAAAGGAATTAGCACAGCCTTTTCACCAGGTCTACTCCGAAGCGGGCTGTTGCCGTTCCCCCTCCGGCAAATCGACCTTGACGAGGCAATCCTTGGTTAGTGAAAACTCGGACCGGCTTTTGCCATCGTCGAAATAACCATTGAGCTTACCGACGGAGTGACCTTTGCGGAGAAGTTCCCCTCGACAGTAGGACTCGAATTGCATCTGACACTCACCCTGGTTCTGAGCCTCAAAGCGAAGGCGAATCAGATTGTGCTGACCGGCAGGTCCCTGTGACGCCGCTTTTCCTCGAATCGCGTCTCCAAACAAAAAGCAGAAAGGATCTTTAGCCCTGGCCTCCGCCGCCTCCCGCTTTTTCTCCTCACCCCCGAGGCCCAGAGCTGCAGCACATGCAGAATTAAAACTACCCATCAGAGTTGCCACTAAAACGGCGAGAAGAAATGAACTCCGGACCATTGCGATGCCCCCCGTGCCCTTTCAAAGGATTCCAGAATTCCTCAAGATTTCAAAGCTTTTCGTTGAAAACCGGCCGGCTTTCTGCTGTGGTAAATCTACGAGGAAAATGCTTATGACCACCGCCGATATAAAAGATCCGACTGACGTGAGCGCAATGACCCCCCAGGAGAAGGAACTGCACTGGTTCCGGACCGTCTATCAGGGGGACTCCATGCCGCAGCTCACAGTGAGAGCCGTGATCATGGGTTCGTTCCTCGGCGGCATCATGTCGCTCTCGAATCTCTATGTCGGGTTGAAAACCGGTTGGGGGCTCGGCGTTGCGATCACCGCATGCATTCTTTCCTTCGCCATCTACAAAACACTCATGGCTGCGTTTCCCCGCTTGTTTAAAACGGAAATGAGCATCCTGGAGAACAACTGCATGCAGTCCACAGCGTCCGCAGCAGGGTACTCAACCGGCGGGACGATGGTGTCCGCGATTGCCGCCTACTTACTTGTCACCGGAAACCATATTCCATGGCCGATTCTGGCTTGGTGGACCTTTTTCCTCGCCGCGCTCGGTGTGTTCCTGGCCATTCCCATGAAACGGCAGATGATCAACATCGAACAGCTCAGGTTTCCGAGCGGGATCGCTGCGGCCGAAACGCTGAAAAGTCTCCATTCCAAGGGAACCGAAGCCATGGAAAAGGCGCGCGCCCTGGGTGGTGCGGGCCTCTTTGGCGCACTGGTCGCCTGGTTCCGAGACGCCGGCAAGCCATTCGCCATTCCCAGCCACCTTCAATTCCCAGGATCCCTGGGCGGCTTCCCCCTGGATAAATGGACCATTCAGTTTGATATGAGCGCCATCATGATCGCGGCAGGGGCGATCATGGGATGGAAGATCGCCTGGTCCATGCTTCTCGGCGCCAGCATCAATTACGCCGTACTCGCACCCTGGATGGCGGAACTCGGTGCGATCGATACGACGAAGTTGGGCTACCGCTCCATCGTGAGCTGGAGCACCTGGGCCGGGGCCTCGCTCATGGTCACATCAGGTCTTCTCAGCTTCGCTCTGCAGTGGCGAGTGATTGGAAACGCATTCAAGGGGGCAGTAGGCGTGTTCAAAAAATCGGACAGCTCTGGGGAAGTCAATCCCATGGCTCGCATCGAAGTGCCCGCCACCTGGTTCCTTTCCGGAACAGTGCTCTCCGGCCTTGGATGTATCGTCATTCTTTATGTGGCATTCGGAACTACGATCTGGATGGGAATTTTCGCCGTTTTGATGACATTCTTTCTGTCACTCGTGGCATGCCGCGCGACCGGCGAAACGGACATCACACCGGTGGGCGCAATGGGCAAGATCACCCAGCTTTTCTTCGGCGTGATCGCACCCGCGAACATCACCACGAACTTGATGACAGCCAGCGTAACAGCGGGGGCGGCAGGTTCGGCGGCCGACCTGCTCGTCGACCTCAAAAGTGGCTATTTGCTCGGGGCAAACCCGCGAAAACAGTTCATTGCGCAATTTCTTGGCATCTTCGCGGGCGTGCTCGTGGTTGTCCCGGCATTTTACCTTCTCGTTCCGACCGTGGATTCACTTGGAACGGACCAATGGCCCGCCCCTTCCGCTCAGGTCTGGGCCGCGGTCGCACGCCTGCTCGGCAACGGGTTTAACGCTCTACACCCAACAGCCCAGCTGGGATTGGTTTTCGGCGGCCTTGTCGGACTGATCCTGCCCATTCTCGAGCTTCTTTTCCCAAAACAGAAAAGGTTCATCCCTTCGGCGACGGGTGTTGGCTTATCGATGGTGATCCCATTCTTCAACTCACTTTCCATGTTCCTGGGCGCTCTGATCGCCCTCGTACTTGAGAAGAAGATGCCCACCTTTGCCGAAAAATACATCGTGGCGGTTAGCTCAGGTATCATCGCCGGCGAATCGCTCATGGGTATTGCTGTTGCGCTTCTAGCTGCAAGCGGAGTTATTTGATTTTACGGTAGTTCAACTGGTTTGAATCGTGCATCACGTGCCCGCTTGAGGCGGGCCATGGTGTGCACCTGACGCAAGCCGCATTACGAACTACTGCCATTTACGTCGTCTTTGCGGCTCTCTGGATTATATTTTCGGACCATTTCCTGGAGGCCCTGGCACCCAGTGAATCCGTGGCGCCGCTTCAGACGACCAAGGGCCTGCTATTCGTGCTGATCACAGCTGTTCTGCTCTTCTCATTGATCAAATCTCAGATGCGTTCCACTTTCTCGTCCGAGGCCCAGCTACGTGCGGTATTTGAAAGTATCGCAGAGGGACTGATAATTTTGGACGAATACCAGAATGTCGTTCACCTGAATGACGCAGCCCTTTCATTGCTCGGAGTCGACCCTGCTGAAAAATCGAAACTACTTCGCCCCTTGCAGGAGATCGCGCGCGATTTTGATCTTCGCGAGACCACCGGCAGACCGGCGGAGGAGCAGCAATACACCGCAAAAGCGCTTTCAGGAACAACCATCCGTAATAAGGAACTTGTCTTGCATCGTTCAAACGGCACCGCCGTTCATCTGGAAATATCAGTGAACCCGATCGTGAGACGTGACTCGCACGTCATTGGGGCGGCAATCGTCATCCGTGACGTGACGGAAATGAATCGTTTGCAAAAGCTTCGTGATGAATTTCTAGCGACCGCTGCGCATGAATTCAAAACACCGCTTGCCGTCATAAAGGCGAATGCACAAATTCTGAGGACATCTGCGGCAAAGTGGCCCGAGGAAAAACGAAATCTCTGCCTCACGATGATAGATCGGCAATGCCAGAAAACCAATCGCCTCATTCAAGATCTTTTGATCGGTTCCCGCCTCGACAGGCATTCCCCCGACATCAGCAAAACGGAATTTGATCTTGTGGATCTGACAAACAATGTCGTCGAAGGACTACAACAGCTTTCTGCCAGGCACAGAATCACATTGAAGCAGCCGCCCGCGAACACCTTCACCCGAGTCGAGGGCGATCGGGAAAGAATTGAACAGGTTCTCGTCAATCTCATTGAAAATGCCATTAAGTATTCACCGGCTGGCGGCGAAATCAATGTGACTCTTTACCGGGAGGGTCCTCGTATTTGGACCGCTATCCAGGACTCTGGAATCGGGATCGCAAAAGAAAAACAGCAACATGTCTTTGAGAAATATTACAGCGCTCACTCTGGCACCCCCCACGATTATGGTGGATTGGGAATTGGCCTGAGCCTTTCCAAGGAAAGCATCCTGAGGCACGGTGGCGCGATCGAGTTCGAAAGCAAAGAGAAGGTCGGTTCCACTTTCAGATTCGCTTTGCCAGTCGCTCACGAGGTTCGGAATGAACGAAGCGCGTGATTACATTCTCGTGATCGAGGATGATCCGAATCTGCTGCTGACTATCCGGATGATTCTGGAAGATGCAGGCTACCACGTGATGACAGCGATGAACGGACTGGAAGGCCTCGGGATAGCATCATCAGGATTGCCAAAACTGATCGTTCTCGACATGAAAATGCCAGTGATGGATGGGTGGGAATTCGCTCGGCATTTCTACGAAACTCATGGAAGAAGCACGCCCATTCTCGTTTTGACCGCAGCAGAGGACGCGAGGCAACGAGCAGCCGAAATTCAGGCGCCTGCCTTCCTCGGCAAACCTTTCGATGTAGATGAGTTTCTTGCTTTGATAGCGAAAACATCGAGCAACTTCTGACGAAGTTGATGCGCACGCCAGGACACAAAGACACTCGACCCCGTCATCAGAATAGCTGCAAATACGGGATCCAGCCTTCCTGCTGCGGCGACGAAAATGCCTACAAGGTTATAGGTGGCCGCCCAAAGCAGGTTGCCCCGGATGTTTCCGCGAATCAGAAGCGCACTGGAGCGCAGCATAGGTATCATTTCCAGTTGATTGCCCGACAAGGTGAACGAGGCCGCATCCGCTGGAAGACTTCCTGGCGCAGAGATCGCGATGGAAACATCGGAGCGCGCCATCGCAGGCGTGTCATTCAAACCATCACCGACATACAGTACGCGATGCCCGTTTGCGCGAAGCTCAGAAATCCTCTCCGACTTCTCCTGTGGCATACGACCTCCGCGATAACAGACGCGAAACAACTCCCTCGCTCGAGGCGATGGGTCTCCGGTCAGTATTTCTCCCGGGATACCGATCTTCGAAAACAGCAGGTCGGTATCCGTCACAACGGTTTCACGAAGGAGCGCGACAGCCGCCAGTTGTCCGTCGAGTTTGACATAAAGCTCTCTGAGGTGTGACCCTCTCATTTTCGATCGCACAGCGATCTGCCGCTCCGATCCTGACACCAGCAGACCTTCGTTGCCGATATCGACGCGCAGGGAACCCGAATCGTCAAACACGATGCCACTGATACCAACTCCAGGCAAAGGCGTCAGGGTATTTGCGTCAGCCCTCATCAGGCCCCTTGCCTGATATCGCGAAAATACGCGTGCATAGGGATGATCCGTGATGGCCTCCAAGGCGGCCACTGAGGCGAGCGCCCGGCTTTTTTCAAACCCGGTCATCATGAGAATATCAGAATCATCGAGAGATACCTGCGTGAGCGTCCCCGTTTTGTCAAAGACCACGTAATTGACTTCACACAGTTTTTCGATCGCCTCAGGATCCCGCACGCCGATCCCGGCCCGCGCATACGCGCCGATGCCGGCCCAGAGCATGATCGGCGTCGCTAGACCCATTGCGCACGGACACGCAATCAAAAGAACCGAAAGCCCGTTCATCAGTCCGGTCGCGGAATCGACGCGCGCGCCCCAGAAGAACACAGCTCCCGCAGCAATGAATAGAACCAGTGGAAAAAACCAGGCAACCAGCCGATTCGCCTGATTTGTCCACCGGCTTGGCAGTCCGGCCAAAGCGATAGAGCTTTTCAGGATAGCCTGAATTCGCGTTGCTTCGCCGGTCGCGGATACGCGCATGAGAATGTCACCATCGTAAGCCTTGGTACCCGCATACACCGCGTCGCCTGCCGCTTTGGCCTTCGGTAAATGCTCTCCTGTGAGAAAGGTTTCTCCGACATGAGTTGCACCCGACTCGATGATTCCGTCAGCCGGAATCACTTGGCTTGAACGCACCAGAACACGATCGCCTTCGCGGATCTGATCCGCTGAGACGGGAACTTCACCTTTTTCCACCGTCCGTTTGATATAGACGGAATCAAACGAGGAAATGAGATTCCTCGATTGATCGATTGCATGAAGACGGACCCGGGCGCCAACCCATTTTCCGATTGTATAGACAACCAGTAAAATACCGGCGGTATCAAAGTATATCGCGCCTTTGCCCGAGATCAAATTCACGGCCGATAGCAGAATCGCGCCGATAATCCCCGTAACGAACGGAAGCTCGATGACGACCGAACGGCGACTCAACGCATGGAACGTTTCCAGAAGCAAAAGCCGTCCAAGAAGAATGAAAATGACGGAAGTCAGCGCAAAGCTGATCCAGCCCACGGCAGGAATGGCGCCCCCGTTCGAAACCTCGTCGTTGTAACCAATGTTGACACCCATCAGGTTGATGGCGATGAATATTGAGATGATGATATTGCGGAGTATTTTTGAATCGGACGTGTTCGTTGATTCTGCCCCTGAATCCGCTCTGAATTTGAAGATCATCGAACAGCCGGAACAGCAGAATTGGTATTCAGGTGCATGAGCCCCTGAATGCGCGCTTAAGGCAGCCCCACAGGTTGCACAGCGCACACCAGGATTCAATGTGGCAAGCCGAGTTCCGCTGCTGTCCATGGTTGTCCCCGGCCCGATGTTGCCGCGCGAATCGCTTTGACCTGGTCTGGCGTCACCTCATCCCCTTTATTCCCCCAGGACTTGCGAATGTAAGTGGACACGTCTGCCACCTGAGCATCATCCAAAGTCCCGGCCCAGGCGGGCATGCTTCCATCATATCGTTTTCCGCCTATGACCAACGGACCATTCAACCCGTGCAGGATGATCTGGACCAGTTTTTTTGAATCACCGGTGACGACCGATGACCCTGCGAGCGGAGGATACTGATCGGGCACGCCTTCGCCATTAGTTTGGTGGCAGGATACGCATGTCGAAACAAACACGTTTTTTCCGCGGTCCATTGGCGATCCCTGGCTGGCGCCGTTACCAGATCCCGCGCCTTCTTCGATCGTTACCGGATCATAGGAGTTCGCGTCAAACGTCCCTCCATAGCGACCGATGTAATACCCCGCCCAAACAAGCAGACCCACGATGAGCGTCGGTAGCCACAGAGGCATGGGCTCATACCCTTCGTGAGGTTCGCCATGCTCTCGCGTCAAGCCAAGGTGCATTCGGGTGACGTCGATTTCATCCCCCTCGGGTTCATTCAGTCTGTGCTTCTGCTGCTCTTTTTCATGTCGAGGATCCGTCATTTCAATCCCTCGACCTTGTAATTGCGTTTGAGCGATTTGAGGTAGGCCACGAGATCAAGGGCTTCTTGAGTGGGAATCACCTGTGCACCGGCTTCCGGCGCGAACTCTTGCGGCAGATCCAGCGTCATTCCGCGGTCGTACTCACCCTGTTTCATGAAGAGCCAGGGATATGGCGGCATGATGGAACCTGGGGACGTGATCCTGGGATTGTAGAGGTGCTTGAGATGCCAATCGTCGCTCGGCTGCCGTACACCGATATTCGCGAGATCAGGACCAGTCCTCATTGTCCCCAACAGCACCGGACTATCGTGAACATAATCCTGAGCTACTGTCGGACGCTGCCCCCAGCCACGCTCCATGTCACTGCCGTTCTGCTTTGCGCGAATCTGTTGAGAATGACAATAAACACAACCCTCACGAACGTAGACCCTTCTTCCGCGAAGTTCCTGTTCCGTATAAGCATAGGGCAACATCGTTCCTTCAGGACGAACTCTCTCCAGCATGAACTTCGGAATCAGATTGATGCCGAAGAGCGCGCTGATATAAGTCGCGAGCACTCCGAAAAACATGAGGATACCGCGACTCATCATGAGAAGAGGCCCTCCCTCGCTCTCTTCAGCAACCGAACACAGGAAATCGCAAAAACGACGTGGCCGATGGCAATCAACACACCCGCCACACTTCTTAATTCAAGATAGGGGATCATTTCGTCCGTGATGCTCTGAAAAGAACGGGCTGGATCATTCAACGCGAGACCTTGGAAAAAGCCGCCAATCGTCAGCCCAACGACATAAATTCCGATTCCGAGGGCTGTCAGCCAGAAATGCCAGCGAATGGCGGGGGCCGATGGCCATTCGACCCTCAGAATCCGCGGAAGAATGTAATACATCGCACCAAAAAGCGTCATCGTGAAAAACGCGTACATCCCCATATGGGAGTGGGCAACCGTGTGATGCGTGAAATGGGTAATTTGCGCGACGTTTCGTAACGCCTGCATGGAACCCTGAAGACTCACACCCGTATAACTCATCGCCCCAAAGACAATGAATCGCAGGGTCGGACTCGTCTTCAATAGGGAAAAATGCCCCTTCATGGTCATGTGGTGATTGATCGCCACCGCCGCGACCGGAATGACCATCATGACACTTGCCGTGATCGAAGCGGTCATCAACCAGGTGGGCACGGGCCCACCAACAAGGTGATGCGAACCATTCCAATTGTAAAAGAGCGCCAGTGCCCAGAACCCAAGCAGGCTCAAGTAATAACTGTAAATCGGCCTTCCAACGATTTTCGGGATGAAATAGTAGGCTGAAGCAAGTCCGATCGGAGTGAACCAGATGCCAAGAACATTATGCGCAAACCACCAGTTCATCGCTGCTTGCGGTACTCCCTGATACACAGGCAGGTAAGCGACGACATAGATGGCCGGAAACCAAAAGGTCGCTCCGAACAAATACCATTGCGATACATAAGTTGACTGAATTTTTCTTTGGGCGAAGGTTTTCAGGGATACCCAGATTACCGGAACAAAGGCCGCCAAAAACAAAACTGGAATCGGAGTAGGTATTTCCAGCCACTCCGAGCCGCGCATGTTTCCGGCCATGATCTGGACGACGCCTAAAAGCACACCCAGGTTCCACAGGGCCGCCGTCGCGAGAAGAGCAATCCCACCCCTGAGAGGAACCCTCGCCAGTCGTGCAACCAGCCACGCCAACGTTGCGATCGTACCCAATGATGACCAGCCATAAATGACCGCATTCAGGTGGGCCGAACGAA
Source organism: Bdellovibrionales bacterium GWB1_55_8 (assembly GCA_001769835.1). Classification (GTDB taxonomy): domain Bacteria; phylum Bdellovibrionota; class UBA1018; order UBA1018; family UBA1018; genus GWB1-55-8. The sequence goes on from MEPR01000056.1 coordinate 8,744, forward strand.
TTCTTCCGAACGTCAGGAAAGCGTAATCCCCGAGAAAGTCGGGCATGTGCATCTTGATGGATGCAATAAGCGCGAATACAGTTCCGACCAGCAACCAAAACAGCGCGCTCATATATAAGACGGTGACGGGCCAGCGCGTTGAGCGATCCACCTCCGTCGTATCATATTCAGTTGGCGCTGCTGTCCCGGTTTGCGGCATCGTTCTTCAGCCTCTTTTCAGGAAAGCGATCCGGCACGTCTTCCGAGTCCAGGACCGAGCTTGCGGACTCGTCCAGGTTTGAAAAGTGCCCGGACCTGTAAGCCCAAAGAAATGCGGCGATTGCCGTTGCCCCGAAAAATAACGCCGTTACTCCGAGAAACAAATAAGCAGAATCCACCGCGCGGTGCTGTCTGCAACCCAAGTGCCACAAAGATCAACAATCATCGTATGGGTTTACTTAACTCGGACAAGGCGATCGCCAGACATGCCTTGGCCCAAGTCAGCGGTGCAATGGGACTTGGTACAAAATACTGCGCGCCGTCAGAGACGATTGAATTATAACTTTCCGGAAGGGAGAAAGGGGGTACCGGTCGCCCATCCGCACCCAATACGCTTTCTCCCGCGGTTATCTGAGCCAGGGCTCGATTCAGGAACTGAAGCTGCTTCTCGCGATAAAAAAATTCTCCGCTCTGACGATGTAAGAGTCCCAGGGCCTTGGAGTACCAGGAATCAAAAAACCATTGAGCCTCAGTGCCGTCGATGTATTGCGTCCCTCGCGTCACGAATTCCGCTGCTGAGCGTGAAAGGCCCTTTCGCCGCGTGACGGGGACCCTCTCGCTACCAGAAAACCAGTAATTGCCCGATTGATAGGAATCACGGAAATATCGCCGGACCCCGACCATCCCGACCAAAGGCTGAACAAGCGCAACAACGCTCATTTTCTCCTGGAACGTCAACCTTTCCAACCGAGCAGGATAAATAAGATTCAACAGTGCGGCATCGCTTCCTCGATGGCGCGGATCGCAAACCGAATAAAGGGGGGACTCGCCGCCTCTTTCAAGCTGATTTCGTATGCGACGGTACCCTCTCGAAACCAGCCTTTCTATTTCCGAACTCCGCAGACTTTCCCCGACGCCATTCCGCCCTGCCGCTTCCAAAAGCGTTCTGGATATCACTCGGTCATTCTCCGCCTTCCTTGTCATCAGCTGCTGAAGCCGCTCCAGTGCCGACGTCACCAGGCCAACGGAAGACGTGTTTACCCGCTCAATCTCCTCCCAGCATCCGGCGTCTTCCGTATCTGCAAAGCGGATTTTTTCAAAGTACGCCGGCAGGAGTGCAAGCGAGTCCCAGCCGCTTCGAGGGATATCCGCTTGCGTCAGAAGACCTTCCGATAACGCACGCAACAACAGATCGAATAACAATCCAACCGCATCGTTCTGTTTATGATTCCACTGCTGGATTTTTCCGCCCTCCCGAACATCGGAAAATGTTTTCGATTCTGGATCGAAGCGAATATGCAGCGGCTTGCCCCTCCTCAACCTTCCTTGTTGTGCGGGCGTGCTTATGTATTGAAGAAGACAAAGCAGAATTCTTTTGGCATCCACAACCCGACCCTGCGCACGAAGACCGAGATAAGCCCAAAGGCTGTCACGAACCCAGACCGCATCATAATGCGTAGGATCGCGGGACTCTTCGAAGAACCTTTCGGCCGCAGGGACCATTCCGCGCTCATTCACCGCAATATGAAGATGGGGGCTCAAGTGCCTGATCAGGCTGAGTAGATCCGTAGCACGGTAATCCGGCCGTATGAATCGCACCAGCTCTGGCGCATGGACCACTACACTGTAATCATTGAAACGCACGTGCTTCGTGCGACCGGTCTGATTCAGCAGGGCGGCAAAACGTCTGAACGCCATTCGGATTTGCGCTGCAAGTCAGGAGGCATGATCTGCGCCTTTGACGAAATCTTAACCGCGTTAAGAGAAAAATGAGACACAATCTCACCAATAAAACGCGTGCTGAACCAAACAAATGTCTGGTAGAAGGTTCGCTTAACAACTAGGAGGCAACCATGGCGAAACCCACTCTGAAGAAAAAAACATCATCCTCGACAAATTCGTCCAAAACTTCATCAACAGCTTCTGCAATGAAAGAAATGACTCAGAGCTCCCGACCGGCAACGCAGATCAAAGCGCATGAAGTCGCGCTGCGCGCCTACTCCATCTATCTTTCCGGCCAAGGTGGCAGCCAACTGGACCACTGGCTCCAGGCAGAGCGTGAACTTCTGGGCAGCAACGAAGCTCGCACTTAATTCCGGAAGATCAGCAGGAAAATATCTTTACCATCCGCGCGACGGGTATCTGTCTGCGCGGAAAAACCAAGATCCCGCATCTGATCCACGAACTGCTGAAGATAGGGCCGCGCAGGATCAGCAATGATCACCGTTCCATGTGGTTTCACCCATGAGGAAACAGCACGAGCCACCGATACCGGGTGCGTCTTCTCATAAAGGATGTCACTGCCGATCACGAGGTCATAACGCTCTTCTTCAGCAAATGCTCGATTGGTCCAGTCAAGCGACACATAACGGATGTTTCGCAACCGGTTTCGCTCCAGATTTTTGCTAAGGAATTTTTCTACCTCAGGATGAAAATCCGCGGCGGTTACAATCGCCCCGAGCCTGCTTGCGATCATGGACGGAATCGCAAGGCCACAGCCCACCTCAAGAACCCTGGCGTTCTTCAACTCAATATCCGATTGTTCCACCAGGAATTCCGAAAGAGCTCGCGCGGAAGGCCAGACAACGCCGAAATAGGGACATAGCTCTTCCAGAAGTGCGGGATTCCCCCCCCGTTCGAGATAAGAAAAAAGCGCATCGATGGTCTCGTCCAGGCTTTTCAGGCATTCGACTTCAATGGATTCAGAGCCGATTTTCAGCCGCTCGAGTTTGAGGCGGTACTCGAAATCAGGGATCAACGATTGCATGTCCGCCGGTATAGCAGCATCCGCTGCTGGACGGAAAGCTCGTTCAGATGCTACGGAGATTCGATGCTCCTGGAAACAATCGACTGTGAATATCTGAATCCGAAATTCGCGGCCGCTTATCTGCTTATAAGCGGTCGGGAAGCTGCTTTCATTGAAACCAACACGGCTCATGCCGTGCCGAAGATGCTCCAAGCGCTTAAAAACCATGAACTCGACCCTGAACAGGTCAGATACATCATCATCACGCATGTGCATCTGGATCATTCCGCTGGCGCATCAGCTCTTGTTCGCAGCTGCCCTAGAGCGACTCTCGTGGCCCATCCCCGCGCCGCCAAACACCTGATCGATCCCACCCGGCTCGTGCAAAGCGCGCGCAAGGTTTACGGTGATGAAGCTTTCGAACGGCTTTACGGTGATATCCAGCCGATCCCTTCTGACCGAGTGAAAATCGTCGAAGATGGCGAAAAACTTCCCTTCGGATCAGGAGAACTCTCCTTTCTGCATACGCGCGGACACGCGAATCACCACATGGCCATCCATGTTCCGGCTCTTTCAGGGATATTCACCGGCGATGCCTTCGGGCTCGCCTATCCGGCGCTCCAAAATCAGGGCCTTGTGATTCTTCCCACAACCAGCCCGACTGAGTTTGATCCCGAAGAGGCGAAGCGAAGCGTCGATCGGATCATCGCGACAGGCGCAAAACGCGCATTCCTCACCCATTTCGGAGAGATCAGAGATCTCGAAACGGCAGGAACTCAGTTGCGGCAACACATTGAATTCAGCGGAAATTTAATGATCCGCGCAATGGAATCCGGAACCCAGGGTCAGGCGCTTAGTCAGTTTTGCGAACGTGAACTGAGGGGCTACTTTGTGTCTTATCTGGAATCCAGAAACATTCAGTTCACGCCTGAAAAATGGGAACTCCTTCGGCTGGATCTCGAACTGAATGCCGCCGGAAT
>MEPR01000056.1:12747-13006 GCA_001769835.1 Bdellovibrionales bacterium GWB1_55_8
AACGATGGGAGTGACCATGGGCAAACTTCTCGGAATGGTGTTTACGGTTCTGGTGGTAATAACGTTCGCATCCCTGGTGATTGGAGAAGATCACAAGCGGAATCCGGAACGCCGCCGCCCCAATCCCGCGGTTTGATTTTTTCAATCTGCACACAGGTGACAACCATGAAAACAAATTTCAGATTTTTCGCGCTCTCGCTGCTATCGATTCAAGCATTGGCCACCTCAAGTTCCGCAGCGCCCGGGCCAGTTGTTCTCG
>MEPR01000057.1:0-29186 GCA_001769835.1 Bdellovibrionales bacterium GWB1_55_8
AGGCCTTTCAGCCTTGGACGAAGGGAATGGTCTCCCCACTCTCCGGGAATGCTTCGGATGAGGAGGGCGTCTTCGCCAAACAGTTCGGCTTCGAACCCGAGGGTGTCCAGCCACGGAAGCCGCTCTTCGAGTTTCGGTCGTTCCTCCGCGGGAAAATGTACTGCTTCGGGCACGAGAAGGGATTGGGTTCCAGTGATCGCCGCAGAAGCAGGATCTGTCAGGCGGTTTCGCAGGCGCTCATAGCGGATGCGTTCGTCGGCTGCATGCTGATCGATGCAGACCAATTCATGGCCGGTATCATAGACAATGTAGGTATTGAACAGGGTGCCGACGAAGCGCCCTTCGTTAAAAGGATGATGAAAGGAACTTGGGTGGATGGGGTTCTGCACGGCAGTCGAACTACTGACGGATGAGAGGGACAGCTGAGGGCCGAGTGTCGGATTGGCAGGGACATACCGTTCGGCCGAAAGCGGGGTTTCCGGTACCGGCGCGGGGACGCTGCCGTGTGAAGGGCTTTGTTCTTCGGAGGCGGTCCATCGTGAATAGTCCCGCGAATAGCTTGGCGAACAACCGGGCGCGAAACCGGCGGCTCCGTTTTTCGCGATCATCGATTGAAGAAGCGAATCGACCGCGTGAAAAATCCGCCGACTGTTCAGAAAGCGGATCTCGGTTTTCGTCGGATGTACGTTCAGATCCAGTTCGGAAGGCTCTATTTCGACAAACAAAGCGAGCGCGGGGAACTGGCCGGGCATCAGATTTTGTTTGAACGCGAGCAGGATGGCCTGCTGAAGAAGTCTGTCCCGCACGGCACGGCCGTTCACGATCTGCGCGAGCTTTCGGGTCTGAGGGCTGCTCATCCCTTGCAACCAATGCGCGCGCACGCGGAGTCCGGGTACGGCCGAAAAATCCTCCGCCGCTGATTCCGCGGAGACCATTGGGTAGTCGCCTTTATCAGACAAAACTGCGCGGACCCGGTCGGCTTCTGCTGCCGGCCTCAGATTTAACAGCACACGGCCGTCGCTGCTCAGGCGAAAACCGACACCTGGATTTGAGAGAGCCAGGCGCTCCACCCAGTCCCGGACGTGCGAGACTTCAGCAGCCTGAGATTTCAGAAATTTCAAGCGCGCCGGTACTTGAGAGAACAATCCTCGCGCCCGGATGCGCGTGCCATGCGAAGAGTCGAAAAATCGGCCAAACGTCACTGGCTCGGGTGCGGTACGGGGAGTTCCGAAAGGTTTTGGAAAGAGTTCGTAAGCTGTTTCTGAAGTTGACGTACGCGACAAAATGCTGAGGTCCGAAACCGCGCCAACGCTCGGCAGTGCCTCTCCTCGGAATCCCAAGGTGCGAATCCTGTCGAGGTCCTCAAGTGAGTTCAGTTTGCTCGTGGCGTGCCGTTCGATGCAAACTGAAAGATCGGCGGGCGGCATGCCTTTTCCGTTGTCGAGAACCTCGATCAGGGCCTTTCCGCCGTCTTCGAGAAAAACCCCTATTTCCGTGGCGCCCGCGTCGATTGAATTTTCAACCAGTTCCTTGACGACGCTGGCAGGTCGCTCAATCACTTCGCCGGCGGCGATCCGCTCCGCGACGGCAGGACTCAGGACCCGAATGACCCCGGGCTGCGGTTTGCCGGTTTGGGAATGCAACGAAATCTGGGACATAGTGGGGGGCACTCCACCATGTGTTTCTTCAGAAGGCAAGAGGGGAGGCAGGCAGATTAACTTGCTAGAACAACCCGGTTTCTACCGGAGTTTTTGGCCGCGTAAAGCGCCTTATCGGCTGCTTTCAGGAGCGTTTGCGCGGATTCGATATCCGCCCGGATCTCGGCGACGCCCAGGCTTGTGGTGACCGGTATCCGCTTGTTCTCGAAAATGAAGGCAAAGGTCTGGATGGCGGAGCGGATCTTCTCCGCCACGACAGTCGCCGCTTGGGCATTTGTATTCGCAAGCAATAAGACGAACTCCTCGCCGCCATAGCGAGCGAAGATATCCTTGGGGCGGACGAAGTTGGAACGGACGAGATTCGCAAACTCCATCAGCACGTAATCACCGGCCGCATGCCCGAAATTGTCGTTCACTTTTTTGAAGTGGTCGAGATCGAAAAAGAGCAGGGAAAAATCCGTGTGGAGCGCTTTTGCTCGTTTGAACTCCGCTTCGAGCGCCTCCTGGAGGTAACCCTTGTTGTAAATCTTCGTGAGCGGGTCCTGGTGCGCGGCTGAGCCCAGGTTTCCGTAAAAAAGAATTTCCAATTCTCCTGCGGGAAGAAATTTCAGGATCGAGTTGCCAATGCGGATCATGTCTTCTTTTTCAAGAAGAACCGTCTCCCCGGGCTTGATCCTCTTGTCATTGACGTGAGTTCCGTTTGAGGAGCCCAGATCTGTCAATACCGCTCGACCGTTCTGTTTCGTGATTTTTGCGTGTTTCCGCGAAATGCTCTGATCCGCCAGCGTGATGTCCGCCGATGGATCCCGACCCATGGTCATTTCGTCCTGGGCCAGGAAGAAGCGGTGTCCTTGAGGTGTGCCGCGGATAATGATCAGGCAAGCCTCTTGCTCTTTGGCTCTTTGAAGCTCTTTCTTCAGCGTTTCCTGATCGCCGTGAAGGACCGCGGTTTTCTCTCCCGCGTCATCGGAGGAGTCGAACGAGTCAGAAGGCGGACAAGGAGGTGGAACAGGAGGACACATACGTCCCCTCAGGTTAAATCTTTTTGCACTAGAGCGTCAACACTCAGATTGCTCTACTCAATCTGTCGGACTCCGTTGTTCGGTAAGTGCCTCGCGGGTGTAAATTTTGCCCTCTTCCACTCCCGGCTGATCGAATGGATTTACGTTCATAAGCGCGCCCGTAAAGGCCGTCAGAACGGAAAAAGCGAAGTATAAAGCGCCGAGCGCCCGTTCATCTAGGCGGTCGAGGCGGAGCGTCAGGTTAGGTCTGCCTTGCCGTGTCAAAACTTGTGAGGTGGCGCGGTATTCGATCTGAAGCAGGTCCTGGAACGTGTGCCCCTGAAGAAGTTTAAAGGACGTGTATTCGCCATGGCCCGGGCCGAAGTCGATTTTCGGGATCTTCACGGGATCGTCGACATGATCCACCGTCAGGAACAAGGTGATCTTGTCGTCCGGACCATCCCGAAGCAGTTGAAGAATGCTGTGCTGGTCAGTCGCACCGACGGCCGCAAGGGGTGTGAATCCTTTGCCATCTTTTCCGAGGCTTTCGCCCCAAAGCTGTACAAACCAATCGCCTATCATGCGTAAGCGATTCGAATAAGGCATGCACACGTGCACGCTTCGTCTGGAGGCTTGTCTGACGAACTCCTGGCCGATGATGAAAAGCGGATTCTTCTCAGCCGGAGTTTTCTCGATATAATCGCGCACCTGCTTCGCACCGAGCAGAAAATCACTGGTCGAAAGCCCCGCAAGACGCGCCGGGAACAGGCCTACGGGTGAAAATACGCTGAAACGGCCGCCGATGGGAGGAGCGATCGCCAGCGTCCTGATTCCTTCCTTGGCCGCGAAAGCGCGAAGGTCACCTTTACTGGGATCGGTGATGGCTACCAGGTTGGTTTTGAGACGAGAGCGACCCAGCCACTCGGCTGCTGCCAGGAACTGCGATACGGTCTCAAAGGTGGTTCCGGATTTGGTTACGACGCAAACCAGAGTGGATTCCGGGCTCAGGCGGCCGAGAGTCGTTTTCCAATCCACCGGATCCGGGTTTTCCGCGAAATGGAAGCGCATTGCGCTCGAGGCCTTTTCCTGAACAGCGGCGAGAAAACTGATGGGCCCCAGAGCGCTGCCGCCGATGCCGAGAAAAAGACAATCTGTGAAGCGGCCCGATTTCAGGATCTCCGATGCGAGCGTTTCAGATTCCTGTTGCTGAGAGAGGTCCGGGGTGACCGGAGAATCATAAAAACCGACCTCGCCCTTCGCAAATCGATCCTTGAGTCCGGTCCAGGCTTGTTCCCATTCGGAGGCGTCCAAAGCGGGATCAGACTTGGGTATGGGTTTCCCTGTGCTTCCAGTGGAAGCGGCCCTTACCAGATTCGACCAATCCAACGTGATGGGAGAACTTCCTAATCTGCTTGCAGTAACGCTCATGGTGGGTGACCTCGTGTTTGAATCTGACCGGAATCTAACTGCGGGCCTTTGGCTATGTCAACTCGTCAGGCTTCGTCCCAGTATCAATCGCTGGATCTGATTTGTTCCTTCGACAATCTGAAGAACTTTCGCTTCGCGCATATAACGTTCCGCGGGAAAATCCTGAGTGTAACCGGATCCTCCGAGAACCTGCACTGCGTCAGTCGTGACTTTCATGGCCATATCAGTAGCGAAAAGTTTTGCCATTGCGGCCTGGGTCGAGAAGGGGAGTCCGTTGTCTTTCAGCCACGCTGCACGCTGCACCAGGAGGCGGGCTGCATCGAGTGCTACCGCCATATCCGCAAGCATGAATGAAACGCCCTGAAACTCGGCAATGGGTTTGCCGAACTGCTCGCGCTCGCGAGCGTGTCTGATCGCGACTTCCAGTGCTCCACGGGCTACCCCAAGGGCGCTTGCCCCGATGGTCACTCGGCCACTATCCAGTGCGGTCATGGCGACTTTGAAGCCATCGCCTTCAGAGCCGATCAGATTCGCTGCTGGAACCCGGACATTCTGGAAGATCAATTCCATGGTGTGCGAGATGCTGCAGCCCATCTTCTTTTCACGTTTTCCGCAGCTGAAACCCGGCATTCCTTTTTCCACGATGAAAGCGGAAACGCCCTTCGGGCCGGGGCCGCCGGTCCTTGCCATGACGATCAATGTCTCCGCAATATCGCCCTGCGTGATCCAGAGCTTCGTGCCGTTCAGGATGTAAGAGTCACCTTCCCGGCGAGCGGTCGTTCTCATGCTGCCGGCATCTGAGCCTGATGATGCCTCCGAAAGCCCGAACGCACCGATTGCCTCGCCCTGAGCCAGTTTCGGGATGTATTTCTTCTTCTGCGCTTCATTGCCGAAGAGGTTCAGAATGACCTGTGGCAGGCCCGTCACAGCGACGCTGATCGCGTAGCTGACGCTCACGGCCGCCAGTTCTTCGATTGTTGCGATGTACTCCTGATACCCGAGTCCTGCTCCGCCGTATTCCTCGGGAACCGGAATTCCTGTCAGTCCGAGTTCGCCGAGTTTTCGGATGATTTCAGGGCGGAACCTCTCGTCATGCTCATCTTGTTCGACAAGGGGAAGAATCTCTTTTTGCGCGAATTTCCGGGTCAGGTCCCGAAGTTCGCTCTGCATCGTGTTTTCTTGAAAATCCATGGTTCACATCCTTCAAGTCGCGTCCGCATCCGCCGCTTCGCCGAGCATCTGGCGGGCGATGATCAGGCGCAGAATTTCATTTGTGCCCGCGCCGATTTCCATGAGTTTCGCGTCGCGCATATAGCGTTCAACCGGAAACTCGCGGGTGTAACCGTAGCCGCCGAGGATCTGAATCGCATCGAGCGCCACTTGTGTCGCCATCTGGGCGCTCTGGAGCTTGGCTTTCGCGGCCATCATCGAAGTCTCCTTCGGTGTCATGGTTCCGATGTCCCACATTTTCGCGGCGGTATAGGTGAGTGTGCGGCAGGCCTCGTACCATGCAGCGGCCTCGGTGAGGCGTTCCTGAATCTGCTGGAAGGACCCGATCGGTCTTCCGAACTGTTTGCGCTCTTTCGAATATTGCGTCGCTACTTCCACGCACGAACGCGCAATCCCCAGTGAAATGCCGGCGATTGTGATGCGTTCAATATCCAGATTACGCATCATCATTTTCACGCTTGCACCTTCATCGCCTACGCGATTGGCAGCGGGCACTTCGCACTGGTCAAAAACAAGTTCTCCGGTCGGCGAGGCACGCATTCCCATCTTCGAAAATTTCTTGCCGGTGGAGAAGCCTTTCATTCCCCGCTCGATAATGAAGGTGGAAATGTCCCTCTTGGTATCGCCTGTTTTCGCGTAACAGTAGAAAACATCGCCGTTTGGTCCGTTGGTGATCCAGGTCTTGGTTCCGTTTAGAATGTAATGATCGCCCTTGCGAACAGCTTTCGTCTTCATGCCGAGCGCATCCGAGCCGGCTTCCGGTTCGGACATTCCCATTCCGCCGATCCATTCACCGCTGATGAGCTTCGGGAGATACTTGCGTTTCTGTTCCGGGGTGGCGTTATTCGAGATCTGATTCACGCAAAGAATCGTGTGAGCAAGATAGGAAAGCGTCGTCGATGCGTCGACCGCTCCCATTTCCTCCATAGTGATCGTGGCCGCTACGGCATCCAGACCCGCTCCACCGTATTCTTCCGGTACGATCACACCGAGGAGCCCAAGTTCACCCATTTTGTAAAAGGCTTCCCGGTTGAATCCTTCTTCGTGGTCCAATGTTTCGACGCGGGGCGCTAATTCCTCCCGTGCGAACTGCCGCACGGTGCTCTGAAGCATGCGATGTTCATCGGAAAAAAACCACATGGGGGTGACTCCTTATTTTTGACGTGTCATACTCCATACCATGTCGGGGGGCGAAGTAAATTCCTATCCTATTCAGCTATTAGTGAACTATTGGGAGCTTTGTCCGGCTGCGGCCGGAGTGGGGTCTACCAAGAAGCGTTCACCGGTTGGAGAACGTCTTGACCACCTTGCTCGGATGGGAGTTCGCCACATCGCCACATTTGTTCCATGGCAGGCTTTGGAATCCGATATCTCGCATGCGCTGCCGAGGTTTCTCCTTGCCGCAGCGGAAAGAAAACTTGAAGTATCCCTGATCGTTAGCCCTGAGGTCGGAGTTCATTACCCGAACTCAGGCATGCCCCGAGATCTTCTCTCCAAGAAAGAAGATCTCGCGCAGGATTTTCGTTCTACACCTGTGGCGTGCGGACTTCCTCCGAACCGGTTCAATCTTCCTTCTCTTTTCTGTCCTGATTTCAATAAACGTTATTACAGTTTCCTTGCGCGCATCGACGGGCTTCTGGGTGAACTTGGACGCCAGCAACCCGCGATCGTTGAGGGCGTGACCATCGTGCTCTCAGGAAGTTATTGGAAATACAATCGGTCACCTCTGGATTCAGCGCGGAGCGCTTTTGCCGGTCAGGCAGGCGATTATTCCGGGGCTGCCACGATTGCATTCCGGCAGCGTGCCGAAAGGTATTTTGAACATCGCGAATTTCAGGATCCGCATCCCGCCGCCGCTGCAAGCTGGCGAGCCAGGGGGATGGACGAGATCAATCGTCGTTGGTTTTACCAGCATTCGGAAGATGTTTTCCGTAATCGGAGTTATCATCTTGTGCGGCGTCGGGCCTCGTTCCTGAAGGTGAGGGAGATCGAGCTGTTCACGCCAGAGGCCGATCCTGGATATGCATACTCTCATTTTCTCCAGACACTTGCGGGTGGAAACGGAGATTTGAACCGTCTTTCTGGGCTGGTGGATGAAGCCTCCACTCGAACGACCACGGGTGCGGAAATGCCTGCCGCTCCGTTTGTTCATTGGTGTTCGTTCGGCGGTTTTCACAGCCTGTCCGATCCTGAAAAACAGTTCCTGATTTTGAAATCTCTGCTCCTCATGGGAGCACGGGGCGGGGGCGTCCTTCTTGATGAAAGCGAGTGGTTCGCGTTCTCCCAGGCTTTCAGGGCCAGGGCAGAAGGCATCGCGCGGCTCCTCTCCAAGCGGGAGCTGTTACTTCGCACTCGCGCGCTTTATCTCGCGGGCCACGCATGGTCTTCGGCTGATGTGCTCTGGGATGAACTGCACAGGCAGGCTGGACAGAATGCTCGTGTCGCCACTTCGATTGATCTCGTGGCGCGAGATACTGATGCGAAAATGGTTGTGGTCGATCCGTCAATCATCATCACACGCGAGATGATGCAAAAACTGACGCAATGGCTGAGCAGGGGGGGGCTCCTGGTCCTGCCGCGCAGCCCGTACTTCACCGAATCCGCCCGATCCGAGCTGGAAGCTTTGATTGCGCATTCGCGTCGCCTGGAAGTGGATCTCGGCGTTCCCTATCAGCTGCACGTCGTGGGCAGCGGGAAGCTTGTGCTTTATGACGTTCAGGAGAAGAACGTGGCGGCCGCCGCGGAATCCCGGCAGTCGTGGAAAACGTTCATCGCGGGAATGCTTTCGGTGGCCGATATCGAAACGCCGTGTCGCCTGAGTGACAGTCGAATGAGGGTGATCGCTCTTGATCGCGCGACAGAGGGGCGTATTGGCTTGTTCGTGCTGAATGAGACGACGAGGCAGGTTTCGGGCGACGTGATTTTCTCACGACCAGTGGAAGTTTCCGACTTTGCGCATGCATTTTCAGCGGCAAGAGCGCCTCGAGTTGCGGGATCCGCTCCCATGGTTTCATCGAGGTTTTCGCTCGAGTCGGCTCCATGCGGCGTCCTTTCGCTCGCTGTCGAACAAGTCGCCCCGAGCAAACAGTTTCCCCATGTCACTGCTCCTGAGCCGTTCAAACCGGCCGCCGAGCTGCCGGTAGGGAGCACGTAATGGAGCTGAGTTACGATTGGACCGCATTTCAGGGTGTTTTCCGAAGCAAACGTCGGGCTTTTTCCTCCCGATCCGAATCGGGAGCGCCTATTTTTGTAATCATTGAGCAGGGATCGGTGGTGGCGGCTTTTGCGGAGGGAGAGGATCTTTCCGAATGGCTTGGCGCTGAACTGGCTGAGATGAACGCGGAGTTCGGTAATCGGCCGGTGATTTCGTTTGACCGTTCAGAGGTGGACGGCTGGATCTCGGAATCCGCGGCTTTGCCTCATTTCATTGAGCAATCGGACCTGTTGCTTGAAAAAGCGGCATCTAGGATTCGAAAAGATGCAGCAGGGACGAAAGGACTTTCTGCCGAGCGGTTGCTGGCCCAGGAGCATTTCCTTGTCGAGGCCCTGAAGGGCTGGTGGAAGAAAGTTCTGCCCTCAAACTATGGGATTTACCTGCGACTGGAAGGTGAAAAGCCCGAGGATCTGCTGATGGTGTTCAGGCGCGGGCGATTGGAGCTTTTTCAGCGGGGAGATCTGGCGGGAATGTCTGCGAATGATCAGACCCGCACGCCTCAGGAGATCGTAAAATATCTTTCAGAGCGCACGATGGTTCCCGTACAGGGAATTTTTATCGGGGCCCGCGACTGGGCCGATTGGGGGCAGAGCCCGGCTCCTTGGCGGAAGGTAAGCCGCGCGATGGGTGGGGATCGACTCAAACTCGTGCCATTTCGATGGGATCTTGCGGCGCTCATCGCCGCGCGAGGTTGGGTGGGGCTCTAAGCCTTGCTGTCGCTTCTCTTTGCTGGGCGGGACAGATGCTGGGGCCGCATGAGATTTCGCTTCTCGGCACCATCACCCATTCTGGCTCCGCGGGCTCGTGCGGCGTCCCGATTGTACCCCTTGCTCCTGGATCGTCTGATCAGGGGCGAAGTGATATTCAAGAGCGTCATCGATGTTGGCGCCTGCGATTGGTTTTACGCGGAAGCCCTCGCTCATTTTTTTCCTGAGGCGGATCTGCTCGGATTGGAGCTCGACGGGGGACGGCGCTACTTGAATCTGTTTCGCCGAGCGGATCTGGGGCGAGCGCGCGCCCGCGCTCTTGTGCATGCAGGTCGTGCCGCGGAATACCGGCACAGCGACTTTCTGGATCTCATTTCTTCGGACGTACCAGTAGGAAACGGGCCTTTGCTTTTCACGTTCTTTTTTCCATTTGTTTCCAGGGACCCATGCGTCGCGTGGGGATTACCGCCCAAGTTTGCGGATTTTTCCGCAATGGTTCTCCACGCCTGCAAAATAGCAGGGCAACTCAAACGTGAAGTCTGGGTCCTGTCCATTCACCAGGGCGAATGGGAAGGATCCATCGCTCAGGGCGTTTTCAACGCTTTGGGGTTAGCTGCTCGGAAAGAGGTGATTCTCCCCGAGGATTTTCGGGAATTCTGGCCGGCCGCATACCCTTTGGAGGGTTTCATCACGCGACTTTGATCTGGCTTGAAACACCGGGGGAAAACCGTTAGAAGACCGACTGGAATGATCTATTTTCAGTCGCTTAGCCAAGCAGAACTCGCAGACCTGCTGCTTCCCCTGAGCCGCGCGAAGCGGGTTCGGGGAGAGCTTTCTCCCGAAGAAATGGAAACCAAGTTCCGTAAACAGGCACGCTATCGTGCTCAGCAGATCTTCCACTGGGTCTACCAGCGTTTCGTGACTGATTGGGATGAGATGACAGATCTCTCGAAGGATCTGCGCGCCTGGATGAAAGATAACGTGGCGATTTACCGCCTTTCTGAACGACAGAGCACTCAGGCCGAGGACGGGACTAGAAAATTCCTTTGGAACCTCGCAGACCAGAAAACCATTGAAAGCGTGATCATCCCTGCAGCCCTTCAGGAGAAGGACTCAGCCGAAGGCGTAGCCGAGCCGACGCGCTTGACCGCCTGCATCTCGAGCCAGGTGGGGTGTGCGATGGCATGCAAGTTCTGCCTGACCGGCGTACAGGGTCTCGATCGGAATCTCGAGGTTCATGAGATCGTGACTCAGATTTACGAGTTGCGGCGACTCGCGCCCATCACGAACATCGTTTTCATGGGCATGGGCGAGCCCTTGCACAACCTGCAGAACGTCATAAAGGCCTGCGAGATTTTGCTGGATACCGATGGGTTCAATTTTTCGAAGAGAAAAGTGACAGTCAGCACAAGCGGTCTTGTTCCGGCTATCGAGGAACTCGGCCGGCGTGTGGATGTATCGCTTGCGATCTCCTTGAACGCGACCACGGACGAGCAGCGATCCAGGATCATGCCCGTGAATCGTAAATGGAACATCAATGAGCTTCTCGGTGCCTGCAGGAAATTTCCCCTCGGAAGCCATCGAAGGATCACTTTCGAATACGTGCTTCTAAAGGATTTTAATGATTCAGATGAAGATGCGCTTCGCCTGGTTCAGTTGATGAAAGGCATTCCGAACAAAATCAATCTCATTCCCTTCAACGAGCACTCGGGTTCGGAGTTCCTCAGGCCGTCCGATGCGCGGATTTCAGCATTTCAAAGAATTCTTATAGATCGTGGACTCACAGCGTTGATCCGTGTTTCGAAGGGCAGGGACATTCTTGCGGCCTGCGGCCAGCTTCGCAGCATTTTCGGGACGGCCCGAGGCACTGAAAAACACCGGGATTGGAAGCCGCCTACCGAAGTTGGCGATAAGTAACGGTTTTGAGTTTCTAAAAGGTCTCGGTTTGAATAGACTTTTCGTTCGCGCGGGCTTTTCCGGAAAAATCAGGAAAATCCCGGAAACTTTTTTTATTTTCAGACGTTTCATCAGGAGCGGACCCGAATAGTGGATCTGGATGCCGATCAATTGCTGATGCTGAAAGTTCGCCAGGGAGACCGGGAGGCGTTTGCGCGCCTTTATGAGAAATTCAAGAGGCCCATTATGGCTTACGTTTCGAGCGCTATTGCGAATAAGACGCAGGTTGAGGAGCTGACCCAGGACGTGTTCCTTAAAATATACCGTTCGCGGGAGAGCTATGAGCCTCGTGCGAAATTTTCAACCTGGCTTTGGACGATCGCGCGAAACGCGGTTCTGGACCACTTCAGGAAAAAAGGCGAGTTACTGGCGCAAGACCTGAGTCCCCACGATGAAGAAGGCTCGGATCCGGTCGCAGTGGATCAGTTGGAGTCACCGCTTTCGGATTCCGAGACAGAGCTCATTGCGCGAACTCAGACTGCCCAGATCGAGGATTGTATGCGGAGGCTCTCCGGACCGCAGCGCGAGGCGCTTCAGCTTCGAATCTTCAGTGACTTGTCCTACGAGGAAGTCGCCGGTTCACTGGATGTTTCGATCACCTCTGTAAAAACGCTGATCCATCGAGCGAAGCAGGGTCTGATCGATTGCATGAAAAGAAAGGGGGAGGCTCATGCATCGCAGTCGTAAGAATCTGTTTGAAATCGTGCGTGAACGCCTGATTTCCCTTAAATCAAACCCGGAACAGGCGCAAGCCGATGCTCGTTTCTGGGAGCGGTTTGAGGGTGAATTCGGAAAAACCCGCACGGCGTCGAGTTCGCGTCCCTGGGCGCAGATCCTGCGGTTTCCGATTGCCGTTGCTGCCTCTTTGGCGGTTGTTATCGGCGCTATCGGACTTCTTCGGCGTGAATTACCTCCGCCTTCCGCAAGCGTTTCAGAGGTTCAGGCGGGCGCGCTGCTGCTTGACAACCGCGAGTTCCTGGCGAGTGTCGAAATTCTCGCGGAACTGGATGAGCTCGCCTTGGATGCAACTGACGTCGAATGGGATGTTCTGGTTCATTCGGCCGAAGGAGAGGGAAATGAAAGCGGCTAAGCTCCGCAGGAAGCCGCTCTTTTTGTTCGCTTTGCTGATCCCGTTTCTGGTCGCGGCAGCAGAGGCGATCGACGCGGAGATACTGAAAGACCTGGAGTTCTTTTCAAATATCGAACTCTTGGAGTTTTCGGTTTTCGCTACGGAATTCGAGAAGGCCGACACGTCGGTTAAAGAAGCTGCCAAGGAGGCGCGCCATGAAAAACGCTAGATTAACAGTTTCCCTCCTCACCGGTCTCGCCATGTACGTCTTTCTAGCGAATGCGGCTGTCGCCGCGGAAAGCGCCAATACAGCGTCAGATCCGCAGTCTCAATGGAGTGCGATGAGTGAGGAGCAGAAAGAGAAGGTCCGCGAAAACTATCTTCGTTGGAAGGCTCTTCCTGAGGACCAAAAAAAGGAGCTTCGCGAGAATTTCCGCCAGTTCCAGGCTTTAAGTCCTGAGAAAAAGACGCGAATTAAGGAACTGTATCAAGGGTTTAAGAAATTATCGCCTGAGCAACAGAAACAAATCCGCAACCGGTTCGTTGAATTCAAGAAGGTATCTCCTGAGGAGAGACGAAAGAGATTGGAGAAGGTTCGAGAGAGTCGTGAGCGGAGACAGAAGTCGATGAGGGCCCGCGGTGCTGACAGGGCAAATAGAAGCAGGAGATAGGTAATCAAACAAGGAGGCAGTATGAAAAAGCAATGGATGATGGGAATGACGTTAGTAATGGCTCTTTCACTTTCAGTTCCGGCGTTTGCCGACGAAGCTGAAGTACCGGTAACTCAGGAGGTCGCCACGGAAACTGAGACGCATACCCCAAATCTGGGAGTGTCCCAGGAGGTCCATGAGCGTAACCGGATCCGCAAAGCGGAACACAAGGCCAGGAAGCTCGCTGAAAAGCGTGAGCGAATGGAAAAAAAGGCCGAGCGCAAGGCGGCCAAAGCGCAGCTGAAAGCCAATCGCCGTCAAAAATAATTGAGAGGACCGGCCATGAGCAAGCGCCCTTTTTACTACGGAATCGCGTTCGTTCTCGCAGTTTGGACGAGTTCCTCCGCCTTCGGTTACGAGACGGAATTGGGAATCGGCCTTTTTGCCGGTTTCAATGACAACGTCGCGAACGCGGTCGATTCAGCAAGACAGGGTTCTGCTTTCGGCCGGTCCACTTTAGACCTCACGATGGACTGGGGTTCCAAGACATCGAATGGCGCGATGTTCCTGAATCTGGGAGTCGATAACGATTCGTATCCTGATTCCGGAATTGAGGGAAACGTGAGCTACGAGGTGAATCCGGGATTTCGATTTCATCTCCTCGACCGGGCGCTTGCATCGGCTTTATCTTATCGTTTTTCCAATGGGACAAGCTATGCCCTTTCGACGGCACTTCTTGGGGGGGCGTCAGGAAGAAAAGGCGGCGTTGGAACACTTTCCTCCGCTGGCTCTGACTTTACGACGGAAGGCTTTCTGGGAAACGAACTCAGTTGGAAATCGGAGTATTCCTGGAGCGAGTATCGGGCCGGCGCCTCGATCAAAGCGGGCACCCGGAGTTACAACGAGTCGGGAAGAAAGGACTCGCTTTTGAGTCTTGAGGCCTCGGGCGGCGGGGCCGCGTTTTCCAGCGATTTCAGTTTTGGATTCGGATTGGAAAAGCTGAGCTCTGATCTCAGCGGCTATTCGTATTCAGGTCCTTATCTCTACGGACTGGGACTATTCCCGGTCAGCGACGCTGTTTCATTCAGCTTGCTCCTTCGTTCCGGCGCGCGAAGTTATGCCGATTCAGCAGGATCGCAGCCCCGCGACGATCGTTTGCTGACCATCGAGGGCGCAGTGGATCTGGAGTTGAGCTCGAGCTTGTCACTTGAAATGGGTATCGGCAGAACATCGAATAACTCCAGCGTGGAGAGCAATTCATTCGCCTCCGTCGAGACATCGGCAGGACTGCTGATTACTTTTTAGAGCCGAACAGTATCCGAAACCTTGCTGCCCTGAACGCATTGGCGACGTTCAAGAAATTCACGGATTCTATTGTGCGGTGTCCAGCGATCGCAGCTCCAGTCCGGGCCCAGGCATTCATCCTTGTGCGATGCCGTGGCGCAAAGCCGTTCGAGATAAATTCCGGGCGAAAGGTATTCCAGAAATTCCAGCACGCGTTCTGAGTATTGGTCCAGTGTCAGCGTCGGAAACGGATCGGTGGCGAAACGTTCGCCGAGTTCGGAGCTTTTCAGGATCATCAGCTGATGAAGCTTGGCGCCGCGGACCCGACCTGCATTGAGTTTGAGTGCCGCATCGCGAGCTGTTCCGGGGACGTCCGTTGGCGCTCCCAAAATAAGATGCGCGCAAACGTCCACGCGCGGAGCCCGAACAGCAAGTCTTTCGAGTGTTTCAATCGAGCAGCGCTCGTTGTGGCCGCGCTTCAGCCAATCTAGCGTCTGGTCATTGAAAGACTGGATTCCAAGTTCCAGGGAAATGTAATGGTCCTGCGAAATGCGATCCAGCAGCTCAAGGACGGGGTCCGGCAGGCAATCGGGTCGCGTGGAAATGCAAAGGCCGGAGATATCTTCCACCCCGAGGGCTTCGAGATAGAGCTCTTCGAGGCGTGCTGGTTCCGCATAAGTGTTTGTGTAACTTTGAAAGTAGGCTAGAAATTTTCTGGCTCCAAAACGTTCGCGAATCCCCGGTATACGTTCGCGGAGCTGTTCAGCGATATTTCGACCACGCCCCTGTTTGCCGAAATAGGACGCTGAGCCGCGCAAGTCACAAAACGCGCAACCGTCCTTCGACAGGGCGCCATCTCGCGTGGGGCAGGAGAGTCCGCTTGCAACCGGAACCTTATAGGTTGTCTCGCCGAAGGTCTCTTTGAGATATCGGCTGTAGGGGTAGTGGGTTTCGAGATCAGTTATCACTTGGCCCGGCAAACACATCATCGGAGGTGAAAGATCCTTTCGAGGTCTCTCCATCAGAATTCCATTTGTACCAGGCTTTCCATGCACGGTAATAGCCGTACTCGCCCGAGGGATTCAACAGATCTTCCGACGTTTCCGTTTGTCCAACCAGAGCTTTGGCCGCTTCCTGGCAATCTTCCAGCGAGAGGGCTGGAACTTGTTTCCAGAACGAGAACGTCATCCCCAGACTTCCTCCGCCCATCGTGCGAACTTTACAGACCGGCGTAGTTGCCATCGCGGGAGCACTCAGAAGCGCGATAATAAATGATGAAAGAACCAACTGTTTAGCTGAAAAATTTTTCATGAGGGGGGCGTATCATGAGAAATAACGCAGCGCAATAAAACGTTACGGCTAGAACATGAATTTTTTGTTCGCGACATTCGTCAGGAGCGCGATGCCCAACATGCTGGTGATCATGGAGGAGCCCCCATAGCTTAAAAAGGGCAAAGGAACGCCTACAATCGGTAAAAGCCCCATCACCATCCCCATGTTCACGAAGATCTGCCAGAAGAACATGGAGACTATTCCTAGCGAGAGGAGCAAGGCGAATTTGTCATGGGACTGGTACGCGACCGATAAACCATTGACCAGAAGGCCTAAATACAAGGCCAAGACGATCAATCCGCCAACAAACCCGTGCTCCTCGCTGAACACCGAGAAAATGAAATCGGTGTGATGTTCGGGGAGGAAATTCAACTGGCTCTGAGTTCCTTGTTTGTACCCTTTGCCGAAAAGCTGCCCGCTTCCTACCGCAATCATGGATTGAATGGAATTGTAACCGGAGCCCTTTGGATCGGCACTGGGATCCAGGAAGGTGATGATACGCTGGCGCTGATAGGGCTTCAGACCGAATTTGTAAGCGAGCGGCAATGCAATTACGGCGCAGATTCCGATCACCATCAGGGTTCTCGCACGGATCTTCAGGAACAGCATCATGGTTCCGAACGTAGCAAGAATCGTCAGGGCTGTTCCGAGGTCGGGCTGCATCATGATGAGCCCGCAGGGAATCATCACGAGTAGCGTCGGCAATATCAACTCACGGAATCCGTATCCCTCGACGGTCTTGTCGCTTTCAAAGTACTTGGCAAGACAGATCACCATGGAGATCTTCATGAACTCCGAGGGTTGAACACGAAAACCGCCGAAACCGATCCAGCGCTTGGCACCCAGCGAAGAGCGCCCCAGTACGAGTACAGCCGCGAGTAGCAGAAGGTTCCCGAAGTAGATGATGTAACCCATTCGGGAGAAAATCGAATAGTGCGGAAGAAGAGTCAGGGCGGTCAGGGCGAGGCCCATTCCAAACCAGAGTAGCTGACTTTTGTATAGCCCTAGGGATTTGTCTTCGACGCCAGTGGCGCTGATCAGGTTATAAATCCCGATCCCGACGAGGATCGCCTGTATGATGAGAAGGCTCCAGTTGAACTTCTTGAATTCCTCATCATACATTCCGACCCGCATCGAGCCACTGGAGAGCTCCGGGGTTTCCATGGATGAGTGGTTCATTTTTCGTTACCTCTCTGAAACTTGTTTGGAATCATTCGTCACGCCCCGGTACCGCTTCAATGTCATCGTTCACGACTACGTCCTCATCCTCAAGGGCGGCAGGGGGCGTTGGAGGGACAAAGGTGGACTTGCCCTGGCTTTTCAGCCGTTCAGCGACCACCCGCTGCCCATAAAGATCCGGAAATTTCTTTTCGAGATAGGCTTTGATGACGGCGCGGGCAATCGGAGCGGCTCCCATGGAGCCGCTGCATGCGTGTTCGGCGATCACTGCCACCGCTATCGCGGGATTCTTGACGGGTGCGAAGCCCACGAATACCCCGTTATGCCGTTCCTTGAATTTGAAGTTCTGGCATTTCAGGTAGATCTTGTCGGCGGACAGCCGCATCAGCTGAACGGTTCCGGTCTTTCCGGCGAAGTCCATACCGGGAAGGCGTTGATGATACGCGGTGCCATGAGGGCTATTGATCACACCCCAGAGACCCTGGGTGACGAGCTCAACGGTTTTCGCATGCAGTTCGTGTTTTCCTACTGGCTCAGGGTTGAACTCCTCAAGGACTCTGCCATCGTACGTTTCAACGGACTTCACGATATAAGGACGGTAAAGGGTGCCGCCGTTCCCGATTGCGGCATAAAGATTCGCGAGCTGCAGCCCCGTGGTGAGGACGAAGCTTTGCCCGATGGCCACGCTGAGTGATTCGCCGGCGTTCCAGGGCTGGTTGTAGCGTTTGCGTTTCCATTCTTCGGTCGGGATCAGGCCCGGTACTTCGCGCGCCAGGTTGATCCCGGTTCTTTTGCCCAGTCCGAGGTGAAAGGCCCACTTGGCGATATCATCGACGCTCTTCAGCTTTTGTGCGACACGGTAAAAGAATACGTCGCAAGACTGGGTGAGCGCCTGCACCACACTGACCTCACCGTGTCCCTGTTTTTTATGGCAATGATAGACGCGATTACCGACACGCATGCTTCCGGTGCAGCGGAAGCTCGTTTTCTCGTCAATGACGCCCTCTTCAAGGCCGGCCACTGCGGTCACGGTCTTGAAAACTGAGCCCGGAGGGTAATGGTCCTGCAGGGTCTTGTCTCGAAGCGGATGGAATTCGTTGTTGAGGAGCTTGCTCCAGATCGCCGTGGGGATGCCGCGCGAGAACTCCGTCGGATCAAAGGAGGGCCGAGAGATCATGGCAAGGATCTCGCCGGTCTGTGGATTGATCGCGACCAGAGAGCCGATCTTGTCTCCGAAAGCTTTCGTCGCTTCCAGCTGAAGGTCTTGGTCGATGGTCAGGATCAGGTTTTTGCCGGGCTTCGCCGGTTTCCCTGCGTCTTCATCGAGAACCCGCCCACGTCGTTTGTCCAGCTTCACCCGGCCCAGAGCGTCTACCTCTTTCACTTCCTCGCCATCAATGCCGCGCAGGACTTCTTCCAGGCGCTGTTCCAGGCCGAATTTTCCGATGTTGTCGCCCAGTTTGTATTTCTGGGTCTCCTTGTTGAGGATCGGAAGCTCCGAATGGTTGACCTCCCCGATGTAGCCGAGCAGATGGGCGGCGATGTCCCCGTGAACGTTCGTGCGCTTGATCTCCTCCTTTACTTCGACGCCCGGCATGTCGATGCGCCAGGATTCAATCGCGGCGACCTCATCGCGTGAAAGATCCGTCTTGATCTTAACGGGCATGAATGATGGCTGACCTTTTGCGCGATCCAGGATTTCCTGGAGCTTGGGTTTCGGCATTTTGATCAGCTTGGAGAGAATAGTCAGGACGCGATCGGTTTCCTTCGATTCGCGGAGGTATTGGGGAATGACCTCGAGGTCAAAGGCGGGGCGATTATCGGTCAGGAGCGTGCGGTTACGATCAAAGATCATCCCGCGTGGCGCCGCGACCTTGACGCGCTTGATGCGGTTTTCCTCGGAATACTGGCGCATTTTGTCGCCATTCAAAACCTGAAGGAAGACCAGTCGCGAAAGCAGCAGGCCGAGCGCGATGAATACGGCTGCGTATACGTATTTGAACCGATCCTGAAACTCCCTGATCTGTTCTTCCTGTCCGAGGAACGCCATCTAAAATCCTTCGCTCTGCAGCTGGAAATCTTCTTCGTCCGCCGACTCGCCATTGCGCTTGGCCCTGAAGGTGCGCAGGTCGTATTGCTCGAGCCATCGGAAAACCCAGAATGCCGCTAAACCCTCGACTGCCGCACCCAGAAAAAGCAGATAAATCATATTGCGCCAGACCTCGAGTGTCGGCGCGAGCAGCTGAAGAATCGTCACGTTCGCGAGCTTGAAAAATACGGAAGAGCAGACGGCAACCGTCACATAGGAAGATAGATCTCGAATCACGAGGAGCTGGGCGGCACCGCGGACCAGAAGGTAAACGCTCATGTAACTGATGAAGAAAGTGCCCTGGGGAACGGAGCTGTGGATTTCGGCGATCTCCGCAAAAAGAAACGTCAGCACCCCGCCTTCAAGAAAGCCTCGTTGAAAAGCGCACCAGAGGACCAGGATAAGAACCACGTCCGGTTGAAAATATGAGAGCGGCCAGCGTCCGAACAGCGAAGTCTGAACCGCTACGCCGAATGCGGTCAACAAGATCAGTCCAGGACCATTGAGAGCCCGCAGGATAATCCGGGTCACTGAGGCGCCCCCTTCGTTTTAGTGGCTGATGCCGGAACCGGGGGGGCCATGATCAGTTCGGATCCGCCTGCGAAGGGGTCTACGGGGAACACATCACTGCCTGCCCGAGTGATCACCATCACTTCTTCAAGACGCGAGAAGTCGACGCTGGGTCGTACATCGACGGCCTGAGTGATCCCGTAGGGTTTTCGTTCCACCTTTGACACAACGCCGATGGGAATGCCTTTTGGGAAAACTCCGCCCAGCGCACCCGAAACCAGGATGTCCCCGATCTGAATGTCATCGGTTCGCAGCGCGTATCTGAGCTGACAGGTGTCATCCGTCAGGCCTTCCACAACGCCACGGGCGCGGGAGCGCTCGACGATGGCATCGACCGCCGATAGAAGGTCCAGGATCGTGACAACGTCTGCCGTGTGGGCAGTGGTCCGCAGTACCCGGCCGACTATGCCTTCGTTCGTGATCACCGCCATGTTCTTTTTCACGCCCGATCGCTCCCCACGATTGATCCGGATGGCCCGGAAGTCGGTTGAAACGTCCTTGGCGACAACGCGGGCGACGATCGAATCTAAGTTGAATTTTTCCTCAAACTGAAGCAGCTTTTTCAGGCGGATGTTTTCCTGTTCAGATTCCCGGAGGCTCGCGATCGCGTTCAACAGCCGACGATTTTCATCGAGCAAGGCGATATTGTCGCGACGGGTGTTCCAGAGATAGATATAGTTCTGAAAACCTGAGACGGTCTGATCAAACAACCAGCTGATCGTGATCTGAACCGGGGCGGTCAGCGTGACGATCACCCGGTCGTAAAACCGGTAATCCCGGGGGGCGCGAGTGGAAGTATCGATTGTGATGACAGGTATGAGCAAAAACAGGAAAAGAATGATATAGAATCGATATTCTTTCAGGTACTTGATCATAAGTTTTGGAACATCGTAGCTACCCCTGTAACGTAATGCAATGGCGGCGCTTAAGAAAAGGAGATGGAAATGTTGAGTTGGATTCGCGAAAAATTCGGGACCGTTGTGATCGGGTTGATCATTGGGTTCATCGCCTTCGTTTTCGTCTTCTACGGGGTCTTCAGTCCCAAATCGACGCGGGGTCTCCATGATGGCGCTGTTGCCGGCACCGTGAACGGCGAGCCCATCCGTATTGATGAGTTCAACCGGGCTCTGAAACAACGTCTGGAGATGTTCAAGAACATCGGCGGCGGCAATATTCAGTTCACCGAAGAGCAGCTTAAGGCGTTCGGAATCCGCAAAGGCGTCTTTGACAGCCTGGTTCAACGTAAGCTTCTGATCCAGGAGGCCGGGCGGCAGGGGATGCAGGCAAGCGACGTCGAGATCCGTGAGCTGATCCGTCAGGTTCCGGAATTTCAGAAGGATGGCCGTTTCGATTATATGGCCTACAAGAACCTTCTCGAAGCGAACCAGTATACGGTGAGCAGTTATGAGCGCTTGATTCGCGATGACCTCTCCGCGCAGCGCTGGAACGAGTTTTTCCGGAGCAGGGTGAAGTTCTCGGACGTTGAGTTGAAGCAGGAGTTCCAGCTTTCCGAGAAGAAGAGAACGTTGAAGTACGTTCTGCTGACCCAGGAAACCGGCAGAAAAGGCCTCGATATTTCGGAGACCGAGATCAAAGGCTTTTTGTCGAAGCCAGAGAAGCTGAACCTGGTGAAATCTCAGTTTGAAGCCGGCAAGGACACCTTGTTCAAGGGTAAAAAGATCGAGAACGTCCAGGTTCAGATCGCCAAGGATCTCCTGGCCGGAGAAAAGCAGGCGGAGATTCGTAAAGCGAACGAGGCTCTTGCTTCGCGAGTGCTCCCGATGCTCACAGCAGGCAAAGCCTCTGACGCAAAGCTTAACGCGATTTTGAAGCCGGTTGGAGCCGAGGTGAAGACGAGCGGCTGGGTGTCAGCGGCTGACCCGAGTCTGCCTGGGATTGGCGACGCTGAAGCGGTTCTCAAGGACGCTTTTGCGGCAAATTCGCCCATCGACGGCAAAGCGAAAAAATACGAGCTCGGCGGGCGCACTCTGGTGGCGCTGGTTACCGAAAAAGCCGAGCCGGATCACTCGAAACTTGAGTCTCGACGTGCGGAACTTGCTGAGCGGGTGACTGCGAGAAAGCAGCGAGACCTTTTCAGCTCGTGGATGAAGAACTTAATGGAAAAAGCTGAAATTGAGGTCAACCACGCGGTGGTCGGGGATACCTGATCTCAGTTAAAATCGCGTCTATAAACTCCTGACGCTTTTCAAAGGGCAGCCCGTGGCCCGTTCCGGGTATCTCTTGAAAGCGAATGGAAGGCAGATCCGCGAAATAAGAGCGATCCTGCTCGAATTCTTCGCGCGTCCAGACGCGGCTAAGCCCGCCCCGAAGCAGGAGAACCGGGAGACCTCGTTGGCCAAATTCCTTGATCCAGGGACGTAGATCCACGGCCCGGGCCTGTTCGAGTGTCTTTAATAAGGCACTGCGATCAAAAGGAAACCGGATCTCCCCGTTTGCATCGCGAACGGATACGGCTAACAGGTACTGACCAATGGAGGGATCGGGACTGTTCTGGTTCATGAACTGCCTGGCTTCGTCTCTGTTGGGGAATTGGTCAGGCAAAATTCTGAGAAATGTCGAAAGATTTCGATGAAGCCCGCCTCCGGCACCGCCCACCAGGCCCAGGTCGGCGAGAACCAACCCCTTCACGAATTCAGGCCTCAGATGCGCCAGGGCGCAGGCAGTTCGAATACCCATTGAGTGGCCCACGACCCAGGACGGAAAAAACCCTTCGGCCGCGAGGGTCTCCTCGACGTCCCGCCCAAAATCAAGGGGTGAGTAACTGTCCATGGCAGCGATGCTTTTTCCATGCCCGCGCTGATCAGGAGCTAAAATCTGGAATGGCTCTTCCAATACTGCGGCAATGGGACGCCAGATCTTTCCCGTGCCACCCATGCCGTGCAGGAAAATAATTTTTTCTTTTTTTTCTATCGCGGAACCTTGAGTTCCCCAGCGTTCAAAATGGAGTTTCACCTTGACTCTCCGATGCCCTGAGATACAACGAACGGCCTCAAGGAACCAGCCCTCCGTGGTATGAAATCGAATCAAAGTAAACCTGCAGTTAAAGTCAGTCGGACGCCGCGCGTTGCTGTCGCGAAGGGCCGTCGCTCGACCTCAAAGCAGGTTGAAAATCACGAACGCATTCTGGAATCATTTCGGAACTGTCTGCAATTGGCGCGAATCAGGTTTGAGAAATGTGAGCTCGCCGAATCCGAGGTCGCCTATGGGATGGCGCTTCAGGAGGCAAGGAAACTTCGGAGCCATCGTGCCGAGATGGAGGCTCTTTCAGGGCTGCTCAGACTCGCCTCGGAGGCCATCAACATGCCCGCGATCGAGCGCTGGGGCCAGGAACTTGATTCCTTAATGTCAGCGCATCCGGGGGAGATCCCGCCTTTGGCCTGGTACTGCAAAGGAACGGTGGCCTGGTATCGTCGGGACGTCAGGTTCGCTCAAAGATGCTGGCACCGCTGTCTTCGCGCTGTCCGGCAGCACTCGCTTGAGGTGTCCGAGTTCGATGAGACACCTCCCGAGGAACTCACCGCGAAGGCCTGGGTGGCATTGGCTTTGGCGTGGAAATCGGAAAAAGCCGGACGTGCGCTCAGCGTCGCCCAGGCGCTTCTGCAGCGTTTCGAGAAACAGGATTTTCGCACCGTGAACGGGACGGTGTATCTGCTGCTGGGCAGCATTGCTTCGGATCATCGGCAGCTGGAGCAGGCCATGAACTGGTATCAGAAGGCTCATGCCAAGTTTCTTGCTGAGCATAACTGGTACTACCATCTTTATGTGTTGATCGGGTACGCGCGGATAGGCCGGCTTCAACGGAACTACGCGCAAGCTTACTGGCATCTCGACTTGCTCGACAAGGCGGCCTGGGGCGCCCATTTTGGACAGCTTCGCCGTGAAGTTGCGTTTGAGAGAACACGACTTGAAAAGGATGCGGTAGATCTCCTGATCGATAGTCGTCGAGGTGTGGTGAAGACGCGCGACTCGGGACAGATCTCACTTCGTAAGCAATACATTCTTCTGCATATCCTGAAGGCGCTCTCGGATGCTCATGGACGCTCAGGAGCGGATATGGATCGAGGCCTTTCGAAGGCGGAAATCATCGAGAGGGTCTGGAAGGAAAATTATCGGCCCGAGGCGCACGATAACAAGCTTTATTACAACATCAATCGTCTCAGGAAATTGATCGAACCGGATTTGAAGAAACCTCAGTACCTGTTGAACTGGAAGGAAGGTTATCGGCTCGCGCCAGGCCTTCGTGTTCAGTTCCTGGGGGATCAGAATGGGGACGCGTTTCAAATTGAAAACGCGAGGGGAGGCGTGCAGTGAGGAATTTGATCAGGCTCGGAGCAGTTGTTGTTTTTGGAGCGGTCCTGAACGGGACGCCGTCATGGGCTCAGGAATGCATTTCCTTTAATGGTATCGTGGTGAATCGCAAGGAAGGCTGCCATTTCGCTCCTCGCGGGGGCGGTGGCGACGTTCCAGTTCCGCTCGGCCTCAATTCGAAGGTCGAACTCGCAGACGGCGAAGACTATATGCTGTCCGGCCGAATCCGCATTCTGCCGCGCATAGCGGGCTCTCGCGCTCCGCGGGTTTTCTTTGAGGTCGATCTTGCCGCCCATACCTGGCTCGCGAGCAAGAATCGCAAGGCCAACCCGCGTTATCCCATCGAAGGTTCCCCGGCTGAATGGCAAGCTTATGAAGGCCACCGTGTGAAGTTCTCATGCCGGGCCACGGGTCGGGTCATGCAAGTCGACGGAAGACCTCAGTACGTGATTTTCCTGAAGGGCGTTCAGCACTCGGAAAATCAACATCGTTGATCAAGAGTTAACGGGATTCCGCGACTCGTATCCTTGTTCCCGAAGCATGCGTGCTGTCGCGGAATCAGGGTCCTGAATCAGTTTACCCGGAGAGGTACCTGCGACGAGTTCCCCACCACGCGCGCCGCCTCCCGGCCCAAGGTCAATGACCCAGTCCGCTTGTGAGATGACGTCCAGGTGATGTTCGATCATGATGACGCTGTTTTTCGCGTCGACAAGATCCTGTACGACCTCAAGGAGTTTCTTGATGTCCTCGAGGTGAAGGCCTGTGGTCGGTTCATCGAAGATGTAAAGAAGGTTCTCGCCACTTCGGTCATCTAGTGAAGAGGCGATCTTCAGACGTTGGGATTCACCACCCGAAAGCGTGGTGGCGGATTGTCCGACTTGCAGATAACCCAGGCCGACCTCCCGGAGTAACCCCAGTTTCCGGACCAGAATGGAATTATCCCTGAACAGTTCATAGGCGTCATCAATCGTGGTGTGCAGAAGCTGGTGAATGTCTTTGCCCCTATAACTGACATCGAGGACGTTCTTCTTGAAGCGCTTCCCATCGCATTCCTCGCAAGGGAGCTTTACTTCCGCCATGAAATGCATATCCAGCGTGATTTCGCCCTCTCCCTTGCAGACGGGGCAGCGGCCTCCATCCACGTTGAATGAGAAGTACTGCGGTGTATAGCCCCGCCTGAGCGAGAGCGACTGATTGGCGTAAATACGTCTGACCTCGTCCCATGCTTTCAGATAGGTCGCGGGGTTTGAACGCGAACTCTTTCCGATCGGGGATTGGTCCAGCATGACGACGCCCGCGATCTGATCGGCTCCATAGAGGCGATCAAAGCGACCCACCGGTTCCGTTGTGCGATAAAAGAGTCGAGAGAGCGCATTGAAAAGTGTCTTGTGAACCAGCGTGCTTTTTCCAGAGCCGGAGACTCCGGTGACCACCACGAAACGGTCGAGCGGAAACTCTACCGTGAGATCCTTAAGGTTGTGTTCCCGGCAGCCAACGATGCGGATATTCCGTTTCGCGGGAGGACGTTGCGAGCGGGCGCGCCTGAGCATGAAATCACCCGAAAGGTATTTTCCAGTGACGGAGCCCGGAGTGGCCTCCAGATGCTTTGCGGTTCCTTGTGCGATCAGTTCGCCGCCGCGGCGGCCTCCGCCTGGACCGAGTTCCACGAGCCAATCCGCGCGTTTCATCACCTCGAGGTCGTGTTCGACCACAACCACGGTATTGCCCTGGTCTCTCAGTCTCTCGAGGACGGAGATCAGACGCTGTGTATCAGCCGCGTGCAGTCCGATGGAGGGTTCATCCAGAACGTAAAGTGTTCCGCAAAGCCCGTTTCCAAGCTGCGTGGCGAGATTGATGCGTTGAAATTCACCACCAGAAAGGGTTTTAGCCAGGCGCGAAAGAGCGAGATATCCCACGCCGACTTCATTCAAAAATGCGAGACGGCGTTCGACTTGCGACAGGACCTCCTGCGCGATCTGCCGTTCTTTCTTGTTCAGTTCAATGCCACGAACCCAGCTGAGGGCGTCCTGCACAGGATAGCTGAGAACTTCTGAAATGGTCTTCTCACCGATGCGGACAGCGAGTGCTTCCGCCTTCAGTCTCGCTCCCTGGCAGACCTGGCAGAGGCTCTGGCTTTGGTAGCGTCGAATGAAGACACGAATATGAAGCTTGTATTTCCAGCGTTTCAGCTCGTCGAAGCAGGCGGTGATTCCAGGAAAACTTTTGTCGTCGGGATCACCTTGCCAGATGAGTTTCCTTTCCGTCGCCGTGAGTTCACGGTAGCGTTTCCCGACGGAGATGGCGTGGCGTTCAGCGAATCGAAACAGGTCTTTCTGCCATTCGGAGAGCGACGGTTTGGAAAACGGATCAATGGCGCCGTTCTTCAGGGTTTTGGACGGATCCGGCACGACGAGCGACTCGTCCAGATCCAACGTGAATCCGAAACCGCTGCAATTGGCGCATGCACCAATTGGGCTGTTGAAGGAAAAAAGATGTGGTTCAGGCACCCGGTGCTCGCGTCCGCACTGAACGCATGCGAACCGACTGTCGAATTCACGCCATTCCTTCGAGTCCATGTCGAAGAAGCCGATCTTGTTCTTGCCTGCTGCCAGAGCCTGATCGATGGAATCCAGGAGACGGGCGCGAGTATCGGAATCAGCAGCCCCGCTGGGGAGTTTTAGACGGTCGATGATCAGGGATGCTTCTCCGCGTTCCAGTGCATTGGCTGGCATTTCGCGAGCGGCCTCCGCATCCTCAAGATCGATGATCAATGGCTGCCCGGTTTTCGGGCGATAGAGCATTCGTTGAAATCCCTGTTCGCGAAGAACAGTCATGAGCGCGTGAACAGAGCCGCTCGATGTTTTAGGAGCTTTACGGCCGGGAGTTTTGCTCGCGCGTTTGGGGGAAGATTGCTTTTTCCCCACGCGTTTTTTGGTTGCCGCCTCTTCGGCGGACTGTGGAATTCCCAGAGGAGCGGTGATGATGGCCTTTCTGGACGGAAGCCATTCGAGAGCCCAGTGAAGAATGGCTTGCGCGTCGAGTTTTCTGACCTCGCTGCCGCAATCAATGCAGCGGGTTTTGCCGATCTTGGAAAAAAGGACTCTCAGGTAATCCACAATCTCAGTTTGGGTTCCTACCGTGCTTCGGGAATTCAGGACATGGTTACGTTGTTCGAGGGCGATTGCCGGGGGGATGTTCTCGATGGAGTCGAGATCGGGCTTGGGCATTTTTTCGAGGAACTGGCGAGTGTAGGTTGACAGGCTTTCTATGTAACGGCGCTGTCCCTCTGCATAGAGTGTGTCGAAAACAAGTGAGCTTTTTCCGCTCCCCGAAAGGCCCGTGACCACGGACATCCGTTTGGCCGGGAACTCGACGGTGACGTTTTTCAGGTTGTTCTGTCTGACTCGTATCAGACGGATCGGGCGCGCCATTTTAATGCTTCTCCAATCCGCTACAGTGGCTTTTTCGGAGGAGGATTTCAAGGGGGCGAATGGGGCGCTGGTTAAGCCCAGACGGCCAGTCAAGCGGCCATAAAGGGGGTGCGAACCACGCTAGCCTGTACAAAGTTTATACAGGTGGTAGCAATCAGACGCCCTGCGAGCAGGGCTTTCCCTGAGGTCGGATACCTAAAATTCATGAATTCAGCTACTTGGCGTTTTGCTTGGATAGTTGAGCCGCTGGCACTCGACTTGCTCAAAGGGGCGCGATCGATGGGCAAGAAAGCCCGCTCCGATGTTGAAAGAAGTAGAAGGAGATGCTGACGTGAAAAAGTTGATGTGGATGAGTTGTTGTGTTGCTGCCGGGCTCATGAGTGTTTCAGCGGTGATGGCTTCAGTGCCCAGCCGAGTGACCGATGATACCGCTATTTATCAGAACCTTTCAGAAATCCGGGTGCAGCGCCAGAAGGCGTTGAACTTTGACAGCGACATCGCGCGACTGTCTCTCCTGGAAGGCCGATATCGTGAGAAAAAGCTCTCGCAGCTTCGCGGCCCCTCCGAGAGGATCGCGAAGCAGAAATACCGTTACTCCGGGGCCGTTGCTCGCAAATAATCAAAAATTTTTGGCCCGTAAGTAAGTGGAGTACCGAGTCGGCCGGGAAGCCATGTCAGGCTTTTCCGGCCAGCTCTTTTTCCGGGTTCTTGAACACCGCTTCGAGCGTCCGCGACATTTTCGCGGCGTGAACGCCGTCGATCAGACGATGGTCAAACGTCACGCAAAGCCGGATCATGCGCGCCACAATGACTTTGCCGTCGCGTACGGCGGGCGCTTCCCTGACCGAACCAATGGAGATCAGGAGCGGGACGCGGGAGTAGGGGACCAGTGGCGCGAACGCGACGTCCAACCCAAGCGAGCCGATATTCGTGATGATCACGCTTCCAAACGGGTCGCGCGGTGTCCCGAACAAGGGGGTCCAGATATTCAGCGCGTACATCAGAAAGCCCGAGACGTTGATCACCGTCCGGGCAAGCATTCCGGGAATGCCGCCCAGGGTTTTCTTCATTTGCTTGAAAGCGGGATCGCCCTTCTCGCGAATCTCCAGAACCATGCCGTCCATCTCACGCGCCAGATCAGCTGTGCTTTTCTTATCCGCTTCACGGATGACCATGGCTGAAAGATCTTTGCCGGTTTCGTCAGATGCGACCAGGAAGCACGCGTCAATGGACTTCCGCGGATAGAGGCGTCCGAAGCGCAGCATGCAATTGATTTCGGGGTGCTTTGCAATCATCACGGAAAGCGCTTTGCCCACGAAGTGGGACATCGTGATCTTCACGCCGGTTTCCTGGCGCAGCTTTTCAATGTAGGCAAGGGCAGCGTCGGCATCGTATTCCGCGATGCCGTAGACGCTGGGGTCGCCCGGGCTGTCCCAGGTGCCAAGTGCGACTTTTCTTCGAGATGAGAGCCTCAAGGGCCGTAGAAAATGTACGTTCCGCGTGAACAAGGGCATGCCGAATCCTTTCGGGGTGTTACACCTGAAAGGGTACCGCCGTAACGGCTCATCAGCAAGTTTTTCGATTGAGTCCGTTACTTCAGTTTCGCTTTTTCCGTGGAGAATTCCCGCGTCGCCCAGTCCATGGACTTGGTGCGATAACGCCTCTCAACCACTTTGAAGATGCTTTCGTCCAACCCCAGCTTGGCGAAATAGTCCGCTGGATCCGCGCTGCCGATCGGATTGACGGAATTTTCCCCTGCACCGAAGCTCACGCTGTCTGCTCCAGGCGCGCGTGCTGCCTGGCCGAGACCGCTCCAACTCAGGCCAGAGGACGTCCCGCTGCCTGTGGTCGACCCCTTACCTTTTCCTGCAACAGCTGCGACTACGGCCGCCTGGCTTTGTTCGCTCATAACGAGATTAGGCGCGGTTTCCGGCGCAGAAGGAGCGGTTCGTCCCGAGTAGAGCGAACCGAGACCGCCACCGCCCGAATTGGAGCCACCGTTTCCGGAGTCATTTCCTCCGCGTTCAGGGGTGTTCTTGCCAAAGTTATTCTCAAGTTC
>MEPR01000057.1:29225-66538 GCA_001769835.1 Bdellovibrionales bacterium GWB1_55_8
ATCAGCAGTCGCCGCCGAGGAGCCGCCACTCAAGACCGCCGGATCCACGCCGACCAGTTTGGCTGCCGCTGTGTTGGATGCTTCAGCTATTCGTGCCGCCGAGGCGCCGTTTGCGTTTGCGCCAGTGATGGCCGGAACCCCGCCCAGTTCCGGTCCCGCGCAATCGCCGTCAAATTTGACGCGTACGCCGCTTTCGCAGCAACTTGCCGCGAGTTTGGGCATTCCTGATTCCGGGCAGGAGCCCGGGCTTGATGCGATTTCCGGCATGGAAACGCTCCCGCCGCCGCCGCTCCCGCAGCCCGCGGCCAGAATCAAGGCGCCGCTAACAATCGTCAGTCTTACCAACAACCAAATGGTGGATTTATTCATAAGATCCCCCGGTCCTCAAAGAGGACAGCTCCCCGAATTTGGCCAACGTTTCAGTTGGTCCTGTAAGAACGGTACGAGTTCGGTTTCATAACATTTGTTGCCGCAACTTGTGCCGCAGGTTCCGGCGCAGCTCTTCGCGCAGGATTTCGCTTTTCCGACGCGTCCTTTTTTCGCGTATTTCTTGCATTTGCTTCTGCACTTCTTTTGGCATTCGGTATTGCACTGCTGGTTGCATTTCTTGCCCACGGTCCCATCGATCTTGTCCCGGAAATGGTCGAGGTCACCGAAGAATCCGAGAAAGTCGTTGGACGCGCGTGCGAACACTTCGCAAACCATCAGCTGATTGAACATGCTTTCCAGGGCTGCCCGGGAAGCGCAAAGATGTTGAGCGCTCTGTCTCAGCGGTCCGGCGTCCACGGTGCCATCTTCCTTCTTTGAGGTGTCCCAATCCTTCTTGCAATTCCAGATGTCGGAGATGTTTTTCTGGTCCTTGAAATCGCCGCTGACCGTTTTTTCCGTGAGAGCGCCCGAGATCGTCCCGTAATCCTTGCTCAGTCCGGCTAGGTCCTTTGCAAGCGCCTGGCAGTCACTCGAGGTCTTCAGGATGGAGTTTGAGTCCACCACTTCCTTCTTCACCTGTTCCTTGTAGCAGGCGATTGATTGAACAAACGCTCCGCCATAGTAGCCAATCTCGCGTGTGCCGTTGGCGCCGCGCAGGTCATAGGTGATCTTGGACGCAGAGTTGGAGACGTGGATCTGAATTCGGGCACCACAGGAATGGGCGAGGTGGTTACTCGTGATTTCCGGCTTTTCGTCGCTGAAGGCATTTGCACTCACCGAGCAGACCGGTTTCACGAAGCTGTAGGTTCCGGAGGCTCCAGTGCAGGAGCCCTGTTCGTTGGCATTGGTGGTGGTGCTGCATCCTTCGGATGAATCCGATGGATCAATGCTCCTGCCTTCGTAAAGACCTTTGACCTGTTCTTTGACGCGCTCGTCTAGCCTTGTGTTGAACTCCGGGATTACTTCGGTGCATTTCCGGAAAGGATCGATCTTCGAGTCACTCGAAGAACAAGGGGCTTTGATCACCTCTGAGCCCGACGCGGCTGCCGCATGGGCTGCCGAGTACGGATACGATGAGGTCAAACCCGCAAAAATAATAACCGCGACTGAGGCGAACCCACGGTCCGCCGCTGAAACACATTTCATACCGCCCCCTTATTTCCCCGTGCAGATGGATGTGCGATACTTCTATTGTAAAAGTCCCCGGAGTGCCTGACAATAACTATCCTATATTGATTCTCAGGGCTGAAGAGGTAGGTCTGAAATGACACAGTTGACTCGGATCTTCGCTGTATTCGTGGCTGGATTGCTGATGTTCTCTGTACCGGCGTTCTGCGCAAGTGCGATCGAAAACGCAAGAGACGCCCTCTCGCGCGCTCAAAACGACTTTTATCAGAAGCTTCGCAAATCCAGGGAAAGCGGACCCGAGAGCGTCAAAGCCACTCGGGAGGCGACGGTTGCGCCGGCCGCTCATGATCTCGGAAAAAGCGTGCACCAGCAGCATGAGGCCGTGGTCAAAAAGAATCTCAGGATAAATCAGAATTCAAAATTGCCGGAAGTGCCGGATACCCGTGAATATGACGAAGACGCTCCCGATGCGGAGCAGGACTCCGGCTCGTCTGGCGACCGGAAGGTCGTGAGCGCGATTCTTGAAGAAGGCAGTGACGATGCGGTCGGAAAAACCGATGATCGAAAAACGGCCGAGAAAAAGGACGGCAAGCCGCCGAAGGCCGCGCGGTCCGACGCTCCGGTGGTCGGTGCGCAGCGCAGGCCCGCTCGTCCTCCGCTGCGAACCACGGAAACCTCTGGTGGTGAAGACACTGATAAAAACGCTCTGAAGGAAGCGCCCAAAGCGGGCGAGGGCGTCAATGTGATCGAGTTCTAACTATGGCTCTGATGTATTCGGAACCCGCTGCACTGGGCTCTCCCGCCCCGGATTTCACGCTTCCGGGAGTGGATGGAAAGACGTACAGGCTCCTCGATTTTAAAGACTCCAAGGCACTCCTGGTTATTTTCATGTGTAACCATTGTCCTTACGTGAAAGCCGTTCAGGGAAGGATCAATGCCCTCGCCAGACAGTATGGCTCGAAGGGGATCTCAGTCGTGGGCATCAATCCCAATGACTCTGTGAGGTATCCTGATGACAGCTTTGAAGCGATGAAGCAGACGGCCAGTGAGAACGGTTATGTGTTTCCTTATCTTCGCGATGAGGATCAGTCTGTCGCCCGGGCTTACGGTGCCATCTGTACTCCGGAGTTTTATCTTTATCAGCCCAAAGGTAATCAATTTATCCTGCGCTATCGCGGACGGCTCGATGACAACTGGAAGGATGAAAAGGCGGTAACCCGGCGGGATCTGGTGCAGGCTATCGAGAACGTGATTGCGGGCCGCGAACCCGCGGTGGATCAGCCTGCATCCATGGGTTGCAGTATCAAGTGGAAGTGAGTGAGGAGGTTTCCTCTTCGTCGTACCTGAATGGCGTATCCCGGCCGCTATGGCGACAAAGGGGATAGTTCTCAGGTGAGACATAGAGTCTCGTGATGGAGCGCACTTCGCTGTATTTCTGAAAGAGATCCGTGCAGCGCTCGATCGGAATGAAACTTGGCGCGCTGTAGTGGTTGTCGTACCGCACGAAGATCGGAT
Source organism: Bdellovibrionales bacterium GWB1_55_8 (assembly GCA_001769835.1). Taxonomy (GTDB): domain Bacteria; phylum Bdellovibrionota; class UBA1018; order UBA1018; family UBA1018; genus GWB1-55-8. The sequence continues at coordinate 32,298 of MEPR01000057.1, forward strand.
CGCCGGGGCGACGGAAATATTTTGAGATTTCGCCGGTGGACGTGGCCAGAAGATAATCGATGTCGCGTTTGTCCAGGTCCTTTTGAATCCGTGCAAGCAGACGCTCCTGCTCCTGCAGCGCGGATTTTCCGACGGGTATCCCGCTGTGAAGCTCAAGAAGCATTCGGTAGGGCCGCTTGTCGATGATCCGCCGGGCCCAGGGATTTTTACTCTGGGCGAGGTGGCCGTAAAGCTGGGTATCGGTGCATTCCACGTATTGTTCGATATCGCTGGGCAAGGAATAGTCGCAATCGGGCGATTCGAAATACTTGGCCAGCATGGAGTCGAAGACCACTGTTTTGTAATGGAAGTAGACCATGAGGAACATGTGGTAGCGGGAGATCAGGAAATCCTCGAACGCATACAGGGCCCGGTGCTGAAGAGCCAGATAGCATCGATTCCGATGGAAGTGGCTGGTCAGGTTCGCCACCAGCCAGTCGAAATCGAATTGGCCGTAGCTGACGCCGGCATGAAGACTGTCACGTCTGAGATAATCCATCCGATCCGCATCGATTTCGCTGGAGATCAGCTGCTGGAGAACGGGTCGGAAATCGATCGGCTCGCCATCTATGCGTTCGATGAAGAAGTCGTCTTTCAGTTCCACTCCGGAATCAATCAAGGCGGCGACATGCAGGGGAGTGAATCCCTGGTTTGCGCCGGAACGTTCCAGGATGGGAGTCAGGCCCGAGTCGAGCAGGATTTTCAGGGTATAATCTTCATGCGTTGCCTGGCGCGCTTTCGAGGGGCGCAAGCCCGGCATCTGTAGTTGTCGGACATCGGGCATCGCAAATTCGGTGGTATGGGAAAGGGGGCCGTGGCCAACATCGTGAAGCAGGGCCGCAAGCCGGAGCACTGAGCGAAATCTCAGTACGGCTGCCGGAAAGCGATCAGCTCCAGGTGGCTTCGGGGCGTTCGCGCGGCGGGAGGGCGTGCCGAAAATTGTATCAAAGGCCAGGCTCGCGGTACCCATCGCGCCCAGGCTGTGAATGTAGCGGTTATGAGTTGCGCTAGGAAAGGAGTATTCGGCGAAGCCAAGCTGCTTGATCTGGCGAAGTCTTTGGAAATATCGGGAATCGATGATGGGCAGTTCAATCTGCTCGATTGGAATTGAACCATGTACGACGTCACGGATTTCCATAGAATCGGTACCAAAAAAAAACAGGCTAAAAATCAAAAAGGAGATGCGAAAAAAGGTGCAGCAAAGAACCTCTTTTCACATCTCCTGAATTCATGCGAAGTGTCGGTCGGAAGCCCGACCGAATTCATCACTCCTCGGATTCGTCGTCGAATTCGTCAGTGAAGTCTTTTGCGGCGGCGGCTTCTTCGTCTTCGTCTTCAAATTCTTCTTTCTGGTCTTCCAGATATTCCACGCCTTCTTCCTGCTGCTCCTGCTCTTCGGGATACTGCGAGAAGGCATTACCACCAGCGAGGCCAGCCCCAGCGGCGGGAAGGAGCGATTTCAGAGTTTCTTTCTTTTCAGCAGGGGCCTTTTTGGCGGCAGCTTTTTTAGGCGCGGCTTTTTTCGCCGGCGCTTTCTTGGCCGCTGCTTTTTTCACGGCTTTTTTTGGCGCAGCTTTTTTAGCGGCCTTTTTCGGGGCTTTCGCCGCTGCTTTCTTGGGAGCTGCTTTTTTCGCTGCTTTCTTAGCGGCCTTTTTCGGGGCTGCTTTTTTCGCGGCTTTTTTCGCCGGCTTCTTTGTTGCTTTCGCTGCTTTTTTCTTCGCCATGAGAATCTCCGTTGGTCTTCGAATGTTTCCGGGAATGTTCCGGGAAAAAATTTCCGGGAAACTTCCTGTGAAAGTTACTGTTTTAATTGAGCGGATCACTTCGCATCTATGTGAGAAAAATAAGCCACAGCGAGCGAGGCTTTGCAATAGGGAAATCGGGTATTCATCAGTGATTCAGAAGTGGTAGGTCCTGCTCGCCTTCGCCGCCCGCGTTCACCTCATTGGTCCAGGTTTCTAATCCGTTGGTGGTGGTGTTCTTCGTGGTCAGGGTCTCAAAAGAAACGAATTTGACGCTATAGCCCACCCGCCCCTGGCGCATGTCATCGCTTGCCTGATTGGCATCCCAGGAGGTCATGATGTTGCGCGCATTTGTTTCGACCATCCCGCCGCTTGCGGGGATCTTGGCGGGAGCGCCCCCTGCGGCGAGCGCCGGGCCCTGGAAGGTAAGCGGGTCCCGGATGTGTACGATCTTGTATCCCTCTCCGCCTTCTCCTTTTCCTTTCATCAGGTTGGAGATGTACTCGGTCATCCCGTCCCGGATGCCGTTGCGGAGCTGCAGGAGGGCTGTACCGCTGGCCGACCCAGTTGTGATCGCGGAACCGGCAGGCGCATTGGGGTAGAGTTCGTCCAGGGCTTGGCGCATTTCATCTGAGACATTGGTCCCCACTCCTGGCGGAAACACAGGAGCCCAGATCGAGGCCTTTCCCTGGATGTCATAGTTTCGGACCATGTTATGAGCGGGTGTGTCCACGAGGATGTTATAGTGACGAAGTTCCCAGGGGTTCGGAGCCATGGCAACCTGATAGGCTCTTTGGAAGTTACTCTGATTCACCACGCCCGTCGAGCCGAGCGCCTGAAACATCGCTCCGCCCACTTTCATCGAATCCCAGCCCTTGCCAGTGGAAGCGTTATCACTCTCAAAAACCGGAAGGTTAGGAATTTTGCCGGCAAGAGTAACGTGAACAGTGGGGTCAATGGCCAGCGTTGGATATGCGTCTCGCATCAACTGGTTTGGATCGAGCATCGGTCCGATACGGCTTCCGAAGGGTTGGGCGGCTGAATACGCCTTAAGCTCCATTTCCCCGAAAGGGGAGAACAGGACTTTGGCTTTGGCCTTGAGCCGGATGGCGTAATACGTGAGGACGGTCGGATCCTTGTAAACTCCGATGCTCACACCCGAGCGTGGAAGGGTGATCGGAGTGGGCTTGGGTTTGCAGCCAGTCCCCGCCCCGGTCGAAAGATCCATGGAAAAAGCGTCGAAGCTGACTTTGTTGTCTTTCAGCTTCAGGAGATTCGCGCCGAATTCGCCCTCTGGCAAAAGCTCGTCCATGTAAATGGAATCCGAGGCAAACGTGTGATTCCCGAGCGTATTATACGCCGAAAGGAACGCATTGATGGTCCTTTCGTGCTTCATCGGGTCGGCGCCACTGCTCAGGGCATCGGCCTTCCCTTTATCCAGGGCATTTACGGGAGCAGCGTTCACATAGGATTGAAGCGTCCGAATCCGAAGTCGAAGAATCAGTTCCCGTGGTAAAAAGCCGAGCCCGTGAGCCAGCCCGCGAACCACGCTCAAGATGTTCGCGTGCTCAGAGGCAAGCGAGGCTGCCAGCTTCTCATAAGTCGGATCCACGTTATAAAGCCAGAATAGAAGAACGAGGTAATTCGTCTTTCCAATTTTTTCGCAGTTCTGGTTCTTGATCTGCTCAAAGGTGGCCATCGCGCCCTGGAGCGCCTGATTGATCGAATCGAGCGGTGTCGATGCGGGCGTCGCGATGGAGGGAACCCCATCGAAAAGATGGCAGAAGTTGTCTCCCTGGTTGAAAATCATGCAGACGATCGGAACTCCATAAGACCCTGAGGTAGAAGACGGTTTCCAGGGCATCGGGCCATCCTGGGGCCCATGAGGAAACGAGGATTGAGCCATGTTTCCCAGAACGTAGTACCGAAAGAGGAACTTCTTGTATTCCCTGCGCATTTCGTAGTTGAGATAAGAAATATTATTGAGAAGGCGGGCCTGGGTGGCGGCTCCCGAGTAGGCCGCGAGATCGGCTGCGTTTTGAAGGTTGATCTTGGCGTTCACCAGCATCCCGGTATTCACGACAAATGCGAAAAACAAAAGGAAGGTCATCAGCATCATGCCGACCATCAGCGAGACTTGGCCGCGATCCCCGCGATCGCGTTCCGTCCTTAAACAACTCATCCTTAAGTGACCCCTTAGTGGAACTATTGTCGCAAAGCCGGTTTTGTCTGTCCACCTGTCCAATGCTTGGACAGGTTCCTGAGTTCTCAAGAGAATCTCGTTTCCTGCTGAATCCTTTTTTGTACCGCTTTTTACCCCTTAGACTCAGGGGCTTACACTCTCTCCCGTTCATTTCAGTGGCGTGGGCTTCTCCCGGCACGGGCATTGCTCAAGGGGCGGGTGCTGCCGCTGACGGACACTGGCAGGCAGCAACGTTGAGATGATGTGGGTGTCCCGAATCGTCGAATGACGGTTCGATAAGAGGAGCAGTGTTATGGGTAACCGTATTTTGGGTGGAATTCCGCGCCCGCAAAAAATTTCCCTTCTGACCGTGGCGCTCGCCACGACATTACTGGCTTCGAGCAGTGCTTCTGCTGCGAATCCCACTTGCCCCACCTGCTTCGTCGCAACTTCCGCTGCCGCGCCGGTTGCTTCGAGCGCGAACTCCCTCGGGATCAACGTCGCCGCCGTCCTCAAGTCCAGCGGCTGGGGCTCGCAACCCACATCCCCCCTGCAGTTTACTTCTCCAGAAGCGGGTCCGGTCGCGAACTGGAATGGAACGGGTGAGCTTCCGGGCGCCTTTCAGCGGCCATGGGAACTGGCTCCGAACACGAATTTTGACCCAAGCTTCCGATCATCGTTTTGGACGCCGGAGACCGGCCCGATTGAAACACCTTGGGCTCCCTGGAACTGGTCTCGTCAAACTTGGATTTAGTAGCCTTTTAAAAGTTTCGGGGCGCTTATGCCCCGACTCATGGTGATGCCCCAAACGGGTCATCGCATCTCTCCTCTCTCTCTCTCTCTCTCGACTCCCGTTTTTTCCATGAAGGAAGAAGCGGGAGTTTTTTTTGAGCTCACCCCTTCGACGCGCGTTTCAAAATGCGATGAAGCAGTTGCGAAATACCTTACATCGAGGGTCAAACATCATTCGGGTGGCTCACAGGGCCTCGCCGCGAGCTGGGAACCGCTGTGCGGCGTTGGCATTACAGATGCAATCAAGCAAGAGCAGTCGCAGGATGCGGCTCATACTACTCCTCTCTCTCAAAGCCCCTCGGGAAACCGGGGGGCTTTTATTTTGGGACTGCACGAAGCTAAGAAGCGCATCACAAGCTGCTTGATAAGGGAGCGGCAGGTCACTATAAGGAGAGGGTTGAGGAGGACTTCCGTTGGCCATCTTTCGTGAACTCCCAGTGCTGGACTCGACCGACGGACCCGACCTTCCGCCTGCGCGACCCATTTCACCTTCCCAGGCAGCTAAAATTCTCAGCGGTAAAAAACCCGAATGGTTGAAGATCAGGCCTCCAGCGGGTGAATCTTACGGTCAGATCAAGGAACTCCTGAAAACAGGAGGGCTTCACACCGTTTGCCAGGAAGCACATTGTCCGAACGTGGCGGAGTGCTGGGCGAGCGGCACGGCTACTTTTATACTCGGGGGAGATACCTGCACCCGTGCCTGCCGTTTTTGCGCGATCAAGACTGCGCGTGTTCCTCCGCCCCTGGATCCGGCGGAGCCTCATCAGGTGGCTCGCAGCATCGCGGCATTGAAGTTGAAATATGTGGTGCTCACTTCCGTTGATCGCGATGACCTCCCCGATGGAGGAGCCGGTCACTTCGCGGAGACGATCCGCGAGATCAAACGTCTGGATCCTTCGATTTTTGTTGAAGCGCTTGTTCCTGATTTCAAGGGCGATGAATCCGCCATACGGATCGTGGTCGATTCCGGACTGGACGTTTATGCGCATAACATCGAAACTGTCGCGCGCCTTCAATATCGTGTTCGCGACCCGCGAGCGGGCTATGAGCAGTCACTGAAAACGTTGGAGTATGCGAAAGCCTATGCTTCGACATTTCGAGCTGCGTCTCGTGAGCTCTTCACGAAGAGTTCGATCATGCTTGGGCTAGGTGAAACCCCGGCCGAACTCGATCAGGCCTTCGACGATCTCCTTGCACATCGTGTGGGCGTTGTAACGCTTGGCCAATACCTGAGACCATCCTTGCAGCACCTTCCGGTTGAGAAATACGTTACGCCCGCTGAGTTTGATGAACTCAGGGTCCGCGCGGAATCGAAGGGTTTCCTCTATGTCGCGGCAGGCCCCATGGTTCGTTCGAGCTATCGAGCCGGCGAGTTGTTCATTCACGGAGTATTGGAGCGCAGGCGCGGGACGCAGGCGCAGGACACTTAAAACTGGGAGATCTGCCATGGAATTCAAGCTGCCGGAACTGGGTGAGGGAGTTCACGAAGGTGAATTGGTGAAATGGCGAGTGAAACCTGGCGACAAAGTGGCGCACGACCAACCTCTTTGCGAGATCATGACCGACAAGGCGACCATTGAAATCCCTTCCGCTTTCGACGGAAAAGTCGCCGCTGTCCACGTCAAGGAAGGTGAACTCGTGAAAGTGGGGCAGCTGATGCTTTCATTTGAAGGCAAGATTGCCGCAGATGCCGCAGCACCGGTCGCCACTGGCGCGGTGTCCGCCGGACCGGCAACTCCGGCGAGCGCGAGCAGGCCCGCCGCGGCGATGCAGGCAACAGGAGGTGGCGAAGTTCTCGCGGCACCTTCGACGCGACGCCTGGCCAGGGAAATGGGTGTCGAATTGTCGCAGGTCCAGGGTTCGGGTCCACATGGGAGAATCATGCGCGAGGACCTCGAGCGGCCCGCTGGCAAACGCCCCGTCGCTCCCCCTTCCGCTGTTAGGACCCTTTCGTCTGGTGGAGAGGAACGGGTTCCCTTTGTAGGCCTGCGCAAGCGCATCTCAGAGAAGATGCGGCTCTCGAAGGATAAGGCGGCTCATTTTACTTACGTCGAAGAGGCCGATGCGACGCAACTGGTGCGCCTCCGTCAGGACGCCAAGAATATTGGGTCGAAAGAGGGCATCAAGGTCACTTATCTGCCTTTCGTCATGAAGGCGATGGTCGAAGCTCTGAAACAGTTCCCGATTCTGAATTCAAGTCTCGACGAGGAAAAAGGGGAGCTGGTCTATAAACATTATTTCAATATTGGCCTGTCCATCCAGACAGAGGACGGCTTGACCGCACCGGTCATCAAGGATGTTGATGGAAAATCCATTCTCGAACTCGCGCGCGAAATTCAGGATCTTGTGGAGCGTGCACGTCAGAAGAAGCTGTCCAGAGAGGACTTCCTTGGGGGGACGATCACTCTGACGAACGCGGGCTCCATTGGCGGGCTTTTCGCCACTCCGGTGATCAACTATCCGGAAGTCGCGATTCTTGGTTTCAACAAGATTTTCCGCAAGCCCGTCGTAGCCCAGGTGAACGGGCACGAGGAAATCGTGATCCGGGATTGGACATATTTTTCGATCTCGCTTGACCATCGGGTCGTGGATGGTGGGGTCGGTGCTGAGTTCATGAAGCTCTTCATTCGGTACATAGAAAACCCGAGTTTGCTGCTGCTCGGACGCTGAGGAAAAATTTTATGACAGACGATCGCGAACAAAATGCGGAGGTCGTGGTTCTTGGAGCCGGAGTCGCCGGTTATCCCTGTGCGATTCGCCTGGCCCAGCTGGGCAAAAAAGTGATCGTCATTGATCGCGCTGAGATCGGAGGCGTTTGTCTGAATCGGGGTTGTATCCCTTCGAAGGCGCTGATTTCCGGCGGTACGCTTTTTCACCGGCTTTCCCATGCGTCCGAAATGGGAATCGAAGTCAACGGGGCGAAGTTGGATCTTTCCAAGCTCATTGAGTGGAAGGACTCGGTTGTAAAGAAGCTTACGAGTGGCGTTTCGATGCTGCTCAAGGCGAATGGATGCACCGTGATTCAGGGCGATGCCAGGTTCTTGAGCGATAAGGCGCTCGAAGTCGCGACTGCTGACGGTAAGTTGAAGGTCAACTTTCAGAACTGCGTTGTAGCCACAGGATCACGCGTGACCGCTCTGCGCGGCTTTGAAGTGGATCAGAAGCAGATCGTGGATAGCACGGGGGCGCTTTCCCTCAGGAAAAGGCCCGAATCCATGGTGTGTATCGGCGGAGGCTACATTGGCCTTGAACTCGGAATGTTTTACGCGAAGATCGGAACGAAGGTTACAGTGGTCGAGGCCATGTCATCGCTTCTGGCCGGTGTGGATGCGGAACTGGTGCAGGTGGTTCGAAAGAAGCTGGAGAAACTGGGTGTCGAGGTTCTGACTGATACGCGGGTGCTGGGTCATAAAAAACAAAAGAACGGAGTAGTGGTCACCGTTTCCGGAAAGAACGGTGAGCGAAATCTGGATTGTGATGCGGTGCTGGTCACAATCGGCCGCACGCCGAATTCGGACGGCTTCGGCCTGGACAAGGCGGGTATTCAGGTCGATTCCAAAGGCTTTATTCCTGTGGACCCGCAGCGGCGCACTCGTGTCAGTCATATTTTCGCGATCGGAGATGTCGCGGGCCAGCCACTTCTTGCTCATAAGGGAACCAAAGAAGGCCTGGTTGCTGCGGATGCGATCGCCGGCAAGAAGACGATTTACGATGTTATCGCGATGCCGGCCGTCATATTCACCGATCCCGAGATTGCAACGGTCGGCCTGACGGAAGCCGAAGCGAAGGCAAAGGGCCATGAGCCGAAGATCGGTCTCTTTCCGTTCGCGGCGAATGGGCGGGCGCTGTCCATGGGCGAACCCGACGGAATGGTGAAAATGGTTGCCGATGCGAAAACCGGGAAATTACTCGGAGTTCACATCGTCGGTCCGGAAGCGTCGAATCTGATCTCAGAAGCCGCGCTCGCGCTCGAAATGGGTGCCTACGTGGAAGATCTTGCGCTCACGGTTCATCCTCACCCGACCTTGGGCGAAGTGCTGATGGAAGCGGCTGAGGCAACACTCGGACATCCGATTCATATCTATCAACGCAAGCCTCGCGAGCGTTCGGGCGCTTCCACAAGTCCCGCGACTTCATGACGGATGTTTCTGCTCTCACGTTTGTCTCACTTGAGGGCGAAACGTCTTATGAAGACATACGTAAAAAGCAGCTCGAGCTCGTGGAAGATAGAATTGCTGACAGAATTCCGGACACGGTTTTGTTTCTTGAGCATCGCCCTGTCATCACGCGCGGGCGCGGCCTGCAGCAAAACGGATCCGATCGCTCGCGGCACATGCCGATTGCCGCTATCCCCGAAGGCGTGGAATTTCACGACAGCGAACGCGGGGGAGATCTGACCTATCATGGTCCAGGACAGCTGGTGATCTATCCGATCTGCAAGTTGGATGGGAGTGGCTTCGGTCCGAATCGTGATGTCACTGAATTCATCAGGAAGTTGGAGCGTCTCCTGATCGCAGAGCTTTCGTCCTGGGGTATTCAGGGTGAGTCGCGTCATGGTGCCACCGGAGTCTGGGCCGGCGGGAAGAAAGTGGCTTCGATCGGCGTCGCGGTACGTAAATGGGTGACGTATCACGGGATGGCGATTAACTGCGTGAATGATCTTTCGACTTTTCGGGCGTTCTCTCCGTGTGGGTTCGCGCCGGAAGTGATGGGGCGCCTCAAGGATTTGCTGGAGGTGAGTTCATCGAACGCCGGTGTGGAAGCGCGATCGGCGCTCAACGGCGCAAGCTGGCGACCATGGTTCGAAAATCGACTTGCCGCACGTTTTCACGCGCGTTGAAAGGTTTCGAAGTTGCACCACGCAGCGTATGGGTCTGGTTCAGAAGTGTCTCTGGCTTGGCGCGCTCGCCGGCATCAGGAGTTTTTCGGCTCCCGCGATTCTGGCGTCAGGGAACACCTCAAAATGGGCTCGCTTTGCTTCTCTCGGAGAGATGTTGGTTGACAAGTTGCCGGGCATTCCCGCCAGGACGCGTCCGCTTCCGCTTTTTGGCCGCGTGGTTTCGGGCGCGGTTTCTGGCGCGATTCTCGCCACTCGTGTCAAAGACAGGCGAATTTACATCTCTCTCGGAGCCTTGTCAGCCGCATTGTCGGCTGTTGTGGTGACAAACGTGCGCAGGAGAGTTGTTCAATTAGGTGTTCCGGACGCGACCATCGGGGCCATCGAGGACATGGTCGTGATCGCTTCGGCGATTGTTCTTGAGCAAAGCGAGAATGAGACGTTTCTTCAGGGACTGTTCGACAACATACCCGACATGATTTTCGTGAAGGACGCTCAAACCCTGCGGTTCGTTGTCTTTAATCGGGCCGGCGAAAAACTACTGGGATTCTCCAGGAGAGAATTGGTTGGGAGAAATGATTTCGATTTCTTTCCAATGAAAGAAGCGGAGTTTTTTACTGCAAAGGACCGGGAGGTACTGGCGATAGGTAAAGTTCATGATATTCCAGAAGAGACGGTTCAGACCAGGAATGGCAGTAGTCGGCTCTTGCACACCAAAAAAGTTCCGATCTATGACAAAAAAGGAAAGCCGAAGTACCTCTTGGGTATCTCTGAAGACATCACAGCGTGGAAGAATGCCGAAAAAGAACGGGATCGTTCGCGCGAGGACGTGATTCGCCTTCAGCTCGAAAGGGAGATCCGGGAGAAATATGTTTCCATGCTGTCACACGACCTCAGGACGCCTTTAACCGCCGCATTAACGGGCGCCGAGTTGCTGCGGCACTATCCGGAGCGGAAGGATTTTCAGAAAACACTTCCGGGCAAGATTATCCAGAATCTGACCTCTGCTGACTCAATGATCAAGGATCTTCTTGATGTAAGCCGCATTCAGGCCGGGCAGGAACTGAAATTGCGGTATGAGCAAATCCAGCTGAACACATTTGTATCAGAGCTTCTGCAGGAAATGACTTTAGTATATGGCAACCGTTTTAAGCAGGTGAATTATGCGGCATGTTCCGGCTACTGGAGCGCAGATGGGCTGCGCCGAATTTTTGAAAACCTGATTTCCAATGCAATCAAGTACGGCGCCGCCGACAAACCCGTTACGGTCACTATCGGTGATGTACAGGGTCGGGTCTGTGTCTCCGTTCACAACGAGGGTTCAACTCTGAGCGCGACCGAACTCAAAAGCCTCTTCGATCCTTATAAGAGATCCGCGAAAGTGGACGCCGGTGCTGGAAAAGGCTGGGGGCTCGGTTTGACGATTGTACGTGGCCTTGTTGCGGCTCACGGGGGTAGAGTAGCGGTGACGAGCCATCCTGAAACCGGAACTGTCTTCCGTATCAGGCTGCCTCGAGATTCACGTCTGGTGAAACATCAGGCTGATGCTGCGTAGTACTAGCGGCGCACCGAGCCGCCGAGGCCGCCCAGGAGCTGCATGAATTCCTGACGGGTGGCCGGGTCATCGCGAAAGGAGCCATGAACCGAGCTGGTGATCGTGTAGCTTTGCTGCTTTTCCACGCCGCGCATCATCATGCAAAGGTGAAACGCTTCGATTACGACCGCGACACCTTCGGGCTGGAGAACGCGTTTCAGTTCTTCCGCGATCTGTGACGTAAGCCGCTCCTGGACCTGCAGTCTCCGGGCGAACGCGTCAATGATCCGCGGAATTTTCGAAAGGCCGATAATTTTCCCGTTCGGAATGTAAGCGACGTGGGCTTTGCCATAAAAAGGCAGAAGATGATGCTCGCAAAGCGAGAAGAGCTCGATGTCCCGGACGATCACGATGTCGCTTACGCCTTCATCGAAGATGGCTCCGTTGACTATCGAATCGATGTTCTTGGTATAGCCGGACGTCAGAAATTTCATCGCGGTGGCATAGCGCTCTGGGGTATCCCGGAGTCCTTCCCGGTTGGTGTCTTCACCGAGGTTCTCTAGTATTCCACGGATCTGTTTGGAAATGGCCGCATGGTTTCTGATTTCTTCTGTCATAGATACTGGCACTTCTAACACGAAAATAAGGCCTTTGGAATTGATGACGGGCCCCGGCTCTGATACGTCAGGTGGATACCCCGGAGGTAAGCGAATGGCTCATGCGCAACTGGTGACTGAAGAACAGGTACTCAATGCTCTTAGGAAAGTTCAGGATCCTGACCTGAGGAAAGATCTCGTCAGCCTGAATATGATTCGTGATCTCAAGGTCTCGGATGACGGTTCTGTGAGTCTCCGTGTTGTGCTCACGACCCCCGCCTGCCCGCTGAAGGCTAAGATCGAGAGCGATGTTCGTGGCGCTGTTCTGGCCGTCGAGGGGGTTCGCTCGGTTCAGGTGAAAATGGATGCTGAGGTCCGTTCGCGCGGGGCTGCGGCAGGGGTTACGAAAATTGAGGGAGTGTCGCACATTATTGCCGTCTCCAGTGGCAAGGGTGGAGTTGGAAAAAGCACGGTCGCCGTGAATCTTGCCACCGCGCTCGCGCTCGAGGGCGCAAAAGTAGGGTTGATGGATGCAGATGTCTACGGACCTAATGTCCCGACCATGATGGGAGTGACGGAAAGTCCAAAACTTGCGAACCATCCCACGAAGGGCGAAGTGCTGATTCCTCCCACCGTGCACGGCGTAAAAGTGATGTCCATGGGGTTTATGATTCAAGGCGATCAGCCTCTGGTCTGGCGTGGGCCGATGCTTCACAGTGTCGTTAATCAGTTTTGCCATCAGGTTAGCTGGGGAGAGCTGGATTATCTGATCGTGGATATGCCGCCTGGAACAGGCGATATTCAGCTTTCGCTCGCTCAGTTGGTTCCGGTAACCGGGGCGGTGCTGGTGACGACCCCTCAGGAAGTGTCGATGCAGGATGTCCGCAAGGCGTTCAATATGTTCGAGAAAGTTCGTGTTCCAGTGATCGGGATCGTGGAAAACATGAGCTATTTCCGTTGCGACGGTTGCGAGAAGCTTCATCATCCTTTCGGATCCGAAGGGGGTAGACACTTGGCGTTGAAGTATAAGACGGAGCTCCTTGGGCAGGTTCCGATTTTGCCGCAAGTTCGCGAAGGCGGAGACGAAGGGACACCGATCGTCCTCAAAGAACCGAGTTCCGAACCTGCGCGTGTGCTAAGGGATATCGCCCAGAAGGTCGCTCAAAGAGTGTCGGTAATGGCTGCCGAGGGAGTGGACCCCTCCGATATCGTTCAAATCGGTCGTTTCAACTGACGGGAGTTTTCGAATCAGAATTGCAAGGCGAAAGTGGGCCCGCTGTTTGCAAAGTAGCCTGGCTTGAAAAGGAGACTTCGCCTATGCCAGTTCAAAAACGGAGTACCCAGAAAAACCTTCGGGGGGGCGCGAGGAAGACCTCGGCCAAATCGAGTACCAGGAAAAGTGGGGATCTCATGAGCCGGGATGTTGTAAGAAACATCTCGTCCCCAAGATCTCGAGCGGGTTTGAAAAAATCCACGAGCACCTCTTCCATAGGAAGAAAGTCCACGGGAAAAAGCATCGCTTCAACCGTGCAGAAGGGGATGCGTAAACTGCGTTCGGGTCTCGGACGATAAACGTAAACCTCAAAATCTAAAGGCGGCGGATAGCGTATGAAAGCTGTTCGCCGCTTTTTTCTTTTCAACAAGAATGCTTACGAAAGGATGGAGGGATTATGACGCGCTCTCCAGTTTTATTTGCGTACGCGCTGCTCGTCCTGATGGTCGTCCTGTTGCCGCAGAGATCACGAGCTGATCAGAGTTCCGAAATCATCGGCGGACAGTATCGGCGTTCGTTATTCAATGGGAGTAATGGGGCTGTCGTGAGTTTTGCTGACGACAACACCTATGCTTCGCTTGCGGCGGGCTATTCCTGGTCCTGGCGGAAAGGTGCTCAGCTCACGGCAAAGGTTCACTTTGCGCATGCGCCAGATGTTCCTGCGCTGAGGCTCTCCAGCAGCACCGCTTATCAGCTGCTGGTAGGACCGACTTTAAATCATACATTGAAGGGTGCGTTAAGCGAGTTCGCGCAAAACCTGCCGGAAAATCTGAATGACGCGTTCTATCTGCGACTGCTTGCAGGTATCAGCATTCTGGATGAGGCAACGACGAGTACCGATTTCGCTTTCGAAATAGGTTTTGGGAAACGTTTCGCGCTGAGTTCCTCATTTTCGTATGTGCCGGGGGTGGCGATTCAAAAGGTGAGTGGATCGGGTACTGTCGTCAGTCTGGTTCCGCTGAATTTCTCGGTATTTCTATAAAGCAAACGGGAGGCGACCCTCTGGTCAGACCTCCCGCCATCCATTTCATTTCTACGAACGTCAATCAGAAGCTGCTCAGCTGGTCGATTTCTGAGCGGCTTTCTGTGCGGCCTTCTGAGCAGCCTGCTGACCGGCTTTCTGCGCAGCCTTCTGAGCAGCCTGCTGACCGGCTTTCTGCGCAGCCTTCTGAGCAGCCTGCTGACCGGCTTTCTGCGCGGCCTTCTGAGCAGCCTGCTGACCGGCTTTCTGCGCGGCCTTCTGAGCAGCCTGCTGACCGGCTTTCTGCGCAGCCTTCTGAGCAGCCTGCTGTCCGGCCTTCTGCGCGGCCTTCTGAGCAGCCTGCTGTCCGGCTTTTTGCCCAGCCTTTTGTCCAGCTTTCTGGCCTGCCTGCTGTACTACTACAGGCACTTGCGTGGTCGGGGTTTGGCCAGGTTGCTGCCCATTTTGACCGTTATCGTCCTGTTGGCCCTGAGCGAAAACGGGTGCCGAAGTACTGAGGGCTAAAGTGAGAGCACCCATCAGTAGGGGCGTGTATTTCAATTTCATACCTTCTCCTTTTTCAAGAGTTGGGGGTTCGGTTGTTTGGATGAGGCGACAGACTGCAACCGAGGTGCCATGACTACGCAGATATTTGCGGTGCATGGCGGTGCATGGACTGAGTCTTGGCGCAGCGGGTGCTCTCATATGAGTGGCGCTCTTTTTTCTGGGTGGAGCGCCGCGCATGTGCGTTTGACTCGTGACTTGTTACCGGCGCTGAGCAGGGGTAAGTTCGTTTTGAACTTGCGGAGGATCTCGATTTGGAATCTCGAACACCGGATTGGCTGAATTTTCTTGAGCGGCGTTTGCGTTGGCTCGCAATTCCCAATATTGCCGTCCTCTTTGTGACGATGCAGGCTGCGGGATATCTTTTTGTGACGATGGACGCGCGATGGATAGAGCGCCTCGCGCTTTTACCTGACCGGGTTCTGATGGAGGGGGAGTTTTGGAGACTGCTCACGTTCCTGTCTTTGCCTTTATCGCTGAGCCCCATCTGGGTTATTTTTGTTCTTTGGTTTCTCTATTTCATTCTGAACACGATTGAGGATCAGTGGGGAGCATTCAAGACGACGCTGTATGTTCTCGTGTCGGTCCTGTTGATGGTCGTGTTTTCGCTTGTGACAGGTTACCCGATCACGAATATCGCTGGTTTTGAGTCAACGTTGTTTCTTGCGGCGGCCACTCTTTTTCCCGAGTTTGAGGTCCGGCTGTTTTTGTTGTTGCCTGTGAAGATGAAGTGGCTCGCATGGCTGACCGCTTTTTTCGTGGTGATTCAGGTGATGCAGGGAGGCTGGTTGGATCGGGCTTTTCTGCTCGCGATTTATTCGAACTATGTTCTTTTCTTTGGTCCGGTGTTTTTGTCCCGGGTTCGCCAGGCGCGCCGACGTGCGCGGTTTCGGCGGCAGATGGGCGAGTGAGGATGGATCCGAAGCTGCCTCGTAATTAAGCTGCTTTAAAGCCTTGAAATAACTCAGATTTCCGATACTTGCTTATTGCGCCCAAAAGAGTATATTTATAAACAATGTGCATGAAAGTTAACTTTCGCATATTGGAAAAAGGTGCGCTTATGAAAGCAGGATGCTTTGCAATAACCATCAGTGCAGCGTTGAAACGATTCGGGATTTTAGCTCTTTTGTTGTCCGCTACGGTGGGATGTGAGCTTTCGCCGTCCGAGCAGGCTGCAGTCGACCAGATATTGAATGGGGGCGTGTCACTTCCTACGACTGCCGAGCTCGAACCAGTCGCACCCGCCTGTTTTGAAGAGGAGTTCGTTCAGCCTGAAGCTGTTGTCTCGAAATCCGTCGATCTGCTTTTTGTTTTGGACACTTCGGGCTCGCTGCAGGAAGAGCGAGGGAGAGTGGCAGAGGGTCTGGATGCATTTGTTTCGGAGCTCCCGCCGGATGTGGATTACCGAATCGGTGTCATGCTCGCGCACGGCAGCAAGTCGAAACACAGTGGACGTCTTTTTGCGAACAAGGGAAAGCCGCTCGTTCTTGATTCGCAGACCATGAGTTTGTATGAGATCAAGAAGCAGCTTCGCACGAGCATGCTCTACCCTGTGTCGGATTGGTATTCAGATGGCGGCGAGGAAGGCTTGTACTCGCTTTCACGCGCGTTTGACGCTGATCGCATTGCTGAGAATCGTGCGCACGGATTTTTCCGGAAGGATGCGGCGCTCGCTGTTGTGTTCGTGGCCGATGAAAATGACATTTGTGCGGATTATCCCGCAGGCATCAAGCCTGTTTATGATCCGGATAAACTGGAAGCACCGGCAAGAGCTCGCGACTGCGCTGGAATTTCGGTCTCGTCCGTTTACGAAAAACTCCGGGCTTATCAGGAGGAACGTCCATTCCTTGTGGGCGGGGTCGTCTACAATAATGCCAAGACAATGCCACGTTATGGGGAGAATGAGCTCGCGTATGGTTTGCTCGAGCTGATTCGCATGGCCGGCGGTGCTTCTCTGGATATTGCTGGAAGCCATTACAATGAAGGTCTGGCCGAGATCGGCAGCCTCGTGACCATCAAGCTGACGTTGATTCATGATTTTAAGCTGAGCCGAACCGGGATAGATGACGATACCCTCGAAGTTTTCGTTGATGGACGTGAAACTTCGTTCAGCTACCATCAGGAAAATAGTCTCGTGAATCTCTCATCACCGGGAAGTGCGCGATCGCAGGTGAGTGTGCGATACTGTCTGCTATCCGGTGAAGACGAGGCTTCTCCAGAGCTTCCTCGGGATGACACTGATCCAAACGGCGATGACGACCGCGGTGGAAAGCCGGAATGCACCGGGTTACGGTGTTATGGCGGTGTGATCGGCGTCTGAGTTCAGTTGATCGTCCGTTTTCTCAGGCGACTCAGGAACTCGTGAAGGTCGTCCAGAATTGCGATGGCCGCAGGGAAAATGATCGAAGTAAGAATCGATCCGAAGAGCATGCCCCAGCCGAGTGCGAGCGCGATCGGGACGACGAACTTGTCCAGGCCTCCCAGTCCGTATGCCGTGGGTAGCAATCCGGAAACCGTGGTGACCGTCGTCAGGAAAATCGGACGAATTCGCATTTTGCCGGCGGCGAGAATGCTTTGAAAGCGATCAGCTCCTTCGGCTCTCTGCTGGTTTACGAAGTCCACGAAAACGATCGCGTTATTCACGATCACACCGGCGAGCGCGATAATCCCCAGCATCCCCATGAAGCTGAGTGGCAGGCCATGGAGAAAGAAGGTCCAGATCACCGACATCACCCCAAGAGGGATGGTCAGGACAACCAGGACGGGTTGCAGAACTTGCCGGAAGATGGCCACCAAGATCATGAAGATGCCGATCAAGGCAATAATGAAAGCTCGGCCCAATGATTGAAAACTTTCCTGCGTGTCTTCTTCTTCGCCGCCGAAATCAATGGTGACATTCGGAAAGCGTTTCTGGAAATCCCGAAGCTGGTTCTGAATTACGCGGGCAACAGCCGTTGCGCTCGTTATGTCCGTGTTGATGTCTCCCGTGACTCGCACTTCTCTCCGGTTGCTTTCATGATTGTAAGACGCGAGGCCTTGCCCGCGCGTGACTTTGGCCACGGACGAGAGCGGAATCAATGCGCCTATCGGATTTGGTATCAGGACCTGTTCGATGGTGGATTCCTGAGCTCGCGCCGATTGAGGATATCGCACACGGATGTCGACTTCGTCCTCGAGTTCCTGAATCGAAGTCGCCACGATGCCATCGAAGGCGCCACGTAGAGTCGCGCCGATCGAGGCCGCGGAAAGTCCTGCTGCCGCTGCTTCTGGCCCGTTCACGCGAATCTGAAGTTCCTCTTTACCGCGTATGTAGGAGTCGGCGATATCGCTGACTCCCGGAATGCTTGACACGAGTTCCCGCATCGCCTTTGCTGCTGGGAGAATGTCCTCGTATTCAGCGCCACGGATTCCCACGCTGACCGGCTTGCCTACCGGAGGGCCGGACCTGACCCGATCGAATCTCACGGAAGATAGGCCTGGCGGCAGGCCTATCTCTTTCCTGAGTTGCTCGATGATCTGGGCTGCGGTCCTTTCTCGATCCGTCTCAGGTGGCAGGTAAACCGCGATTTGGGCGTATTCTCCACCGCGTCGCGTTTCGGGATCATTCGGATCCTGCTGCACCAGGCCTATGGATGCCAGGTAATCGTCCACTTCGTGATCCGGCAATCCGGCGATCGCCTTTTCGATCGGGCGGATGAGTTCGGCGGTCCGCTCGAGAGGGGTCCCGGTCGGGGTCTCGATCCGAACAAAGAAAATTTCGATTCCCTCAGGTGGGAACATGACCACCTTCATGCCTTTGCTCGCGAGAACCAGTGACCCCGCAAAAAGCGCGATGGCTCCAATCGCGATAGCGTAGCGGAACCTCAGGACGTGCTTAAGTGCCCGAGCGTACATCGGGACCATCTTGTTCTCCCAGAACGCGGTCGTTGCGGCGAGTGCGCGCTTCAATGGACCTGGTCTGGAAGCGCCCGGCGCGGCTTTGAGCGTTGGCTTCATGAAATGCGCAAAATGCTGGGGCAGAATCAGAAAGGCTTCGAATAAGCTGATCATCAATGCGGCGATCACGCCCAGTGGGATTTCCTTGATGAATTTGCCGAAAATTCCCGACATGAAGAGCATCGGGAGAAAGGCGAAAACAGTGGTCAAAACGGACGCCGTTACCGCAGGCCAGATCTGCTGCGCACCTTTTATCGCAGCTTCTTCCGGAGAGTGCCCTTCTTCCATCAGGCGAACGGAATTGTCCGTCACGACGATCGCGTCGTCGACAAGCATGCCGGTCACGATGATCAGGCCGATGAGCGAAATGAGATTCAGGCTGGAATTCGTCCAGTTGAAGATGATCATGGCTCCCAGGAACGAGAAGGGAATTCCTACGGAAACAATGGCTGCTGTGCGGAAAGGAAGCAGCAGTCCGAGAATGGTCAGCACGAGGACCAGGCCGATGACGAGATTGCCGGTCAAAATGGAAATACGGCGCCTGATGAACATGGACATATCCATCAGAAAGCCGGTCTGGATGCGCGCATCACCCTGACTTTGGAGTTCCTGAACACGTTTGCGGACAGCGTCAACCAGCTCGATCGCATCCGCTTTTTCCTTTTTCAGCACTGTGAGAGTGAGGGAGGGTAAGCCATTTGTGCGTGTAAGAACCGTGGGTTCCTCGAGCGCTTCAAAAACTTTTGCGACGTCCCGGATCCGAATGGCTGCTCCGAAATCGTTGGCGCGGATGACGGTTTTTTCAACGTCCTCCACGCTCTCGAACTCGCCGAGAGTTCGGACTATTTTCTCGAACTGGGAGGCGGAACCTGGCTTCACCGTTCCGGCAGGGATGGAGACGTTCTGGCGACCCAGTGCGCTCACCACCTCATCGAGTGAAAGGCGATACAGCGCAAGCTTTTTCGGATCAGTCTCGACCCAGATTTCCCGATCTCGAAGGGCGCGGGGCACCACTCGTGCGACTCCCGGAACAAGTTCCAACTCGCGTTCATAACTCTTGGCGATATTCCTGAGTTCGACATCGCTGACCTTGCCTGCCAATGAAAGCTCAATGATCGGGCTCTGTTTGCTTTCCAGGGAGGTCACGATCGGGTCCTCGGCTCCGGTCGGCAACTCGAAACGGTCCACTACGTCCTGAACGTCGCTCTTGCCTTTGGCTTCAGAGGTCTGGTCAGGATCGAGCTGGATGACGATCACACTCCGGTTTTCGACCGAAGTGGAAGTGAGTTTCTTGATACCGTCCACTTCCTGGAGGTCCTGTTCAAGAGGGTTTGTGATGAGTTTCTCGACTTCCGAGGGGGAGGCCGACGGGAAAAGGGTCGTGATAGTGATGATGTCGAAAGTGACGTTCGGGAAGATCTCGCGGCGGATCGTGATCGCCGAATAGATACCCACGAGGATCACGAAAAAGGTGAACAGGTTACCCAGGAGCCGTTGTTTGGCAAAAAAAGCAATCAGGCGGTTCATGAGCGCCCCTCGGATGTAAGTTCAATTTCGGGTTGTTTGCGGACTTCCTCGAGATAATCCTTCACCTTATTCGTGAGCCGTCTTAGCCGCCAGGCGATGGTACGGCGCTCGACTTCTGAAATGGCGAGGTTCACTTCGGCCAGGGTTGCGTCATCGGCGGCTTGAATGACCTGAAGGATTCCCGCCCGTCCGATTTTGAAGCGCTCCTCTTCGAGCGTCGCGCGACGGCGTTGTGCCTGATGTGCCTCCCTGCGTGCTTCGTAAGATTTCTCCGCGCGGTGCAGATCCATGCAGCCGGCGATCCAGCCGGTGCGGAGGCTGTCGCGTGCCTGCGACGCCTGGGACTCCGCTTGAATCCTGGAGGTGACGGACGTCAAGGCAGCCGCCCTCTCTGCATACGAATCAAAGGGAAGGACGAACTGCAGTCCGAGCGTCCAGGCAGGGTTCTCCAGCTGAAATGTTTCCGAAAAGGTGGGATTGAAGGAAGCGTCCACACCGTTGGCGGAAAGACTCGCGATGAATTTCAGATCCGGTTTGGCTGCGCTGATGGAGCGTTCGGAATTCAGTGCTGCCGCTTCAGCGGCAAGCCCCGCCTGCCGGGTTGCCGCATTCTCCGTTGGCGGCGCGTTCAGTTTGTCAGGACTTCCGCAAAGCCTGACCAGTTCAGACATCGGCATGTCAAGACCTACGGGGATTTCCGCGGGATCAGCCGACATCCATGCACTGGGTAGCTTCAGTGACACCACGAGGTCGCGCCAGCGGTCCCCAAGATCCTGCGAGGCTTGCGCGAGTTGAATCTGTGAATTCAAGTGGGCGCTTTTGACCTGTAGAAGATCCGGTTCTTCAGCCGTTCCCCGGCGGAGTTTCAGTCGTGTGATCTCGAGTAGTC
The DNA here is from genome assembly GCA_001769835.1 of Bdellovibrionales bacterium GWB1_55_8. Lineage (GTDB taxonomy): Bacteria > Bdellovibrionota > UBA1018 > UBA1018 > UBA1018 > GWB1-55-8. Next base: position 53,170 of record MEPR01000057.1, read on the forward strand.
GGGATCGATAGGTGACTGACGCCCGGGCCGCTTCCAGCTGGGCTTGCGCAAGCCAGGCTCCATAATAAAGCTGAGTCAGCCCAAGAACAAACTCCTCGACCGCGTCCTGAATGCTCATCTCGTTGGCTTCGGAAGACAGCATTCCCGCCTTGCGTCCGGCTCGAGTGGCTTGTCCGAAAGCGTCTTTCCAGAGGTTTTGCGAAAGCGAGAATGTTCCTCTTGTCTCGAAATTGGAAAGAGCTGGAAAGGACGGGAAATCCAGATTGCTCTTGTTATGTGAGAGTTGAAACTCAAGGCCTGTTCCGCTGGAAAAGTAAGACGCAAGCTCAAGCGAGGCGGCGTTCGTGTCCTGCCTGCTGGGGCTCACGAACGATTGGCTTTCGCGCCGATCGCGGATGGCGTTGACGTTCGCGGAAAGCCGGGTGTCAAACGGTGACTGAGCCTGAAGCAGCGGGACATCTTTCGAAAGGGACCGAGCCTGAATGGACTTGAACGCGTCAGAAGAATCGATTGCCCGCGCGACAATCAGCTCAAGCGACAGTCTTTTCTCCGGCAGCCTCTTGAGGAGTTCCTGCATATCGCGCGGCAGCGCCGCATTTGCTTCCGAGGAGGTGAGCCCGCATGAGACGAGCACAACGAGAGAACAGAGGAAGGGGAGTCCGTGCGAAATTTTTGCGCCAGCCATACATCGGTTATCTCAGGGATGAACCGACCGGTGGAGAAGAAAACGAACGTTGATGCGCTGCGCGATCAGAATTTCACGGGGCTGCGGATTCCGGTTTTTTCGCGGGAAGTCCGGCACCGATCCAATCGGTGTAACCGCCCATGTTGGCGGCGCGAAAGCCCTTCGCGGCAAGTCGCTCCGCAGCGAGACCCGATCGCCTGCCGGAGCGGCAATAAACGATGATGGTCTTGTCTTTCGGGAGCGATTGCGCCCATTTTTCCCATTCAGGGTGATTCGCCTCTATTTTGGACGTAAAGGGCATCCACTGCGCGCCTGCCGCCATTCCTTCCGCTATTTCGCTGGATTCCCGTACGTCGACCAGGACCGCGAAATCGTTGCGAATCATTCCGAAGGCTTCTTTCGGATCAATTTTAAATGCCTCCGTTTTTTGCGTGCACGCGATCGCAAATGCCGCAAATACGAGCCCGGTCAGTAAGTGCTTCATCGCGATTTCCTTTTTATATCCATTAAAAGTTCATTTGCTTCAGCGAGTTTCGGGTCGAGTTCGACGGCGCGTCGCAAGGCGGCTCCCCCTTGTTCCGGGCGTCCATGCCTGATCAGGAGCCGTCCAAGATGGAATTGAATCAGGGCACTCAGGGGAAACTTCTCCGCGGCTTCCGTGAGCGCCGTAATGGCTTTTGCCAGTGACATCACTCGCTCATACAGAAACGCAAGTTCAAGATGGGCGTCTTCCCGGGTCGCATCCGCCTGAATCGCGGCCCTGATATAACGAACCGCTTCATCAAACGGGATTTTGGGCTTATTCGTCATCTTGATGGCCGCGAGGCCCAGGTAGGCGTCCACGTTTTTGGCGTCAACGTGAAGTATCTCTGAATACAGGCGTTCTCCGAGTAACATGTCGCCATCATTCCTCGCTCGTACCGCGAGGAGAAGTTTCCGCTGAATTTCCTGAGTCCGGTGCGCGCGCTCAAGTACCGCTGAAATCCGTTCGCGAAGGTCCTGGGCGGAAAAGGGCTTGATGAGATACTGGTCCACGTCGGCTTCGATGGCAGAGGCAAGTTTCATCCGGTCTATGGAGCTCTGGGACGTCACCATGACGAAAGGGACATCGGCTGTTTCCGGTGTTGCACGAATCTGGCGAAGCAACTCGATCCCTTCAAGTTTCGGCATTTCCCAGTCACTCACGACAACCGCGATACTGGCCGCATTCTCTTTCAAAATGCGGAATCCTTCTTCGCCGTCCGCAGCTTCGAGCACGGGTGAGTAGCCCATGTTCACCATGATTTCCAGAATCGTGCTCCGCACATCCCCGTCGTCGTCCACGACGAGCGCGGCGGTCTTCTGTTCAGTGGATTGCTTGGAAAGGACATCAAGAATTTTTTCGCGGAGAACGTTGGCTCGGAATGGCTTGATGATATACGCGTCCACCTGCGATGAGGCGGCCTGTTCGATCTTGAGTTTTTCCTGACTGATCGGACTCGTGATCATGATGAACGGGATGTCCCTGGTCTCGGCTTCTGACTTGATATTGCGCAGGAGTTCGATGCCGTTTACTCCCGGCATGTCCCAATCGGATATGATGAAGTCAAACTTCTCCTTTTTCATGATTGAAAGAGCGTCGTGTCCGTCAACGGCGACCGCGACACGCGCGTACCCGAAAGAGGTCAGGTATTCAGCGACCGTCGCGCGAACGATCGCGTCGTCATCGACAACAAGAAATCTGAGCTCCGATGCGGACTTTTTTTTCATGGAGGTCATCGCTTGTCTCCCGGAAACATGAGAATGAATTTAGTCCCTTTCCCGGCCTGAGTTTCCACCAGGATCTTTCCTCCGTGTTTTTCCAGAAGCTGCCTGGAAATCGAGAGCCCCAGTCCGCTGCCGTGATCGCCCTTGGTGGTGTACGCGAAATCGAAGATTCTGGGCAGCACTTCGGGTGCGATGCCAGTTCCCGTATCCGCAACCCAGGCGTGCACGGAGTCTCCGTTGGGGCCGCAGCCGATTTCCAGCCGACCCCCGGAAGGCATGGCATGCATGGCATTGATGACCAGATTCATGACAACCTGCTCGAGCTCGCCGGCATTGCCGAGGACAAGGGTTTCTGTCGAGGTTGCATCGACCACGTCGATCGATCTTTTCTTCAGCTCATGATTCACGAGCAGGAGCGTGTCCTTCAGGATCGTCGACAGCTGCACCGGCTTCGGGGCCGCACTGTCGGTTCGTGAGAAGGACTGGAGGTTTCTGACGATCAGTGATGCGCGATCCGCCGCTGAGATAATCAGGTTGAGCCGCTCGCGCACCTTGCCGGGATCGGAGTCCGCGAGCGCCAGGTCGGCTTTTCCCATGATCGCCTGCAGCAGGTTTCCGAATTCGTGTCCGATTCCGCGCGCGACCTGCCCGACAGCCGCCATCCTCTCCGATCGCACCAGCTGCTCCTGTGCCGCCTTGAGCTGCTCCATTGCGTACTCCAGCGAGCGCATGCGGTTCCAGGCCGCGAGCATCTGACGCGCTTTCTGAACGATTTCGGCCTGGGTGAAGGGTTTGTTCAGGTAGTCCCACTGGTCTTTGAAAGCGGGTCCAAAGAGCTGATCGATGTCGTTCACGCTTCGATCATGGTAGGCGGTGACAACGGTACAGTGCATTTGTGCGTCGGTCTTCCAGATTTCCTGGATCGCCTGCAGTCCATCGAGTGCACCAGGCATTTTAACATCAAAGAAGCCGCCTGCGATTCTTCGACCGGCCGCGAGCTCCTGCTTGAACACAGCAAGAGCCTGTTCTCCACTGGATGCCGTGAGGATTTCAAATTCCGGACTGCCTGCTGACGCCGAAGGCGCTTGTGCAACTCTAGAAGATTTTTTTGGGGCATTCGCAGGGGAGGGGACCAGAAAGTCCGCGTAGGCTTGCACGATACTCGGTTCATCGTCCACGACGAGAATGCGGTTGCTGGTCGCTCTAGACATGGCCCGCCTCCCGTTCTGCCGGCTCTGCGACCGGGAACTCGATCAGAAACACAGTGCGGGTGCCGGGTTCGCTCGACTCAAGAATGATATCGCCCTCGTATGCGCGGAGGAAGCGGCGGCAGATCGACAGGCCGAGACCGGTTCCCTCCTGAAGGCTCTTTGTCGTGAAAGAGGGTTCAAAAATTCTTTCCGCGTTTTCGGCCGTAATACCGGGACCATTGTCGCAGAAGCGGATCTGGAGCCGGCGTTCCAAGGAATCGCCGATTACGGATGTTTCCATCCAGATTCGTGCGGGATCTCCCACCGGTTTTCCGCCAGCGCGCGCTTCCTGGATGGCTTGCATGGAGTTGCGGATCAGGTTACTGAGGACCTGAATCAATTCATCGTGCTCAGCGGAGATCAGCGGATTTCCCGCGGCAAGGTTCAGCTCAGTGGCGATGGAATGCTTTGTCACTATGTCCTGCATCGTGGCGAGTGACTCACGGAGCAAGGCGTGAGCTTCAAGTTGTTTTCTGTTCCCTGATACCCGTGTGAGCTGGCGCATGCCATTGACGATCCTGCTGATGCGGCCTGATTCATTCAGCACAAAATCGAGATCGCCTTGCAGCCCGTTCAATCTGTTCGTTGAATCAGCGGCGATTGCCTGGATATTTTCAAGATCCTCCTCGAGGAGCGTTTTTCCCGGGTGAGCGGAACTGGGAGCGTTGAGGGATTGGAGAAGACCCGCCTGCCCATTTTCGCGGTATTCGCGTGCCCAGGCCGTCGCGATCTCCTGCAGAAGTTGAAGATCCTGTTTACCGCTTTCAAGATTTTGAAGTTTGAGCTTTTCGGCGCGGGTTGTGATGTTTGTAAGCGGATTCAGGACTTCATGTGCGGCGCGTCCCGCGATTTCCCCGACACTCGCCAGGCGCGTCGTGCGAACAAGGGCTTCCTGCGCCTCTTTTATCGCCACATTCTGCATTTCAAGCGCTTCCGTGCGTTCTGCCACTTTTTTCTCAAGATCACGACTGTATTCCTCGAGCTTCTCATGTGAGGTCTTGAGATCGCGGGTCATCAGGTTGAAAGAATTGGCGAGGACCGCGAGTTCATCTCGGGTCGACACGGCTACCGAATGATCGAACTGACCTTGCGCGATTCGACGAGTCGCTTCGACAAGGCGCTCGATGGGCACCGTGAGTGAGTGCGAAAAGAAAAGTGCCACCAGGAAAACCGCTGTCACGACCAGCGCCGCATACAGAACGGACTTGTGCATGAGCAGGCGAGCGGCCGTGAAGGCCTCATCCGATGCCGTTTTCGATGCGACCACCAGGCCGCCAATGCCGACGTTGAAGAATGAGCCGAGGAAGGTCACGTTTCCTTCCTGAAAGCGCCGCATTTCCGAGCGGACTTTGGAATTGAGCGCCGCTTGGATCAGTGGATCTGCGCGAAGATGCTTTGCATTAGTGATGGAAACGGGGTCGGAGTGCGCGAGGGCATACCCTTCACTGTCGGTCAGGTAGGTTTGTGCGATGCCGTTTCTTGAAAATATCTCAAGGAGTGCCGATAGCGGAAGATCAGCATAAAGAACGGTCCCGTTTTCCGCCGTGCCCGAGAAGGGTATCGCCAGCGTCATCAAGGGCGGGGAGTCGGCTTCCGGAAGTGTGGAGTTGCGGACCCATGCTCCTTGTTTGAAAATTTCAGGGAACGGCAGCGGAACACGCTCGCGCAAACGCTTCAGGTAATCGGGGTCTTTTACATAAGCCGAGTACGGTTCCATGAATTTGGGCCAGCTGGCCAAAAGTTCAACGGCAGGTTTCAAGGACTTGTTGGCATTGCGCGAATCCAGTGCCAGCAGGCCAAGACTGACAAAACCGCTTTTTTCCAAAGCAAGTACGTCAATGGATTGTCTGCTGATTTTAGCGGCGTCTCCCGACGAGAGAGCGGCAAGGATATGCAGTTTGTCGAAAGCGCGCTTGAGCTGCGTTTCCACGTCACTTCCGAGGCTTCTGACGCCGTTTTGATTCAGTTCATAGATCAGAAGGGTCTTGTCCTCGTAAAACACGCGGGAGGCGAGTGCAAGGTAAAGCCCGACCGCGCTCATGAGCAGGACGCTCAGCACCGCCAGGATCTTAGTCCGAATTGATATTCGCCAGGGGATCGCCATAATAGTGAGTAGAGGATCTCGTCTGACCAGTATGGCACAACCCGTGAGCGCGGCAACCGCTGACTCTGACGGGAACTTTCGCAAACTCTGGCTCCCGGCGTTCGTCTGCAGCGTACTCCTGGTGCTCGAGCTGATCGGTCTGTTCCACGGCCTGGAGGGCGAGGTGGGGAGGACGGCTGCGCCCATTGGCCCGCCGCTCGCTATCGTACGCGCAAGCAGGAATGATGTCCGTCAAAAGTCCGCGGGCACGCTCGTGTGGGCGGGTTCGCCCGAGGGTCATGTCTTCTATGCCCAGGATTCGGTGGTGACTCTCGCCGATTCCGAGGTCGTGGTCGTCTTCAACGATCAATCCGAGGTGGTGATCGAAGCCGAGAGCATGGTTGTCTTTGAGGATGCTCCGGTACCAGTCGGTTTTTCCGGAGCCGAGCAGGAAAGCAAACCTGTCATTCGCGCCAGGGTCGTCCGCGGTTCATTGTTGCGACGAAAATCCGGGACCGCGCCGCTTGAAATCCGAATGGGAGAAATTCCTGCAGCCGGAATCCCGGATACCGCGCCGATCGTGTTCCGAGGTGCGCATGCCGATGCCGTCTATCGTGTGGTGCGCAGGGCTCATGGCGTGGAGGTGATTGTTCAGAGCGGCGCTATCACTGTGCAGGCGGGTTCCGCCTGGCCTCAACTTCTTGGCGCCGGCAAATCCGGTGTGCTCGATGATGGAGGCAATGGCGAGCTGCGCATTTCAGATGACGGCGGGCCAGGAAAGCGTTTACCCCCGCCCCGGTTGAAAAAACCATCCATCGAAATAGTGCCTCAGGCTCGGATCGGTTCAGCTTTCATGAGCCGCCTGGCGGCATTTTTTGTCCGAGCGGCGCACGCCACTGAAGGAGGTACGCAAGTCACGGTTCATTTTGCCTGGGAGGCGATGGCCGACGCCGGCTCTTATCGCATACAGCTTTCAAAGGATTCCGCGTTTCGAGAGCTTGCGCTCGAGCAGAATAGCTCGGAGCCCGCATATGATTTCCGAACGAGGGCTCCCAGCCGAACTGAGATCTATTATTTCCGGGTGGCGGCGATTGATCACGCGGGCAGGGTCGGTGAATTCAGTGGTGCCGAGCGCATAGAAATTCATCCCGTATCTTTCGACGAGATCGTTCAGGAATCCGCGCTTGCGCCTGCAGTGCCGCCGATGGTGTCGCGCCCGGTTCCTGAGGTGCCGAAAGTTCCGACTCCGAAGGCGCCTGGTTCCGCGCCCGTGGTGGTGGCCTCGCCCGAGTCTCCTCCGATGCCATGGAGTTGGGCCAGCCGGGTTTCTGTTCATTCCGTCTGGCAGACGCGCGAATTGTCCAGCGACACGCTTCCCGTTCGCGGCAGCGGATCCGGATGGATTCCTCTTCGTTTTCAGATTGAAGCGAGTGCGACGCGCCTTGCGCGCGAGAGTTGGACTGCCGGCCTGTCGTTTCTGCCTTCGGTCGCGAAGCCGAGCACCCCTTTGGTGCTGGGTACACCGGCATTGCCGATCTGGCAGGCCTGGGCCGTTGCGGGAATTCCTTCCGGATTCGGCTGGATCTCGGCTGGGCCGTACTTTACGACCTCTTCCTTCCTGAGTTGGGAGGATCTTGAGCTTCTGGCGGCTTCAAAATTTTCGGGAGGACTCAGGTTTGAACTTCGGCCGGAAAAATTTTCGTGGCGCGTGTGGCTTTCAGGTCTCGCGATCGGTCGAAAAGGGATTGAAAGCGGTGTGAGTTTCAGCCGCAGTCTTCCAGTCAGCGGACTTGAATCCTGTTTTATTGAAGCCGGGATATCGGCGCGGGCTCTGTCGGGTGACCGGTACTTCGGGGGAGAGCTGGGAGTGGGCTATGAATTCTGAATGGGTTCGCGGTTTGCGATGGCTCACCGCAGTTTCATCTTTGGTGCTCGCAATAAACGGAAATGCTGCTGAATGGGTCGAGGATTTTTCCACCCTGGAATCCGCGGATCTCGCGAATTCCACGGGCTACTGGAATCTCACGGCCGGCTTGCTGCAAGCCCCGGCGTTCGCGGGGGGGGATCCGAATCGCCCAATTCCTCTCGGTGACGGTTCAGATGGTGTGGTCGATACCAGTGGCGGTTACAGCTTCGACACGGATCTCCATCCGGTTTATCAATTCGAATCCCTGCGAATCACCGGCGGTGCTGTGACAGTTGTTGGCTCCAACCCTCTGGTCATCCGGTCGTTAGGTGAGGTGACGATCACGCCAGCAGTTTCTCTGGATGGTGGAAATGGCGGTGCCGGTTCCACGGTGGCGACGGCTGGGGGAGTGGGCGGACAGGCTACGGCTTCCTTGGCGTCAGGGGGTACCGGCGCCAATGCGATTGCCGGGCTCCTGGATGGGGAGGGTGGGAAGGAACATTCGGGCGCTGATGCAGCGGGTGCAACTGGCGGGACGGGTGACGTTGCCGTGAATGCGGGCAACGGGAGCCGCGGACTGCCCCACGGAGGCATCGACGATTTTGATTTGATCGGCTTTATCGCGACGAGCGGCGGCGGCGGCGGCGGCGCTTACCGCGCCAGTGCTCTTGATTATGCGAGCGGCGGCGGCGGCGGCGCGGGCGGTGGCGCGATCAGAGTCTCCGCCGCGGGCACCATCACGCTGGGTGCGGTTTCCGCGCGAGGAGGGGACGGCGGAAATGGCGGCGGCGCTGACCCCACCTGCGGTGGTAGCGGTGCCGGTGGAAGCGGTGGGGCCATTTGGCTGCAAAGCCTTTCAGCGATCGTCACTGCAGGAGATCCGGATGCCAGCGGAGGAAGTGGCGGCACTTGCGCGACAGCTGCGGCGGCAGGATTGCCCGGGTTCAGACGGGCGGATATTCCGAGTACTCCTCCCGCGTGGGCCGACGGAAGTTACGACTCAGATATGACCGCGCCGAATCAAACGTACCTATTCCAAAGTCGGAGTATTGATCTTGGAACGCTGAACGCCGGTTTTGAGGGTGCGGCGGTGCTTGATTCCGACGTTTCTGGAGGTGGCAGTATTTTGATTGAATGCGCGGGTTCGAAAGATGGCACCGAATTCAGTGCGTTCACGTCTGATCTCGCCAGTCTGAGTGGGAAAAAATATCGTTTTATGAAATGGAGAGTCACGCTGACAAGCTCGTCCATTGCTGCTGCCTCACCTAAATTGACGCGTATGAGCATTCCTTATCGTGAGCTTGGTTACGATGAAGTCGATTTTTCATTGGGTATGTCATGCGGCACTGTGCGGCGGAGTGGGACAGCGTCTCAGGGCTCGGATGGTGCCGCGGCCCTGTTGGTCTGGGTTGTTTTAGGTGCTTTGTTTCGGATTCTCGTGAGAAGCCGCTCTGGACAGCGCGGCTTCTTTGTTTCATAGTCCCGCCCATGATTTCTCCATTCGGGCTTCCGCCCTTTGATCCGAGCAAGATGGATCCTAAAGTCCTGATGAAGCTTTCGCAGCTCGTTTCGCAGCTGCCGCCCTCACAGGTGACCCGGCTTCAATCGCTGATGCATAACATGATGGCGGGTTTCGACGTCACGAAGGATCTCGCTGAATTCGAAAAGGAGCTTCCGCCCGGGTTTCGTGAGAACCTTCTTTCGATTCTTTCAGAGCAGGCTCAAGCGGAGCAGGAACAGCTTCATACGCAAAGGCCCATTCAGCCACTTGCTGCACAGCAAGGCGAATTTTTGTCTGATGAGCTGGATGTTCGTGAAGCGCGCATGACGATTCTGCGGGCCGTTGCCGAAGGCCAGCTGTCTCCTGATGAGGCGGAGAAGCTGCTCTTCCCGTCCTGACGGATCTGATCGATTTCGTCGACCGACGATCTTTCGCGGTACGAAGCTTGAATCTTTTGCTTTCATAATGATCCCCGACTGGAAAGTTGAGATGGACGTTCGTGTTCCGTTGGATCGCGTGAAAAACGAATTGATCGGAAAGCTTCACGATTCCGGGTTCGCATTGATTGTCAGTACCACCATTTCCCCAGACGAAGTTTCGGCGCTCTCTGATGAGCGCCCAGTGGGCCGGTCGATCGTCGTGCGCGCAGGGTACCCGCGCGAGGAATCCAGTCACTATTTTACCGTTCGTTTGCCGGCCTCACTTGTTCGCTGCACGATCGTGCTGCAGGAAAAGGGCGCTCAGAGGGTGCATGTGGAGCTGCGCCGTTCAGGCCGTCACTTGGATTTGCACGATCCGGTTCTTCGAGGCCACGTTCGGGTGGCCGACGAGCATCTGCAGCGCATTGCCTCCGAGTTCAGGACGCTGAGCCTCGAAGCGGAATCGATTCCGCATTCGGCTTAGAGGCATCTTCAATGCTATACTTGGCTGGTGCGACCCATACTGACTTCACCGCGTATTCTGATATCCGTGCTTTCGCTGTGTCTGGTCTTTTGTACATCCTGCAGCAGTGTTCAAATATCCGAGTCCGAGGAAGCGGATGCCGAACCGCAGCTAGCCGATCTTTCTTATCGCGCGCGGATTCTTCATCCAGACAGCCCTGAAATCGAATCTGTCCGGGCTCTTTTCGCGAAAGAGGGAGTGCCGGATCGAACTTACTTGAACAAATGTGACTTCGACTATCGTGTTGAGACCATGCTTGCGCGTTCAGTCGAGGAGTTGCTCACCACGCTTCCGGAGCATGTCCGTTCCAATCCGGAAAAATATCATTGGTGTTTTTACTCCAAGATGCTCGACCTCGAAGAGAAGCTCACAGAAATGAGCTCACAGGGGCCCGCGGCGCAACGGAAGTACCTCCTGAATCAATATCGGTTTTTCATATATCTGGCCCGCGTGTTTGAAGTGGATCTCGATGAACCGCGATATCTCGATTTTGCTCGAATGAATTACAAGCGCTGGATATCTTCATTGAAAGACGAGTAAAGACGAGTAGTGACGGGCCGGGTAAGATTTTGCGCGTGGTTTTCACCTGTCTAAACTTTAGTCACCGAGTTTCGCCTTCGTTTACTCGGAGTCGCGAAGAATCAGCTACTTAGGCAGTGGTGTCGGTACGGCACCATGATTGCAAAACCTCCTTCCCGAGAGAGTTTTTTCCACGGAGGAGCGTATGAAAAATTTTATTCTGAGTTCGATCGTTCTGGCCGCGTTCGCGTTTTCCCCAAGTGCGCTCGCGAAAGACAAAAAAGTGCGCCTCGACGTAAGAGGGGTCGCGACTGAGAAGATGGGATTTATCCCGATCGTTTTGAATGGCACCCCCAGGGCGCTTTCGATTTCCAGAACCAAGGCCATCAAGGCGGCAAGTGAAGACGCGAAAGCCCAATGCGATGAACTCGGCGGGAAATTGCGCCATAACTTTGCTTCGAAGAATCCCGGCGTGACATGGATTCAGCTGGGCAAGGAATTCGAAAGCACGGTTGAGTATTCCATCGATTGCATTGTCAAAGTGGAGCCTGAAAAGGACCCCTCAGTTTCAACGGTTCAGCTGAAGCCCGGCGAAGTGAGTATCGGCGGCAAGATATACGTCGAGAAAGTCACCACGTCGGCAGCGCAGTAATTCATTCTTCGAAAATCTTGGAATCATAAGCGATGGGCTGATTTTGTGAGCCCGACGTGGCGATGCGTTCGGTCTTTTTCTCGAGTTTGTGTTTCTTGAGGAAGAAGAACGGCTCCTTTTCCACCAAGGCGATGGTTTTGGAGTGCTTCACGAGTTTGTCAAAGCAGACCACTAACCGATGATAGAAAATCCCGTTGAGCGCGTTTTCCTTTTTTTCAAGGATCATGTTGCACTGTTTTTCCTTGATCTTCTGGCTCATTGACACGTACTCGGCGCGCATTTCGAGAATCCTGGCGGCCAGCTGCGAGGGTGAGTCGTAAAACGAGGGTTCGAAGGAGCGGACGATCAGGGCCAGGATGGCGTCGGTCTTCTTGTAGAGTTCGATCAGATCCTGCATTTCGTGTTCTTCGAACCACACTTTGCGCTGGACCTTTTCGCGCGTGATTTCAGACATGGATTCGACGTGATCTCCGATTCGCTCCAGGTCACTGGTCGCGGTCAGAAGGTATTGGATAATGATGGACTGACGGCGGGACAGGTCGCGTTCCGCGATCGTCAGCAGGTACGCTCCGATCGCGTCCTTCAGTGCGTCCAGAGCCTCCTCGCTCTTGGAGACGTACTGAAATTTCTTCTGATCGACATCAAGGAAGCCGCGCATCGCCATCTGGAACATTTCCCTCGCGATCGATGACATGCGCTTGAGTTCCATGAGCGAGGCCATGATCGCCTTCTCGGGTGTGTCGAGCAGACGGTCCTCAAGGTAGCTGTTTTCTCTTTCCTTCAGTTTCGAGGGTGAGATCCAGACAATGAATTTCGCGAATTGCGGACCAAGCGCGATGAAGATCAGTCCGTTCACGAACTGTACGAGTGTATGCGTGTTTGCGATCTGCCGAGGAAGATCCGTCGAGATGGCCGGAATCACCTGTGCATAAAACCTGTACATCAAAAGCGCGAGTATCATCCCGATCACGTTGAAAGAAAGATGAGCGATCGCGGCCCGGCGCGCATTGATCTGCGTACCGAAGGAGCCAAGCAGGGCGGTGGAGCAGGTGCCGATATGAGCTCCGAGAATCAGCGGGAAGACATGATCGAAAGACGTGAAGACATTCGCGGAGCTTAATGCGAAAAGAATGCCGATGGTGCCACCGCTGCTTTGAATGGCGGTCGTAAAGAGCGTGGATATCAGGACACCGGTAAGCATGCCCAGCACAGTTGCTCCGTCCGCTTTCTGGGCCAGAAACTCGAAATACCCTGAGTTCTTCAGCGGGCCGACGGCTTCGCTCATGGCGCCCATTCCGAGAAAGAGGACACCGAAGCCGAAAATGAACATGCCGATATGTTTAAAAGAGGGCCTCTTCAGCGCAAGATGGGCAGCAAGTCCGAAAAAGATAAACAGGTAGGAATAACGCTCAATGTGAAGCGAGACTACCTGCATGGCGAAGGTGGTGCCGAGGTTCGCGCCGATCATCACGCTGATGCTCTGAGGAAAAGTCATCAGGCCCGCGTTGATGAAGCTCACCAGCATCAACATTGTTGCTCCGCTGTGGATCAGGAAACCGGCTGTTGTTCCGGCGACGGCGCCCGAGGCGCGGTTCGTGGTCAGGCGATAGAGGAGGCCGCGCAGCTTTTGTTCCGCGGCTTGTTGAATCTCGCGGCTCATGAGCGTCATGCTGAAGATGAACAGCGCGAGTCCGCCAAGAAGTTTGGTGATTGCCAAGATCAATTCTGAAGTGCCCACGAACGTCTCCCCCGGTCGCGCCAAAACTATGCGCGGATGCATGCGGCTGCTCTTTAGAATATCGCGCATTACCAGACGGCGCAACATGCCAGCGGCTCATTGGCCTGGAGAATTTTTTCGAATCCACGTACTGTGCCCGCTGGAGGACGGCAATGGGAGCAAGGTTAGACGGCATTTCATTTGGGAAGATCGTTCAGATTCGGGAGCGGCTCCTGAAAACACAAGCAGCCGGCAAAAAAGTATACCGGTTCGAGTCGGGAGACCCGAGTTTCAGTGTTTCGGATCAGGTGATCCAAGGGATCAGCCGGGCGGCTGCTGAAGGCAAGACCCATTATATTCCAAATGAC
>MEPR01000057.1:66579-68527 GCA_001769835.1 Bdellovibrionales bacterium GWB1_55_8
TCAGGCGAAAGCTCGAGACCAGGAACGGGATTTCCCTGCCCTCCGCGGATAATATCTACATTACCAACGGTGCGATGCATGCTTTGTACGTGATCTGGCAGTGCCTCCTCGAGCCAGGTGACGAGGTAATCGTGCCTGACCCGATGTGGACCGAGGCGGTCGAGAATATCCGTCTGGCTGAGGCCAGGCCGGTTCCCGTGATTCTCAGGCATGAAGACGGTTATGTTTACCACCCGGAGGCGATCGAGGCGAAAATCACTCCCAAGACCCGGGCTATCTTCGTCAACAGCCCCCACAATCCAACAGGAGCCGTTCTGCCAAAGGAGACCTTGCTTGGAATCCTCGCTCTGGCCGAGAAGCACGGGCTTCATATAGTGACTGACGAGGCTTACGAAGATATCGTGTACGACGCCAAACATCACTCGCTTGCCGCGCTAGCGGAACAGCAGGGTTATGATGAGAAGTTCCTGGACCGCATTGTGAGCATCTTTTCGTTCTCCAAATCCTATGCGATGAGTGGCCTTCGTGTGGGGTATATCGTTACGGGGGATGACCGCGTTCGTGAGCGGATTTCAAAGCTCCTCAGATGCACGATCAATGGGGTAAACAGTATCGCTCAGTGGGCTGCCATCGAAGCGCTGAGAGCGGACCCGGCTCATCTGGAAGGCATGTTGAAGGAGTACCGGATTCGCCGTCAGCTGATGCTCGAGGCACTGAGTGGAATCCCGGGGCTTGATCCTTTTCTGCCGGAGGGTGCGTTCTATGTCTGGTGTCGCATCGATCCGGTTTTATACCAGAGGCTGGGCGTAAAGGATGCTGACGACCTCTCGAGTCGCCTCGCTGCCGAAGGTATCGGGAGCGCGCCGGGAGACAGTTTCGGACTCCACTGCGAGGACGCGATCCGCTTTGCGTACAGCTGCGGCACCGCGATGGTAAGAGAGGGTGCAAAAGTACTTTCGGCGGCTTTGCGGACATGAAAGCGGCACTTTGCCAGATGAACCTGGCCTGGCAGGACCCGAAGGCAAATCTGGTGCAGGTCCGGACGTTCCTGGATGAAGCCAAGTCCAAAGGAGCGGACCTGATTATTTTCCCTGAGATGTGTCTCACCGGGTTCTCCATGAAAACTGAGGAAGCGGCGTATGCTCCGGATTCCCGGTATCTTCGTGAGCTCATTGAATCGACGAAGGACTGCCACTCCCTGGTTTTCGCGGGAGTGGCGGTTCGGCGACCCGAAGGCCCCTTCAATGAGTGCTGGGTGCTGCGTGACGGCGCACTTCTGGCGACCTATCAGAAGGTGAATCTGTTTTCCTATTCGGGTGAGCACGACGCTTATCGTGCCGGGAAGGCGATCACTCTGCTTGGTCCGTCCGAATCCGCGCTTCCGCGCATCTGTCCGTTCATTTGCTACGATCTGCGTTTCCCGGAGATTTTTCTGAGGGGGGCTGAACAAGGCGCGGAACTTTTCGTGGTGATTGCCAACTGGCCTGAGGCGCGACGAGAACAATGGAAGCTGCTTCTTCGTGCGCGTGCGCTTGATACCCAGGCGTTCGTCATCGGGGTGAATCGCGTCGGGTCAGGCGATGGCCTGAGTTATTCCGGCGAGAGCGCGGTTTTTGATCCGTCAGGGAAGCAGCTGAATGAATTCGGAATTGAGGAAGGGATGGTCCTGGTCGATCTTGATCCGACTCAGACAGGGATTTTCCGTTCGAAGTTTCCAGTTCTTGCTGATCGCGCCCGCTTGGCGCAATGTTCGACGTCCATTCAGATCACCGGGGTTTGAAGGCATTTGGGTAGCCGGATCTCAAAGGAGGTATTCGGACCTGTTTCGTTGAGAGTCAAGGAACCTCCGTGGGTTTCAATGATTCCTTTGGAAACGCTGAGGCCCAAACCGGTGCCCGAGCCGACGGGTTTCGTTGTGAAAAAGGGAACAAATATCTTCGAACGCTGG
>MEPR01000057.1:68772-68964 GCA_001769835.1 Bdellovibrionales bacterium GWB1_55_8
TTCAGTGATGATCTGCTGGACGGGGACCTCGGTCAACGGTTCGGCGGTCGTGTCACGTGCGAATGAACGTAGACTCTTGACGATATTCGAGATACGCGAGGCTGTTGCACTGATCAGGTTTGTCAGGCTGATGAGTTCCGGCTTATCGACGAACTCCTGCTCCGCAAGATCGCGGAGTTCTTCCGCAGTTAC
>MEPR01000057.1:68978-69410 GCA_001769835.1 Bdellovibrionales bacterium GWB1_55_8
GCGGATTGTTGATTTCATGGGCCATCCCTGCGGCCACTTCGCCAAGAGAACTCATCTTGCCGCTCTCGATGATCCGTTGCTGTTGTTGTGCGAGGAGCAATTCCGTATCCCGTTGCTCAGTGATGTCCTGGCTGATCCCGAGCATATGCAGGTCGCCTGTTAAATGGTCCGTGTGCGGCTCCGCGAATGAGAGTATCGTCCGACAGGTGCCGTCAGGCCTGACGACTCGGTACTCTGAGCTGAACGTGTGGACATTTTGGATGGAGCCCGCCTCCCACGTCTCCCGAACAATTTGCCTGTCTTCGGGGTGGACCAGTTTTAAGAATGCCTCGAAATCCGTATCTTGAGTCTGAGGCATCGTTCCATAGATCCGGTGAAGCCCCTCGGACCACTCGGAAATTCCGGATCGCGAATCCCAGTGGAAGCTCCCCA
>MEPR01000058.1:0-29414 GCA_001769835.1 Bdellovibrionales bacterium GWB1_55_8
TGCTTCGTTTCTTAGGTGACCGCTAACGGACCTGAGCCCGAATCAACGAGAAACCGAACATCTGACAGTGCTGTAAAAAGATTCGTTTGGATTACCGCCGCAAACATATCGCGCGCTGAGATAGCCGAGCCTGTAGCCCGAGTTCTTGTAAAGAACGAGGTCCGCGAAATTGCATCCGACGTCATCACCGAACAGATGCAGCCCTTTTCTGATGGTCCGGGGATCACCACCCTGTCCGTTCAGCGTTTCCACCAGCAGTCGAAGCGTGGTGTTTCTGGACCTCGTAAATACGGGCCCTTCAGCTTTAGGAGAATTTTGCGGAGCAAGCTCAACGCCCTCAGTTCCAAGACCTTTGACAGAAAAGGTGAAAACCTGAGTTGGAATCCGCGTGAGCTCACATACGAACTTTCGCTCGACGGAGTTAGCACTCGCGGAGGCAGCCCATAACCCGGTAACCAAAAGCACTATCGCCGATAGACGCATTCAACTCTCCTTCAGAGCGGTAATGGAGAGGGTCTACTAGCTCATAACGCATAAAGTCAACTCAATTGTGACGCTCTGCGGCGCCTACTTCAAATACAACTCTTTCATGTGTTCATAGAAGGATCTTGAATCCACAAGCCTAGCCAACCCGTATGCCGTCAGAGCACTGAGCATCATCGGAAAAATCGCGGAATGCCGATCCGTCATTTCAAGCACGAGCACAAAAGCCGTCAGCGGTGCACGGGTCACCCCGGTAAGAAAACCGATCATTCCAAGCAGTACGAGAAGATTGGCGTGCTCCGAGCCAACCAAAAATGCCAGCTTCGACCCAATTGCCGCGCCCGCAGCCAAAGAAGGAGCAAAAATCCCTCCAGCGGCGCCTGAAAGATAAGAAACCAGCGGCCCCAAAAACCTCGCCCCGACTTCGGCAAAATCAGCGACGGCTCCTTTGCGAAACAAAAGCTCTTCCATCAGCGCGGTGCCAGGGCCCATGGTTGTTCTGGTAAGCACGAGACTCAGGACAGCAAAGGCAAAGCCCAAGCCAAGGGTAATAAACGACAGTCGCCAGAAACCGCTGATTCCCCGGCGCCATCGGGCCAGCGCAAAGAGAACCTTCCCGAAAAACGCTCCACCCAACCCCGCAACGGCACCGACGAGAAGAGCACTCGGAATGATTGCGATCGTGACTCCCCGTAAAAAGGGAAATCCCAGATACAGATAAGGCCCGGAAATAGCCTGTGCCACCAAACCCGCAACGATGACGGCCAGGATGACGGTCATGCGGAAATGATTGAAATGCTCGGACGCCAGCTCCTCGATCGCATACACGATTCCGCCCAACGGCGTATTGAAAGCGGCTGAAATCCCTGCCGCTCCACCGGATACAATCAATGCATGATGATTCAGCTTCTGCGGCCAGAACCGCTGAAACCTTTTTCCCACGAAATGGAATATCGAGGCTGCGATCTGGATCGTGGGACCTTCCCTTCCAATCGCCCCTCCGCCCAGAATACAAAAGAGCGAGCTGATAACCTTTACTAAGGCTGTTTTGAGGCTCAGCAGGGCGTGAATCTTCGGCGTATCCGCCCCGTGATCCATTTCATTTGCCGCCATCACCTGCGGAATGCCGCTGCCTGAGGCCTCAGAAGAAAAGAAATGAACGATCCAAAAGCCGACCAGAAAACAAAACGGCGTGAAGACAAGAAACCAATAGGGAAATTTCTGAAACCAGTGGGCGGAAAGGTTCGCAGCATACCGGAAACCTTCGGCATAAAGAACCGCTGCCGTTCCCGCAATGAGCGCTGCCACCATGAACGGGACTGTGTGCAAGGACTCCGAGCGGCGAAGATGATCGTCGAGCCAGGCCGAAATTTTTTCTTTGGATATTTGGTGAAACACTGAATTTTCAGCAGTAGCAGCGTCTCCGGGCTTTTTCCAGATTTGAATATTCAAACTAGTTTCCGGTCTCACGCACAGACCAGGCCGTCCGCCTCAATGACGAATCGGTCGCAGTGAGTGGACCTGTAGGACGGAATAGGTATACTCACGACGAGCATGAAATTTAAGAAACATGACGGCAAGGAACTGATCGCTGATATTAAACCCGTCCCAAGCAAGGAACGCAGCTCACTGGGTCTGGCGGAGCTGACGCTGGACGAAGGCCAGGTCGTTAAAGCGGTCGGGCTTGTTTATGGACTCGAACATCAGCTCAGCGGGCCTGGCTACGAGGCCACGCTTTTCATCGATGTCTACAATCAGCGGATTAAAATATCCAATTACCTCGTAACGGATTTCACCGCTTTCATCTTGAAGGTGCGCTGGATTACCGAAGCCAACGGGTTTGACAAAATCATCTGCATGGCCCGTCATGAGGACTGGGAAGAGTTTCTGAAATTCGGGTACGTGCTCGAGGCCGTACTCAAGTATTATCACAACGGCGAAGACGCCTTCGTGGTCAGCAAGTTCCGATCTCAGGAACGACTTACGTCACAAAACCTGATGGACGAGATCCTGCTGATCGAAAAGCTGATGAGTCAGGAGCAGTCGAGCGCTCGAAAACCCCTGCCCGATGGTTTTATAGTCCGCCTCGCTCGCCGGGAGGACATTCCCCAACTTCTTGAACTCTATAAAACGATTTTCGAGAGCTATCCCTCGCCACTCATTCATCAAAGTTATCTCGAAACTATTTTCCAGAAGGAAAGTCTTTTCGCGGTTTGCGCTCAAGGCGATGTGATCGCGGCAGCAGCGAGCGCGGAGCTTTATCCTGCGAACAGGGCTGCCGAACTGACGGACTGCGCCACCCTCTCCGGAATGCGCGGCCTCGGGCTGATGTCACACATACTTGCGCATCTCGAAAGAACGCTGGAAAGCAAAAAGTACGTCTGTGCATATACCATGGCGCGAGCCAGAAGCTTCGGCATGAACAGCGTCTTCTATCACCTGCGCTATGAATTCATGGGCCGACTCGTGAACAACTGCGACATTTACGGCGCTTATGAAGACATGAATATATGGGTCCGGAAATTATCCAGTCATACGGACGCAATTCCGTGCAAATAGCTGATACTATTGTGCCGGCGCGTACCAGATGAAGGCGGACTCCGAACACGAGCTTATCCGGATTGCACCGACATAGGCCCACTCATAAGGCTGGATACTGACCTGGGTCCAGGAATCCGAAGCAGGGGAAGAGGCGCCGTCCAATGCGAGCGCGAAGAAATATTGCGAAAGCGCCTCTGAACGCCGATTGTGAACGCGGGCCTGAAAAATACCGTGACTCTCGGAGGGAATGCAGCGCCAGGACCAGAAAATTCCTTCGAGTTTATTCAACGCCGACGGCTCGGTCCAGGAACTGGCACCAAGCGCGACCGCATTCCAGGAAGTAGCGATCGCCAGGACTGCGATAACCCAGCTTTTCATAATTCACCCCGCCGTTCCGCGCTCTCGAGCGCACACCCGCTCTGGAATCCGCTCGCATCAAATCCGGTCTCAAAAGACCCGGAAGCCTGAAGCTTCTTCCCGCCGAACTCGATCTGGCGCGAAACATCGATCCTGAGACGATGTTGCCCACTGCGCCGAGGCGAGCAATAATTCAAGCGGTAATAACGTTTGCTCTGACGCTCAATCCGCTTCGCAATTTTCGTAAACCCGTCCATGAGCTGGGAGGTCTCATAAGCCATCTCAGCGCCATCCCTTCCGATCGCACGAAGCGCTGCCTGATCAATCTCGGCACCCAGGCCGACAGTATAAAGATAGGTATGATCCGGAACCTGCCGCAGCATCGTCCGGACATCCTGATCGGAGAAGAAACCTGACCGGTCCGTACCGTCCGTGAACACAACGAGGTGTTCCACCTGAATCGGAATCAGGTGCTGGTCCGCCGTCATCTCCAGAATTCCAAGCCCATTGATAATCGCTCCATTCAAATTGGTGGACTCATCCCTGCAATAGGGACCCGGGCACTGAATCGCGTTCAGAAGTTCCGTCAGGGAATCCGGCTGGTTGGAAAAATCCGCGATCTGATGGATCTGCGGGCGCCCATCAAACGCATAAAGCGCAACATGGTGATGGGCGGGGTCGCTCGCGATGAGCGTCCGGATGAATGAATCGGCGGCAGCCTTCAAGACGCCAAGATCCGATGCATGCACACTTCCGCTCAGATCAAGAAGAAGAAGCGTGTTGTAACGGAACCTCTGAGGGGAGTTGAAGAACGAATGTCTGCTTTCGTAAGGCGATACCGGGGCACCGTTCTCGAAAAGCTTGAAATCGGTTTCGTGCAGATCCAACGCAGGCTCATTGAGGAGGACCTTACCTGAGCGGTCCTTGCAAACCAGATCCACGGTGAACGCAGAGGAAATGAGCGCAGGTTTTTCAGCCAAAGTCTTGTGTTCCCCAACGCTGAGCTCACAGGAGCTGACCTGGCTCTTGCACCCGGCGAGGGCCAGAACCAGCCCTCCAAAAATCAGCAGTATAATGTTAACCCTGGCTTGCATGTTTCCTCCTACCCTACCGGGCGGCTCGCGCACGCATAACTCAGTACAAACGGGTAGTACAAGTGGAATGAACAACGTTTGCGCTGGAACGACTGCCCTCGAGGAAATAACACAGCGCAACACGCCCTTTTCTTGCTGCTTTGACCTCTGCGTGTTAAATCGCGGGTCAAATCGTAAGCGAAAGGGAATCCCATGCGTAGAAAAGTCCTGAGAACCCTCATTGGCCTGATCACCTTGATTGCCCTTCCGGCGTCGGCAGCCCCCGTGCAAGCCCCCCCGTTTTCATGCCCTCAAAACGGAGAGAGAGCTGAGGATTGCCCCTGGGCCGGAGTGACTCGCGCCATGGTCGCTGCCTCAGAGCACCAGGACGCCCAACAACTTTCTTCCCTCTTCGAGTCACTCGTTCCGGGTCTCGTGGCTCAGATGAAGGCGGACGCAAAACGTCCCGACCTGAAAAATCTCTGGGGCCGCAGCATCAACTTCGATGAAGGCGCCAAGGGTCAGATTCTTCACCCAGCCATTCTTCAGACCATCGGGCAGGCGATTGAGATACCCGTCCACGAAAATGCCGGCCATCTCGTACATGCCGGAATGGAACACACCTATGGCTACCTTTTCAGCAACCTCAAAACGCCCTTCGGATTCAAACGAGCGCGCTGGGTTCAGGGCGAGATCGAACGCGGGTTCAATCTCCCGGCCGGTGTTCTGGGTCCGAATACGAATGAAGGAACCCTGCTCTTGAACATCACCTCCTTCATCGGAAAGATTGCCTTTCGCTCCGAGGCCATCGAACGCGAGGTGATTCATCGCACATCCCGTGATGCGGCTCGTGCGATTCGCAACTTTCGCTTTGAGCAGCTCGAGCCCTCTCGCCTGCTTGAACGCGTTGAAGTCCCGAACGAGAACGGCAAGACCCGGACCGTCAAAATTTATACGGACCTGGTTCCCTTTCTCAGGAAGCCCGGCAATCCGAAAGCCAACTCTCATTTGCTCATCTACACCGTCGTCGATCCCTTCTCTCACAACGCCCAGCTGATTACGGCGTTCCCGGTTCAAGCGGACTTTGCTCGGCGCGTCCTGGATCCCAAGGGAGTCGGCGAAGCAAGGATCAGCACACGTTATAATGGATACGTCGATGGCCTGACTGGCAAATCCCTGCCAGGTGTCCGCAGACTGATTCAACGGAAGGCGACAGATCGCTCAGCTCTTCTCGATGACGAAGCTCTCTGATTCCACCTCCGCACCCGTCATTGAGGTGCGGGAGGTCAGCAGGAGTTTCCAGTCTGTCCAGAAGAAACCGGGATTCAGAGGAGCCCTTGGGCTCCTTTTCCGCCCCGAGAAAACAGTTCACGAAGCGCTCAAGAAAGTCAGCTTCAGCATTGAGCCCGGATCATTCAATGGTCTGATCGGCGCAAACGGCGCAGGCAAAACCACCTTGCTGAAGATCCTCTCCGGCCTGATCCCTCCGACGGCCGGCGAAGCCAGAGTCCTCGGGTACGAGCCTTTCCTACGATCCATTGAGTTTCGACACCAGATCGCGCTGGTCATGGGCCAGAAGGCCCAGCTCTGGTGGGACCTGCCAGCCGTCGATGCATTCGACCTCCTGCGCGCCATTTACGAAGTTCCTCTTCCGATTTACCGGGAACGACTCGAACTTTTGGCCGAGCTACTTGACGTCAAGCGTCATCTCCATACCCAGATTCGCCGTCTCTCGCTCGGCGAACGGATGAAAATGGAACTGATCGGAGCGCTCCTCCATTGGCCCAAGGTGATCTTCCTGGATGAGCCGACGATCGGACTCGATGTCCTCGCTGCCCACAAGCTTCGCGAGTTTCTACGCGAGTTCAATCTCCGAGAAAAGGCGACGATCATCCTGACAAGCCACAACATGGAGGATATCGAACGCCTCTGCTCACGCGTTCTGATTCTTCGATCGGGTGAGCTGATCTATGACGGTGAGCCCACCGGCCTGACCGGAAAAGAAGAACGCCGCCTGCGAATTCGATTTCTGCAGCGCCCCTCACTGGACGAACTCAGCGAATGTGCCGGGATCCCCAAAGAGCAGATTCATTTCACGCATGGAACAGAGGCCGAATCTCTTGCAGCTCACCTGAGCGTTCGCCAAGGTCAGATTGTTCCGATCCTGCAACGCCTCTTCGCCAGATTTCAGGTCGTTGACATGGGCCTGGAAGAGCAAACACTCGAGGCCGTGATTCAACGCCTGTATGAGCAGGACCGAATTCAGGGAGATTCCCGGCCATGAACACTGCGCTCGACTGGCGGGCGGCGACGCTGAAAAACGGTTTTCGAGACGCCACGGCATACCGGGTCGAATTCTTTTCGGACATCGTTGGCTCCGCAATTGTTCCCGCGGCGATTCAACTCGTGTTCTGGCATGCGCTCTTTACCTTGGGGGGAGCCACGGAAGTCGCCGGCATGACTTTCACGGACATGATCCATTACACGATTGTCAGCGTCCTTTTCAGCCAGGTCCGAGGCGGTGACCAGGACTTTGAACTCGGAGAAATGATCCGCACAGGAACATTGAGCAATTACCTGCTTCGGCCCGTGAGCGTGGTGGAGTTCATTTACCTGCGCGGAGCCGCTCCGCGATTCCTGATCGCCGGTTTATCACTGATTCTCGGGTTGATACTGTCCCTCTGGCTCGGCGGAGCTTCGCCCGTGCGCGTTTGTGGAGCCATGGTGATGGCCGTCATGGGAAACGTCATCCATTACCAGATAGGAGCCGTCCTCTCGACCATGGGATTTTACTGGGAAGACGCTTACAGCATGCTGATGGTTAAAAACCTCGTGGTGAGCATTCTTTCAGGAGAACTGCTTCCCTTGAATCTTTTCCCCGCCTCGATGCGCTGGATCTGGGAATCGACTCCTTTTTATCTCTATGTCTTCGGACCCACTCAATACGCACTTGGGCGATGGACGCATCTTGAATTTCTGCACCATCTGGGAATCGCCCTGATTTGGATGCTGGGTCTTTGGTTTTTGATCCGGATGACCTGGAAAATCGGCATTCGCCGGTATTTGAGCTTGGGAGGGTGAATGACAGAACGTCTTTCCAGCCCGTTGGCCAGATATTTTGAGATCTACCGCGTTCAACTCAAGAATAACTTCGTTCGTGAGGCCGTCTATCGCACAAACTTTCTGACCTCGATCATTGTGGATCTGGTCTGGATCGCGACTGAGGTGACCCTCTTTTCAGTGATCTATGCGAACGTGCCCGTCATCGCCGGGTGGACACAATCCCAGGTCTTCTTCTTTCTTGGGATCTTTTTTGCCTCGGACGCCCTTTTCACTACTTTCTTTCAGAGAAATTTTTTCAATTTCTCGGACCTTGTGAATAAGGGAGACCTCGACATCCTGCTCACGAAGCCCATCCACCCGCTTTTTCTGATCCTTTCGCGCTGGATGAACCTCACCGCACTCTTCAATTTCTTCATGGGCCTGTTTATCGCGTTTCATTATGCCGCCCCGGCTGGATTTCCCGGTGGGTGGAAGTGGCTTCTACTGGTCTTCTGGCTTCTAGTGGGCTTGTGCGCGGCCATTCTTCTGCGGTTTGCATTTGCTGTGTGGATTTTCTGGACCGATCGGAACTGGGCCCTGGTTCGCCTCTACTACCAGTTCTTTGCCTTTGCGACGAAGCCCGATGCCATTTATCCCGGCATGATCCGATATCTCATTCCCACCGTGCTCCCTTTCGCCTTTATCGGGAGCGTTCCTGCGCGCGCCCTGCTCTATGGTCTGCAAACCTGGGAATACTTCGCGCTTGCCTTCGTGATGCTGGGATTCCTGGGCCTGAACACCATTCTCTGGCGAAAGGGACTTCGTCGCTATCAAAGCGCGAGCTCTTAATCGGTCGCCGCGGCGAACTTTACAGGTTTATGACAACGGCCCTTCGGGGCCTGTCACAAACTACAGGTTTATGACAACGGCCCTTCGGGTGTTTGCTCATTCCGGTCGCCGCGGCGACCGAATTTAATTAGTCATCGACCGTCATTTTTCTTGCGCGAGAATTTTGACAGCATAGAATTCGTTTTAATGTTCGCGGCAACGGCCTCCGGCCTGCCGCAAATGTTTGAGTGTTCGTGGCGACGGCTTTCGGCCTGCCACAAACATGAAGTTAGCCAACCATTGGAGGGTACGATGGCTTCATTTCGGGATCTTTGCTTTACACCTGCCGAGTTCGCAACCGCAGCCAAAATCAGCCGTGATCAGATTTCACTGCTCGAAAATGAAGGCCTGTTGAAGACCGTTCGCCGCAAAGTCGGAAACGTCGATCGCAAGATGATCACGCTTGAAGACATGCAGGCCTACTTCCGCAACCTGCGCATCGGTCGCCACGGCGACCGGATGGAAACCCCGACGGGGGCCGAAGCGGCTGGCCCGGTCATCAACAAACTGGGGTTCAGCCCTGAGCTTCCCAAGCATAAAGTTCAGATGTTCTACAACGTGAAAGGCGGAACCGGCAAATCCACGCTGACCGCCCAATATGTGATGCGCGCCTCGATGCTCGGACTGAATGTCCTTGCGATCGATCTGGACGGACAAGGCCACCTGAGCGTGAACCTCGACGTACTCGACGCGCATGAACATGCCACCATCTATGACGTCCTCATCAATGATCTCCCGATCGAGAACGCCATCATGAACGTCGGCCCGGGGCTTGATCTGATTCCCGCCAACCTGGGTCTTTGCAATATTGAAATTCCGCTGAACAACAAGACTCGACGCGAGTATCGTCTCTCGGAAGCGGTTGCGCGAGTTGCCGAGCACTACGACTTGATCGTTGCTGATACCAACCCGGCTGCGTCGATCCTGAACGGGTCCATGCTCGTAGCGTCTGATCTTGTGAACGTGGTCTGTGCGACGAACCCACTCTCGTTCCACGGAATGTCTCTGGTGATGACGACTATCGAACAGATGGAACGTGAATTCCGCAAGCAGCTCGAGGTGAAAATCATCCCCAACATGTACGACAACCGCGAAGTCATCAGCCAGGAAGTGCTAGGTGAACTCCGCGCGCAATTCTCGGAGAACTGTACTCGCGCCGTGGTCAATCGCAGCGCCGACCTGAACGAAGCGACCAAGCGTCGTACAACGGTCTTTGATGTCAATGCCAAAGGAAGTGGCTCAACGGACATTCAGGCCATGACCGAAGAACTGCTCTTCAACTAAGCCGGAAAAAAAGGATCGCAATCATGGAAGAAACCAAGATCAAGACTCGCGAAGGCAGTGGTTACCTGAAACAGCTTTATTCCACCGCTCGGACTTCAGCTGGCGCCACTCATACCCACCTTAAGAACCTGACGACTTTTCTGGTGAACTTCGTCCCCGTGGACAAGGTTGACCCCTCGGAGCTCCAGGTACGCGTCCATTTCGATGATTCGGAAATCGCGGCTTTGGCACATTCCGTTCAGGAGCACGGCGTGCTTCAACCCATCCTGGTGGTTCAGGATGGCGATCGTTATAAAGTGATCGCCGGCGAACGCCGCCTGCGCGCCGCAAAGAAAGCGGGAATGGAACGCATCCCTGCCCGGGTTCTTTCGACAAACGACAAAGCAACCCATGAAATCGCTCTTCGCGAAAACCTGGACCGCGTGGACCTGCATCCCATTGAAGAAGGCGAAGGCTATCTTTCGCTCCTGGAAGCTCAGTCTTATACGAGCTACGAAGCGATCGCGAAAGCGTTTGGCAAACCGAAATCCCGAATTACCGAGTGCATCGGGTTCACGCGCCTGCCGCAGGAAACGAAACAACTCCTTCTGGATCGCGGCCTGAAGAATCGCGCACTCCTTCGCGACCTCCTTACTACCCCGGTCGAGAAGCATGCCGAGCTGATTGAAGAGGCTTCGGGAAAAGAAGAGATCCTGGGCATTGAGAACCGCCCGGCATCGGCCCCGAAGGCCCTGGCAAAACCCGCTCGGGACATCAAACCTTTCGAATACAAATGCAGCAAAAAAGGCGTGTCCGTCCCCGGCTTCAAATGGAAAGCCGGCGAAGGCCTGGACAAGCTGAAGACTTATACCGAGAGCGTACGCCGTCTTCTCGAGGAACTGGAAGACCGCCTGACTCGCCCTGAGCAGTCATGAGCTCCACCCAGTCATGGATCCCGCTTGCCAGGGTTCAGGAAATTGCGGAGATTGAGCCTGCCATTCTGTTGCTAGGGCTGAGCCTTGGCGCGTGGGCTATTTACAAGTTATTTTTACGCAACGTGTCAAAAGAGAGACACGCTCGCTTGAACAACCTTGGAAAAAATCTCGTATTTCACCTTCTGGGCGGGCTCATTCTGTTCGGGATTTACCAGGCACTCATCACGAAAACGATCTTCCCCCATTCAGGGGCCAGCCCCAGAATCGCCGCGTACGTTGGGTTCGCTGCGATTGCGTCGGGCACGATTATTTTCGTGAAGGTTTCACGGATCCTTCTATTCGAATACCTCTTCCTCAGTCATATGCGGGTAGGCGTCCCTCTTTTGATCGTGAACCTTTTCACGCTCGTTCTCTCCTTGGTCCTGTCCGGCTGGATTGCAACCGATGTCTTTGGCGTTCGACTGACCCCTCTCCTCGCAACATCCGCGATCCTCTCCCTGGTCCTCGGCCTGGCGCTCCAGGACACCCTGGGAAATCTGTTCGCGGGCATTGCGCTTCAGTTCGATAAACCGTTTGAGATCGGGGACTGGGTTGAAATTCAACATGAGGGCCAAAAGTGGATCGGCGAAGTCCGGGAAGTCTCCTGGCGTGCGACGGTGCTTCTGGCCTTTGGCGAGGAACTTGTCACAATCCCGAATAGGATCGTGGGCCAGGCGCAAGTATCCAACTTCGCAGCGCGGGAACGCCCGTTCGTCCGGCGCCAGACATTCCGTTTGCCCTACGGATCCCCGGTGGACGCCGCAAAGCAAGCCATGGTTTTGTCCGCACTCGCAACTGCTGGCGTTCGCAAGGAACCCCTGCCGCTTGCGATGGTGAGTGAGCTTGCGGAATCCTGGATTGAATTTCGCCTGATCTATTTCATCGACGATTACGCAACCCAATACATCATCGCGGACCGAGTGATCCAATCCGTGCTGGCGGGACTCCAGCGCATCGGAGTTTCACTCGCAAGCCCGAGAATGCATATCGAGTTAAGCAACCCTACCGGTAGTAGGCCGCTGCAGCAGCACAACTAGACGGAATTTTACAGGATTGCGAGCTGCACATCTTTGCACGAGCCTTCTCGCTCGTAATCGGCTGAAAACGAATTAGACGCAAGCAAGCGTGGCATATTTTCTGCTCTGGTCCGGATCCCACACCGCGCTCGGGAGGAGATCATGGCACAGCTCAGACAATTTGAACGCTTCGACTTGGTACAAAGAGCAACCTGGGATCTTTTCTCGGAAAGGACTGGATCTAAATCCGGCTACATCACGAACATTTCCCAGGGAGGATGCCTTCTCAAGACGTTCGAATCCATCGAACACCGCCGGTGGATCCGGCTAGTCGTGAACAGCGATGAAATGAATCTCGGGTTCAGCCTCGTTGGAAGGGTGAGCCGAAAAGAAAACATCATCGAGGTTTTTGGCCACTCCGACACGGTACTCTACCGCTACGGAGTGGAGTTCATGAAACCCGAACAGCTCAGAAATCAGGACTTAACCTTGATTTTGGCGGCATCGAGCAGGAATTTCACGACGCGGTCCTGCCGCATCCGGAACATAAAATCTTCTTTCCTGCCCGGATCCTTGGCGTAGAACTCACGAAGCTTCTGCGGCTCAACCTGCATTGAGCCCGCTGATTTCTCGAGCTCTTCTTCGAAATCCTTTTCAGAAACTTCGATCTTTTCCTTTTGCGCAATGGATTCAAGCAGAAGACTGGCGCGAACCTGACCTTCGGCGCGTTTGCGGATGTTTTCGAGCTCTTTGCCAACCGCCTGCTGGATCGTGGCATCGTCGACGCCCTGGCGTTTCAGCTCTCCCGCCCAGTCCTGAGCCAGCGCACGCGTCTGTGCTTCAATCAGGGACACCGGAACTTCAAACGCATTCTTCTCGATGATGGCTTGGATCAGGTCGCTGCGAAGCTTGCCTTCAACCTGCTCGGTTTCATCTTTCAGGAGGTGCTCGCGGATCTTGACCTGAAGATCCTGCACATTTTCGTAACCCATCTGTTTCGCAAGCTCATCGTTGAGCTCAGGAAGTTTCTTTTCTTTCACTTCGTTCACGGTGACCGTGAACTCCGCTTCCTTATCGTTGAAATCCTTGTCGTGGTAATCCTTCGGGAAACGAACGCGGAAGGTTTTGGTCTCGCCCGAACGCATTCCGACCACTTCATCCTCGAAACCGGGGATCATCGTATTGGAACCGATCTCCAGCACGCGGCTTCCCTTCATGCCGGGACGCTCGTCCAAACCGCTTTCCGTGACCAGTCCGCCTGCGAAGTTCAGATCCACATGATCACTCGTGCGCACAGGACGAGAAGACTGTTTGCCATCAGCGCCGACAAGGCCGCCTGCGGCGGGAATCAACTCAGCTTGGGAGTTGCGGATGTTCTCAAGGATCTTCGAAACCTCTTCATCCTTCACTTCGATTTTGGTTTTGGTCAGCGAAACGCCGGTGTAGCCCTTCACATCGATTTCAGGAAGCACTTCGACCGTAGCGGTGTAAGTGAATTCCTTGTCTTCGCTGATGGCATGATCGTGAGCTCCCTCACCCGTCTTGTGTTCGGGGGACTCAATCTTCGGGCTGCCAACAGCGCGAACCTGATTTTCTTTCAAGGCTTCGCGATAGGACTCATCAATCAAACTGTGATAGACGCGATGCCGAACGTCTTCACCGAAATGTTTCTGAATCATCGAGATCGGCGCCTGGCCCGGTCGAAAACCTTTCAAATTCGCGGTCTTTTGAATTTCAACAAGTCCTCGCTGGAAGCGATTGGCCACGACTTGAGCGGGCACACGGACCGTGAACTTACGGGTGATATTGGAAGGCTTCTCCATCTCGATCTTAAATTCCATAGTGGAACGGTTCTAGACGAGGAAAGCCGGAGCTGTCAATTGGTTACCTCGAGAAAGCCTAGCCGATTTCAAATTCTGGAGGGTACCAGACACGCTCCAGCCAAAGGGCCCGGGCTGGCGCAGTCGGTCCAACCAGATCCCGCCTTCCGGAATCCAGAATAGTCTGCATACAGCTGGCCTCACGCCGTCCATCGCCCACCTGCAACAACGTTCCGGCGATGCCGCGAACCATTTGCTTTAAAAAACCCGTCCCCAGGACTCTGACACGGACAAACCCGACTTCCCCGCTCCAGTCCGGTGTCAGACTACGGCCTGGAAAACTGAGGGATTCGAACGAGACCTCCGCCTCCAAGATGCGCCGCACCGTGGGACCGGGTCTCGCGCCGGACGCCTGGAAAGGTTTGAAGTCGTGCTCTCCGATCAAAATAGACACAGCCTCCTGCATGGCAGGAATATTCAGGCTCTTGCGAATCCACCAGCTCACAGGCTCCAGATGCGGGAGCGCGCAGGGCCCCTGCTGAAAATAATAACTGTACTGTTTCTTTGTGGCGCTCCGCTGGGCATGAAAATCAATGGGAACGCCTTTCAAGCTGCGAATCTGTATTCGGACCGGTCCCGGTCGCGACAGAAGCGAGTTGAGGCCTTGCATCAGGACTCGTGGCGACCACTCTTTCTCCTTCAGAACGAAATGTGCGACTTGCGCCAGGGCATGAACGCCGGAATCCGTGCGACCACTCCCGACAATCGACGGATGCTCCCCCGTTATCTTCGACAGAGCCTGTTCAAGCGTGGCCTGGACACTGGGTGCGCCGCCGGATGCAGGAGTTTTCTGGCGTTGCCAGCCACAGAAATCCGTCCCAACGTAAGAAACAACGGCGACGTATTTCCACATTCAAAACTCAAAGGTGAAGCCGGCACTGAAGCCATTCACATTGAACAGCACATCCCCGACGGACGTGGTGAGGCGACTGTAATCCACTGTCAGATAATAGTGTTTTACCCCGTGAGCTTCATAAAGA
The DNA here is from genome assembly GCA_001769835.1 of Bdellovibrionales bacterium GWB1_55_8. Lineage (GTDB taxonomy): Bacteria > Bdellovibrionota > UBA1018 > UBA1018 > UBA1018 > GWB1-55-8. Next base: position 14,498 of record MEPR01000058.1, read on the forward strand.
TCCCATGCGGAGGCACGATTGACAAAGTCCAGCAGCAGCGACGCTCCAGCCGAAACATAGAGTCCTCGCGAAAATCCTTTAACACCGGGTTTCGAGTCGTCCCGTGTCTCCCAGTACGGAATAAGCGCAGGCCCCGCCATGACAAAAGGCCTGACGATCCTGAACAGATTGAAGCGATAATTCATCCCGGCCACCACCGGTGCGTAAAAGAATTTAAAACGCGTCCGAGACTCGGCCGTGAACGCTGCTCCGCCACCCGCGTTGGGGGGCTGGTACTGAAAGGTCCCCTTGCCCGAGTCGAACCCCACGCCCATGTTCCCGAAAAAACCTACATTTCCGAACCATTCGCTATGAAACGGCTGGAACTCGTAGAACAGGCTGATCTCGGGAACACGGTCGCCGCCGTAAATGTCCGAATAGTTCTTTGCTCCTGCGCCGTTCGTGGCCGTAATGTCGCGGGTCAGCGTGGCCCCGATACGGAAACCCATCGCATTTCCGATTTCGCCGGGACGTCGCAACTCGAGTTCCGATTTGCCGGTCTTCAGCTTTTCAATCGGCCCGCTCGTCTGATTTTTTCCCTCGGCAGACTGCCGCGCGCGTTCTTTTTCAATCGCGCTTTTCCTTTCGGGTGCCTGCTCGAAATTGGACTTGAGATGATCGATGTAACTTCCCGAAGGCTCGGACGGAAGCTTCTGCCGGACCGATTCAATGAATGATCCCTCACGCTTCCCCTCAGAAGGCGGCATGTCTTTCTTCAACTGATCGATATACGGCTGAATGGATCCTGTTTCAGCGTAAGCCGGCGCGCTCAAACAAAACAAGAAAGCCGCATGGAAGAGCATTCGCTTTCTCACAAGGCCTTTCTCCGAATTTCGCACGCAAGCGCTCCACCCGAAAAAGCGGCACCACCCAGCAGAAGCGCGAACGCGAGCGGATGGAGCAGAAGCCAAGCCACGAGCTCAAGAGGCGTTAACGCGAGCAGAACCGGTCCCCGAAACAACGGATGATCCTGAAGCCATTTTGCCGCATCAGGAGAGTGGCGATAGTAAGCACGGACAAATGCGCGTCCTGCCGGAAAACGCAACAAGACGCGGTCGCGGAATTCGCGGAGCAACCGGACAGGCGCCGCGTCTCCCGTTCGAAACGCCGCAGTCGCAATGAAGCAATTTCCATTTTTCAGGAAACTGTCGATTCCTGAAGTCTGGAGATTCTCCAGTTTACAGGACGAGTAATCAGCGACAGCAAGCATTCCGCTCGCATCCCGCATCATGAACGAAACATCGTATTCATGCTCACCAGAAGCTGTTGCATTGTCAAAACCGGTCACTGCTCGCTCACCGCCGAGAGGAAGGCGCGCCAGGATCTTGTTCCCAGTCGCGAAGGTCGAAGTAAGATCCGGCGCAGCGCCATCGTTCCCGAGGACCAGCAAAGTAGTTGCCGGCGCGCGGCCCGAAAGGGCCGAAGCATTCTCGGTGACGATGCCGAACCCGTCCGTTTGAAGTGCGATTTCACCGTCGCCAGGAAAATAGACATTCGAAAGATCCGCGCATACGAACTTGGGCCGATCCACCTGAAAATGAAGCGTCACATCAGTCGGTTCCTGCGCCGTACCCGTCGCCGGCCCGGTTGGCGTGTCGGCGGTAGCAAACGAGAACGTCAGCAGAAGCTCAGTTGCTTCTCCTCCAGGAGCCGCCGCTGGCGCTTCGACATTGGAACCGGAACAACCCGTTGCCGTGCCAAACTCCACGTCGTAAGACAGGCAAGCTTCCGCCGGGTAAATCCCGACCCGAAGACGTGTTCCGGGCGTGTACTTCACTGCGTAAAAACGTGTGCCCGAAAAGCCGGCGATCGCTTTTTCATCCTGGCAAAGGTTTGAATCACAGGCAACGTTACCATCGCCCACGGACGAAATTGGAATCGCCTTGGCGTCGGAATTGCCGTCAATGCTGATGGTCAACAGCAATTGCTTGCCGTCGCTTTTCGCGCCAGTCGAAACGACGTCAAAGAGAAGTCGGTTCGGATAGGCTCCGCCACTTTCAGCATCCTGAGTCTTGGTGATATCGACGGCATAGTAAGTCCGGTCGGTCGAGTCAAAAAGCGCGGACTTCAAAGTTTCGTTCGTCGCGGTGATCGCGCCGTAATAAACGTCTTTCTCGCCGTCCACAGCGAGCCCGCCGGCATTCACGGGCGTAACCGTCACATCCGCGGCCGAGTCCCCCGGCGTCAGGATTGCCACGGCCAAAGTCCCGACCACGAAGAAGCCCAGTGTACGTATAGCCCGCGAAAGGATGCCCGTTCTACTCATGATTCCCCTTCGTTACACTCTAACGGACTGCGGCCGGAGGGGCAAATGGTTCAATGCTCGGGAGCAGGCAAATGCCTTCCGGTAACCAGGCGCCAAAGATTCCACAAAAGGCTCCCGGCCAGATATCCCACAAGCACCAGGAACAATGTGACTTCAGGTTTCATGGCGATCAGGATCATGGAAATCACGCCGATCATCAGGAACCCGAAGCTGGCGCGCGAGCGCCAGTTCAATTCCTTGAAAGAGGGGAAGGGCACAGTACTCACCATGAGGCCCGCCAGGCCGAATGCGATCGCCAGAACCACAAGATGATCGGAGGCATCCCAGCCGATCGTTCGGGAAAAAATAATGAAAGTGGCCACCAGGCCGGCCGCCATCGGAATGGGGAGCCCCTGGAAGTAGCCTTTGGGAATCACGCCGGTGGTGACATTAAATCGCGCCAGCCGAAGCGCGCCGCAGGCGACAAAAAGAAATGCAGCGATCCATCCAAGCCGCCCGAAAGGCTCCAAAGACCATTGATGAAGCAGGATGCCCGGCGCAACCCCGAAAGAAATCAGATCCGAAAGGCTGTCGTACTGCACGCCGAAGGCGCTCGTGGCCCGCGCCATTCGCGCGATTCTTCCGTCGAGCAGGTCAAAGACGGCGGCCGCGAGAATTGCCCAAGCCGCAGCAATATAATCACCGTGGATTGAGGCGATGATGGAGTAAAAACCCGAAAACATGTTCGCGGTGGTGACGAAATTCGGGACAATGTAGATCTTTCTCATCGGGCGTCAGTATACACAACTCCGCCTCTCACCTAAAGAACACTGTGAGTTAAAGACTGGCTCCCCCTACCAGCAGCAAAATGCCCAAAGCGGTAACAAGAACGGCCAAAGTCCTGGGAACCGAAGGTTTTTCCAAACCAAGCCCCCACGCCACCGGCACCGACAACACAGGTGCGAGGGAAGAAAGTGTGGCGCCTATCGCCAACGGTGAGCGCGCCAGGCCATAGACGTACAGACAGGAGCCGCCGAAAGCCTCGAGTGCCAGCACCCATACAAAGGCCTTCAACGTTCGGGCAGGAATCAGTATCGAGCTGCGCGGAGCAAGCACCCGTCCAATGATGGTGCTCAATCCGAGCGCCAGCGCCATTCGTAACGTATTGGCCACCGGCATGCTGAGATCCTTTCCGGCATGAGAAACCGCGAAGCCGTTCAAGGCCCACATGAAGGAGGTCAGAAAAGCAAGCAGAACGCCCAGACGCAAGACAGTCCCGGAACCTGATACTTTCAGCGAATTTTTTTTGGGGGCGCTTAAAATCACCCCGACAACGCCAGCCACCACGGTCACAAGACCAAGGGTCTGCGGGATATTCAGCGTCTCTCCCCGAAACAGCACACCCGCAATCGCCGTCCAGAGGGGGTAACAAGACGCGATCGCCAAAGCAGCCGGAACCCCGATCCGAGCGGTGCTCCAGAGAAAAAGCACGTCTCCCAGTCCGTAGCTCGCGATCATGGAAACGGTAAACCAGTAAATGTGCCGCGCTTCGAGGGTTCGAAACTCCTGAATACCGGCTGACCATCCACCCGATGAGACAAATACGAGCAAGGCGAAAAGCGGGAGCGCGAAGAGAGCGCGCGCGAAGTTCACGGCGAAAGCCGAGTGATGCTCGTTCATCCGGGAGTACTGAGCCGAACCGATGGCCCAGGTAACGGAAGCCAGAAACGCACTGATCGGACCAAAGATCGGATCCAGCGCCATAAATCAGTTACCGCGCGTGGGGCCTGGCGGCAGGAGCCCGGCCTTCAACTTGATTTCTGCATCAGATGCGCGGAGATAACGAGGGTGTACCCTGAGGGCATCCGAAGCGAGCCCGGCCTGATAAGCCTCCCAGGCCAGAAGCCCGGCCATGCGCCCTTGAACCTGGTTGGCAAAAGGCAGTGGAACCCGCAACTCGCGATCCTGCGGTAATTTTTTCCAGAACTCGGGATACCTCTGGCGCCCCTCACCCAAGGCAAGCCAATAACCCGAATCACCGCCTTCGGAAAGCTTGCGCTTGAGCACTTTCAAGAGGTCATCAGGTGCGATCACTCGCTCCTCGACACCTCTTTTCCAATAACCGCCCGCGTCGCCTTCAGCCCAGGCGATGCAATCCATGATCGAGCGCGCGTTTCCATAAAGAGCGAACAATTCGCCCTTGCAGGCATCTGTCGCGGCCACGAGAACGACCTTCTTTTTGCCGACTATCGGCTGCTCCGCGAGCCAAAGCGCGGCCGGCCTCGCCAGCGCGGCAAGGCTCGAAAAACGCACCAGCGGTTTTCCGAGCGTGTGCGCAAGCGTTCTCGCCGTCGTGACACCAATTCGCACTCCGGTAAAACTTCCGGGTCCGACGCCTACGCCGAAAACATCAACATCCTGGATTTTCCACCGCGCTGACTCGAGCAACTGATGAATGCCCCATAGCAGCCGCTCTGAATGCGTCAGATCGACATTCAGCGTCCACTCCGACACGAGCTTCACGCCTTGCCAGCCCTCACGCGAGCCCTCATCCCATTCCAGTGCAGCGAGAGCCCCTGCTCTCGAGGATGTGTCCCAGGCGATGAGCCTCATTTCAGATCCGATCTTTCTAGAAGTAAGTCAATCGAGCGAAGTCATTCTTCAGCACGACGGCCATGAGCAGAAGGATTAGTGAAAGTCCGACCAGCTGAATCACTTCCATTGTCTTGATGGTCAAAGGCTTGCCACGAATCATCTCGAGCCCGAGCAACAGAAGATGTCCGCCGTCGAGTACGGGAACGGGCAGAATATTCAGCACCCCAAGACCGATCGAGAGAATCGCCATCGTCGCCAGAAACGCAGTTAACCCGCGCGTCAGCGACTCTCCGGCGATTTTGCCGATCATGATCGGACCGCCGAGAGTGTTGACTGAAACGTCGCCCGTGAACATCTTCTGAATCGCCACGAAATTGCGCCAGACGAACGTCACCATCCGCTCGGTGGCCTTGTACAGCAGGACTGCGGGATTCCAGATCCGCTCCACGTAAGTCTCGGGTGCGCCGATCTCCAGCATCGGGGCAACACCGATGGTGTACTGCATTGCCTTGTTCATGATGGGATCCCGCACTTCTGTGGCAGTCGGCTTCAGAAGTTCGGAAAACTCACGGCCTTCACGCTCCCACTTCAGCAGGACCTTGCCTTCCTTTTCCCCGCTCTTCTGAATCGCGCTCCTGAGATCGAGAAAGCTTTGAACCTTCACCGGTCCCACGCCAATCAGGCGGTCGCCCCGACGAACTCCACCGGCTTCAGCGGGCGAATCAGGCATTGTTTTTTCAACGAATAGTTCAGACGAGTGAAGCCCCCACGCCTGCGCCATCTCCGCACCGGACTCAGGTTTGCGAAGCAAAGCTTCCTTGACGCGCTCACTATCGGATGACTCCGTCGGCTCAATTGCCAAACGGAGTTCAGAGCCGGGCGCCGCGTTCCGGTAAAAGCGCTCGAGTTCTTCCCAATTCGCGATCGGCATCCCGTTGATCGCGGTGATGCGATCCCCGGTTCTCAATCCCGCCTGACCGGCCGGAGATTCCAAATTGGATATTCCCAATGTCGCGGCACGAGGAGCGGGCGAAAGACCGTCAATGTCACCCACATGAGTCGCCTCTCCATAGAGGCTGAAGCCCTGGGACCGCTCGGGGGTCGCAAGGACGGTTTGAGCCTGGCCGGAGTCCTTTCGTTTGACCTCAAAGCGAAGCTGCTTGCCGGGATTTTCGGAGATTACGACAGCGACCTCTTCAAAACTCTTCACAAGGTTTCCTTCTACGGAAACAATTCGATCACCCGCTTCAAAGCCGGCGCGCTCCGCCGCCGATCCCTGCACAACACGGCCGACGACGCTCGCGACTTTGGGTTCGCCAATGGCGAAAATCGCCATGAACACGACGATGGCAAGCAGGAAATTGAACAGAGGCCCGCCGAAGAATATGAAAAACCGTTTCCAGGGCACCTGTTTATGAAGAGCTCGCTTCATATCCTCGGGAGAAAGCTCAGACTCGCGATCCTCCCCCATGAGCTTCACGTAGCCCCCGAGAGGAATCGCCGAAATGCGAAGCTCCGTCTCACCCAACTGTTTTTTCCAAAGCCGCGGACCGAAACCCACGGAAAAGATTTCCGCCTTCACTCCGAAAATCCGCGCGAAAAAGTAATGCCCCAATTCATGAACGATCACGAGAGGGCCGAGGATGATGATGAAACCAAGCAATGAAAGCATGAATATCTCCGTCAGGCGAAAAGCCGCAAAACAGCATACATGACGGGCAGGGCGAAAACTACCCCGTCGAACCGATCCAGAAAACCGCCATGGCCCGGCAGAATGGATCCTGAGTCCTTCACTTCGAACGCTCGCTTGAAAAGACTTTCCACCAGGTCCCCCGCTTGTGCCGCAGGGCCGACAATCAACGGAGCAATCACGATCGCCGACCAATTTCCCCGCAGGAATAGCGCACCAAACACGAGCGAGACAAGCAGACCGCCAACCAGGCCGCCAAGAGCTCCTTCGACTGTCTTTTGGGGGGAAACGGTAGGATACAGTTTCCGTCGGCCGTATTTCTTCCCGACAAAATAGGCCGCTGTGTCATTCAACCAGACGATCAGGAAAAACAGAACCGCCCAGAGTTCGCCGCGCGGCATCCCGTGAATCCTCGGAAGAAAAAGCGGCAACACCACCAGGTAGATCAGGCCGAAAAGCGAGAAAGTCAGGTCTCGAAGGTGGCCGGCGAAATGGGTGGGTCCCTGCCGGCCCGCACTTAAAAGGAAGTACAACGAAAGAATCACGAACGATGTCGTGAGAGCTTCGGCCTGCCAAAACGGGTTTGCCAGATCAGCGATTACGAGAAACCAGGCAAGGAACATCATCAGATAGAGTTTTTCCTCGCGATCCGGCTGCTGGAGCACGATTTTAGAAAACTCCCAGACCATCCCGAGCACCAGCACGAGCGTCAGAAGGTAAATCCCGATCCACCCGCCGAACAGGAGCAGAAGCAGAAATAGTGAGCCACCGACAACGCCGGTTAATACACGTTTTTTCAGTTCTGATGATGCCATTACCGTCCAGCCTTCCCTTTCTCGATCTTCGGATTCAAGCCACCGAATCTTCGCTCCCTCGCGCCAAACTCGCGTACGGCATCCTGGAGCTTCGCCGGACTGAAATCCGGCCAACAGATATCAGGAAACACGAATTCCGCATAAGCGGCCTGCCAGAGCAGGAAATTCGAAATCCGTTTCTCACCGCTTGTTCGGATTACCAGATCCACGTCAGCCAGCGCCCCAAGCGGAGCGGTCCAAAGGTAGTCCGCCAGGATTTTTTCATTCAGGTCAGCAGGAGAACGCTTTCCCTGCACGCAATCTTCGGCAAAGAGCTGAGTTGCCCGGAGCAATTCCCGCCTGGACCCATAAGAAATCGCGAACGTGAGACGAAGGCCTGTATTGCCACCCAGCCGCTCGATGGAGCGTCCGAGCGATTCGCGGATGTCGGGAGCAAGACGTTCGACCTCTCCGATCACTCCTAACCTTACGTTTTTGCGATTCAGTTCTTCGGTTTCCCTGATCAGGTACTTGCGAAGAAGCTTCCAGAGAACGCCGAGCTCCGTGTCCGGGCGCGACCAGTTCTCCGTCGAAAATGCGTACAGCGTGAGAGCCTGAACACCCAGGCGATCCGCCTCGCGGACAATCGCCTTGATTCTCGAAGCGCCCCGTATGTGCCCGTACACGCGAGGATGTCCTCGACGCTCGGCCCACCGTCCATTGCCATCCATGATGATGGCGACATGCTTCGGGATCCTGCTCGAGGCCGCGATCAAAGGTTCAGACAGTGAGAATTTCCTTCTCTTTCCCGGCGATTACTTTGTCGACTTCGGCTACTTTCTCGTCCGTTTTTTTCTGGATCTGATCCATCAGCTTCTTCAAATCATCTTCGGAAAGCGTCTTGGCTTTTTCCAGCTTCTTGCCTTCATCGTTCGCGTCGCGGCGATGATTGCGGATGGCTACCTTGGTTTCCTCACCCATCTTCTTGACAAGCTTCACCATGTCCTTGCGGCGCTCTTCGGTCAGAGCCGGCAGCGGAACACGAATCACCTTTCCATCGTTCTGCGGCGTAAAGCCGATGTTTGCCGCGAGGATCGCTTTCTCAATGGCGCCGACCATTCCCGCTTCCCAAGGTGCGATCTGGATCGTACGCGCATCCGGAGTCGTGACATTCGCCACTTGGCTCAGGGGAACGCTCGAACCGTAATAATCCACGTGAACCGGGTCGACGAGAGCTGTAGAAGCCCTGCCCGTGCGCACCTTCGCCAGTTCGCCTTTAAGCGACTGGATGCTTTTATCCATCAGTTGAGTCATCGAATCGAGCACTGCCTTGGACATACAGAGTCTCCTTTTCTGTGCAGATCAGTGCACAAGTGTTCCGACTGCTTCGCCTTCCACGATACGACTTAAGGCACTTTCATTGTGAAGATCAAATACGATGATCGGAAGCTGGTTATCCATGCACAAAGAGATCGCGGTTGAATCCATCACTTTCAATCCCTGTTGCAGAACATCCAGATAGGTCAGTTCCTCGTATCTCTTTGCATGAGGATTTTTCTTCGGATCGGAATCATAGATCCCATCCACCTTGGTGGCCTTCAGGACCACCTCGGAATTGACTTCCATGGCCCGAAGCGCCGCGGTGGTATCCGTCGTGAAGTACGGATTTCCCGTACCCGCGCCAAAAATCACCACTCGCCGCTTCTCCAGGTGTCGCATGGCCCGGCGACGGATGTAGGGCTCACAAAGTTCCTGCATCTCGATCGCTGATTGCACGCGGGTGTGAACGCCTTCCTGTTCCAGGGCATCCTGGAGCGCAAGGCTGTTCATCACCGTCGCGAGCATTCCCATGTAATCGGCAGAGGCTCTATCCATCCCCTCCGTAGCGCCCTTGACGCCGCGGAAGATGTTGCCACCACCCAGAACAATGCCGATCTGCACGCCTCGCTTGTGAACTTCCTTCACCTGCGAAGCCACGAGTTTCAGGACATCGGTGTCGATGCCATAACCAGCATCGCCCGCAAGCGCTTCTCCGGAAAGCTTCAGTAAAATCCGTTTATAGGGCTCACTTCGCTTCTTACTGGAAGACATCTCGCCTCCTGGATCTGACCGTCACTTACGGGCTCCCGAAGAGCCCTGCGGCCTTCGGGTTAGGAAATCAGGCTTGACCGGCTTCGGCTGCTTCTTTCGCACCCTCACCAAGAACAAAACGAGCAAAACGACGGATCGTGATGTTCTCGCCAAGTCCGGCGATCGTTTCCTTGAGAAGTTGCTCGATGTTCTTGTTCGGATCCTTCACAAAGGACTGATTCAAGAGACAGCTGTCTTCATAGAATTTCTTGATCTTGCCTTCGGCGATCTTCTCGAGAACAGCAGCGGGTTTCCCGGAAGCAGCCATCTGCGCCACCGCGATTTCCTTTTCCTTCGCGATAATGTCAGCCGGCACTTCCTCAGCACTGACCCACTGCGGGTTCGCAGCAGCCACATGCATGGAAACGTCTTTCACGAACTGACGAAACTGCTCAGTACGTGCGACAAAATCGGTCTCGCAGTTGATTTCAATCAAGACACCGACTTTTCCTTCGCCATGAATGTAGGAAGAAACCAAACCTTCCTTCGTGGCGCGGCCGGCTTTTTTGGAAGCCGAAGCAATGCCCTTTTTCCGCAAAACGTCGACTGCCTTTTCGAAGTCGCCTGCGGCTTCCGCGAGCGCCTTCTTGCAATCCATCATTCCTGCTCCGGTTTTTTCGCGGAGCTCCCTCACCTGATTCGCGGAGATTTCCATTAGGCCTTCCCTGCTTTCGCGCCGGTCTTTGCCGCTGCTGGTTTTTCCTCACTGACGGCGGCTTCGCCTTCAGCAGGTTCTTCCTGGGCAAGAGCCTGGGCTTCGAGGTCAGCTTCATCGACGCCCTGAAGATCGATATCGCCTTCAAAACGGGAAACCTTCTTCTCTTCGGTCTCTTCCTTCGCGGAAACGGCGATTTCCTGCGCGCGAAGTTTTTCCTGGAACGTGCGCGTGCCTTCGAGGCAGCTGTCCGCAATCAGGCGCGCAAACAACCGGATGCTGCGGATGGCGTCGTCATTACCGGGAATGACATGCGTGATATCGGAAGGATCGCAATTGGTGTCCACGACGGCGATCGTCGGGATGCCGAGCTTTTTCGCTTCTTTAACCGCGATGTGTTCCTTCTCGGTGTCGACCACGAAAATGGCGCCGGGAAGTTTCTTCATGTCCTGAATGCCGCCGAGAGACTTCATCAACTTCTCGAGCTCGCGGTCATAACGGGCCTGCTCTTTTTTCGGCGTCTCGGTCCACTCCGGGGAGTTCTTCAATGCTTCAATTTTCTTCAAGCGGTCGATCGAAGCTTTCACGGTCTGGTAGTTCGTGAGCATGCCACCAAGCCAGCGGTTGTTCACGAAGTACATTCCGGCTCTCGAAGCTTCTTCCTGGATGACGTCTTTCGCCTGCTTCTTGGTTCCGACGAAAAGAACTTTCTTTCCTTCTGCAGCGACCTGAGCGGCGAAATCGCACGCTTTGCGGGTCAAGTCGACCGTCTGCTGGAGGTCGATGATATAGATGCCGTTTCTGTCGCCGAAGACATACGGTTTCATTTTCGGATTCCAGCGGCGCGTCTGATGGCCGAAGTGAACTCCTGATTCGAGAAGCTCGCGCATCGTAATTGCGGGCATGTTCTACTCCTTAAGATACAGGTACTCTTTAGATACTGAATGAAGAGCACTGATGAAGCGGGATGCAAGACTGCGCCGATGGAACCGGCGCTGGCAGGCTACCGCGGTTTTGGAATCGGCATCAGTCCAGGAACCCTTCCCAGAAGCTCCGATCCCCCTCCACCTCAAACGACCGGGTGTTACCCCGGCACCACGTTTTCTGAGGTGTGCGTCGTTGTCTGAGTTATTACCGGTAGCAGAGCCGACAATCAATCAAAATTTCCCAGGAGCCCCCCCTAACGATTGACACCTTCGCCTGAGTGATTGAACACTATTCAGGTGTTTCGACAGGTATGCCTTATCCTCTTCACCGTAGTCCCGCTGCTCGCCTGGGGTGCCCTGGAAGAACCCAGTCCACTACCCAGCATCGCGCCTGTGCGACCTTTGGTCGATCATCCCGGAGTTCTTCAGTCAGGAATGAAGAATGCGCTGGATACCCTGCTGAGCGAACACGAGCGGATCACGGGTGAGCGGATCGTCCTCGCGCTGTTTCGCTCGACCGCAGGTGCCGACCCGGCGCAAAAGGCGACCGAACTGTTTAACGCCTGGCAGCTCAATTCGAGCCTGACTCGTGGGAACAGTGTCCTTCTGGTCTTTTTCTGGAAAGAGCGAGAGGCTCATATCGAGATCGGCTATGGAATGGAAGCGGTCTTGCCTGAGAAAGAGGCCGAACGGATCATTTCAGAATTTCTGATTCGCGATCTCGACTCCTCGGGGCCGAATCGCGCACTTGGGTTAACCGTATTCGAGCTGTTACGGACCCTCGAAAGCCCCCTTGTCAAAAGTGGCGAGGCGGAGAGAGCGCTTCGGTCGGCCGGATTCCAGGGTCCCTGGGCACCCGCGCCGCGACAACCACTTTGGCTCTGGATTCTGGGCTTTGCCGCTTCAGGCGGACTTCTCCTCTTCACTCTCTACTGGCTGACCTCGGCAGAGGTCCACTTCAGCCGTTATGGAAATTTCCGTCTGCGACCCTGGGAACTCGGCAACTGGAAAAAGCCGCTCATCCGACTTGGGATTCTACGATCGAAATCGCCACGTCCGGAGCACCTCGGCACTGGAGGAGGCACTCATGGAAACTGGTAACGCTCCGCTCACGTCCTCCATTCATCCTATCGAACAACAGCTCATCGAACTCGCAAAGCGATCATCCACGGAAATTCGGGTGCACTTGAGCCGACGCTGGATTGAAAAAGACCCCTTTGGCCGAGCTACGGATCTTTACAACCAGTTCGCGTCCAGCACCGCGAAATCCGACGAAAACGGCGTTCTGATTTATCTGAACCTCCGCAGGCGCAAATACGCGATCTATGCTGACCGAAAACCGGCCCAGGCGCTGGGTGCCCTGTTTTGGGATACTTTGGGCGTTTTCCTGGCTTCAAAGCTCAAGAACGAGAAAGCAGAGGTCGCCCTGACTTCCGTGATCGCGCATCTTTCCGAAAAGCTGCAGCACGCCTTTCCAGCTGTTTCCTGACCTTCTCTCCTCAGACTAGAAAGAAATCCCGAACCCCAACCGGAACGTTTCCTCAGGCGCCTGCGTGATCGTTTCCGTGCGACCGATGAACATTCGACTGAAGGCCCCGCCGGCGCCGCCAAGAAAGCCCACGTTCATCGAGACGAGCCCCGCCGAGAACTCGCGTCTGGGCCAAGCCACATGGCCCACGCCCACCTCCGCGAAGAAGCGATCCAAGAGCTTGAGCGTTCCGAATGCCTGAAACTCGCGCATTAGAAAGCGGTTATAAAGAGAACCATCGCGCGCCAACACGACGCCCGCATGGCCCCGGACGGACAGAAAAGGGAGAAGCGGAATCGGAAGCTCAGGGTCCCAGCTCAAAGCTGCAGCCCGGATCAACTCTCCTGTCCCATTTTTCCTGTTCCCGTCCTTGGTCGGGGACATGAAGAAAAAAGCCCCTTGGAATGAAAGCAACCGGATAGGCCGGTTTTTTTCCGGAGTTTTGGCGGGTTTTTCGGGCTGATCAGCGGCGGGCGTCTGAAGTCCTCGCTGTGGGATTTCCTTGGGTGGATCTTCGGGTTCGCGCCGGGTGTCCAAAGGTGCAGTGCTGTCGAGCAGAGCAGGCGCCGCGCTGGGAAGAGGTACGGATTTTTTCAGGACAGTGGCTCCGCCCGGGGCCGTGAAGGCCATTTGGGCCGGTCCCCCAGCAATCGGTGGCTTCAAACTCTGTTCGAATCCAGAACGATCGAAGGGCTGGGCGGAACTCAGCCCGCTCTCGGTCGCTTCAATGAATTGACCGCTCGGAATACTGACACCGCCACCCGAGAGAAGAGCGCTTTCATCAGCAGCGACGTCCACCAATCCCTCAAGCGTGTGGACCTGCGTGGAGAGACCCGACGGATCGACCGCGATCACGAACTCCGTTCCTCGCACACCCATGATCGCAGCCCGGGTACGGATCATGAACCGCGGTTTTTTGAGCACTGCTCCCGTCTTTAGTTTGATGATGGAGCCGCGAGCCTGACCGACATGCAGCGCATTGGACTGAACGCCCCCCCGACGTTCCTGAATTTCGAATCGGGTTTCCGCGTCGATGGCGACAAGGGACCCATCGGGATATTGCACGGTGACCGTCGTTTCGGGGCCGGTCTGAATGATCGAGCCGTATTCGACCTTGCTCCCGACCTGCGCCTCGCGCTCAAGCGCCCCCTGTTTGATCTGCGCGGTTCCGGTTCCGCCAAACGAGATAATGACTGGTACGCGGCTCTGCGCCGCCTGGGAAACAGGGGAAATCGCCTGCACAAGAAACAAAAAAGCCGCCAGTAGGGGTCCCATAGGACTCCTATTGTGGCGGCTTTTTTAAGGACTGAACAGACGAAAGCTTAGTAGCAGCGAGCCCAGCTGACGGCCCATTGGCCCCAGTCGTTGAACCCGGTGCATTCCACATAAGCGCCCGGAATCACGCTCCAGGTGCAGGCCGTATAGTTATAGGAATTTCCATAAGCCCAGCAGCGGATCGGCATGCCATTCGGACACGTCGTGAACGCTTCGCAACGAACGTAAGAAGATCCGTAAGTCGGGAAATATGAGGCAGCCGCAAATGCGGAGCCCGCAAAGCCGATTGCAAACAGTACCGAAACGAAACCCAACATCACCTTCGATTTCATATGCCACCCCTTATTAAGATGGGGCGGGGATATCGGATACGGTGCGTAGCGTCAAGAAAAAATGTACTCGGCCAGAGCTCAGCAGCCAGAGCCTGCCGGTACTTCTTCTTGAGCAAGGCAATCGGGACTCTCCGCAGGGCACGTCAGACGAACATGGACATGGTCTCCATGATTCGACAAAGGACGCATCCGGCGCAAAGTCTGAATGGCTTCCGCAGATTTCTTGAAACGCCGGCAATACGTATTCTTGATCACGGGGTCCACAAACATTCTTTGAACACGACCTGACTCGACAAGAAGCTGGAAGAGCCTCCAGTTTCTTTCGAGGTCAAAGTTTTTGGAAAGACGTCCCTTCACCACAAATTGTTCAGTGAAGCCTTTTGCGGGATCATCCCCCTGCTCGCGCCTATTCGTCCGGAAGTAAACAAAGTCCGTATCGAGCCCGTTCTGATGACTGGCATGAAGCGTAATCTGCCCGCCTTTTTCCGCGGAAAGGTCACCCACCTGGAGCCGCTCTCCGTCTGGATATTCATTGGCAATCTCAGCGGCCACATTTTCGATCAATCCGACCAGACCTTCAGAACCCCAGAAACGGTCCCGCACATGAAAAAGATGGAAGAAGCCATGCCCTTCGCGCGGAAGCGGTGTCGCCAAACGCAAGGAACCATCAGCATAGTAGCCCTGTACTTGATCCGCTGGCTCCGAAGC
>MEPR01000058.1:29445-37095 GCA_001769835.1 Bdellovibrionales bacterium GWB1_55_8
CCCACAAAAACAAAGCGAATCAATTGATACTTTCGTGCAAAGCGCCCCATGATGTCCCCCCGGTCTCTGCAGACCTAACACAGGGTCGTCGATTCAGGCAATCCAGGGCTCGGATTTTACTTTTTACGCATTCTGTCCATGGCCTGCTGGATGTAGCTGCTCATGGATTCATTACGAAGGTCCGTGTAAACACTAGCTAATCCGCAAGGCTTTTCACCGGGAATGAATATGTAGCTCGCAACTCCGAGAAGACTGTAGCCTGAGCCGGAACTTACCAATGCAGGACCGCCGGAATCGCCTGGGCAAGCCCCTGTCTGAGGCAGATGCGCGAACATGATGGTGTTCTGTTCACGAACGTTGGTGCCGTAAACAATTTCAGTCACCTTGCGAAGAAGCCCCGAACCCTCCTGCTTATCGAGGTCGGTCATTCCAAAACCCGCGATGGTCACCTGATCACCCTGATTAAGAACCGTGCTTGCCGGCAAGAACTCGATCGTTTGATAGCCGGAAGGCAGATCCCCTTGGAACTGAAGAAGCGCAAGATCGTTTTCCATTTTGCTTGAAACGTATCCTGGGTGAATTTCAGCGGCTACCGCGCCACGAACTGTGCTTTCGGCGTCCATATTCGTTCCAAAAAACAGGGCCACTTTCTGAGCGCCTTCCACACAGTGGGCAGCAGTGAGGATGAAATCCTTGGCGATGATGGAACCCGTGCAAAGGCCGTAGCTTTCTTTACCCTCTCCTTCACCCGGATAAACGCTGATCAATCCCACTGTTGTCCGCGCGATCGGATCGTCAGCCAAAACAGGCGTACCGCCTGCGATACTGGGAGCAGCATGTGCAGAAGACGACAAAGTCAGAAGAGCCAAAAATGCGATGGATTCAGCGCGAAGGTGTTTCACTTACAGATCTCCGAGTTTCTGACCAGAAATTTGGTACAGTGCAGCATAATTCACATCAAGAAACTCTTTTGTCAACGCCTTGCGTTATTTTTTTATGAACGTCGGAGTCACGATCGGGATCTCATCGAGATTGGACGGGATCTTCTTGATCAATTGCTCAACCTGTTTCCGCTGAGAAGGTGTCAAAGGCCCATATCCATTGTCTTTTTTCCATCCGTAACCCCACCTCCATCTGGTGGGAAGGTTGGGCTTACCCCCGACGCGGACTCCCGCAAACATCGCTTGTGCGATTTCGTGTTCACCAGTTGCTGCGACACAATCGCGAAGCTGCGTATCGGCAGCCAGGCGCTGCGATCGCGTGCCGCCCTGCCAATAGGCGATGTCATGCTCAATACAGCAGTTACGCCACTTGCGTTTATCCGTAAGGTTTCCATCTGGAAAACTCGAACAGCCGTCAGATATGAAAGGAGACAGCGTATTGGGAGTCTGAGGTTGGGGCTTACCCTGGCCCCTGAGGGTTTTGATCACCGCCTCGACAGGCGTTCTGATTTTCGTGATCATCCGCTCGGCTGCCGGTTGCGAAGAGCAGGTCTCGCAGGGAGAAGCAGGTCCTGCGATCGCGTGACCGCCCAGCATAAAGCCGTATAACGCGGCGAAACAGGTCGCTTTTACTTTCATACTCTTCCCCCGAGCACGAGTATATCCGCATTACGGAATGGCTGGAAAAGCTATTTAAAATCCCGCGACTTTCCGCGAAATTGCGATCCTTCAACGACATTGCTCAAAGATTCCACTCGCCGAACGATCACATTCACGGCACCGCGGTCGCGCTCCACTCTTCCACTCACCACCAGAAACGGATCATTCAGGAAGATATCGCTGAATTTTTCAACCACCTGTTTATGAAGCATCAGATCCACAAAACCCTCTTCGTCTTCAAGCGTGGCGAACACGACCCCCTTCGCCGTCTGAGGTCTTTGCCTCGCGATGATCAATCCTGCAATGCGGACGCCCCGACCTGCAGGCGTCCGCTTGATGTGTGTGGTGGTGGTGGGGGGAAATTTTCTTCCGGCCGTCTTCCTGATCGCGGCCAGGGGGTGTCCTCTGAGCGAAAGCCCAAAGGAACGATGATCAGATTGAATGGCTTCAAATTCGGAAAGAGACCGAAAATTCATTTTTGATCGAGAGTCCGAAGCCCCTTCTGAGGAATGCATGAGCTGAAGAAAATCGAGCTGCTCCGCCGTACCGGGCTCGCGAAGGTTCCGGCGCGCAAGAATCTCCCAAAGAGCATTGCGCTGATTGCAGCCAAAGCAGGCGAAAGCCTCGCCCATCGCCAATGCGTGCAGCACCCGCGGAGGCAGATCCAATCGGGAAAGGAAATCGCCCAGGCCCGTGAAAGGGCCTTTCTTCCGCTCTTCGAAAAGATTCCGCGCATCCGCCTCGCCCATTCCGCTCACGATCCGAAAGCCCAGGCGAAGAGCGCTTTTCCCGGCCTTCCGCTCGATCGAACAATCCCAATCCGAAAGATTGGGATCGAGCGGGAGAATCCGCACCCCATGCCTCTTCACGTCTTCGATGATCGTGTGTGTGGAATAAAAACCCATGGGCTGTGAATTGACGAGCGCACAGGCGAACTCGGCCGGATAGTGGCATTTGAGATACGAAGACGCGTATGCGATCAGCGCGAAAGAAGCGGAATGGGATTCCGGGAAGCCGTACTCCGCGAACCCTTTGATCTGCTCGAAGACACGGTCCACGAATTCCTTCGGCAGCCCATTTCTCAAAAGCCCATCCATGAGCTTTCGTCCCAGACGTTCGATCGTGCCACTCGAACGCCAGGCACCGATCGCACGCCTCAGCTGATCAGACTCGCCCGGGGTGAAATCGGCGAGTGTCACCGCCATTTTCATCACCTGTTCCTGGAAAAGGGGCACACCGAGCGTTCGCCCTAGAATGGGCTCAAGCCTGGGATCGGGAGAGGCCGAGGACTCAAGCCCCCGCCTTCTTCTGAGATACGGATGCACCATCTGCCCGACGATCGGTCCCGGCCTGACAAGCGCGATCTCGATCACCAGATCGTAGAAGTGCTGAGGTTGAAGCCGATGAAGCATATTCATCTGCGCGCGCGATTCAATCTGAAAAACACCCACCGTATCGGCACGCTGAAGCATTGCGTACGTTTTCGGATCTTCAGGAGGAATGGTCGCGATCGTAAGTTGCTCACGCGGGCGAACCATCTCAAACGTCTTCGCAAGCGCGCTCAGCATTCCAAGCGCCAGGATATCCACCTTCAAAAGTCCGATCGTGGCCAGATCGTCTTTATCCCATTGCACGATCGTGCGGCCTTCCATGCGGGCCGGCTCGATCGGAACCGTCTCGATGATCGGATCCGCGGAAAGCGTGAACCCGCCGGAATGAATTGAAAGATGCCTGGGAAATCCGAGAATCTCCTCGATCAGCTTTTGAGCCCGCGGATCCTCCGCCACCTTCTCGAGCGGGACATCGAGCGCCTTGCCCACTTCGCGGTGCGCGGAACGCCCCCGGTACGTGATGACGGCAGCAACCATGCCGGCGCGATCGCGTCCGTACTTCTCATAAATATGCTGAATGACCTCTTCCCTGCGCTCATGCTCGAAGTCGACATCGATGTCCGGCGGCTCGCCACGCTCAGCCGAGATGAATCGTTCGAACAGGAGATTCATGCGAACGGGATCGATGGCCGTGATCTCCAGGCAATAGCAGACAGCGGAGTTCGCGGCCGAACCCCGCCCCTGACAAAGGATATTTTTGCCCTTCGCGAATTCGACGATTTCCCAGATCGTGAGAAAGTAATCCGCAAAGCCGAGCTCATTGACGAGCCTCAGTTCATGTCGGAGCTGTTTCAGGACGTTCTCTGGAATGGCGCTGGAGTACCGCCTCGCTGCACCCTCCCAGGTCAGTCTTTCCAGATAGCTCTGTGCTGTTTCGCCTTCCGGAATCCACTCTGATGGATAGCGATAGCGGAGTTCAGCCGGCGAGAACGTGCACTGCTCGGCTATCCGTATCGTGTTCTCAAGCGCCTCGGGCAGCTCGCGAAAGAGCTTCTCCATCTGCTTGGCCGACTTGAGGTAGCGCTCGGAATTTGAAAACAGAACCTCACCCGCGCAATGAAGCGGCATTCCCTCACGAATTGATACCAAAGTGTCATGAAGCTGCCTTCGCTCAGGGATGTGGTAGTGGACATCATTTGTGGCAACGAGCGGAACACCGAGTTCAGCGCTCAATTGTGTCGCTACACGGAGACGATCGCGATCGGTTGCATCAAGAAACCTGGAAACAGGAAGGTAAAACCTCCCGGGGAAAAGCTCTTTCAAAGCGCGGTAAAATTCCTGGTTCCGTGTCACGGCATCTTCAGAAATCGCGACCAACCCTTCGTTTCCGCTTCGCTTGAGAAGCCCGACGAATTCCTCCTGACTCAATGAGGCCTCGCCTTTTGGCTTTCCCGCATGACTTGCCGTGATCAACCGGCAAAGCAGTCCGTAACCCGCGCGATTTTTCGCTAGAAGCGTCAGCCGCCGGCTTTCAAGCGTGAGCTCCGCTCCGACAATAAGCTTCAGCTCCGGATGCAGGCGTGCGGCCTCATATGCTTTTGGAATTCCGTAAACGCCATCCCGGTCCACGATCGCAAGCGCGCTCAAGCCGATCTCCGCGGCCCTTTCCACGAGTTCGTGCGGGTGGGATGCCCCACGCAGGAACGAGTAATGCGTACGGCAGCGCAGTTCGGCGTACTTAATCGAAGTAGCCATGCAAATAAACCACCTCCCCGCTCACATACACCCAGAGTTGCTCGCCACGTTCCGACGTGACCCGGTAATAATCGCGCTCGAACCGGTCCTCCTCACTCCACCACTCACCTGAAAGTCGTTCAGGGCCTTCCCAGGTCGTTGCTTGCCAGTTTGCCCGAAGCGTCTTTCCGTCAGGGTGAGGCAGCCCAAGAGTGCGTCCTGAGCGCAGCAGCCGTTCCGGAGATTTCAAGATCCTTGAAGGTCGCAGATGAAGCTGCGGCCCTGCGGCCTTCTGAGAGCGCGCAGCCCGCGAATGGAGGTCCGCATGGGCATACGCCTTTTCCGGAAGGTAACGGGAAACCGTTTCCGCGACAAAAACGCGTTCTTTCCCGAAACGCTCGGAGAGGCGCGCGACAAGCGCATCCCAATTCTCGTCCTCTTCCTCTTTCCTGGAAAAGAAATCCCGCTGGGCATCGCGTCCTGGAACGGTTTCCAACACTTCAAACCGGATCTTCCGGACGGGAGATCCGAGCGGTTCTTTTTCAAGGGACCGCATCAAGCGTTCCTGCAGGATGGGAAGAAGACCGGCCGAGGCCCCCTGGGGCAGTGCCAATGAAACGGAGAACTCCCGCTCGGGGCTTTCAATTGTCGACCAGAGCTCAAGTTCAAACGTGACTGAAACGCGAGCCGCACGCTGCGCGCGACCCCGAAGCCTTGCCATCGCACGATCCACGGGGGCTTTCAGGATGAAGATCAGACTTTCGAGATCCGCACAGATTTCGCCGTTCTGTCCGCCGGCCACGGCTTCAATCGTTTCCAGAATCCGTTCAGGTGGATGAAACCCTTCCCACGCTGGTTCCATCCGGCCGCGAACAGCAGCATGGATCTCACAGGCCTGCTTGCCGAATCGCGGAGTGATCTCGGAAACGGGAATGGACGTGAACTCGCCGATCTTCGATAGCCCGAGCGAACGAAGGGCGTGAAGCATCTTCTCCAGGGGTCTTTTCAGATCCGGATCGAGCGTGGCAAACGGGTTCAGGAAATCCACAAACGATTCAAGCGGAAGTGAATCAATCCGGGGAACTGAGTGCCTGGCAAGCGCAAGCGCCGCACCAGCGGTATCCGCGATGGCGATCCGCACCGAATGCGCATCAAAGCGGCTCGCGAGCACCCTCATCTTCGCGATGAAACTTTCTTCCGAGAAGAGATTCCTGCTTCCGCCGATCTCGATGAAAACGGCCTCGCCGGAGCGAAGCGCGACCTGCGGACTCCACCGCATGGATGCCTCAGCCAAAGCTTCGAGAGAACCCTCTGGCAGCGTGCTTCCGATCAGGAGGCACGCGATCCGTTTTTCAGGCTGGGCAGCCATTCGGAACCTCCTCCACGTGATCTCAGGACTCTGATCGCAGGGTTTTGCGAATCCCCGCATCGACTCACCTCAAGCTGAAGTGAAACCGGCCAGGCCTCGCGCATGGGTCTTTCGGAAATCAGAAAGACCGCCGTCTGGTTTTTTTCCGCCACCAACTGCAACCGGCGTAAATCGGTTTCTGATATCCGAAACGATCCCGATCTCGCCAGTATGACAGCGCCGAACACCTGGCTTCGGATCACCTGATGGGCCGCCCAGAGAGCGTCTTTCGCGTTTTCACAATCCACAAAAAGCACCCGGTCGAGCGCGATACCGAACTGCGGAAACGCGCAGGGATAAATCGTCGAAGCTTCCTCGATCCAAGCAATTCTTGGGGCAATCCCGGATTGGGGTGCCGCATTTTCCGCCAGCAGTCGCAGGATCACTTCCGTCTTACCGGCACCAGAAACACCGGAAACTTCGACCAGCGCGCCTTTCGGAAAAGCGGTCGGAATGGTTGACGACAGGGGGGTAGGCGGGTATACCATACATCTGTATGGTATCCGACTCGCGCCGATCTCCGCAAGTCTTGCCGCAAAATCCCCTCACGGAGCCCCAGGCACGCGTCCTGGCTGCGATCGAAGAGGAGGTCGCCCATTCAGGCCGCCCGCCTACTTTTCGCGAACTGGCGCGCCAACTCGGCTATAGCGCCGTAGGCACCGTCCAAGATCACGTGCGGACCCTGGTTCGGAAAGGTTTTCTCGAACAGGATTCCGACCACAGCTCACGCGGGCTTCGCCTGGCCCATCGCGGAGGATCTCTGGACGTTCCCATTCTCGGCGTGGTGCCGGCCGGCAAGCCGATCGAAGTCATTCAGGACCGACAAGGGTCGATTCCCATCCCGGCGCGCTGGAGCGGAGATCTTTTTGCGTTGAAGGTGCGTGGCGACAGCATGATTGAAGCCGGGATACTGGATGGCGATTACGTGATTGTCCGAAAACAGGGTCATGCGGAAAACGGAGAAATCGTGGTCGCGATGATCGAGGGCGAGGCGACCGTGAAACGCCTGGATAAGCGAGCGGGAAAAGCGCGACTTTTACCTGCGAACCCCCGGTTTTCACCAATCGATATTCCACGCGGGGCGGAAAACCCGATTCAAGGCAAGGTCGTGTCGGTGCAGCGGTTCTATTAATTGGTTTTTTTGCGCACTATGCAAATGTCGACTGATCGTGATTTCAAGGCCGTGCTCCGGGCGGAATCGACAAAATCGGACATTTGCAGAGCATCAACGATGGTTGCTTCTGTGTCTCTCTCCGCGATAGCCTTAAGCACATTCTATGATTTTGATCCGCAACTACCTTCAGCAGATTCGCCTGTTCAGGAAGGACGTCCGCCTGTTTCTTCTGGCGAACCTGCTCTTCGGGCTCGGTGGCGCGTTTTTCAATGTCCTCCTGAACTTGCTTTTTGATTCAGCCGGATTTTCAAAATCCATGATGGGCGACGTTCAGGGCGCGATCGCCCTGGGAATGGCCGCGTCCGCCGTACCTGTGGCCGCGCTGTATGATCGTGTCGACGTGCGCAGATTGTTAATCGGATCGGTACTGGTCGCCACGCTCGCGCTGGGCGCTCTCGCATC
>MEPR01000058.1:37109-59733 GCA_001769835.1 Bdellovibrionales bacterium GWB1_55_8
CTGCGTTCCTGATGGGCTCCGCAACGGCGGTTCACCTGGTTGCCGCAGGTCCGTTCATCATGCGGAATACCGCGCAGTCCGAGCGCGTCTATGCTTTCGGGCTTTCCTTCGCAACGGAGATACTGGCGGGGATCATTGGAGCAATGCTTGCCGGATGGATTCCAAAGCTCTCAAGCGGAAACCCGATCGAAGGAATTCAACTCGCGCTCTGGGTCGGCGTGGGATTCGTCAGCCTCGCACTACTCCCTTACCTGGCCTTGACCTCGACAGTTCCTGAACGGCGCCTGTTCAGCGCCTGGAAAATCAAAGCCCTTTCGAACGACCGGCTAGCGCTCTACCTTCGCATGATTCTGCCAGACGCGTTGATCGGAATAGGAGCGGGAATCACGATTCCTTTTTTGAACGTGTATTTGAAAACCCGGTTCCACCTCGACACAACCGGCGTGGGAATTGTTTTCGCGGTCACAAGCGCATGCACGGTCGCCGGCGTCCTTCTTTCCCCGGTGCTCGGCGAACGTTTCGGACTGATGAGGACGGTCGCGGCATCGCAGCTCATCTCGATCCCTTTCATGATCACACTCGCATTGACCTTTGATGTGCGGATCGCTTTTTTGGCGGTGATGGTGCGCGGTGCCCTGATGAACATGAGTCACCCCCTCGCCCGCGCATTTCAGCTCGAACTCATCACTCAATCGGAGCAGGCGACGGTCAACTCCCTTGCGAGCCTCGGATGGAACGGCGCATGGATTCTGGGAACAACAATCGGCGGCCGACTCATCGAGCGTCACGGATTCACCGTCTCGATTCTGTGCACCTCGGCGATCTATTTGCTCTCAACTCTTCTCTACCTTCTGTTTTGGGCTAAACCCGAATACGCGCGGATCGGGCGCAAAACATGGTCCCCGCCTGAACATCAGCCGGTTGTCTAGAGTCTCGATACGCCCGATAACAATTTGTAATCAGATTCCGGTTACGCGAAGCGAACCTGCTGGATGGTTCCGGCACCCAGGCGTATTCACACCTCAGGAACGGATTCAAACGTATCAAACGAGGTATTTATGAAACAGCAACTCTTCTTCATCGTCTCCGTGTTTTACATCTCAATCGGCTCTGCGATGGCCAATGGTAACGCGAACACCGAAAACGGCATCATCAACATCAATGCGGACTGTAAAACCCTCAATGAATGCGTCTGCCAGGAACTCTGTTACGACGTTTGCCGCATTGTGAACGGCGAATCAGTTTGCGACGAAAGCTGCAAAACGATTTGCGAGTAAGCCTACTTCGCGGCGTCAACGCGCGAGGCTGCCTGGGCAGGCGAAGCGGACCTCTGCGCCTCGAGCAGATCCCAAGGATAGAAATTCATTTTCGGGCATGCCGATTTGAGATTCCTTTTCAGCACCTGATTGGAACCTTTCCCGATGAACTGATATTCCCTGTCGTACTTCGTGCCGGTGATCTGAAGAAATTTGCTGTTTGAGACCGCACAGCTTGCCCCCTTGGGCCCAAGCAGCGTCGAGCTCCTGTTCATCTTGCTGAAGGGGTTCTCACCCATCAGCCATCCACCGTCGATGATCATGCCACTGGTGGGCTTGATTCGGATCCCGCCTTCATTCTTCATCGTCGGAACAGGCTTTTCCTCAAATGTCGCGCCGCTGATGCTTTCTATACGTCCGGTCACAGGAGAAAAAACCACTTCATGACCGGAGCCCATCTTCATCACAATACGATCGTCGGCCCGTTTCTCGAGGGTCGGCTCGGAAGTGCAAGGCAGAAAAACGAAGGCGCGCGAACCAGTACTGTTGCTGGTTTTCTTTCCCTCGTTTCCATTTGACGAAAAGACAAGAATCCTGCCCGGGCAACCCCGAGCCATGATGTAATTCCGGCCCGTGTTTGGGCGGTCATGAGGGCCCCCGGAGGAGCTGAGCATGATTTTGGATTTCATTTCCTGAACCTGAAGAACACCCGCGCGATACACGTCACCCGATGCAGAAAAGGCCTGAGCCCCCGAAACCGCTACCCCCACCCAAACACCCAAAACCCGCCCCAGAATTCTCATATTCTCATTCTAAGCCTAGAATAGCTTTGACACAAGGCGTCAAATTTGCTACGATTTCAGCGGTTTGAATTAAACTTTCCCCAGTGAGGCTGAAAACCTTGAGATCGTTATTCCACCGCTCCGGGATCACCGCATTACTCTTGCTTGCGAGTTCATTTCTAGCGTCAGCCGAGAGTCTGGCCCAATCTCGCCATGTCGTGTTTTTGATTCATGGAATCGGCGCCAGCGCGAAGCAGTTCAAGACAACCGAGACCGTCCTCAAAGATGTAATGCCCAGCCTGGACCCGGCTTTCTCGTATGAGTTTGTCCGTTTCGAATACGAAACCGGCGACGATCAGCGCACGACCCTCGATTTCGCCAAGGACCTCGGGACTGCCATGGCAGCACACTTTTCGCGCAGTACTCCTATCGTCCTCGGCGATAAAATCTCCCTCGTGATGCATTCACAAGGAGGCGTGGTCGGATTGCTATGGCTCTGGAACGCTTTTGGGGCCACGCCCGAATTCCATCCCGAGCTGGCACCCCATGTCGACGGATTCATCACGCTCGGAACTCCGTTCTGGGGCGCGAAGATCGCGACGTTCTCGCACATGCTGAAGGATTGGGCCACCCGTTTTCATCTGCCATTTCCATTCGCACTCGGGGCCAAGGAACTCCGTGAAATGTCTTTTGGGAGTGAGACGATCTTCGCCATTCGTCTCGCGGCGAGCCGGCCCGAGTTTCAGGAAGCGCTCCTAAGAATTCGCCACCAGATTCGTCCGCTTTCCATCGGCGGAATCGTGGGGAAGCTCCGGCCTCTAGCTCCCTTTGCACTGGGCGCGACCGAGTACGAAGACGACACGGCCGTCCCCCTGCCGTCCTCCCGCTTTGATTTCATTTTTGCCACAGCCAACCAGCCTTATATCGATGGCGAAACGCTGCGCTTTGAGGAGTTCCAGGAGACCGGGCTGGCGAACCTGCAAGTCGTCAATGCGGTTCATCTCTCCCTCACCCCCGAGCTCAGGCACTTCCCCGGGATAGCTCAGCTTCCCAAGCGCTGCGCACGCGATACAAACTGCGACCATCCCACTTTTTCCCACATCGTAAATCATCTGGCAGGAGCACCGGAGCAAAGAGACGAACGGCTCTTGAAGAAGCTCACGGGTTTCATCGTCGACCTGAGCATCCGGATTCCTCCCGATTCAAAACTGAAGCCTTCCGATGTGAAGATCCGTTTCTCTGATGAAAATTATGCATGGAATCCGTTCAAGAAATCCCTGGTGAAAGTCGGACATCCACTGGAACTCTATTCCCGAGGTCGGTCAAAAGCCGAAAACAACCCCGAATATCTTCGCTTCTTTTTCACCGGTTCAAGTTACAAATCCTACATCCAGCCGATGATCAGAGCGGAAGGGCCCGAATTCCTGGATCGGAAACTTACCTTCCGCGTCTCCGCTCCGGGTTTCAAGTCTCGGGTGATCGAAGCGAAGGTTCGCGCCACGTACACCACGTTCATCGAGCTGAACCTGGAACGGAAATAGATTCCCCAGGCAAGTCCGTCACGCGGACCGACACTCGCCCTTTTCTGTGAAGCCGCATCCACTTTCGTCCTCGACAGGTCCAGGTTTTGCCACGGAACGCTCATGCTGAACGGAAACAATCACGCTTTTTCACGCGAGCGCTGCCTCACTGTTGGCCCGGAGGCGCTGAGCCTTCGGGAATGCATTACGGTCGTACTAGGAACCGGCATCCGTAATCGCGGCGCTTCAGAACTGTCGTCCGAAATCCTGGCGCGCCCTGGACGCGGCCTTTCCATGCTCGAGGAGGAGCGAGCATTTTTCACGGCGATGGAATCAGCTGGCAGCGGCGCCCTGACGGACATCCCGGGTCTTGGACCCGCAAGTCGCGCAAGACTTCTGGCTGCTTTTGAACTGGGCAGACGCTACGCCATATTTCGAAGCGGAACCCGGCGCAGCCAGGCGAAAGCACACTGTCCAAATCATGATGATGAGGCACTTCCCGCGTTCGCGCACGCAGCGCTCCAGCGAATACCCGAACCATTGCGTCTCCACGCCCGCGAATGGCTGGGGTTCGTCGCACTATACCGCTCAGGCGAGTTGGGTGACCTGTGCGTGGTCGAGAGAGGGGTAAGAACACATGTGAACATGGACCCCGCCGAGCTCTTCGCGAGAGTCCTGGCCCTGAGACCGGCGGGGTTCATTCTCTTCCATAACCATCCATCCGGCACCACGATGCCTTCGCAGCAGGACCGGGAACTCACAATCAGAGTGGGGCAGACCGCCAGGGATCTCGGCGTTCGCCTGCTTGGACACTGGATTGTTTCGCCGCTCGGAGAAGAGTGGATTCCCCCTGGACTGATCCGGTGAAACGCAGCTAAATAGCTGTTGTGCACCCAGACAATACTTCCGAAACCTGCGAACTCTGTCTCAAACCGAAGAATCTCTGCGTGTGCGAGGGGCTGCCGAAGCTTCAAACACAGAAACACGTTCTGATCCTGCAACATCCGCAGGAACCCGACAAACTTCTGGGGACCGCGCGTCTTGCCCATCTAGCGCTTCCCAACTCTACGCTTAAAATCGGACTCTCCTGGCCGAACCTTCGCTCAGCACTGGGCAGAGAGGCGGACCCGTCACGCTGGGCAGTGCTCTACCTTGGCAGTGGTATCAAGGGCGTTCCCATGGGTACCGATGGACTTGAACTTGTCTCGAACAACGCCGAGCCGCTTGATACCAAATCCCAAGCTGCGGCCTTGAAATCGCTTGAAGGCATCGTCATTCTCGATGGCACGTGGTCCCAGGCGAAAGCCCTGTGGTGGCGCAATCCGTGGCTCCTGAAATTGAGACGAGCGATTCTTAATCCGAAAATCCACTCACAGTATGGGGAGCTTCGCCGCGAGCCCAGAAGCGAGTGCCTCTCCACCATCGAAACAATTGCTGAAGCCCTGAATGCCGCGGGAGAGCCAGCCGAAACAGCCGTTGAGCTCCGATCCGCTTTCAGCAGATTGCTCGAGGCCTATCGCTTGAATTATGCGCGGAAAAAACTCGACCGCCGAAAACGCTGGCGACGACGCTAGTTTTCCACGTTCAGCGCTTCTTGCCGCCCTTTTGCATTTGCTGAAGCATATCCATGGCCGCTTTGAGCTGAGGGTCTGAAGCGCCGCCGCGAGCGGGACCTGCTGGAAATCCGGGGCCGCGTCCTCCGCGCCCTTGCATGCCTTTCATCATCTGCTGCATGCCGGCAACCGCCTCGTTCATGTTCTTGGCGCCCGGAAAAGCCATTTTCATCATCTGCTCACTTGCTTTTTTGAGCTGCAGGAAAACGACGATGTTGATGGCGGTGAGAATTGCGACCAGTACCCAACTGATGATGATCCAAGTGGACATGATAACTACTTACCCCGGCAATGCCGGGCAAGCAATAGGCCGCTCGAGGTTGACCTCAATACGGCCATAGCCTCGGGGGAGGAGCCGAAGGATCCAGCCGATTCTTCGAACCGAGGCAAGCATCACAAACCGCATCCGGCACGAACACTGACGGAATGCTCCGCGGCGTATCATTCCAAAAAGGTGTAATCGCCCAGGAGAAGAGCAGGAGAACGGTTTCCGCATCGGAATTCGGAGGCGCATCCAAAGGAAAACTCAGACGAAGGGCCTTTCTGGCGATGGGCAACTTCACCCAGAAAAGTTCGTCCTCCTCTATGTTCAGCCTGCCCGCGTAACAGACCGGTCTGGATTCCTCGACCGTTTCGAAGAATATTTCGCGCGGAACCGGAATTTCCTTCAGACCCTTCTTCAGACACTCCGGAACACTCTCGTTTTCGTCGAGAGTGAAGGCCGGCGCAGGGTCACGACTTAATCGATAGAGAACATCCACCTGGTTCGATATCGATGCGAGGCACTTACGCACTCCGTCCAGATCGATATCCTTGAAAAGCGATTGAAGTGGCTCACAATCGAAACGTGCATCGGGCAACTTCTCCGCGACGTAATCGTTCCCGCCCGGACCGGCGTAAGGATCAGCTCCTTTGGTCGGCGTCCTTCGAAAGTGAACGGAATAGGGCACGAACTGCGTAATCGCACGAGTCCGATTGACTTCCTTACTTCGCGAGGCTGTCGAGCACGCATTGAAAAGAACGGATACACAGAGAGTCAAAATCAATACTGTCGCGGAAACAAAAGAATGTTGGATGCGCATCTCTCATCACATTACCGCGATCGATTCACGGCGACAACACGGCATATGGATTGCACACCACGCGGCCCATCGGCGCAGTGCTTGAAAGCATCAGCGTCGTCAATGAGCACTCAAACAGGTTTACGAAGGGGGTCCTATGAACAGAAGCATGATAGCTATCGTCGCGTGCAGCGCGGTGATCGGAATGTCAGCGTGCAGCAAAAACAGCAAGAATCCAGTCCCATTTTCGCCACCGGCGCCACAGGCCGCGCAGGGACCAGCCTATAAGGTGGTCCTCTCATCAAAGTGCGTTGAGGAGAGCGATGAGTACTGTGTAGGCCAGTATGGCTTCCTGGTAACGGCAGATGGAACATTCGAGGTCGGGCCTGGACCGGCGGGTCAGAGAAAAAGCGGTAGAATCTCTGATGACGAGCTGAAGATGATCGATGCCGCCGTGATCGCAGCGGTCGGTGGAATCGACCTGAATCGCGCCGAATCCTGCAACGAAGTCGACGCCCTCGCGTCAGAGGACACCGTGACCATTTCGATGTCCAATGGCGACGTAGGATTAGTTCGCGCGAGCGGAACGAACTTCTGCTTTCAAACTGCGACAGTCGAACAGGCGGAAGCTTTGCACAAAGCAATTCGTGAGCTGGCGGACAAATACTATACGCTTCCATTCCCGGACGCCTGCGAGGACGCGGTGGAAGCCATTGAAGCTTTGTATCCGGAAATGCAGAAATGTTCCGCAGACACCGATTGCGCTTACGTCACTACAAATTACGACGTGATCCCGCCCAGTTCCTCGCAGTACGTCACCACGGACGCGTGCAGCAAGGTGAAACCCCTGGTGGTCGGGAACATTGCGGCGATTATCCAGAATCAAACGAAAGCATACGAGGCACTCGATCAGGCCCGTTACGTTTGCGGTGAACGGATCATTCGGTACGATTGCACTGGCATCTCCGGCTTCATGTCTTCCGATGGTGCGCCGGTTTGCGACACTTCCGCACAGATGTGTCGAATCAATCCAGCACTGAACATCCACTAAGCAACGGCTGATATCGCCATCAGAGCCGGTTCGGCATCCTGCCGGACCGGCTTTTTTTTTGCACACTCGGCAGGCAGTGCGAACCTGATGACCCTCTTTTTTGAGGAGAAAACCAGCACATGCGCCGAATCAATCTCACTGGCCTGCTCCTTGTGCTTGTAAGCGCCTGCGGTCCCTCGAATGACGGCTCCGGCCAGAGCGCGGGAGCGTCAGCTCCGGAACCCGAAGTTCCTCCATCCACAGAGACCCGGGCACGATATGCCGAAGGATGGCAGGAAATCGAGATGATCGCGAATTTCGCCAAAACGAAAGTCGGCGTTGCCGGGCATTTCGTGACGGGACGAAACGCCTGTGGAAAAGAGGCGTACGGAGCACTCGAGCTTGCCAAGTGGAATGCCCTTGTCGAGAGCACGAATCTCGCCATCAAGGACGAACCGCTGGCCGAAGAATACTGCATCAAGTTGCCGGAAGGGGTGCCAGGTGAACGTTACCGTGTCATGGACGGAATTGCCGAGATCAAGCTCGATAACGGCAGCAAAAGAACCCTTTTCGACACCAAGGGTAACGAGACCTGCACCAAGATCCCGAATCGTGAAGCGGCAAATCAGCTGATTACGCTGTTGCATGCGGTGGTCGTTGCCGCAGACATTGAGGACTGCCCGAACGGCTGGGGCTCGGGCTGATCCGGATTGATCACGGAGGACTCCCGCTGCAAGCCGGCGGGCGGAGCCATGGAGGGCTCATCTTCCCTGCACGATTTCATCAATGACGGTCACGTCCAGCTCCTTGTTCAGGCTTTCCGTTACCGAGGCATCAGGCATCACAGTGAGGAAGTCGGGATGGTAATCCATCGAACTTCCGGTCCACTCGCCGTATCTCACGAGAAAACTTCCGTCGCTTTGCGGCTCTCCGAACAGGTCGTAGGTATATTCGAACACTACGCTCAGGGTTCCGACGTAATCATAACTGGTCACAAACGGGCTCGCGCCAAAGATCCAGGTGGTGACGTGCCGCACATGCGCGCGATCAGGATCCGGCGATATCCGCGTCTCAGCTTTCCATACTGGCGTATTCCAGACCGGCGCCCCAGGGTCCTTATCCATGATAAAAGGTCTTCCTCTTTCGAAAAGCTCCTGCTGCAGCAGCAGATGGAACTGATCAGCATAGATGTCGTCAAAAACTGAAACTCGATTGCCATTGTATCGCTGACCAAACATCTGCGTTCCCTGAAAGCTCTCGTATTTCTTGACCAACAAAGCCTTCAGATCGCCGACGCCAAACGTGATCCCCGCACGGGTCACGGGTACGACCGGCTCGATCTCCATGAGGGACGCGATCGACCAGGCGTCGCAACGCCCCTCCCAGGCACTCGCAGCTGGATCAAACAAAAACTGCTCTTCGAATTTGGCCGCAGCGGAACGTCGTCCCGTTTTGGAAACATATCGATCATACTTCTGAAGAGGCGCCAACTGATCCCCATCCTCGCGAAAAAGATAGGTCTCGCGCGTGGGAAACCACCAGGAGGACCAGGGGCGGGCCCGAGCTTCAGCGGAATATTCTCCATTTCGGATGAATAACTCCCCGTACACCTCGCTGGCCTTCTCGAAGCCGGCATCACGAGGCGGCACAATCAAGCGTTCCGAGGAACCGCCTGCGGCAGGTTCTCGCTCCGGCTGCCCACATCCAGCCATCAAGACCAAGAGCATCAGAATCAATGACGAACGCATGGAAAGTTCTCCAGCAAGAAAGGGAAGAAGAGGTACCCCCCTCCTTCCCTTTTTTTTCGGCCACGGAAATCAGCGACTACTTGCCGCCGGTTTTGCCGTTACCGCCCCCATTCATGCCATCGCAGGTGTTAATCACGTTGCCGGTGTCTCTGACATCGGTCAGTTTTGGATTAGCCCCTTTTGCGGCATCGAGTGCGCTCAGACAGAAGTCTTCTGGCGTACCCTTCATTCCAAGCACCTCGGCACAGCTGAGAGGACGCTCGATAGTGAGCGTACGCTCGACTTCCTTGAAGCGAAGACAGCTTCCTGACTTGTTAAATACTGGCACCTCTCGCGCGACTGCCCCAACATGGAATTTGTCGGAAAAAATTGCTGTCACTACTTTCCTAACTCCAGGCAGCGGAACCTCGCCCGGCGCTGCTGCCACCCATTCCGAACGAATATCAGTACACTGAAGTTTGATATTCTGAGGTTCACGCTGAATAGCCGAGCCATTCGGATTTGCGCATTGCTCAACGAATTGCGCATAACTGATTCCTTGAGAGTTTCCGGGAGTTCCGTTCCCGGGCTTTCCTCCCATTACAGAGAACTCCGCCGCCCATGCGGATGATCCAACACTGAGCGCGAGACTCATCGCCAACACTAGGTTCAACTTCATTTCAAAACCTCCTTTGAAATTTTCCACTGCATTGCCCCAACTGGGGCGACACCTTGTGCAACCGCGGTGCCAGCATGCAGAACGGAGGAGTCCGCGATTCAACGCGGGGAAATGGGCGCAACGAGTGAAAGATCACCGTTAATGCCGCTGTTTTGCACGGCGCCCTGAGGAAGTCCGTGCTTTTATCAACACCCCACTCGGGCCCAAATCACGCCGTAAGATCCCGACGTGGCGCGGTAACAGCGGTAAAGACTTTGACTGGTATCGGAGTAAATTCCTGCGCGATTGGACGAATTCACATGCATGTGACCCCAATGATTCAGTGTCGCATCCTGCCAAAGGTCGTTGCGAAAACGAATCAGCGCCTCGAACGAAATCAGACCAGCCGCATACCAATCCTCTGCTCGAGAAACGAATGCGTCTTTATATGCCGTTATGATCGTACCAACCGACGCAGACTCAAAAAGCGCATAAAGGAACCAGGCATTCGCATCGACATCCAAATCCTCCAGCGTCACGGGTGCCCGAATACCGTCACGGCCCAGATAACTGAGATCGACTGATAAGCCTGAAACATGAGATCCGGCGGGATGACGCAGACCTGCCGCATCAGCCGGAGTGGCCCCATCCTGCTGGCTCAGATCACCCAGGAGTGGCGCTGCCGCAGCGGGATATACGAGTTCAAGATAAGTCGCGGCGCGGCGCACATCGAACACCAGGAATTTCTGTCCATACTGGTAGATCCGATTTTCCGGGTACCATCCCAAGACAGGGGAATTAGAATCGAACGGAAAGAGCACGAGGGCATTGGGCGCCACTGCGCCGAGACGAAGCCGTTCGGCCACGTCCCATGACAGAATGCCTTTATCCGCTCTCAGACGTGCCTGGCTCCAGTCAGATGGCAGTTCGTCGTCCGATATCGTGATCCCGGTGGCCGTTGCAGGATTACGATCTGGTGCGCCCGTAGGCTTGTCACCATCGCCGTTGCATGACGAAAGCAGCATCGCGAAGGGCAGCAGTACAATCAAACACGTGCGAAGAAAAAAAATCCTCAGCTCCATTCCGTCCCCTTCCCTGGGTTTCGATATGGAACAGTCTAAAGGAGTTCAGATGAGCGACACAAGCAACCGACCGCAGAATCAATACCTGCACCAGCCAGCATTGATGCAGCTCGCTTACTCCAGGCCGTATCTGCGGCGTTTTCTCCAGAGTGTACTCAAATTGATTCCAAGCGCGCTTGCGGCTTCCTCGAGTGTCGTCGCGGTCGTGAGAACATGCTGGATATGTCTTTTCTCGAGTTCTTCCAAGCTCAAATCCGACTGCGTCACGGCCGAGTTCGGCGAAGCGCCAGGCATTGATGCGGCGCCCGGAGCGCCAGGCATCACTCCCATGATGGAGTTTTCGAGAACACGATCGGGAAGATCTTCGACGGTCACCTGCTCACCAGAACAGAGAATCGCGGCGCGTTCGAGTGCGTTCTTGAGTTCGCGGATGTTTCCTGGCCATCCATACCCGAGAATGGCCTGCTTGGCTTGCTCGTTGAGGGGACGTGGCCGCCTGCCCGTGGTCAGGAAAGAACGCGTAAGAAGCTGATCCGCGAGGATGAGAATATCTTCAGGACGGTGCCGAAGAGAAGGCATATGCAGATCGATGACGTTCAAGCGGAAATAAAGGTCTTCTCTGAATCGGCCCTCACGCACCTCGCGTTCAAGGTCCTTATTCGTGGCCGCGATGATACGCACGTTCACTCGAATGGTTTTAGTATCACCCACCCGCTCGAACTCGCGCTCTTGCAGGAAGCGAAGTAACTTGGTCTGAAGACTTGGGGAAATTTCACCGATTTCATCCAGGAAAACAGTTCCCGTATCCGCAAGTTGCAACCGACCCATCTTGTCTTTCACGGCGCCCGTGAACGATCCACGGGCATGACCGAACAATTCACTCTCAAGAAGATTCTCCGAGAGCGTCGCGCAGTTCACCACGGCAAACGGCCCCTTGGCACGTTCACTCCCATCGTGAATCAACTTTGCCAGCAAGGTTTTGCCCGTGCCGCTCTCTCCGGTGATCAAAATAGTGGAATCCGTCACCGCGACTTTCCGCGCCATATCAAGAACCTTCTGCATCCTCGGATTCTTGGTATTGATGCTCGAAGGTTCGGAAAGAGCATCGACATGGTCGCGTAACTTCGTATTCTCCTCACGCAACCGACGAAATTCTTCGATGCGCTCCATCAGATGTTCTAGCTGCTCAGGAGTAAAAGGCTTCACAAGGTAATCGTACGCGCCGCTCTTCATCGCAGATACCGCTGTATCGACGGTCCCATACGCTGTCATGAGAACCACGGTTACCGACGGGAAGTACTCTCTGGCCTTGCCGAGGAGATCGAGTCCGCTCATTCCGTCCATACGCAGATCCGTCAGCAGAATATCAGGAACATTCCGCCTCATGAGGGTGATAGCCATCTCACCACTGTCTGCGGTTTCCACCTGATGTCCGACGCTCTTCATGGCGGCTTCAATGGTGGTGCAAATACTCTTCTCGTCGTCAACAACCAACAGGCGCGCCACTTAAGGCTCCTTTCGTTCTGCGTACAGGTAGTTCTCTCGGTCTCTCACTCAGGCGATCACCCTGCCCTAGAAGCGCAGGAGAACTCATTGATGAAGAATCTGGTGCGGATGACGACCTATCAGGACCAGTGGGGTTTGTCGATCCACCAGTAACCTCTCCCCCATAACGTCCCAGAGGGAGAGTAAAGCCGAATTCGGCGCCTTTTCCAGGCTCGCTTGCAACCCAAATTCGGCCTTGGTGAGCTACCACGATCTCCCTCGCAATCGCAAGACCGACACCAGCGCTACCCGAGCGTCCGACGCGAATATCGTAATGCGAATTGAATTTTTCGAAAATCTGCGACTGACGCTTGCGATCGATGCCCGGGCCCGTGTCACGCACGCGCACCTCGGCTTTGCCGTCGACCACCTGAACCTTCATACCCACGGCACCGCCGCGGGGTGTATGTCGTAATCCGTTCGTCAGGAGGTTGGACACAGCCCAGGCTATTTTTGTCGGATCCACTGGCGCAATGATGGGCTTGCCTTCCAAGAGAACGACTTCACAACCCAGCTCAACTCCGCGCTCTCGCGCCTGAGGCTTGAATGATTGAACGGATTGTTTGATGAGGCGGCCGAGGTCGATATTCTGGATCTCAAGTCGTTGCGTAAGGGTGTCAAAGCTCGAAATACTGAGAAGATCACCGAGCAATCCTCGCAAACGATCCACATCCTCCGCGCAAGTCGTGATCAGCGAACGATGAGAAGGACTGGGGATCTGGTCCACTGATTTACGAAGCAAGCGAGTCGCCATCGTAAGACTGGTGACGGGGGTTTTGATCTCATGCGAAAGCGTAGCAAGAAAATGGCTTTTGGCTTCCTGGCTTTCGCGCACCAAAGTGACGTCCTGAGCAACGATCATCATCACCGTGCGAGCCCTTTCGGAAGCACTCATATCCGAATCAAAATCCGCCGATTCGTCGATTTCGCCAGCGATGGCATCCTCGTCGTCCGTTAACGTGGGCTCGAGCACCGGACGCGCCTGAAGGAGGTAATGAAACGCGCGATCTTCAACTTCCAGGGAAAACTCCACAGGAAGGGTTCTGGAGACAGCATTCAAAATCGCCTTGAGTGCGGCCGGGTTCGGCGTATCCATCGATTTACCATTCACCGCAACTTTCGCGATGGCCGCATTGTTGACGATTCCATCGCCCTTCTCCTCAACGAAATCCGATATACTGAACTTATGCTGGCTGCCAGGCGCCAGACCGAGAATTTTTTCGCCGACAGGATTCACGTACAGAAGTTCATCGCCGCGAATCAGGAAGATCCCGTCAAGGATCGATGCCGCAATCAGGTCAGCCCGATGCTTCTCGGTCAAAAGCCGCCGAATATTCAGGAGCCGGTAGCCCCGGATTCTTTCGAGAAAACGATCAAAAACGGAAGCGAGGCGCAGAACTTCGGGCATCCTGGATTTGGAAACGAGGGCATTCTTCGAAAGATCATCCTCAAGATCAACACGATCGAGGAAAGCGATCAGGGATTGAACCGGTTCAGTCACCATCGACACGATTTTATAGCCGATCACCATGAAAAGGATCGCCGCAGCCACCAGCACCAGAAGACTGGTTTTAAGAATGCGGGATTCATGACGGAACTGGTTATCCGCGATTTCGAAAACCGCGGCCTTCTGTTCATCGATGGCTCGTCCAAGAGCTCTGCCGGCGCTCGCGAATGAGGAATTCAGAACGGCGCTGGAAATTGAGGCCGGCTTCGACACCAATTCGAGATATCCGAGAATCTCCTGCTCAACCGCTCCGCCATGATAACGAGCGAGCCTGCCGAGTTCATCGAACTCGGCGTCATCTACCGCGCCCCGCAACGCCTGCTTGTGAACGTTGCGCAAAAGCTCCCGGGTTTCTATGGACTCGATCATCAGATCGCTGGCGGCGATCGTCTGACGGCTGGCTTCGCGATGAGCGCGGTGCTGGGTATAGAACAGGACCCCAGGTACCAACATTGAGAACAGCAGCAGTAGAAGCACCAAAGCGACGAGTCGCTTGCGCAATCCGAAATTTTCACCGTGCAGCAACAGCTGAGGCGCATGCTTCGCCTTTGCCCAGACGCTGCTTAACTGATTTCGGAAACCCTGCATTCTTCTCCGCCCCCCCGATCCAGAACTGGACGCTCCCTGCCAAAGCAGAGTGACAACGCAATCTGTATACCGTTTTGGGCGGACGAGATTTCAAGTATTTAGCTGCTCTGACCCCATAAAAAGGAGTCGAGTCGTGCTCTTTTCACAGTGCAATATGCAATGTTAACGCGCCGCAATGCCGGACAGTCTTCCCCGAATGTTCTGCCTTTCCTCCATGGCTTGGCAATTCGCGCAAAATCGGGCCTCTGGGACTGCGATCAACCGTCGGGCCGGAATTTCCTCTCCACAATCCTCACAGACCCCGAAGCTCGGAGTAGCCATCTTCGACAAAGCCCGCTCGATGGCGATCAATTCCCGACGCTCCTGTTCTGCAAGCGACATATCCCGATCGAGTTGTTCCAGGGTCTGCGCGATATCAATGATCTCGGCCTGAGGCGTGTCATTATCCGGAATCTCTGTCGGCTGATCCTTGCCCTCGTCCTTCTGCAGGTGCTGTCGTCGAGCAAGGAGAGCTTTCCGCACTTCCTCCATGGTCTTCCCGTCCATAGAACAATCCTCCCAGGTCCTCTGACTTCCACTGTCACCCAACCCACGGGTTTCCCAAGGCTTTGCGAATTTCATTCCACCCACGCCCCCTAAACACTGACTCCGGAGGAGCTAACATGAAGCGCAAGAGTGAGTCCGCGAAGCGGAAGCTAAATAGGACTGGAGATAGCGGCTTGCTATGGGCCGATTCGTCCTGGCAAAGACCTTCGAAAGAAGCGCAGCACTGGTTTCACAAAGTTTGTGTAAGTGAATGCCGGTGCGAAAACCCATTCCTTCCAGCAGGTACACAAGATCTTCCGTCGCGAGATTCCCACTTGCTCCGGGTGCAAAAGGACACCCACCCAATCCTCCGGCGGAGCTATCGAGAGTGCGAACCCCAAGCTCGATCGCGCGAAGCGAGTTCGCGAGTGCGGTGCCGCGAGTGTCGTGAAAATGGCCCGCCAACTTCTGAGCGGATCTTTTCCCAACCATCCGAAGAGCCGGCTTGATCACGAGATCCACCTGATTCGGAGTGGCAACTCCAATCGTATCGCCGATGGAAATCTCGTTCACGCCGGCCTCGAGCATGCCCTCAATGACTTTCAACGGTTTCCTTGGATTCACCTTGCCTTCAAAAGGACAGCCGAAAGCGGTCGAAACGTATCCGCGAACGTGGATGCTTTTTCCAGAACTTCGAATGTCCGCGACGATTCCGGAAAACTCGGCCAACGAGGCCTTCACCGACATTCCGATATTCTGGCGCGCGAACGAATCCGTGGCCGCCGTAAACAGTGCGATATTCCTGGCTCCCGCCTGCAACGCGCGTTCAAGACCCTTCCTGTTCGGGACAAGACTCCAGGCGCGCGCCTTTCCAAGCCGAATTTCACCGGATTCGATTCGACGGTAAATTTCGTCGGTATCCGCCATCTGCGGTACGCGATCCGGGCGAACAAAGGCCCCGAGTTCAATGTTGCGAACTC
Organism: Bdellovibrionales bacterium GWB1_55_8; assembly: GCA_001769835.1. Taxonomy (GTDB): domain Bacteria; phylum Bdellovibrionota; class UBA1018; order UBA1018; family UBA1018; genus GWB1-55-8. The sequence continues at coordinate 52,984 of MEPR01000058.1, forward strand.
CTGCCGCCAGCAATCCGTTCAGAAACGCTATTTTGTCTTCGAGGGGAACCGCGACAGGTTCGTTCTGAAGTCCATCTCTGGGTCCCACCTCAAAAACAGTGAAAGCTTCCTTGGCCATAGAAAAATTTTACCCGGTTACGCCGTTTACCGCCTCAAATTCGAGAAACTGATCACCAGGTGAAATCTGCTGTCCCTCTTTGACAAGGAACCGCACGATCTTGCCTGCAGAGGGCGCCTTCACGGAAAATTCCATCTTCATCGCTTCAACCAGCAGGATCGGATCGCCCTCAGCCACCACCGCGCCTTCAAGCGCCAGCAGCTTGCGGACTTTCCCGGGGAACTGCGCGGTGAGTTCGGAGTCCGCACCTGGGCCGGAATCGAGCGATGTCGCGCGTTCCTGAAGAATCTCGCCAGCCCAGAGATACCCCTCCAGCGAAACTCCGAGACGCCCCCTCGCCTCGTGAATCATCAGGCGGCGCCTTGAGCCATCGGGAGATTTCAGAACAATCCAGCCTCCTGGCCGAACCTGCGCCTTCCACGCCGCACCCGTGCCAGCAGGCACGGATTCCGGAGCAGCGATTTTTTTTCCGAAAAATTTATATCCGGCTTTCATTTGCCTGACTCCGTGGTCCCGGTGGTTGTCCAATTGCTTCCGAACGCTGCCCAAGGTGATGGGAAACCAGCAACGCCGCTATCGGTAACCCCAACCGCACTTACGTGGGTTTTCCCGAGTCCGAGTCGCCGAGCCGCATCGATCCAGCTCAATTGCTCCGCGGAAGGCACCGGTTTGTAGTCAAATTCGCTCCCTAGAAAACCAGTATGCATTTTCCCTTCGATCACGCTCGGGTGCTCGGCAAGCGTGCGAAGATAGTGTTGATTGCTTCCGATCCCCAAAATGACCGTTTCCTCAAGCGCGTACCGCATCCGCGCAACAGCCAGCTCTCGACTCGGCGCATGGACAATGAGTTTTCCGAGCATCGAGTCGAATTGAGTGCCGACGGTCTGCCCCTCCTCGATGCCGGAATCGATGCGAATACCGGCGCCGGTGGGCCAGTTCAGCCGCTCGATCTTTCCGGGAGTGGGAATGAAACCTTGCGCCGGATCCTCGGCGTAGAGCCGAACTTCAATGGCATGTCCCCGGACATCCGGCACCCGAGTGAAGGGCATCTTTCCCGTACTGGCCTGTTCAAGCTGGGAAATGACAAGATCGGTCCCGGTCACCAATTCGGTCACTGGGTGCTCCACCTGAAGTCGCGTGTTCATCTCAAGGAAGTAAAACGCGCCGTGGTCATCGACCAGAAACTCAATGGTGCCTGCGCTGCGGTAGTTCACCGCATGGACCAGGCGAAGCGCTGCCGCGAAAAGCCCGGCTCGTGTTTCCGAGGACAAATTCGGCGCGGTTGCCTCTTCCCAGACCTTTTGATGCCTGCGCTGGAGCGAGCACTCACGCTCCTGAAGGTGCACGCCACCCCCTGTCCCGTCACCAAAGACCTGCACTTCGATGTGCCGAGGCTTCTCCAGCAGGCGCTCGAGAAAGAGGGTTCCATCACCAAAGGCTGACAAGGCCTCGGCGCTCGCGCTCTCGGCGGCGTCGGCCAGCTCCTCGATCCGATTCACCCGGCGCATACCTTTTCCGCCCCCGCCAGCGGCGGCTTTCAGAAGAAGAGGAAAACCGATTCTTTTCGCAACGTCCCGAATGTCAGCTCCGCGTTCCACGCGAGCCCAGGGTAGAGTGGGGACCTTTTCGCGAGTGGCGAGATCCTTGGAGGCGATCTTGTCACCCATCAGCTCCATGGTTTCAGCCTTGGGTCCGACGAATGAGATTCCCGCAGATTCGACAGCGCGAGCAAAAGCAGGTCGTTCGGATAAGAATCCGTAGCCAGGATGGATCAACCCGGCACCGGAAGTTTCAGCGGCGCCGATCACGGCAGCGATATCGAGATACCCCGGAATTTCGATGACTTCGTCGGCAAAAGTCACGTGCCGGGCTTCCTCATCGCCGGGTGCCACGATCCCGACCGTTTTCAGGCCCAATTCACGACAGGCCTGGAAAACCCTGCATGCAATTTCGGAACGATTCGCGACCAGTACTTTGCCGGCGGGTTTTTTCATGACCTTGGCCACGCGCTACCTCTTTCCAGTCAGCCAAGCCGGCTTTCTTTTTTCAAGAAATGCGCGAAGTCCCTCCTGGCCTTCGGGGGAAATCCGGAGTTCCGCGAGCGTCTTGGCGACGTACTCATACGCATCCGCAAGCTCCTCGCGCCGCTCGGGCCAGGACAAATCGAGCACGAGGCGCTTGGCAGTGGCCATGGCATTGGGCCCGGACTGCAGAATGTTTCCCAAAACCCGGTCGAGGGCCTGTTCCAACGCCGGCATATCCGCAACGGTCTCGTGAACAAGGCCGATTTCACGTGCTGTTTCGGCGTTGAACCGCTCAGCACTGATGAAAAGACGTCGCGCCTGTGAGGGTCCGATTTTAGCGATCACGAAAGGTCCGATACAGGACGGAACGATTCCGAGACGCACTTCACTCAAGCTGAACTGAGTATCCCTGGCCGCGATGACGATGTCGCAGATGCTGACCAACCCCACTCCCCCGCCAATGGCAGCCCCGTGCACGGCTCCGATCACAGGCTTCGGGCACTCGTTCAGTAGCATGAACATCTGGGTCAGAGCCCGCGTATCCTGAAGATTTCCCTCATAATCAAGATCGACGGACTTTCTCATCCAGTTCAGATCACCGCCGGCGCAGAAAACCGCCCCTTCCCCTCGGAGCACGATCGCTTTCACGTCAGGTCGCGGTATCTCTTCGCGACAGACCCGAGTCAACTCGGTGATCATGATCTCATTGAAGGCATTCCGGATTTCGGGGCGAGTCAGCGCTACGGTCAAAACACCGCGGGCATCAAGAGCCACCTGAAGGGTTTGATAAGTGATTTCACTCATGATTGGGGGGTTCCTTGTGAATCAGGTATATCATCCGGTTGTAGAAAACAAACTTGAATTAATCCGGGCGGATGAGTAGCACTGATGGGAATTCATCGTAATAAAAAGGGGAACAAACAATGCCTGTGCTGAAGTCCCATGCGCACGCCGGCTCGTCGGAGTTCAAGGAAAACGCCGCCCATCACCGCTCCCTTGCTCGTGAGCTGGAAGAGAGGCTGGCTTCCGTTCGTGAAGGCGGAGGGCCAGAAGCCCGCTCCAGGCATGAGAAAAGAGGGAAGCTTTTCGTCCGCGACCGGATTTCAACTTTGATTGACCCTGGTACGGCCTTTTTGGAGCTATCTCCGCTTGCCGGCTGGCAGATGTACGACGGTGCCTGCCCTGGCGGGGGCATCGTGACCGGCATCGGCTCGGTACACGGCCGTGAAGTCATGATCGTTGCGAACGACGCCACTGTGAAAGGCGGCACGTATTTCCCGATCACGGTGAAAAAACACCTTCGCGCGCAGGAAGTGGCCGCGGAAAACCGCCTTCCTTGCGTGTACCTCGTTGATTCCGGTGGAGCCTTCCTTCCGATGCAGGCCGAGGTTTTCCCGGATCGCGATCACTTCGGCCGGATTTTTTACAACCAGGCACAGATGTCCGCGAACGGCATTCCGCAGATCGCGGCCGTGATGGGCTCCTGCACGGCCGGTGGCGCATACGTGCCTGCAATGTCCGAAGAGACAATTATCGTGAGGAACCAGGGCACGATTTTTCTGGGCGGCCCACCACTGGTGAAGGCGGCCACGGGCGAAATCGTCACGGCCGAGGAACTGGGTGGCGGCGATACCCACTCCCGGACTTCCGGTGTGACCGATCACCTTGCCGCTGATGACAGCCATGCCCTTGAAATCGTGCGCGATGTGATCTCGCATCTGAATCGCCCGCAGCCAACCGCCATAGATCGCCAGACTCCCGAGGATCCGCTCTATGATCCGGAGGAGATCGCCGGCATCCTGCCGACCGATTTGCGTAAACCCTTCGACGTTCGCGAAGTCATCGCGCGCCTGGTCGATGGATCACGGTTCCATGAATTCAAGGCGCTCTACGGGACCACGCTCGTCTGCGGGTTCGCGCACATTTACGGATATCCGGTAGGCATCCTCGGAAACAACGGGATTCTTTTCAGCGAAAGCGCGCTCAAGGCCGCTCATTTCATCGAGCTTTGTTCGCAACGCGGCATTCCCCTCGTTTTTCTCCAGAACATCACGGGTTTCATGGTCGGGCGTAAATACGAGTCCGGCGGTATCGCTAAAGATGGCGCGAAGATGGTTACCGCTGTTTCAAACGCCAGAGTTCCTAAATTCACGGTCGTGATCGGCGGGAGTTTCGGAGCAGGCAACTATGGTATGTGTGGACGAGCCTACCAGCCCCGCATGCTGTGGATGTGGCCCAATTCGCGTATTTCCGTGATGGGCGGCGAACAGGCTGCGGGTGTGTTGTCGCAAGTGAAGATGGAACAACTCGAAGCTCAGGGGAAAAAAATCTCGGCGGAAGAAGTCGAAAAGATACAGGCCCCGATTCGCGAACAGTACGAACGAGAGGGAAATCCCTACACGAGCACGTCTCGTCTCTGGGACGACGGCATTCTTATCCCATGGAAAACTCGAGAGGCGCTCGCAATGGCGCTGGCGGCTTCCATGAACGCACCCGTCCCGGAAACCCGGTTCGGCGTTTTCAGGATGTAAGCACTAATTACTTCTTGGATGAGGTGCTGCCGTCCGCCTTATTGACGTCGGCTTTTTTCTGCTGAACGGCGAGAGCAGCTTCGGCATCGAGCGGTTTCACCTCGACCAAGCTCGCTTTTTCCGGAGGACAGTCCGTCGTCTGTACCCCGGTCTTGACCTCGCCTGCGATTGCAGCCAGGTTCGCCAAGCCGGCAATTGAACCACTGATCAGTAACGCCTTCATGAAAGTCCCCATTGAATTCTCCCAGTTCATTTTAACCGACCGAAAAAATCAGGTCAAATCATGCCGGGCGTTCGAAAAATGCCCGTCGGTCCGGCAAGTTACAGCCAATCACATCAAAACGACAGATTCACACCCGCGGGCCGAATGATATCGAGCAGGTTCTGAAACGCTGAGGTCACCTGCAAAGCGATCTTACGTCCGGCGCTGCTTTCAACTTTCTTGATCTCGCCGCTGTTCGTATAGCTCACCGTGATCGTCCCAAGTTTCGGATCGGTGATCTCAATCGGCTTTGAATTCTCGTTGTATTTAAAATCGATTCTTCGCTTGTCCTGATCGACGAGGGTGAGAATTCTCCCGTTATTGTCGTAGAGGAGCTTAACGCCCTTTCCATCTGAATTCTTCGCGAGCACAAGATTCCCTTTTCCGTCGTATTGAAACGTGGACCAGCTGCTCTGCTTTTTCCCCGGCAGCGCATATTTCACGACGCGGTTGATCTTGTTGACCTTGGGGTCATACGAAAGCTCGGTGATTTCCGACGGTGTCGTCTTCTTTGTCACGTGACCTCGTCGATCATATTCAAAGGCCGTCTCCTCGCCGTTCTTCTTGATCGAGAGAGGAAGCCCGCTCGCTTCGTGATAAACGGTTTCGGTACGCTCGCCATCCAGATTGGTGACCAGTTTGTAAGGCCACTCCTCGCCGTTTGCCTTACGCTTGGAGGTATATTCGTAAACGCTGTTCGAAATAGGTTTACCGTCCGATCCCAGGATTTTCACCGAAACGGAATGCTGACCCTGGGCAAGCCGCTCGAGGACGTAGCCGTACTCGGTCGTGGTGCCATCGCGGTCCTTCACGCTCTTGACGTTCTCGTTCTTCTCGCGGCCGTAATAGGTCATTTTCATGGACGTCTTGTCGGAGTAACCGATTTCAACCATGTTGTGGCGGTTGGCGGAGTCGTACTTGAACGTGAATGCGTTACCGTCCACATCCTTGCTTCCGATCAGCTCTCCTGACGGATTGTACTGATAACTGGCAACTTTTCCGTTCTCACCGGAGATCTTTTCGAGAAGCCCCTGGCTGTTGAAATGGAAGAACATCTTCCGGTTGAAGTTATCGACGATCTTCTCAAGATGTCCGTCTTTCCCGTAACCCAGATCGATGAAATTGTTGTTTTTGTCTGAAATACGCACCAGCTTCCCGGCCTCGTTGTATTTCTCGACCTTTCCGCTGTCGTAGCTGCGCATATATCCATCAGCCATTTTCGTGATGTACTGGTAACTGAAACGGGTTGAATGAAGCTGCATGCCATTCGGGAGCCGACGCGGCGGAAGAACCTTGCGGTATTTTTCCCATTCGTCATTGCGGAAACTGGCGTTCGTCTTCAGATTTTTTTTGTACTCGGCAAGCTGCTGCGAGCTGCCAAGCCCGCCAGCCTTTCTCGCGGCTTCGGCGATCGCATCAACCGCCTTGTCGAGTTCCTGCTGCTTGAACGAGACCGGCACGAAGCGATTCTCGGCGCCGCCGCCATATTCATGCGCCACGACACTGCCATCCGCGGAGACGCTCAAGTAGGCTTCGTACTCCGTCCCCCAGCCGTGCCCGAAGATTCCTTTATAAGGGGATTTCGAATTATATACGCGATCGATCTTGGGTTCGAATCCGCCCTGATAAACGATATCGACAAAGGAAATGAAGAAATTCCCGTTCTTCAGGCTGACGCTCGCACCTGAAACATCAGGAAACAAGGCGACTAGGATACCAGCTCCGGCGAGCGCCGTGCGAAACACGTGTCTTAGGGTCATGTTGGTCACTCCGTTTATGTCTAAGATCATACCTCAATGCGAATCACTTTTCGCA
>MEPR01000058.1:59805-105371 GCA_001769835.1 Bdellovibrionales bacterium GWB1_55_8
GTCATGACGATCGTATCGAAGGTTTCCGCCAAATTTCCGCCGGTCTCCTTTAAAATATTGACGGAGGTCACGAACATCTCGACGTCGTCCGCTTTCATGCGTTTGGAAAGATTGAGCAGCGCCTCTTCCAGGGGAACGCCAAGCTTGTTTTCATTCAGGATAAGGGTGAATTCCTGCTGGATCGGATTTGCCATTTCCTGGGTCACAAGACCGAGTGACTGCACCACCGAAAGACCGGACTTCATGCCATTCGACATCAAACTCAAACCGTCGACCATCTGCAGAACGAACTTCTTCACACGTCTGCGGTAAATGAATTCAACGATCGGCTTCGGAGCCTTCCATCCGATCATCGTCACGACGGTCCCGAAGATCAAACCGGGAATGAACTGCGGCAGCATGAGAACCAGAACGACGGCGCCGAGACCGAAGCTGATCACGAACTGGCCGAGGAGGATCTGATGCGGCGGAATATCGATGAACATGAGGCTGAGCTTTTCCGCGACGAAGTCGCGGGTACCGAGCGACTGGAACCTGAGCCAATCGAGGAACCTCTTGTTGTACTGGTACGCGATGACGAAAACCGCCGCCGAGATACCGAGCATACCTAGCAATTTCAGCGCAACCATGCCGCCAGCTTATCCTTTCGCCGCAAAAAGAGTTCTCGAAATGCGCATCCCCTTCGCTTCCATGTCTTCGACGAACTTCGGAATGAACCCCGTCGGCACGAAACGCCCGATGATCTTGCGCTTCTTGTCGAGGCCTTCCTGTTTGTAAATGAAAATGTCCTGCAGACTGACCACTTCGCCCTGCATGCCCGTCACCTCACTGATGTGTGTGACTTTACGCGTACCATCGCTCAAGCGACTCTGCTGAATGATCAGGCCGACTGCTGATGCGATATTCTCCCGGATCGCCTTGGCCGGAATACCGAGCCCGGCCATCATCACAAGGGTCTCCAGGCGAGCGATCGCCTCCCTGGGATTATTCGCATGCAAGGTCGTGAGAGAACCGGAATGGCCCGTATTCATCGCCTGCAGCATGTCCAAAGCCTCACCGCTTCGACACTCACCGACCACGATACGGTCGGGACGCATACGCAAGCAGGATTTGATCAGGTCGCGGATACTGACCTCGCCCTCGCCCTCGATATTCTTCGGGCGAGCCTCCAGCCTGACGACATGATCCTGCCCGAGCTGAAGCTCGGCGGAATCCTCCACCGTGATGATGCGTTCGGTGACCGGAATGAAATTCGACAGCACGTTGAGCAAAGTGGTCTTACCTGAACCGGTACCGCCCGAAACCACGATGTTCAACTTGGCCTCGACGCAGGAGCGTAGAAAATCGGCGATTTCTTCGGTCATGGAGCCGAAGCCCACGAGGTCCTTCACTTCAATTCGCTTCTTCGGAAACTTTCGAATCGTGATCGTCGGTCCGCGAAGGGCCAGGGGCGGAATGATCACGTGCACACGAGAACCATCACGCAGACGAGCATCAACATAGGGTACTTTTTCATCCACGCGACGCCCAAGCGGCGTCACGATGCGCTCGACGACGTTCATGACCTGCTGTTCGCTGCTGAAGACCACCTTGGAAAGCTGAGGTTTGCCATTACGTTCGATGTAGATCTGGTCACGCGCATTGACCATGATTTCCGTGACCGAGTCATCCGCAAGCAGGTCCTCGAGCGGTCCGAGACCAAGAGCCTCGTCCAGCACCTCCTTGACGATCTGGGCCTTGAGTTCGCGCGTGGGCAGAAGACCGGCCGAGTCTTCCGTGACCAGAATATCCAGAATCGCTTTTTGCGTCTTCTCGCGAAGGATCGCCCTCTGCTTGGAATCACTGGTATCGGTCGAAGTCTTCTTCAGGTCCATCTGCTCGACCAGCGCCTTGTGGATCCGCAACTTCATGGCCGTCCAGGGATCCAGTGCCGCATTCGAACTGCGTTCCATCGGATTGGATTTCTGCGAATCGGAGGAGGCGCTCTGCTGAACCTTGGCCACGACGCCTGAAGGCTTTTTCAGCTTGGACAGGTTCTCAAGAAGATTTACCTGCTGCATCCTGCGAACAATATCGTGATAGGCACGCGCCACCTGGGTATTCGGGGCCGCGATGCACAGAGGCGCACTCCTGGCCAGAGCGCCGTCGCAGGTGGCCGGATCATCGGGAACCGCTGCAAAGACCTGGCGACCCAGGGTCTTCTGGATAACCGGAAGTCCGATCAGGCTCGCCTGGGAATATCGATTCACCACGAGCTGAACCATCTCGGGCGGAAACAAAAGTTCCTGAATCTTGCCAAGAACCCGCTTCGTCTGATTCACGACGATCGCATCGGCCGCCATCACGACAAAAATCGCGGTGGCAAATTCGAAGGTCTTCAGCGCCCAGGGTTCCGTGCCGTTGCCGCAATCCACGACCGTCAGGCCGAAGACGTTGGTGATCGATTTCAAAAAACGTCCGTAACCATCCAGATCAAAATCAGAGACAGAGAAGCTGTCCCTCGGTGCCCCGATAAAGCTGTATCCAACCTGCGCATTCACCATGAATGGTGCCAGGGACTTCGGATCAATCGTCCCACCCTGGAGCTTCGAAACATCAACGATGCTTCGCTGCGGATTCTGGCCCAGAATGATATTCATGTCCCCGAGCGCGTGAAGATCAAGGTCCACGATCAAAGGTCGCTGCCGGAGTTCCTGCAGATACGCAATGGCGAGATTCGCGGCAAATACGCTTTTGCCCACGCCCCCTTTGCCTCCGACTACGGCGATGATGTGTCCGGCCATTCCTTTTGCCTTTCTAATTCACTTTTACGCGGAAATTCTTCTTCATGTCCTCGGTGCCCTGAGAGGCGTTCTCGATGATCTGCGGCGTGACGAAAATCACGAACTGGGACTTCTTCTTCCGGTAAGCCTTCGAGCGCAGCAGATTGAAAAGAGGCTCGGTTTTGCCCTCGAACGCACCTGAACTCGGGTCGTCCTTGTTGAAATCCGTCCCCACATCCGAGGAAGTGACGCCAGCCACGGCGGCGCTTTCGTTGGACTTGACGTAGATCTTGGTCTCGACGTTATGAACCGCGGTAATAGGCGCACCACCGGCTGCCGGGGCACGACCCACGAGGTTCGATTGTGTCATGATCAGATCCATCTGGATATCTTCACTTTGCCCCAGGATCTGCGGAGTAACCGCGACTGACAGTCCGACCGGCTGCTTGCCAGCCGCGACCTGGCCGCCCTGTCCGGCATAGGAGAATGGGAACTCCGTCTGCTCAACGAGTTTCGCCGGCTGTCCGCTGCGAACGATCGTCGTGGCACTTTTCAGGATCCGCGCGTAACCGGCGCTTTGGGCACTCTGCAGTTTCGGGATCAAGCTTGAGATCGTGCCACTGAATGAAGCACCGCTGGTCCCCGCTCCGCCGGCTGTGGTGGTGCCGATGCTGATTTGCGGGTCTGCGGTAAAGCCCGGCTGCCATTTGAAGCCGAACACCTTGTTATAATCTTTCGACAACTCGACAAAATGTACCGTCACGCGGACCAATTTATCCTGCTTCTTCGGCGCTGGTGGATTCACGACGATGAAGTTCTGGATCAAGCTCCGTTGAGCAGCCAATGATTGCGCTCCCTGGTCGCGTGCCAGAAGAGGATCGCCGGGTCTCGGATCAGGAAGATAGAGCAGCGCGATCTGCGCCGCGCGTTTGGCCTGGTCGCCGTTGTCGACCGTCCCTTCAAGGAAAATCACCCCGTTCACGACACGGGTTTTGACGTTCTGGGCAAACGCGTTCACGTCCTCCTGTATGCGCTTGGCGATCACCTGGAGCGCGAGCTGCGAGAGAATCGTCAGATTCATCACGTGCGCCTTGTAGTTGTCGTCCTGAATCACGGTGAGAAGCCTTCCATAATCAGCCGGCACCAGGACTTCACCCTCGATCACGATTCTGGAACCGACGATCCGAATGTCGATGCCTTCAATATCCCGAAGAAGATCGCGAAGCTCAGTTGCGACACGAAGCAGGTTGGTTCCTGAAACCCGGACCTGGAAAATCAGGCGCAAAGTTCCTTCATCGTCGCGAACGCTAACGGTGGTCTCACCGGCCTTGAGCGGCTTGAAAATGATCTGTCTTTTGTCGCCAGTCTTCACCAGGGTCGTCGCGACGACCTGGGGATTTCCGATACTGATCCCCTGCGCCTCGGTATGAGCCTGGAAATCGAGATCAATGGCCCGGTCCTCGCCCGTGGTTAAGACTATGGTACGGCGATCAGCGGCTTCTTCCGAACGATCACTCGTGAGCCTGGACCCGCGACTCTCTTCCCCGTACCCCTGCGACTGCGGTAGCGCGATCGCGAGCACCAGAAGCAATGCGAACCACCATCGTGAGCTCACGTCATCGCCTCCCCGCCGGCACGCGCTGCAACCGGTTCGCCGCCGTGCCAAGTACGTCGACCAGCATCACCGGTTCAGTATTCACGCGTTCCGTATCATCGTTATTCCGTAAAGAAAGCGTGAGCGCGCTTTCCCCGTTCGCAAGCACCAGCGCCAGCGCCTGAGCCTGCGCGGGCTCGACCTCGAGCGTCACGGAGGTGAAGCTGAAATCCTGGGCCAGCGACCTGACTCTTTCCTTGCCGCCAAAGGCATCCGCCTCAATCACGCGCGGAACGTTATTGGTGACCGACCGGCCCGCAGCGAGAACGACGACATCCTGCAGAACGGTCTTCGCGATCTTGTTCTCCTTGCCCCCGCCGGCATCGAGTACCGCGATCAGGTCCACGCGATCTCCCGGCTTCACGAGCTTGCTGACCCCGCGAACGTCATCGATCGGAATCGAGATGGCGCGGCGTCCGATAGCGACCTGGGGCGACAGGCCCGTACGGATATTCGGCTCCGATAATTTATTGAAGGTGATCTGCTCGCCTTTTTTGATCGGAACAACGGCAACCAGCCCATCCAGCTCTTTCATGCCGCGTTTCTTGTCGTCATCGGAAACACTGGGCTCGAAGTAGATGGCAGCGGGCTCGAGGAATCGCTTGGGTACAGTCTCGAGCCCTACGTGCGTCTCATTGACCGTCTCCATCTCCTTGATGTCTTTTTTCGCCTTCACGACGACGATGGACGTTCCGAAATTCTTACGTGTCTTCTCCTCGATGCTTTCGACGTAGCTCTGCACGAAAAAGAACGCGAGAGCCGCCATCATGAGAGACATCGTTAGAGCCTTGTTATTCATAAAGGACTCCTGCAGGGTTGAAAGGTCGATCCCTCATTCAGGGCATACGTGCTCACGGCTTCGAAATCGCCGCCACCGAGCCTCAAAATCGCTTTGCCATCCGCCAGAACATTCTGCTGCGTGCACAGCACCACGTTCGTCCTCACGCGTACGGCGGCTCGCAGCTCAGGTTCTTCGGCGCTGTTTTCATTCCCTTGCACGCCTTTGCGCGCCACCTGTTGAACCGTTGCAACGGGCGTCGACGCGTCTTCGACTTTGTCAGCGGAAACACCGATCACCATCTGGTTGTACCCTCTGCCGGTGAGCGACTCCTGGCGCAGGCGGTTTTGCGGGAAGACAGGACTGTTGTAGGTGAGGAAGAGAGCCTGAGCCCGGGCATACTGCTGGTTCACGATTGAAACCTGGATCGCGGTGTTCGCTTTCACCATCATCGACACCAGTCCGAGCAGCACCGGCAGCAAAAGCAGAAACTCGAGAAGGCTTTGCCCCTTCTCGCCCGCCTGTTCCTGCTGATGCTTCACGCTCTTAACAACCATTGTCCCAGTCCGCCCTCATCTTGCTCATTTCGCCCTGGCACTCGGAATAGCTGGGTTCACGACCCAACCAACTTTCCGATGTCAGTTCGATTTCATTGAGATTTCCTACGGAACCAGCTCCTCCGAACGGAATCAGGAAAAGTCGGCTCCTAAATGTATATCGGACTCCCCTCATCCAACTTAAGGCCGGATTTCCAGGCTCATAACGCTCGTGGTCAAAAGCAAGCCCAGGAACGTTCCCGCCGCCATGCCCCTTCGCGATCATGGGGAACTTATCCACTCCCGGTGTATTGACGCTCTTTTTGAGCATCGCAAGGATGACCTGCTCAGCCCGCTTCTCCTGGGTGCCGTCGGCGCCCGCCGCAAGATACGCCCTGGCCGCCATAAAAGTGGCGTAATGGACATAATTGCCAAAACCAAACATCAAGGACAGCCTGAGGAAAAACATGGTGAAGCTCATCAAAAGGATGAGAGTCAGCGCGAACTCGATCGTGGACTGTCCTGCCTCCCGGCTGTCTGGTTTCCTCATAGTCATCATTGTGGGTTAATGAAGATCCGGAAATTGTTTTCACCGCCCGTGACGCGCGGATGCCGCGAAGGGGAACCTTCGTCAAATCCGGTGGTCTTCGGATGCCCGTATTTGTAAGCCCGCGCGAAATCCTCGCGAATTGGTTTTAAAAGCGCCTCCCCCACTTTAAAGCGTTCCATCCCGCCGGCCACGATCGTGAACGCCATCACCACGAGAGCCACGAGCAGGATGTATTCCACAACAGCCTGCCCTCGTTCATCCCGATGGTTCACGTTTCTCAGTTCCATAGAAACCAGCCTTTCAGGGGAGCTGCGAAGAGGCCCCATACGGCGGCAATCGCTATCGGTACGCCAAAGGGCATCGTGAAGCCGCGATCGACCTTTGGCATTTCGAGGACCAGGTCCTTGATGAAAAGAGTGAGAAGAAAGCGGTACATTCGCACGGAAAAACCCCGAATCCGCCCCGTGAAAATCATGACGACAAGTCCGATCGCGCCCCCGAGAAGTACCGCGAGAATAGCGACTTCCGTGACGTAACGGGGCCCGCCCCAGGCGCCCAGAGCCATGAGAAATTTCACATCGCCACCGCCCATGGCGCCAAGCCAGAACATCCACCCGTAAAGAAGCAGACCGAGACCGATGCCGAGCGCCGATTGTCCAACCGCGGTCCAGCCGCCCCAGTAAATAGCGGCGACCACCCCAAGGAGAAGCGTGGGAAGCGTCAACCAGTTGAAAATCCTCCCACGCACGAGATCAGTGACGATCGCCACCACCGCGACAGCAGGAATAACGAACTTCGCAACCTGCGGAAGAAGCTCACTTCCAGAGGCCACTGTTCATCCTTCCTGTTTTGAGATCTTTTTCGAGCTGACCCCCGAAGCGCAGAATGCCTCGATCAACGACTCCGAGGAGACCGCGTGCCATTGCACCCGCTGCGACGACCGCAACGGAGAGGATCAGGATGTACTCGACCGTGGCTTGCCCCCGATCGTCTTGAAGAAGACGATCAAGCGCCCCGTTACGGCGAGTGACGGATGCGACTGGCTGCTCCAGCACCATGCATCCTCCAGTCTAGCTGAAACTTGAAAAATCAGCGCTAATTACATGCTGGTGGCGCTTTCAATATCGCCACCGAGCTTGTCGACGACTTTCATCAGCTTGTCACGGAACACGTCCTTGAACTTGACCGCAACCATCACGACAACGGCCAAAATCAGAATGTATTCAGTGGTCGACTGTCCCCGTTCGTCGTGCCACAAATTTTTCAGGAAACTTTGTCCTGTCATACCCACTCCTTTATTCCCCTTTCCCCCACCTATCGGTATGAAAAGGGAAAAACCTGACTCCCTGCCCCCGCAAAAGGAGCCTTCGAAACAACTTTCTTAAATTATCCCGTCCTGGACCTTTTTGGTCAAGAACTCATTATTCAACCCTTGCACTTTAGAAAACTATCAGAGAACTCGCCATGTTGGCGGTTCCATCCTCAGCTTGTAACTGGTCCTGCAGCCATGCTGGAAACTCCGAACGTATCTTGGCGGAATCTTTCAACTCTTTCTTCCTTGCCAGTAACTCACCTTGCGCAAACGCCCCCATACTCCCCGTTGAAAGAATCAGCCAGTCACCAGGCCTGATTCGAAATTCCCAGACCTCCGGCTCCAGATCCTCACTGATTCCAAGAGCCATGAGCGGAAATCGAGGCGTGGTGAGTTTTTCGGTCCCGAAGGGATCCGCCAGACGGCTATAGGCACGCGGAGTCACGAGTTGCACAGCGCGTTCTTCACGCAACAGCCAGGCCTCACACCCGCCCACGCTCGCCAAGGCCAGCAGGTCTCCGTCCAGGAAGCCCGCAATGACGGATGCACCGCCTTTTTCGTGAATGCCTTTGTCCCGATTGAGAGACAGCACTTTCCTGTTCGCGTGAACAAGAGCATTGAACAAGACATTGCCGGCCAGTGAAAAATACGTTCTGAGAACAAAAGGAAGAGTGGCTTCAAGATCTCCCGCCTCTTTGATGAGAAACTCACGAACTCCTTCAGCGGCCGTTTTCGACGCATTGCTGCCCGCCTCAGGGCCGCCAAACCCGTCGGCTACCGCAAATACGCCGCGTGCGGCGTCGCCCATGACGAAGTCCTCCTGAGCAGGCCTGCTTCCCTGATGCAGGAAAGTTGAGATCGCGCGAATGGGTAACTTGCTGTTCCTCACCGTCACTGAATGCTCCCATCCAGCCGGGTGTAATTAGCCAGTTTCCGCTGCGCACGCTGATAATACACATCGTCTTTAGGGGCGATTTCGAGGCACTCCTTGAACTTCTGGCGAGCGGTCGCGAAATCGCTGTAGCTCTCGGCGAGAATCGCCTCTGTATAAACTCCTTTGGCCTTGTCGTGCAGTATCCCTTTTTGGCGTGCCATTCCGTCATGAGCTTCACGGTGAGCAGGATCCACTTGAGAAGCGGAATAGTAGAGCTGGTAGGCTCGCGCGTATTCTCCGCCATCCTCCATCTGTTTTGCCTCGGCCATCAACGGGTCGCGACTGGAAGCGACGGCCTCATGCGAATCCGCGATACCTTTCTTGGCAACCGCGTTCACCTTCTTGTCCGTGGCACCGATTTCGAGAACTTGCCCGAACCCCCGTATCGCGACGTGATGCTTTCCGGCCTTCTGTTCCTCAAGCGCCTCCCGATAAACGGCCCAGGCCTGCTTGTTGATCTCGGCTCTCACCTGCGCTTCCTGCTCCTTGGCCCGGCGCTGCTCTTCCATTTCGTCGAGCTGCCGCCGCCAATCAGCGATTTGCGTATTGTCGGGATCAAGAGCAAGCACTTCGGCGAAGGATTCGCGAGCACGTTCATACTGCCGCTTTTTCATCAATCCGCCGGCTTCGGCGACGAGCGTATCGATACGCTGTCTGAGTCGTTCCTTTTCCTCTGCAGCGCGTCTCCGTTCCTCGGCGCGCTGCACTTCCTCTTTTCTAAGAACAGCGATACTTTCGATCTCCATCGCGCGCTCATAATTCGGAATCAGCGCGAGAACCTGCCGGATGGCCGAAAGCGTACTGTCGTAATCCTTTTTCTGTGCATAAGTAAGCGCTTCCTGAATCTTGGATTCCACGAAAGCCTTTTCCTTTTCAGTCAGGGTCTCATACGTCTTCACGGCTGATTGAGTCTTTGTGGTCTGAGCGACTTTGTCTTTTTGCTCACCGCCGGGCTTCGGATCCTCCAGGAAGAAAAGCGCACCCAATCCAACGACCGCGATGATCAGTATCCGTTGCCTCTTCGGAAGGGCCCGGAATTTTCCGAGCAGACTTCCATCTGATTGCGGACCCCCGACGCCGGCGATGTTACCCAACCCTGTAACACCTGCGCCGCCCGGAGCAGCCGCGCCGGGAAAATTCCCTATCTGAGACTGGACCTGCTCCGGCCAGGCGATTCCCACATTCGAAGAGCCCGGCTGCGGAGAAATATCGGGCTGTTGCGCCGGAAAATCACCTCCAGGCATGGAGATATCCGGCAAAGCCATGGAGGGTTCCGACGCCTCCATCATCTCCAATGGAAGAATCTGATCTTTCTGCGCATCGTAATCCAGACTGGCTGCAACGAAGCGGAACTCGGTATCGCCGATGCGAATCAAATCGTCACCGGAGAGCTCAGCCTCAGTCACACGGGCCCCGTTCACAAGGGTGCCGTTCGACGAACCGAGATCCTTCAAAACGAAACTGATACCGGCCTTCCGGATGATCGTGTTCTTCCGCGAGGCCTTTTTGTCATTCAGTACGATGTCGCAGCTTTGGCCACGTCCAATCGAAATTTCAGAACCTGTCAGCTCGAATTCCTCTACGTTCGCCTGGCCGGCTTGAAAGACGAGTTTTACCGAAATTTTCGCCGCTGGCGAAAGCTTTGTATGTGCATCATCTTCCCCGACCTCGAAGGCCTCGGACACGGCAGGTTCCTGAACCCCGACATCCAGCGACACGGCAAGCGAATCCGAAGCCGCATCAACCCCCGCAACCCCAGCAACCTCCGACGCCTCAAACGTTTGAGCAGGAATCGCCACGTCGGCAGACTCAGGCGTTTCAACAGGCAAATCGGCTGCCACATTGTCGAGGTTCACGGAATCAACGGCTCCGTCCGCGCTCGGCTGCGGTTGCGAAGGCTGCGGCTGCGCCGCTACCGATGTCGTGGCGGAAGGTGTCGCCAGCGTCAGCAGGTAAGGTCCGAGCGAAATGATATCGCCTTCCTTGAGAATGGCCCTCGAACAGTCCTTGCCATTCACGAGCAATGGAGCGAATTCGCTCTTTTTCTCCACCTGAACGCCGCCCGGCGTAAGCTTGAAAGAGACATGCTGACGTGAGATTGCGCGATCTTCCAGGCGGATCAGACAATTCTCGGATCGTCCAAGCACAGCTTCGCCTTCGATCGGGAGCTTGCGGATCGTTTCGCCGTTCTTGAGGATGGTTAGAATTGGCGCAGCACCCATGTCAGCCACTGCCTCCCTGCTGCTTCATGATTTTTTCGCGCTGCTCCTTGGCTTCAACGAAGGCGGGGTCCGACTGGTTTCGATGCATCAGCCGAAGCACTGATTCAAAATGACCGCGTGCTTGCTTCAGCTTCCCGGCATCCAAGGTCTTTTTACCCTGTACAAGATGCATCTTCACTTCCTCTTCGATGCGCTTGTCGCACGTTTTGAGATAACTTGACGCGAGGTAATGCTCCGGAACGACCTGAAGAACGGTCTCGAATTGGCGCCGAGCCCGAAGATAATTTCCCTGGCGATACTCCCGGAATCCGATCTCAAAAAAGGCATCAGCGGCCTTGTTTTGCGGGATCTCACCACGCAGTGACGCGATATCGCGGATGCTTTGGGCGACATCGACCGAATCTTTTTTCACCGGTTTCTTTGGATCGTCATCAGATAGAAAAAGAAACGCAAGCACCACGAGTCCGCCGACAAGGAGGAGCTTCCCCCCGCCTCCGCCTGACCGGGACGCACCGGCGAAGGGCGCTTGACCGATGGCCTCATATCGCGCGGCAAGCGCGGAGTGATCCATACTGACCTGGGAGAAACTCTTCGCAGGAGCCGAGAGCATGGCTGTTCCCGCTTCGGCAGCCATGAATTCCAACGTTGTTTCGCCGATCGTGATCGTGTCGCCTGACCGCAACATCGCTTCTCGTGTCTGCTGCCCATTATGCAGAATCCCGTTGGCGCTTCCCTGATCTAGAACAGTCCAATTGCCAGCGGGCCCCTGACTTAAGGTGGCATGCACCCGTGATGCCTTCAGATCGGAAATGACAATGTCATTGCCTTCACCACGGCCCATCACCGCCTTGGACGACGTGACCACAAACACCCATCCATAATCAGGCCCGCGAACGACTTTAAGCCGGGCCTGTTCACCCGGCTGCCGCTCCACTTTGGCCTGCTTGAATTTCAGGGTGGGCGCCATCAACCCTCCTGCCTTTCCGCCGCGACCACATAGCCGCGAGCCCCGCCCGCGCCGCTCCCGAAGCTGGCCGCGTGCAGTTTGTAGGCGACGCCGGAAAACTCGTAATCGTCAACCGCGGTACCAACGCTGGACGCGCGGTCCAGGAGATCATCCACCAAAGCTATGAATGACTGCTCCCGTCCCTGCGAAGACAGGGTCTGACCTATGGCCGAATCAGAGCGGATTCCGGAAACGTCTTCAAAAGACTGATTCAGGTAAACGACAATGCGATTTGAATCGCAGACCACGATCGGTTGTTTCTGGAGATTCCCGATCATCTGAACCGGCATCGAAATCTCGTCAATGGAAGGTCCCGAATCGGCTGAAAGCTGGCCGGTGGCGCTTCCCTTTGGAACGCGCTGTAAAGTCGAGTCGATCAGGTCCCAAAGGGAATTCAGCTCGGAAAACTTGTGTTCCCGAGTGATCCGGACGAGGTCCCCCTTGAGGACTTTGTCCATATCATCCGTCAGGACCTGAAACGGTCTGAGCGTCGTGCGGTACAACGCGAAGATGATCAAGGCTCCGAGCAGTCCCGTCAGAATGAGGGTCTTGGAATACACCACACCCATTTCGCCGATATCAGGAGTGGCAAGAGAAGTGTCGACCGTGACTATCGCCATGGCGACCGTTACGTTCCGTCCGGCAGTTGAATCATACAACAGCACGGGCTCGATCGCCGTGACGCTCTCCGAATCGAGGGCCTTGACCACCGCGGATCCATTGCGCTCAAATCGATCTCTGGCCTGTACCGCCAGAACAGCCTCTGGTCCTGACGTAAGAAAATTGTTCGCGCGACGCGGGGCCAGGACCTTGCTGTCCATATCGACCAGAACCGCCAGCTGAACGCCGTCGCTCTTCTCGATCACGGGATCAATGTCGAGCTTCGATTCAGCGCGTGACGCGAGAAAAGGCGAGTTCCTTTCCGCGATCAGCTTGGCGATGAACCGAGCTCGGGTGGCCGCTTCTTTAACGACCGCTTCCCGACCCGATTCAATCAATGGATGAACCGAGACCAGGAGATTCGCCACGATGAACGCCATGAAGAATCCGACAACCAGAAAGCTCCACTCGTATTTCAGGTTCAATCCGTAGAAAAACGGCATGAGTCTCTGCTCAAGGAACCATGCAAGTTTACCTTTCAGATCCGTCGGGACAATCGGTGCCGCCGGAGCGGACTGATGACCGCCCATTCCCGCCATCCCGCCTACCGGTGGGAAATGATTTCGATGCGCGGCTGGCGCGGAACCCGGAATGGCGACACCGCGTCCGAACCCCTGGGCAGGAGGCGGTGCTTTTGGCTTTTTCGCGGCCGGTACATCTATCTCCAGAATGTATTCCCCGACACTGACGCGATCACCGGGTCGGATGGTCTTTTTCTTGGTAAGGGCTCCGTTCACGAACGTGCCGTTTGAGCTTCCCTCATCCTGAACGGTCACTTCGTTCCCGCTTACGAGCAAAACACAGTGCCGCTTCGACACACGCGCGGACTGCAGGACAATGGCATTGCCTGTCTGGCGTCCGATGGAATTCTCGCCTTCGCGAATCATGAAACTGCTGCCGCGATTCGGTCCGGCGACAATCGTTACGCGATACATAGTTCGTCTCCGGGGTGTATCGATTGAGCCCGCACGGTTCCTGCCGGCAATTCGAGAGTGTGCTCTGCGCGTCCGTCTCGTAGAGGCAAAAGGCGCCACGGCATCGCCTGCTCGCGAACGGAACAGACTTTGAACTTTCGAGATCCTTCGATGCCTGGCAATTCAGTCAGAAAAACAATGTCGATCGGGATCCGCATGAACCACATATGGACATCGTTGCAGCGAGGAAAAAGCATTCCCTCCCCGCTCGCAAGCAAGGTCCGTCCGATCAATCCTCTGAGGCGATCTAAAAAGCGCTCTGCCACAATGCACTTATCGGCAATAACCGCCTGATTTTTTAGGGACTTAAGTTTGAGAACTTTTCGCCCTCCGGAATCCGTGTCGAAAGGAGTCCAAGGCGATTGAAAAAAGGCCATAAAATCATTGTACCCCAGGCATCGAATTCGGCCCTTGCGGATTAACTGGCCTTGGAAAACCCTTCACTATCGCGCTCTTGAGCCATTTGGCGGAGCTCGCGCGTGATTTTCCCGATTTTTTCGGAAGCATTACGAATCTGCATAAGAGATTCGGCCGCTCGCTTCGGGTCCAAGGTGCCGCCGAGGGCCGCGTCTTCCAGCAACTCCGCTCGCGCGGAAATCACGGTCAGATGATTATTGATGTCATGAAGAAGGCGACGGGCCGAAGGAGAGAGCCGGACCGGCGATTCAGGCGTGCCACCAGCCTGCTCCGTCGAAAACAGCCGCTTCAGGATCATTTCGAAACGAGTCACTCCTTCTGATCGGATTCAGCGGATGAATTCTTTATATATGGAATTTACTTGCCCCGAAGCGCCACAAGGGCTCCGCCAATCAAGCCGGCATTGTTCTCCAGCCTGGAAAGCGCGAGCTTCGGCAAAAGGTCAACCCCCTGCCTGCGCCTGGCCAGGAGCTGTAACAGTTGTTTCCGGGTTTTTTCGAGGAAGAGATCGGCAGTGTTCGCGAAGCTACCTGTGAATATGACTATTTCCGGAGCATAGAGCACGACGTAATTATGAATGGCGACAGCCATCACGCGTGAATATTCATCGAACAGTTCAAGAAATTTAGGATCGCCAGCACGGGCAAGGTCAGCAATCGCTTTCGCATCCAGGTCCTCTCGTCCCAAACGAACTCTGGCGCGCCGGGTGAAACTGCGTCCCGAAAGATACGCTTCCGCACAGCCGATATTTCCGCAGCCACATGGGGCGGAAGAGTCGTTGAAATCAAGAATGACGTGGCCGCCCTCAGGGTGCTGCCCTCTTCCGGCGCGAACAAGCTCATTTTCGCAGATCATCCCCGTCCCGAGGCCAGTCCCCAGCGTCAAAATAATGGCATTCCGATAACCCTTCGCCGCACCAATCCAATGCTCCGCAAGAACTGCCGCCGCGGCGTCGTTTTCAAGGAAAACTTTTCGTTTCAGACGTGTCGAAAGCAGTTTCGCGAGCGGGACCGTTCCCCATTTTTTTCCTTCTCGGCTCGAGAAGTTCGTAGGATCCAGCAGAATTCCCTTCGCGGGATCCAGTGGCCCCGCCGACGCGACCCCGACGTATTTGATTCTGGGATAACGATCGAGAAAGCCCTGTCCCAATTCGGAAAGCTGTCGAATGACGGCGTCCTTACCCTCCTGAAAAACGGTCGGAACCCTGATTTCGTCAAGAATACGACCGCGGGAATTCACAACACCCACGGCAACCTTGGTTCCGCCTAAATCGAAGGCCAAAACGGGAGCTAACTCGCGCCGATTCTTTGTAGGGGCTTTCTGTGCCATCAATGTACATGTAACATAAGAGCATGGAAAACGGACATGGAAGTCTCCGTGTGCTGCCTCGCAGCGACAGGAGCAAGAGCCGCACAAGGCCTCAATCACAGCTCATTTTGTCAAACACCAAGGATCCGATTGCTGAAGTGGCGAGCATTCTGGTGTTTGCGCTCAGCGTCTTCGCGCTTTTCGCGCTGATGACGTATCAACCCGGAGACCCGTCCCTGTTCAGCAACATGCGCGGCCCCGCGGCAAACGCGTGCGGCAGGGTCGGCGCGTACCTCGCTTCCGGCGTTCTTCAGTGGTTTGGAATGGGATCGTTCCTTCTTCCCGCAGCCCTCTTCTTCATCGCTGCCGCGGTTTACCGACGTGAGGGATCGCTGCGTCTCCTCGGAACGCTGGGCGGAATGACCGTGGCGGTCATGGCGTTCACCATATTTTTAACACTTCAATGGAAGTACTGGCCCTTTGCGGGAGCCCTGCTGCTCACCGGTGGCGCGCTTGGAGCCTGGGCGAGCGATCTTCTCGTGCAGCAGTTCAATCCCCTTGGGTCATCGATTGTCGCCTTGGTGATATTTGCCATCGCACTGGCCCTCTCAACGCCCATGAGCGTGGCGCGACTGGGCGCAATCGTGCTGAAAACGACCGGAATTGTTACGTGGCGTCTGAGCAAAATGGCCTCCACTTATCTCGCGTATCTTCTTGGTCTCGTTGTGATGCGCTCGGCTCATTCCGCTGGCGACCTGCTGGAGCGAATGATCGCGGCGTCCATTAAAAGAGCGAAAGAGCGTTCCCGCGCCGCCAAAGCGCTTCCCACGCAGAAGAAGCCGGAACTGGAAATCGGGATCGAGTCATCAAGTGAAGACGACATGCCCTCTGAGCTGGCGGCCTCCGCGCCAGAAATTGAAGACGCGAGACTCGAAGCCAATTCGCCCGATTCTCCCGGCACGCCGTTCGAAGCGCCCAATGCACTTCCTGAACTGGAAACCGCGCCGGCATCCCTGCCGGTGAAGCTGGATAAAGAGCCTACGATCGTACCCCGGGAGGAATTCGGCGAGAATGAAGTCGAGAAGGAAAAAAACCGCGCGGCGGAGATTGCGGCCCGCGCAGCAAGCAAGCTGGCTCGAGTGGCAAAGACCAGACGTGGCCACTGGAAGGTTCCACCTGTCGAATTCCTGAAAAAGGTGCCGAAGGTCGAATCATCGATCGACCGGGAAAAGCTGATCGCCAATTCCCTCATCCTGAAACAGAAGTTCGCCGACTTCGGAATTGACGGCGAAGTGACCGCAGTCCGCCCGGGTCCGGTCATCACCCTTTACGAGTTCAAGCCCGGTCCGGGCGTGAAAGTTTCGCGTATCGCCGCGCTCGCCGACGACCTCTCGATGGCCCTCTCCGCGCAAAGCGTCCGCATTCTCGCACCGCTGCCCGGAAAATCCGTCGTGGGTATCGAAATCCCGAGCGACCAGAGAGAAACGGTCTATTTCAGGGAATTTCTCCAGAATTCTGATTTCAATGGCGCTCGCCATTCGATCCCGGTCGCGATGGGCAAGGACATCGGGGGGCAAACCTATATTTCAGATCTCGCCCGCATGCCCCACTTGCTTTGCGCAGGTCAAACCGGTTCCGGAAAATCCGTTTTCATGAACGGTCTCATCTGCTCCCTTCTGTACCGTTTCACCCCTGATGAACTACGAATGATTCTTGTCGATCCCAAATTCATTGAATTCCGTTCTTACCAGGACATCCCTCACCTGCTTCTTCCGGTGGTTGATGATCCGAAACATGCCAGCCTCGCTTTGAAATGGGCCGTGCGTGAAATGGAAAGGCGCTATCGGATTCTTGCGAAACTGGGAACCCGCAACCTCGCCACGTTCAATCAGAAGATTGATGATCTGGGCGCGGACGTGGTCCATGACCTGCTTTTCTCCGAAGAAAATCAGGGGGAAATGGCGCTTCAAGTCGCGGGTAGCGACTGGATGGAGGCATTTGAGCCGGGCGAGGACGGAGCGCCACGAGTCAGCAAGCTCCCATACATTGTCGTGATCATTGACGAGCTCGCCGATCTGATGATGACCGCACGAAAAGAGGTCGAGATCTCGATCGCGCGTCTTGCTCAGAAAGCGCGTGCCGCGGGGATTCACCTGATCGCCGCAACTCAGCGTCCCTCAACGGACGTCATCACGGGCCTGATCAAGGCTAACCTTCCTTCGCGTGTATCCTTCCAGCTCGCCAGCTATGCCGACTCGCGCACGATCCTGGACCGATCGGGAGCGGAAAGACTGCTCGGGCAAGGGGATATGCTCTTCATTCCTCCGGGAATGTCGCAGCCGGTTCGACTGCACGGCGCCTATGTCGACGATGATGAGATCGAAAAAATCACCTCGTTCCTCAGATCACAGGGCAAGCCGAATTACCGGGAAGACATCCTACTCAACGAAGAGGAAGACGAGGATGCGGATGGAATGGATGACAAGGACGAGATGTTCGACGAAGCCGTCGAGCTCGTTCGCCGCGCCGGGCACGCGTCTGCAAGTTTTCTGCAGCGGCATCTCAAGATCGGATACAACCGCGCCGCACGGATGATTGAAACCATGGAAAACAGGGGCATCGTCGGACCTGCCGATGGTGCGAGACCCAGGGACGTATTGATGAGGTGATGAATGATTGGCAAGAAGTGGTTCGCAATTACTGGAACGATTCTTCTGATCACGGCAATCGCATGGGGAGTTCAACGCGCTGAAGCGGAAGAGAGCCTTGACAGGGAAGTTCAGCCGGATCCGAAGCCATCTCCCGTGCCGGACCCCAAGCAAGTGAAAGGGAAGCGTGGAATCGAAAAGGAAACCGAAGGAACCAACGCCCCCAACCGCTTCGAAGCGGACACCGTCATCAAGAGTCGCTATCAGCTCGACGGAGAACCCCTTGAAGTGGATCCGGATTGATCGGGCTTTTCCACTTCCTGATCACGTCAAGAAGGCCCTGCAACGTCTGGACGAGGCCGGTCATGTGGCCTACATCGTCGGCGGAAGCGTCCGCGACCTGCTTCTTGGGCGCACGGCGAAAGACCATGACATTGCCACCAGCGCCAGCCCGGACGAACTGACGGATCTGTTTCCTGAAGCGATCACCGTCGGCAAGGCTTTCGGCGTGTTGAAGATTCCGATTCGCGACACGTCATCGGAGGCGCAGGAATTTCTTGAAATCGCCACGTTCCGCGAAGATCTTGAATATGAAGACCACCGGCACCCCACGAACGTGAAATTCTCCGGCCCTGCGGAAGACGCCAAACGCCGCGACTTCACAATCAACGCTCTCTTTTACGATCCAAAGACGGCGCGCATTCTCGATACCGTGAACGGCCTCGAAGATCTGAACGCGAAGCTGATCCGCGCGATCGGAAACCCACGCCAGCGATTTCGGGAAGACGCGCTAAGACTGCTTCGAGCCGTGCGCTTCAGCGGTGCCCTGGATTTCGCCATTGAAAAGGGAACAGCGGAGGCACTTCGGGAGAAGGCCCGCCTCGTTTCACATGTGAGCGGTGAACGCATTCGAGATGAACTCAATTTGATGCTCACGGGGCCGAAACCCAAGCTCTCGATTGAGAACCTGTCCTCGCTCGGCCTTCTGAAGGTGATATTGCCCGAACTCGAAGCGTTGAAAGGGGTGGCGCAATCCCCGCTTTATCATCCCGAGGGCGATGTCTGGGCGCACACGCTGAAGACCCTTGAACGACTCACCCAACAACATCCGAAGCGATCGATGGTTCTCGCCTGGGGCGCGCTCCTTCACGATGTCGGAAAAGCGCAGGCAAGCGCGCGAAACGCCCGCCGAAACTTCAATGGTCACGAGGTAGACGGCGCGCGTATCACAAAAATCATCTGTGAACGCCTTCGAATGTCTGGAGCCGAAACCGAAGCGATCTCCGGATTGGTGGCAGACCATCTGAAGTTCAAGGATGTGTTTCAAATGCGTGAATCCACTCTGCAGCGCTTCATTCGCCAGCCGCATTTTGAAGATCTCCTGGAACTCCATCATGCTGATGCGACGGCATCGGACGGGAACCTGGCTTATTACGAATTTTGCGCATCCAGATTTCAGGAATTCAAAAATCAGCCCACGCCTTCGGCTCCGCGACTCATTGATGGAAACGATCTGATTCAACTGGGCATCAAGCCCGGGCCGGAATTCTCTCAAATAATCAGAACCATTGAGGATTTAGCGCTAGAGGGCGCACTCCACAGCAAAGAAGATGCACTGGAATACGTGATCAAACATTTTGTGAAATAATTGACACGTAGCATCATTCATGGGAAAACCCGCTCACGCGGGAATTTTCCAGCGACTGCCACGCGAGGACAACGTGATCAAGAACACCGTTTTGCCTTCTTTACTAGCGGGACTCATCACCCTTGCTCCTTCACTGTCCCACTCCTCTCCGACCATCGCAGGCGGCACGGAAGTGCCCCCCGGACACATCATCGCCCGGACTACCGTGGCGCTGCTGATGGACGTGGCGGACGGACAGGCTCTTTGCACCGGTTCCATCATCGAGGATGACATCATTCTTACCGCCGCCCACTGTATTGACGGGGCCATCAAGACGACGATCGTCTTCGGGACGGAGCTACGCAAAGCTAGACACGTGACGCTCGCCACCGCCACTTTCGTTGCACCGGGTTACCGCACAAACGCCAAAACTCCAGACATCGCGTTGGTGCGTTTTGAGGGAGGCCTGCCCGCAGGTTACGAAACAGCTGAAATCATGCCGTCCACGCGATCACCCAAAAAACGAGAACGCGTCATTCTCGCCGGCTACGGCATCACCAGCATGAAGGAACAAAAAGGATCGGGCGTACTTCGCCAGGTGGAACAAACCATCACCTCGTCGTCCGGACCTCAGGCCTACGAAGTCACTGTGACCCAAAGAGGAAAAACGGGCGCCTGCCCGGGCGATTCGGGTGGTCCGGCCTACACCGAAAACGGTCATCAGCTCTTTGGCATCGCAAGCAGAATTTTCCTGCCCTTCATATCTCCCTGCGGCGTCAGGGCGGTTTATACGAATGCCAATCACCCGGAGATGAGGCAACTCATCCAAACCGAAATCGAGAATCTTCGCAAGCTACCGTCCGGACGATAACGCCTGCAAGACCTGGTTCAAGCTTGCGCCCGAACACAGGACATCTTTCATTTTGGAACTATCGCCCCTGACGATCACGAGCTGCGAAATCGGGAGTTTGAGCTGCTTCTTCAAGAAGCGCAGCAACTCCTCGTTGGCAGCGCCGTCCACGGGTGGTGCTGCCACACGTATTTTCAAGCGCGCCGGCTCACCATGCGGGCCCATGACCTCGGTTCGCGAGGCTTTCGGCTGAACCAGAATACGGACGATCACACCGCCGGAAACTTCGGAAATCCATGCGGAGGTTGCGTCAGCGCTCATTGGTTCCCATCAGCGTCTTGATCCTGCTGGAGTCGGGCTCCACGATCAGCGTCTTGTTGTGGGTATAGGAAGCTTCCGTCGAATCCTTGATTCTCTTAACGTGCTTTTTAAACGTGTAGTCCACTTCGGTTTTCCCCCATTCCTCGCCGCCACTGAAATAGACTGCCAGGACCGCTCCATCCAGGAGCGTCTCCAATGGAGCGGACTTGCCCTGCGGCAACGGAATGACGACATGTGCACCGGGCCGCCCGCGGACGTGCATCCAGATATCGTTTCCGCGCGCGATCTTGAATGTGAGTTCCAGATTTTCAGCACTGCTCTTGCCGACATAGATCGGCAGACCGTCCCGGGACCTGAAACTCCTGCCAAGCCACCCCGCGCGTTTGGGTTCTTTTTTTCCGGGAACATTCTCCACCGCAACATGTCGGATCCCCGCCGCGTTTTCCAGACGCTCGAGAGATTTCCAATCAGGATGAAACGGGACATCAGCGAGGTGATGCTTCAAACGAGAAATGGTCGCCGAAAACTGATCTCGCCGCGACTCCCCTTCCGCAATCCTCCGGGCCTTCCTCTTCGCCAGCGAGTAGAATTTCTCAACCTGCTCTGATGCGGACAGCCTGGAATCACAAGGAATCAGCCGAATCGCGCCATCGTGGCGAAAATCCGGCAGCCGTCTCGCATCATCGACACAAGCAGGCGGATCGTGAAGAACTGCCTTGAGAAGATCACCGTAAGTTCGCCAGTCCGGCTCGGCCCCGCCCCTCGCGACCGACTCCTCACTCTGCCTCAGCCGGTCCTCCGCCTTACCCAGGACGGCTTTGAGTTCACGCTGAGCCGTTCGCACGCGCGTTTCGAAAGCCTCCTGATCAAGGTCCTTTTCGATGGCACGCCAGAGCGCTTCACCAGATTCGGTAATTTCCGCACGAATCGGAGGCTCCAGAGGAGCTTGGGATATTTCGGGCGGGCTGAAGTAGGTTTCCTCCTCCAGCGAAGTCGAGCGAGACCGGGCGATCACCTTCCATCGCCTGATGGAGGGGTCACCCTCCACGAGCAGTGCTTCGGGCGTCGCCGGTATCAGGGAAATGAGAAGTCCCAACTTCGCTGCTTCCCCTGTTTCAAACCAGAGAATGATCATGCGTTCCCGTTTTAGAGCTTCAAGAGAATGGATTCGTCGCCCCTTGATCTGCTTGGAAACGGCCAGATCGAACGGCGAGCGGGTTCCCGTCTGTGCTGCACGAGGCCCCTTTCCATCGCGATAGGCAAAATAGGGATGTCGCGGCCTGACGCTGAACAGGAAAACGCCGTCCTTGCGTCGTCCGCTGGTTCGAATGAGCCATTCCCCCTTCAGAAAACCCTGAGGAAAACGGCCACGCTCCGGAACAACCCACTGCTCAACATGCTGGCCCGCGAGTTCCGAGTGAGCAAGTGCCGCCATTTTCTCGATTTCACGCCAGTTCAGCACTAAAGCCATGTCCGCGATTCTAGTTCATCCGGGAGGTGCCCGCCATGCGGAACTATGTTACGGTGGGCGGCATGTCCGAATCCATTCAGAGCAGTAAACCCACCCTCTGGCGCCTCCGCGCAGGAGCTGATCGACGTTTCCGCATGGGCCACCCCTGGGTCTACTCCAATGAATTGACTGACAGTCCGAAGGGCATCGAACCAGGCGCTCCGGTGGAGCTCCGTGATGCTGCCGGCAACTTCCTGGCACGCGGCTACGGAAACCCGCATTCGCTGATTTCATTTCGCGCGCTGACGCGGAATTCAGAGATCCAGGATCCAGGCTCGGTGGAAGCTCTGAAAACAACTCTCGTACGAGCCAAGGTGGTACGCCGAATGGTCGGGCTGGGCGATGTAAGCCATCGCTGGATTTTCGGGGAAGCGGACGGTTTGCCGGGATTAATCCTGGATCGATTCCGCGTCGGGGCATCGCGCCAGGTTGTTTCTATTCAAGCCCATACTGCTGGAGCAGACCGGCTTATTCCACGAATTATGGACGCGTTGCAGCTGATCGCGCAGGAATCCGATGACATCTCCTGGGACAACACCAGCGTCATTTTGAGAAACGATCTTGGGGTGCGCAAACTCGAGGGCGTTCCCGAAACCGCGCCGCAGTTGCTGAAAAGCATACCTGGAATGGACTACTCGAATCTGGATATCAAAGTCGCCTCTGCTGCTCCGGCTCAAGGCTCGGGAAAACTGCATCTGGAGCTAAGAGCGGATCTGCTGAAAGGTCAGAAAACAGGTTTTTTTCTCGACCAGTTTGCCAACATTCAACTCGCCGCCTTGCGCTCTCAAAACATGAAAGCAGTCGGCTCCAAGATCAGGATTCTTGACCTCTGTTGTTACGTCGGGCAATGGTCGGCGCAGCTCGCGCGCCTTTTCCTTGAGGCAGGCCATCCGGTCGAAATCGTGGCCGTGGATGCGTCAGCGCGCGCTCTCGAGCTGGCCAAGGTCAACATCGAACGCCAGCGTTCAAGTACGAACCTGCCGCCACTCAAATGTGAATTTCTCCGCCTCGATGTACTCAAGGAACTCGGCAGCATTGGAAACAGCGGTGACACCCCGGCTGATTTCGACCTCGTCATTTCCGACCCTCCCGCTCTCATTCAAGGACGCAAAGACATCCCGGCGGGAACACATGCCTATTTGCAGCTAAACACGCAGGTATTCCGCCTCGTCCGTGAGGGTGGTCTCGTTGTATCTTGCTCCTGCTCGGGCCTGCTTGAAGAAGAGGATTTCGTCCGAACTATTGGAAAAGCGGCCTATCGCAATCGAAGGCAGGTCCGTTGGGTGGCGCGAGGTTCACAGTCACCAGACCACCCCATGCTCGCGGAATTTCCTGAAGGACGTTATCTGAAGTGCTGGATCGGAGTTCCATTTGCGTCAGTCTCATCCCGCCCATCCTAGGATTGTAACTGAACTGATCGCGCAAACTGCAAGCTGACCCATTGCAATACACTGGATATTCGCCGTTTTTTCGTTCGACACCGAACCTCTACCTTGTCTGAAAGCTTCTGAGGATTCCGTCTTTAGCAGGCACGCCGATTGCTAACTCAGTCCACGGTTTTTTCATTCCTTAGAAAATCTTTTACAACTTCCTAGAGGTGACCATGTTCAAACGTTCTCTGGCTCTGGCTCTGGCATTGGCTGCTGCTACGCTTATCGTGTCCGGAACATCAGCGTCTTACGCGTATGAAGCTCAGCTCCAGACCGTTCTTGGCAAGGCAAACTTCGAAAGGCGCAGTACCGTCGTGCCAATGGCAGTTTGCGAAGCCGAACCGTGCGCAAAACCGACCATTTACTGGAGCCTCGTCCTGATCGACGGCGGTGTACGCTACGAGGTGAATCAGATTTTCGCGTTGGGGAGCAGAACACAACCCTCCTCCATTGAGATCGCCGGGGTGCGCGTAAACCTCGGTGCTCAGGTCGAAATCGAAGGCCGGGTTCAAGCGCTCGGTTCAGACTATGCACTCGTCAGCGACGTCAACAAGGCCACGATTCTGCCCGATGATGTAGAATCAAACGAAACACCGCAGGTTCAGCAACTGTTTTTACCCATGGCGTACGGCTGGACCTGCCTGTCCCAGGAAGAGCGTGTTCCTCTTCAGGTACACATCCTGTACAGCGGTAATCAGGCAGGTGCTGACCGTTTTGAGATCCACGTCGGCCAGATTCGCAGCACCTCGATCAAGCCCGTGGCAACCGCTCTCGATGCCATCCAGAACGTCGACGAAGAACGAATCATATTCCGCGGGAAGGGCGACTCCGGAGTGCTCCAAGTCTTGATTGACCGCACCCAGGAGCGCTTCAACGATCTGCCCGCTTTTCTGACGATGTCAAAGGGCGATCCAGGCGCCTTCATCGTGCACGACCTGCGCTGCGATAGAACCCGGTTCTGACGCTCGACTAGGCGCGAAAAAGCTGATACCTCGTCTGCATGAAATTTTTCGCGACTACGCCAAAAGGGATGGAAGAGATCCTGGCCAAGGAACTCACCACCCTGGGCGCATCCGATGTAAAACCCATCCGTGCGGGAACCGCCTTTGAAGGCCCGCTGGAGACCGCATACCGCGCGTGTCTCTGGTCCCGCACGGCAAGTCGCATACTCCTTCCGCTGAAGACTTTTCCGGCGCCTACGCCGGAAAAGCTTTATGGAGGAGTGAAATCGATTCGATGGTCGGATCACCTGCTGCCGAAAAACACGTTAGCGATCGATTTCTCGTCTTCACGTTCGGCGATCACGCACACCCATTTTGGCGCTCTGAAGTGCAAAGATGCCATCGTCGACCAGCTGCGGAGCATTCATGGCAGCCGTCCATCGGTCGATCCGATATCCCCGGATCTTCGGGTCAATGTCTACCTTCATGAGGACCAGGCCACAGTGAGCATCGACCTGTCCGGAGATAGCCTGCATCGTCGCGGATATCGCGAGAAAGGTGCCATGGCCCCCCTGAAGGAGAACCTCGCCGCCGCGATCCTTCTTTACTGCGACTGGCCTGCTGACTTGCCCGCCCTTGTCGATCCGATGTGCGGCTCGGGGACACTGCCTATCGAAGCAGCCTTCATTGCCGCGAAGAAAGCGCCAGGGATCAAAAGAAGTCGCTTCGGCTTCACTGGCTGGCAACAACACGATCGCACGCTTTGGGAACGCCTGCTGGAAGAGGGTCGGGATCTCGAGATTCGCGATAAAAAGAAACTTCCGGCGATTGTTGGATATGACAAAGACCCTCGTGCTGTTCGGGTCGCGCTCGAGAATGTGGAACGCGCCGGGTTTCGCGGCTCCATCCACATTGAAAAGCGCGAGTTCTCACAATGCGAGTCGATAGCGGAACGAGGGTTGATCGTCGTGAACCCCCCGTATGGCGAGCGCCTGGGCGAAGTGGAAGAGCTGAAGCCGCTGTACAAACAATTGGGCGACACCTTCAAACAGAAGTTCCGAGGTTGGAACGGCGCCGTGCTGACAGGCAGCCCGGATCTCATGAAGTCCATCGGCTTGCGTGCGTCTCGCAGAATCGTGCTTTTCAATGGCGCAATCGAATGCCGCTTACTGAAATACGAACTCTACTGAACCACCCGATCCACAAGCTTTCGGATACCCTCAAAGATGTGGTGAAGCGGCGCTTGCTCACACATGTACGCCGGCGTTGAGGCGATCTGATTTTGTTCGTCGAAGTGGCAAGAATCAGCGGCACAAACAACATGTCGATGCCCGAGCTTTTCGATCTCGACAGATGCCTCACTTTTTTCGCCGACAGTCAGCTCCAGACCTTGTCCCCTGAACACAAGAGCCACAAGCGCGGGCGCGATGCAGACCGCACCGATTCTCTTTCGCTCTCTATGCATCGCGAGAAGGACCTTCTCAATGTCCGCATGCACGGTTCCAGCTGCTCCGAGACTCGCAAAGCTGCAAAGATTCTTCGCGACGCCGTAGCCACCGGGAATGATCACCCCGTCGAAATCAGAGGAGTTTACAGCCAGGGAACTCAAAGGGAGTGCTTGACCGCGCGCGATTCTCGCGGACTCGACCAGCATGTTTCGCGATTCGCCGGAAACGCAATTGCCTGTCATAGAATTGACCACATCGAGCTGCGCCGCATCCGGCGCGTAGCATTGTACTTTGGCGCCAGCACGACTCAAGGCCCAGAGCACTGCGACAGATTCCCGAATTTCACTTCCATCCAAATATCCACTGCCGGAAAGGAGAACAGCGATTCGCTTCATGGGGCAAATCATATATCGACCTATCCCATGCTGGCAAATTCTGATAAATTTTGGGCCATGAAAAGCGAGCGTGAAAACTCCCGAAGCGGCAAGGCAGACTCAGCAATCGACACGGAATCGGAACGATTTCTTTCGCAGATCTCCGCGCTCGAGTTCGCACGAAGCAATCACATTCCCGGCGTCAGGACAGTACTGGTCGTGCTTTCGTCCGCTGGAATGGTCTACGACCTTGAATCCATGCGACAGAAAGTTCTTTGGTCCTACCCTGATGCAACGGTTTTTTTCCAGACCACCGACGGGAAATCAGTGGGCGCGGCTTCGCCGCAACACGTGGATCTGCTCATAGACTTCACGGGCCGGGGGCAGCGCCAGCCCTTGCTGCACGCGAAGCGTTTGCGCCGGACCACTCGCGTGGCGGTCGGACGAAAAACAGGGTTTTTCCGGAAAAGACTGTATGATCGCCTGCTCGAGGAAAAACCGGCTGTCGGTACAGGAGATGCGATGGAGCACGAGCGTTCGGCGCAAAAGCAGGTGCTGGCACTCGCCGGAGTAGTTGTCAGCCAAAGCGGTGAAAGCGGCCCGGACCGCGGGCGCACGATACCTCGTGAACTTCCGCCAATGCAGCAGCTGGCTTAATTTCGCCTGCCGAGAAGTTCGGAGAGTTCTTCCATGCTGATCACCGGACGCGCGCCCCCCATGGCTTCCAAAGTCGCCTCAAGGCGGCGTATCAGGATTTCGCGCTCTTCCGATGTCTGTTCCTCATGATTCTGCAGAAGGTATTTCACCGTCGTCAGCGCGTCCCAGAGCGCGCCCACGCACTTGCGGAGCTGCGCGCGAGTTTCAGCCGTCTCGGCTTTAACGGCGATCTCTTCACCCAAGCCGGCGATTTTCGCGATCTCCGGCAATTCCAGTTGCAGCGCCGTCCCTCTGATCGCCAGCATGCGCTCAGAAAAGACCTTGAACAGGGCTCTCTCGCCCAGCAGATCTGACTCTATTTTCGCAAGCGTCTTTTCGGCTGTTTCAGCAAAACCGGAAAGCTCCTCGACGAACTCTTTGATCGTTTCGGCCATGATCAAAGCACCTTCTTTCTCAGCAATACACCATAGACCTTGTCTTGGATCTGCGCGGTTGTCAGCGGTTTGAGAAGATAATCATCGACGCCCGCTTTGACTGCTTCAATGACCATTTCGCGTGTTCCCTCGGCCGTTACCATGATGAAGCCTATCGGTTTCAGCTTGTCCACCGAACGCACATGATGAAGCAGATCCATTCCGTTATTCACACCTTCCAGGTGCCAGTCACACAAGATCAGGTTGAATTCCGCCTCATCAAGCGCCACTGCCGCCTTTCGAAAAGAATCGCACAAAGTCACCTTCGGAAGACCGAACGTCCTGAGCAGGGATTTGATCTGCACGCGCATCGCCTCTACGTCCTCGACGACGAGCACTTTCACCTCTCCAAGAATCATAGAATTACATTATTACTCAGGAAGGGGGCGCGGGCAAATTTTCAATTCACCGTCTTCGAAGCATAAAAACTGAGCCGAGCTGAATTCAGAAGTATCCGGGCGCGAATAGCGTAAAGGGGGGCGGCCCGCAGGCGAAGCTCGTCCGCCCGCCGGATCCATTCAGCCACCACCGGATCGCTCCTGGGAGGGGAATTCTCGAGAGCTCGGGGATCCGGGGGTATGATCTTGGGGAACTGGACCTGCCGGAATCGAAACGTCCGGGCGCGAATACTCCAGGTATCCGCGCGGAGCATCTTCAATGAGGAGTCTTTAGTATCCACGAGCCTGAGCAGATCATCCGGAAGAGCCTCCAGCCATTTTTTGACGCCTTCCTCTTTACCGGATACTTTCATTTCGAACTCGAGGGTTTCTACCAGCTGCTCCTCACTGAATCGGAAGCGCGGCTTGTCCGAGCGTACAGAGCGCGGTACGGGCGCGCCCGAAGGCGATCGCTTGATAAGATCGAGCTTCAGAAATTGTATCCCCGCGGCCTTTGAGGAGTTCGCCAATTGTCGCCTCAGGCCCGGCAGATCCGTTTTGAGCGGGATCCTGTCATACACTCGAAGGAACGCCATTTCCCGTTCCTGGCGACGCACGTCGGAACGTTCTGAGCGTTCATTTTTGATCAACATTTCAAATTCATCTGAAAGGTTTTGAAGCCGGAAGACGTATCTCCCGGATGGAGGAACCGGCTTCGGCACTGGAGCAGCTGCTGCAACGGATACGATCAGAAGCAAGGCAATCATGGTTATCTCCAACCCGACGCTCTCTCGGTGCGAGACCTTACCTGATTCCTTTTAATCTTTCCACACGGGTGGCGCGAGCATCACCGCGAAGATCCGCACCCACGAGAATGTCACCCCGCTCCAAGCTTGCGGCTGGATCCTCTTCGCCCTTTGCCCGGTATCTGGCGCGCCGTTTCCCTTCCTGGCCGCAAACGAAAAATTCCTGCTCCCGACCCTCAGGATGTGCCGGGCTCACCAGCCTATAACGCTGCCCGGCCAGACTCCCGCGAAGCTCCGGGAAAAGCTCCTCGGTTGTCTTTTTTGTCTTCGACACGACAAGGTAGCTGAACGGCAGGCTCTTGCGGTCCAGTTCGGACATTTTATCAATCACGCGGAAATAAGGGGGCCGCCACCAGCTCACATCTTCATGACACCAGTCTTGTTCCGAAGAAAGGGCGCCACATGCCTGATGGCCAAGGCAAGGCAGCAGGATCCGATACTGGTCCGATTTCCTTTTTTCGAAAACCGCTAGCAGCTCTTTCCGCAGTTCGAGCAACTTCCTCGATTGAGCGCGAAGAGCAGGCTCGACGAGGATCACCAGGCCGCCCTCCTCCAGATGACGGTCCCAGCCGTCCACGAGAGCGCGCGCGATATCGGACGGCGGGTCCAGGCATTCGTTCAGAAAATAACTCATGACCCATAAGCTGAAACTCGGGGCAGTCCTTGGCAGGAAGCCGCGGCCTATCTCGACGGTGCGATGAAAATCGCGTACTCCCCAATTTCGCCCCTGGGACTCGAAATAGCTGCCGGCCCATTTTGCCCCGAGTTGCAGCATCGGACGGTCCTGCTCGATCAGCGCCCAATTGCCCTCAGCAGGCAGACCCACCGGAGCGTGAGCTTCACCTGCGGCAATTCCGGACGCACCCGCCGCAGGGCCGGCTCCGAACTCGATTGCCCGAAAAGGCAGTTTAGCCGGCCAGCGATAACCCAGACGGGACAACTCCGCCCAGACTGAAGCCACCCTGAACAGGTTGGAAGGCATGAAATACAGGAAATAAGCGAGCCTCAAGTGGGCTGGGTTGGAACTCTCCTTCCAATACCGCTCAAGCCCGCTGCCTTGCTCCTGCTCCTCACGATTGAAGATACTCGATAATTTGGTGACGTGCGGGACGACAGACCGGGCAAGAAATCGCTCGGAAGTGATGGCAGCCGAGTCAGGAAGCAGGCCTTGAGCGATCAGGAAGTCGCTGATTTGGGTCTGAAATTCACCCTGAAAGGCATTCGAAAGAGTAAGAGGTACGCGCACGCACCCA
The DNA here is from genome assembly GCA_001769835.1 of Bdellovibrionales bacterium GWB1_55_8. Lineage (GTDB taxonomy): Bacteria > Bdellovibrionota > UBA1018 > UBA1018 > UBA1018 > GWB1-55-8. Next base: position 89,634 of record MEPR01000058.1, read on the forward strand.
CCAGATCAAACAGCGTGGCCTTTGTCCAGAGGCTGCGTTAACCTTTTTATATGGGCTCCAAGAGCGGCCATCTCGGCCGAAAGCGCGTTCTCGTATTCGGCACGGGCGCGACCGCAAAAACGGTCGGCGAACGTCTGCGAGCTGCCGGCTTTCATGTCGGCTTTGCGCCCGCCGCTAAACTCGGTGACCCAGGGTCACCTTCCGGTCTTCCGATGCTTCGAGCCTTGCTGAAGGAATTCTCGAAGGAAGAACCTGACGCTCATTGCTTCGTTCATCCGGCCACTCATCCCTGGAGCCTTCGACCCGAACTTCCTCTTCTTGGCACCGAAATCGGAATTGTGACTTTGGTGCCACCGGCTCCCGCAGTAGCCCTGTTCGCGAATCGCCTGAATCTTCTGGGGATGGCCGAAAAACTTGGAATCCCGAATCTCGTCTTGAGCTTTGATCCCTTTTACAGTCCGCGCGAACTTGAACGTTTCATGATCGAGCGGAAACTCGGCTTTCCATTGGTCCTGAAATCCGTGCGCCCCGCAGGGCCTTTCGGCGTGCGTATATTGCAGGCCTCGGGCAATGAACTCGAATCCGCTCTGGCGCTCTGGATGGAGCAGCTCCGCCGGCGATCCGGTGAACTCATGATTTATCCGGAACGCTATTTGGACGATGCCCGTCAGGTCACGATCCCATTCGCCCGCTTCTCAGACGGAACACTTCATATATTTCCGTTCGTCGATACGTCGCTTCAATCCCGAAATCACGAAATCGCCCAGTTCTGCCCTGCTCAAGGAATAGACCTGCACGTGGAAACATTATTGCGGGATTGGGTGAGCCGCCTCGCTCAGGAATCCAAATATGTGGGTGTCGGCTCATTCCATTTCATGCTTCAGGGCCGGGGGGCCTTCCTGATTGACGGCAGGGCCCGCCTGGAAAGCGGGTTTCAGCTCTGGGAAAAGATCGATGGTTCCGATGCGATCGCCTGGCAGCTGGCCGCTGCCCGGTTTTCCACGCAGTTACCTTCCAGGAACCCTCATCCCGACTGGAAATGCGGAACGCTTCTGAGAATCCTCGCGGAAGATCCGGTGCTGCAGCTCCCTCAACCCGGAGTCGTTCATGAATTGTCGGAAAAAAGAAACTGGAGTTTTCCCGGAGCCCAGGCCGAGCTTCACATGAATTACTCGCCAGGCGAGCGTGTTTCCACAAGCGGGCCGGTGGTCGCGCAGCTTCTCGCAAGCGGGCAGAACATGAAACAGGCTGCCGCGATCGCGCTCGGGGTTCTGAACGAAATCTGGATTTCAGGCTCGTTGCAGACCAACGAGCGTTTTCTTTCAGAGCTTTTGTCCCATCCGTGGGTGCGCGAAGGCATATTCCACCGCGGCTTCGTTGATGAGGAATTTATTCCCGGAGTACGACCTGATCCGGAACTACTCGCTGTAATGGGATCGGCTCCGATGGTCCATCCGGAAGTATCAGCAGCCGAAAACGGTGCGACCGCAGGTCGGTGGGCGGCCGGGGATCAGTGGATACGCCCCAATCCGGGTGACATTCAATGGCTCCGGGGTCCCGAATCATTTGCAGCCTCCGGACTCCCGGGCGTATCGGGCGAGGTAAAAACGACAGGGGGCCAGCAGTACCGCCTCACTGCCTACCCTATCCTGCCTCTTCCCGCGGGGAAGTGGCAGGTGCGGCTCGGCTCCTGGTTCATGAGCGTTCGAAAGATAATCCGATCCACTCAACACCCGCAGGTGTTGGCGCTCGTTTCAGGACGGGTACATGCAATACTTTTCCGCGAGGGCAGCGTCGTCCCCGCTCACGAGCCTTTTCTCATCGTGGAATCCCTGGGGTATCTTGTGCCGCATGCATCTCCACGCGACTTGAAGATTCATAAATGGAAAGCGGGGCCCGAGCAAGAAGTCTCCTCGGGCGAGCCGCTGGCGGAAGTAAGCTTCTCGACCGATACCGCGCGATGAAGGCGCTGGGAGAATCCATTCTCTTAGGCTAATCTGTTTCTATGCCAGCCTATTCGCGTCGGGTGGAGGTCCCTGGAAAATCCTCCGAAGAACTGTACCAGGTCGTCTCGAGCGATATCGATCGCATGTTGGCGAAAAGCTCCATCGGAAACTTCAAGATTGATCGCGATCCGGTTCGCAAGGAAGTACGAGTGAGCTCGTCCATGTTCAGCGCAACATTGCTTTGCCAGAACGGTGTTCTGTCGCTGGATGGAAAACTCAGCCTTTTGGCCGCGCCGTTCCGATCCAAGATCGACGAGGGGATTGACCGCTGGCTCCAGCGGCATTTCCAAGGCATCAAAAAAGCCTGAACTTGATGACCACTGCAGAGGCCCAGAAATTATCATCCTCCGGCTCCTCCGGCGTCCTCAAAGCTGCTACCGTCATGGGTGCGGCCACATTCATCAGCCGCATACTCGGGCTTGTCCGCGAACAGGTCTTTGCCGTGCTGTTCGGGGCAGGCAACGCGACTGACGCATTCAATGTCGCATTCCGCATTCCGAATCTTCTGAGAGACCTTTTCGCCGAAGGCGCCATGAGCGCCTCGCTCGTTCCTACTTTTACGCGAACCCTTGCCGAAGACGGCGAACGCCGGGCCTGGCGTGTCGCTGGCCTGGTATTCCGGGTGCTTTTTGTTTCCGTCTCCATATTGGCTCTTATAGGCATTTTCTTTGCCCCGCAGCTGGTCGGGATCTATGCGAGCGCCTTCAAGGATGTCCCGGGCAAATTCGAACTCACCGTTCGGATGACCCAAATCATGTTTCCATTTTTTCCGCTCGTCGCCCTTGCTGCGGCAGTCATGGGCATATTGAACGCACGCGGGCGCTTCTTCATTCCTGCGCTTTCCTCGGCTCTTTTCAACGTGGGATCGATCGTGGTGGGCACCGCCTCCGCACTGCTGCTCTTCAAATACGGCGCGCGCTTCGGCATTCAGCCGATCGAGGGGATGGCGTTGGGAGTCCTGGTGGGAGGCCTGGTCCAGGTGCTCTCTCAATTTCCATCACTTTATCGCTCGGGCTATCGCTGGCCGGTCAAAGAGCCGAGCGATCCGGCCTGGCATCGGGATCCCAGACTGCGGGCCATGCTTTGGATGATGGTTCCGGGAACAATCGGACTGGCGGCAACCCAGATTAACATCCTCGTGAACACGGTGCTCGCCACCTCACAGGGTCCCGGCGCGGTCTCCTGGCTCAATTACGCCTTTCGGTTGATGCAATTTCCCATTGGAGTCTTCGGCGTCTCGCTGGCGGCCGCAACCCTTCCACGGGTGTCGCATCTCTTTGTTTCGGGCGATATCGCCGGGGTTCGCAACACCTTGAACAGCAGCCTTCGGCAGGTGATTGCAGTGAACATTCCGGCCTCAGCGGGGCTGGCTTTTCTTGGGTTTCCAATCATTGAACTTTTATTTCAGTACGGCCGTTTTTACCCTCAGGACACCCAGGCAACGGCTATTGCCCTCGCCATGTACGCCGTTGGCCTGACCGCCTACTCCGCGGTCAAAGTGCTCGTTCCGGCCTGCTACGCGCTGGGGAATACCCGGATTCCGGTGATCTCGAGCATTGTGGCGGTGTTTGCCACGATCGGACTCAATTTGCTCATGATCAGGCCCTTCGGATACTGGGGTCTCGCCCTGGGGACGTCGCTGGCAGCGATCCTCAATTCAGCGTTTCTGCTTCGTGCCATCCGCATGATCCTGAGGCAGCATGGATCAGACCTGGAGTATGCTCCCCTGCTTCGGACCTTGAGTGGCCAGGTGCTGGTCGCTCTGGTGATGGGCTCGGCTTGCTGGGTAACCCATCTGGGGTTCCGACACTATGTCCCCGATGTTCTATTTGTTGAAATATTCGGTGTTTCGGCCCTGCCGATCATCAGATCGATCAAAGTGTTCGCTCTGGTGATCGAAGGGATATTCCTCACATTGGTGCTGGCGCGCATTTTCCGGTTGCGTGACACGACCGATGCCTATGATTTTTTTGCAATAAAAATCAAAAAGAAGCTGCAGAGCCGCTCCTAGATGAGCTAAGCTTACAGCTTGGGAGGGTGCAATAACATGGCGACCCGCAGAGAGACCGTTCACTTGCTTTGCAAAAGCATTATCACCCGGCTGGAAAATCAGAAATCCATCAGCTTTCCCCCCCGCCTGCGACAGATTGTTCATGACGAGGTATTCGGCCTGATTGGCCCTTACATCCTCACGGACCAGGACCTTCGGGAACGTGCCCTGGCGAAAGTAGGCGCACGGGCTGAAATGCTCGAAGACACGCAATTCACCGACAGCGAGCAATACAAAGCGGCCAAAGCAGTCGTTAGAAGCACTTTCGGCGACGATGAGCTGAATGGTTTTTATTTCCAGAGAAACATCAAAGCGATCGCGGTTATCATTCGCGAATATCTGATGCGCTCATCTCACATCGATGATGTTTACGAGACAGACGAAGACCTCGAAAAGCAGATCGTCGAAGTCATTCAGAAGTTCGACGCAGCCAACCTTCATTAATTTTGCCGCATAAAATAAAAAAGGCCGGATCCCATCAGGGACCCGGCCTTTTTGTTTTCGATGCTATCGATCAAAGCCCGACTTGAGCGAACGCCCCCCGAACCTTGGCGCAGGTAGCAGCATCATAGATCTGGCTGCATGCACTCATGGTGGCCCGAGCCGCCGCCACGAAGTTCGACTGTTCATTCAGGTACTGAGTCAGCGTCAGGTAATAAAGACGCTCGGCTTTGGATTTACCAATTGCCTGCACAACGAGATACGAGGCATGTCCCGGAATCGTCGCGTTCACGTGAACCCAGCAATAATCGTTCGAATCGTCGCAAGTGGACGGGCTCGGGAACCGCTCGCTGACTTTCGAAGGATACGGGCGTGATACGATTCTGCCGTTCTCGTCCCGCATCCTGACCTGGAGAACACCCGGGTTCGCCAGGTTACGGAAGCCGTTCTGATTGGGCTTGATGAAGAGCTTGCGGCCCAACGCCCAGTCATTGTCGTTAGCGATCATTTTCCCGAAAAAGTCGGCGTACGCCTCATTGAGAGCGCCTGATTCATCCATGTAGATGAGGTTGGCGGTCTCGCTGATCACGCCGTGAGTCATTTCATGACCTGCAACGTCCAGAGCATGGGTGAAATCACGAGTTTCGACGCCGTCGCCGTCTCCATAAGCCATGATCTTGAGATCAGAGGTCCAAAAGGCATTATCGAACTTCTTACCGATGTGAACCACGCTGACAACCGGGGCGCCCTTGCCATTGTAGCTGTCGCGGCGGTGGTTCTGGTAAAAGTAATTGACCACAGACTTGGAGTTACGAGACGCCCGGAGTGCTGATGCATCGGCTGTGGGAACTGCGCGGCCGTGCTTCACAACCTGCGTACAACCTTTCACATTCACCATCAAAGGCATTCCGCTTGGATCCACGACTTGGCATTTGGCCATCAGTTCGCGTTCCTGATCCTCGGTCAGTTCGCTGCCCGGGGGCATTCCTGGAGGCGGATAGATTCCGATATTCGAGCTTCCGGAATAGACATGTACCGGAGCGATCGAAATGTGATGCGAAATACTCGCAATCACGTCACCCGTATGAGCATCCAGGAGAACGTCACGGCCTGCTTCAGCCCCTTCCGGCCGAAGATCAACCCAGTAAATCAGGCGAGCACTGCCGGTTTCTCCGTTTGGCAAAATCTTGAGGGCGGGCGGAGTATTCAGCACCCGATCGCCTACAAAACCACGCGCAATAGAGGCGGCCTGTTCGAGATCCACAGAGGGCCTGGTATCGAGGTCGAAACGAGAAAGCACGTTTCTGACCTGAACTCCAGCGCGACCCATGTGATGAAAAGCTTTCGATCCAATTACTTCCAATCCATCGAAATAATGCTGGAATTTGGTCGTTTCCACTCCATCACTTGCCACGAGCTGATCTATCGAGAGCGCATTCCGCTCGTCAATGATCCCTTTCACCGTCAAATCCGTCTGAACGGACTGAACTGCCAATTGCAGCCGCTGCAAAGAATTTTCTGATGAAAAGCTTTTTGCGAACGGGACAGCAAAGACGCTGCTGTCGATTTCTTGCGACCACGCATGCTGTGAAACAGCGGCAGCTGCCACAAGAATTAAGATGTTGATTTTGTTGCTACTTCTTCCTGATTTATTCAATTTCACTTCCCCCTACTCCCCAGCTGATAAAAGCGTCAGCTGCCCGGCGGGAAAGCAAAAAACAAGCCACCATTTTTTCATTCATGATTCCAACAACTTTTCTGGTTTGACTCCGGATTCCAGACCAGTGAGCCAACAGAAGGGATCAAAGGCAGTAATTTTTACTCGAATTGCCGCGCTGCACTATGAAATTACGACCATACACCGCCAACTACCGTGAAAGTTGAAGAGCTAAACTGCCGATATAAATCAAAGGGCAAGTCCTGGAGAGTTAATGACTTTGAAAATCGGCAGAACCGAAAATCCACACCTTAAGTTTAAGCGTCTTTGCCTCGTCCTGATCTTTGCCTGCTCGGGGTTCGCTCACGGAACCGAGAATCTGTCAGCGGTCGTTCAAGCGCATGATTTCTCCGCTGGCCAGCAGGTCCGTGCCTTCCTGAAGGACATGATTAACGCTGGCTCCAGCAGTAAAGAGGCCCGCGCGCAGAGCGTACGCAAGGCTTTTGCGGACCACCCGGAAGTTTTCCAGATGCTTGCAGAAACGAACGATCCAAAAACCCTGCTCAAGGAAGCGGGACTACAGGACGTGCAGATCCCGCTTTCGGGAAACAAAGAGGTTTTCGAAGAACTCCAGACCCTCACGGAAAACGAGATCCGCGACTGGATCATTGATACCGGCTTACAGAAGGAACTCGGACCCATTTCCGAACATCTGAGAATCGAGAGCGCGATGAGTACCGTGGTCGCGGACCTGGGGCAAAAGAGAGGCAAGCACTTTTCAAAAGCGTTTGCGAATCTTTCGCCGCAGGCTCGAATCGCCGCACTGAAAACCATTCACGACGGCCGCTTCGATGAAATCGCCGAAAAAGTGAATCACCTGCTCCTGCAGGCAAAGTTTTCCGATTCCGATGCGATTCGTCAGCTGACAGGTTCCGGCGCGATTAAGTACGACAAGATTCCCGTACCCGCTGAGGAAATCAGCGGGTTCATAGCGAGGTATTTCGATGATCTTGATCTCGCCACAAGGCAGAGGGTTCTGATCGGCCTGCTCGAACTTCCGCCTGGCGCTTCAGCTGAACGGCAACTTTCCGTATTCATTCAACGCGCCGGCCCGGCATTGCAGAAATTTTTCCAACTCGCCGGCAGAGGAGCCGAGTCAGTGGTTTTAAAGAAAGTTCTGGAGGAACTCCAGGCCAACGTCGAGCCTTTTCCAGTCGAACATGCCCGCGCGACAATCGAAAAATCGCTGGGCGGTCCTGTCGAAAAACTGTTCCGCTCCTTCGACGACACACCCCTTGCGGCCGGAACCATCGGCCAGGTCCATCGCGCGGTTTTACACAATGGCAAAGAAGTGATCATCAAAGTGCGCCGTCCCGGGATCGTGGAACAAGTCGCGAGCGAAATGGAGATTCTACGGAGAATAGCCGCTGACACACGCATGTCCGGCATGGTGGAACAACTCTGGCAGTCGCTGCTTCGAGAGCTCGATTTCCGCATAGAGGCAAAAAACCTCGATAAGGGTGTGAAAGTCTACTCGAACCCGAAAAAGGGAATCGAGATTCCGGCACGCATCAAGAAATTTCCGATTGTGGATGATGTTCTCGTGGTCGAGATGGCAAAAGGCAGGCAACCCCGGAAAATGAAGACCTTGTTGATCAGACGTGGCGAAGCCTTGTCAGGCCTGCTCGAACAATGGATTGATGTTGCAATTTTTCAGGACGGCTTTTTCAACAGCGATCTCCATCCGGGGAACATTTTCCTGGAAAGGGTGAGAAAATCCGATCTGGACCTCCTGATTCACCCCATCGATTTCGGCAACAGCGGCCGTTTGACCATTTCCGAAAGACGCGCGTTCATGCGCCTTTCATTGGGTGCGATGGCGCACTCCCCGGATCGGATGATGGAGGCGGTGACGCCACTGGTGTCCTCCTTGACCGATGCGCAACGAAAGGCCGCGCTGAAGGCGCTTGAAGGCGTGGACTTCTCGAAACTGAAGACCAGCGAAGCGGTAGAACGCTTTCTCGGCGCGGTCGTGGCCCAGGGAGTGGAAGTTCCCGCGGACCTCCTGAATTTCCAGCGCGGCAAGGTCATGCTCGAGGGACAGATTGCGGACATCAACAAGAAACTGAGTCGGCTGAACGCAGGGACCAAACCTTTCGATCCCGAAAAATTGTACAAACGACTCGCATTTCGTCGCCTGGCGGTTGCACTGCCGAAGCAGGCCGTCAGCGGCAAAGCGCGCAGAAAAGCCGTGGTTTCGGCGTCAGACCTGACACGCGCCCTGCTGGATAGAAGCGGTCTTGTCGATGCACACTTCAATGTGGCGAATTCCTGCTTGATTCGCGGCCTTATTCAATGGATCCGGTAGGCTCGATCGGTTCGATGAGCAGTTCCGTCGTATCGATTTTCTGGCCCGGGCGGGGTGGCATCTGCGTCGGCATCCTGCGGATGAGCTCGGACAAAATCTTTTTTTCAGGTTCCAAGTAGTGCCCAGGCACGCTCAGCGCGATGCGCCGGTCCTGGCGCGCAAGCGATTCCATTGTTGAGGAAAGCTGTTGGCGCCCTCGTTCCTGGACAAGAAGCGCCACTGCTGCCGGAATCTGAAAACTCGCGCGGAGTTCGAAGTCCTCGTTCAACGAAGCGAGGTCAGTTGTCTTGCCATCAACTTCTGAAAACCCGGAAATCTGGACATGATCCGGACTCGCTATATCGATGGAGAAACCGAAGCGTTTTGAAATATCCCTCGAAACCCCCGAGTCGAGCTTCGCAAGAATTCGGGTGAAGTTGCCATTGACGGCCCGATAGCGGTGTTCAGCCAAAACCAGCTGTTTCAATGAATCGATGAGTTCCTGGCGATCCAAAGAAAGGCTTTTGAATTCGGATCTGCCATTGACGAGAGGGTCTGCCGTGAAACCTGCGTTGGAGTAAGTTGCGGGATTCGACCACCACGCCAATGCGGAGATAAGTGAGGCGAGCAGAATGACGCTGGAATACCTCTGAAACATCAATAAAAAGAGTCTGCAAATCAGAACCCGAACTTGTTAAGAAAATTAACTTTTTTTACTCTTGAAATTCAATAACTTACCTAGGGGTTCAAATTGGGCTCACGAGAAAATTCATCAACGCTTTGACACTGTCGAGGACTTAGACAGCGAGGCCTTTGACTTCCAATTCCGGACTCTATAAGGTCGGCCCAAACTTAAAGAACTCGCGGAGAGCTGAAGCCGGTGAGAATCCGGCACTGTCCCGCAACGGTGATGAGGCCCCTCCCCCTGGGAGGGGAACAACCTTAAGTCCGAGCGCACCCGAGTTCCAAAAAGCCCTAACCAATACTCCCGAAGGAGGGGTATGTATGGCGATCTCGATTTCATTTCTTCTTTTCCTGCTTTCTTTTCATCATCGCGCTCTCGCCTCTACAGAAGGGGCGGACTCCATTCAGAAAATCGTGGTCACCGCCACTCGGCTCAAAGCCACCGCTGAGCAGGTCGCCAGCAGCGTCACAGTCATTTCATCCGAGGAGCTGGAACAGAAAAAGACAGAGTCGATTGCCGGAATTCTGGAGTCCGTGCCCGGCCTGAGAATCGTACGCAGCGGGGGTCCTGGAAGTCCCGTCTCAGCAATTCTTCGCGGCGCAAACGCAGAACATACCCTGGTTCTGATTGATGGCGTTCGGATGAATGATCCGCTTAGTCCATCCCGCAGTTTCGATTTCGGAACGCTCACCCTGGAAGGCCTCGAACGAATTGAGGTCATTCGGGGGCCCGAAAGCGTTCTTTACGGCTCCGATGCCGTGGGCGGGGTGATTCACCTGATCACAAAAAAGGGTTCCGGCACACCCACTGGATCGTTCGGCCTGGGGTATGGAAGTTATCGCACGACACAAACCTGGACCACGCTGGCTGGCTCCGCGGGTTCCGCACGGTATTCCGTTGGAGGCCGCTTCGAAAATACCTCGGGGTACTCGGCAGCTGACAAAAAATTCGGAAACACAGAGGCGGACGGACGTAGTGCAGCATCCGCGAACGCCAGACTCGGATTCGAGCCACTCAAAAACCTTCCGGCTGATCTCACGTTGCAGTTCTCTGATTCGCGCTTCGACAATGACAGCTCCGGCGGTCCCGGCGGAGACGACCCCGATTATCAGGGCACTGAAAGAAAACTCACGGGTGCAATGCGCATCCAGGCGACCCATTTCGATGAATGGGAACCCATCGCGAACTTTTCTTACGTGACTTCAATCCGCACAGCTCGGAAAACGCCAAACACCAATCACCCTTTCCCTATGGATACCGAATACGAAAGCAAAAGGGGGGCTGCCGAACTTCAGAACAACTTGTTCCTGAGTGATCAGAACACCTTGGTACTAGGGATTACCTGGGACAGGGAATCCGGCCGCGCCCGTGAGAACATGAATTCGATGGACGTGGGCGCGAACTCGATCGGAACCTTCACCCAGCACCAGTTCACGTCCGACAATTTCTTTGCGACCCTGGGCGCGCGCTGGGATCACCACGAGCGTTTTGGCGGCCATGCGACCTACCGTCTGGCGCCGGGCTATTCCATCCCGGCAACGGGAACGAGACTACGCGCAAGTTTTGGAACCGGATTCAGAGCTCCCAGCCTCTACCAGCTCTTCTCCTCGTACGGCGACCCCCAACTTCAACCTGAAAAGAGTTCCGGGTTCGACTTTTCCATCGACCAGTCGCTTGCGGGCGGGAAATTGCGTGCGACATGGACGCTCTTTGATCTGAGACTATGGAACCTTACGCAATTTGAGCCTGCCCTGAATCGCTTTCAAAACCTCGGGTCCGCTTCCACGAAGGGATTGGAGACGTCCGTCGAGGCAGACCTGACGCAAAAGCTGAAGTCCGTGCTGACGTACACCTTCACCCACGCCAAGGACGGAAACGGACTTCCGCTTTACCGCCGAACACGTCATCAAGGATCCCTCGAAGTCACGTTTGAACATCTGGATTTCAACTCCGCATTCATTTCTCGCGTTGTAGGACCCCGCGATGACCTCGACGCCCTCGTCTTTACGAGAAAGCGGCTGCCTGGCTACTGGACTCTGGATTTCCGGGCGTCCCAAAAAATTCGCAAAACAGCTTCTAAACTTCTGATGCGAATAGAAAACGCGCTCGATCGCGACTACCAGGAGGTCGACGGCTACGGAACAGCGGGAAGAACTCTTACGATCGCTTTTCAGCAAGGCTTTTGAGCGACATGCGATACCGAGGCTCATTATTAGCTCTGGTTGCGTCCCTGGCGATTCATAGCTCGGTTTTGGGGGCGCTATACATGACGTTCCGCGACCCTGTCGCCCAGCGCGTCCCACGAGTCCTCCAGCCACGGCCGGGCTTGGAAGTTCACCTGACCGAGGCCGGTACAAATGCAAGTTCGGAGCGAGTCACCTCAGGGGTAAGGTCGACAGAACATCGAAAGGTTTTATCCAAAGCTTCAGCGTCCTCAGCGCTTTCGGCAGCCAGCATATCCGTGCCCGCCTCCTCCGGTTCATTTTGGATAATCGGACGTCAACAGCCCGACTATCCCACGATTTCCCGTCACCGGGGCGAAGAGGGAGAACTCGTTGTCTCAGTACGGATTCACCCGGCCGGCACCGTACTCGAGACGGTGCTCACCTATTCGAGCGGATTCCCCCGACTGGATCGCGCTGGCCTGGATTACCTCAAATCCATTCGGTTCGGTTTTTCAGAAGTTTTTAGCGAGCCGGTTACAAAACGTGTTTCGCTGAAATTCAGTCTGAGCGGGGAAACCGTTGTGGTGCGGTAACCACATCAGATTGAAAAACCAAGACTTCGAAGGTTGAGGTCAAACCGGCTGGAATAGAGATACTCAAAGAGCTCATTCGAATTCGTAGTGCCGGACCAATGAATTCGAGTGCTGTCTGGCGCAAAGCTATAGTACTTCGTCGTCTGGTCACCGAAGCAATTGCTCAAAACGTACATTTTCAACTTCGAAGTGGCTCCCTTTGAAAATGAATCATTGTCGATCGGATTTTCTCGCGCATCGTAAACGCGTCCATCTTTCGAACCATGGCTCGACCAGATGATCACGGCAGTATTCGCTGACTGCACCACTTCGTCGAGTTCCTGATCAAGCGCCGCGGGATCCATGACGGCTCTGAAACCAGAAGAAGTGGCCCATTTGATCATCCCGTGAAATTTGCTCATCTCGTGCCGAGTCGGGTCTGCTTCGAGATGCCCGATGAGGAAAACGATATCTCCGTTTGGCGAATCACTGGAGCCCCACTCCTGACGATCCCATTCGCCCAGAAAACGCACGCCGTCTGTCGCCACTTCCGTGGCATCTGGAGCGAAAACGAGCGTTTCATGATGCCGCGTCGTATCCTGCCGAATCTGGAGGACCCGCTGATAAAACTGCTCGAAAGCCGCGTCGTCCTGCTGTGCCACAGGAGGCGCTGCCTGCCCGGAAACTGAAACAAGGAATAATCCCAGAACTGAGCCTAGCTTTGTTGCGCGAGAGAATGCATTCATGCCGACGGTCACTAACATGATGCGTCATAACAGGCAATTCTTTTCACGGCTTTCCAAAGTAACCAAAAAAAAGGGGGCCCGCTATTCGCGGACCCCCCTGATTTGATTAACGATAGTCGCTCTTACTTGTTCTTCTTCTTGACCTTCACATCAGGAGCGAAGGTGTTGAGCGCTTTGCGGAAGGCTTTACGGCTGAACATGCCCACTTCGAGAGTGTTCAGGTTCTTACCGAGCTCGTTGTAGTAGTTCTGAGCTTCCGCATTCAACTTGCCTGCGGCTTTCGAACTCAAGAACATCTTTCCAAGCTGGCCAACCACCGTGTGATCAAGACTGCCCGGCTTGTCCCAGTCAACATCGTTACGGATGTCTTCCTGGGTCATCTGCTGGATGATAGCCATGACTTCCTGGAGCCGTCCCATGCGATCATCGCTGCCCGTCGCGACAGCGCCATCGGGCCCGATCGCAAGAGCATTGAAGTATTTCGCAATCGCGATGTACTGCGCCGGAACACCTGCCGAAAACGACCTTTCATGAAGCACGCGACCGCCCATGACTGACTGAACGGTTCCGGAGACCCCTCCCAGCCTGATCACATCAAGCGGATCGAGCTGCGCGAACTGCACGCTCACCATCCGGGTTTCCTTGCCGGCCATCTTAAGCGTCTCCTGCTCGAAACGTCCCAGGTTGTTGCCGAGGATCACACGAAGAGTGATCATCGCGGGAGATTCAAGTTTGGACGGGTTCACGAGCTTGATCTGAACACCGCCGCTTCCGGTCAGTTCATTCACCGAGGCATTTGCGGCGTCGATTTCAGCCACCTCGTTGATCGTCAGATTCTTGCCCTTTTTCGTGTTCAGGCTTGTATCGAACTCAACAGGCCCCCTAGCCTTGATGCCGATGGAGGCCGTCTGGCGAGGGCCGATGTTTTTATCGATCTGACCGAGGAATGGAGTTTCCACGCCAAAACGGTTCGAGATCGGCACGTTTCTGGCCGGCCACGTGAATGTCTGAGCCGCGCCGGAAAGCGCTCCATACATCTGGAACGCGATGTCTTCAGACTTACGACCCAGGTTCGTCAGCGCGAGCGTGGCTTTCACTCTCTCACCGGCCTGGAAGATATCGTCGTCCAGGTCACCGAAAAGCGAGAGGTCGTCGATTTCAACGACTGCGTGCTCGGCGAAGACTTTCCAGATCCTTGACCACTGAGCATCGTAGTTCGTTTTCCACTCGATGTTGTACGCACCCACCGAATCCTGGCGGTACTTGTTATCGTACGCAAGGAAGTCAGCATAATCAGCCGCGACAATTTTTCCGATCATCTGGCCGACGAGCTCACCCATTGCCTGACTCTGGCGATGCGCCGAAACAAAACCCAGACCGAAGTACTGAGTGATGTAGAAATCGCGGTAAGCTTCCGTGAACGTCTCGTGGAAGATTCCCTGATAATAGGCCTTGCTGCGGTCGGGATCCGGAACCATGCGGGTACGTGTCTCAACCACGGCCGGAATGTCACGATACTGACCGTAAACGATATTGCCCTGCTCATCGCGTTTCAGGCGTGTCTTGCCATCAGGAAGCGTTTCAATCACCTCCGTGCCTGGAATGCCTTCACGGCGAGCCGGCTGAATTTCCACCTGATATTTCTGCTCCATCATGCGCCCTTGAATGGCGTTGTAGAACAGGACCTCCGTGGTTCCGGAAAGTTTCGTCCGGAAGTAATTCAACGAACGGGTTTCGTCGCGCCAACCGTACTTCTCGAAATTATATTTTCCGCGCGCGGCGAAATAATCCCACAACGTGAGGTTTTCCGTGAACAGCGCTTCCACCGGCTGGCAAAGCTTGTTCGGTGCGTAGGTTTCCTTGTGAAGGCGGTGCACAGCCCGAGCCTCAATGGCGCGGAAATCGCGAACACCTTTATCCACCCAGCCCAGTTTGTAAACCTCGTCAAAACTGCCACCCTGGCGATCGTGAATGTAACCATCGTCAAAACCGCCGAAACTGTGCGCCGGATAATCATAGTTGCCATCCGGTTCCTGATTGTTTCCAACCACCGCGCGGAAGCGCGAAATAATCACGTCGTCGGCGATGCGCTGGCCGTCTTTGCGAGCCTGCGCCGTAGCACGCGTGATCGCGGATTCCATTTTCGTGGAGACGTAGCGCTTCCGAGCTTCTTCGAGTTGCGAAGCGTTCGGATCTTTCGTCATGAAGTAGCCCGAGCCGAGGCCTTGCTGAAGACCATCGACACAACCCAGGTATTTACCTTCATTCTGCGAGTAGCGCTCCGCCATGTATCGGGCAGCGCCAACGCCCATCTGACATGCTTCAAGCATGTTCACATCATCAGCTTGGGTCTTCGGATCTTTTTTATAGCGCTGACAGATGATCGGCGCCACGTTCGACGGAGGCTGATACACAGTCCCCAGATCGATTCCATCGATCGATGAACGGTAACCATCCGGCGAAGCAGGTTCACGATCCCCGCTCTGCCTCGTACCATAGTGGGAACATCCGGCCACGACAACAGACGTGACCGCAAACATCAAAACAGAACTTACAAAAGCTCGATTATTTTTCATTATTGCGCCTCTCCTCGGCATGAATTCGCTTCAACCAGTGTAGAGGCACGCTATAGCTCAATCCAATGAAAATATTGTGATTCGCACCGACTCAGTGCGCGAGAAAGACATCACTCACGAACGTCAGAATTTTTTCGTCTGAATTTTGACGATCTCCGCCTGCAGCTCACCGTCCGCGGAAATGACCTCATTCTTGATCAGGAATTGCCAGACATTGGACGCATGCTTTTGAATTTGCTGATCTTCAGACCGCAGACCGATTCGCGTCCGATTGACCCAGTCCTTCACATGGATCTGCTCCGGGAACGCCAAATTGGAATTTTCGACTTCGCAGACCTTCTCCGTGTCCGGCGAATCCGCAAGATTGTCAGGAGTCTGAAGCGCCTCAGGGGGATAAATCATTTGGATTAAATGTTTGATCAACGGAAGCCTGTTCCATGGACTGGTGATCGTATTGTGAAAAGCCCAGTTCACGAAGTCAGCGCACGTGCCC
>MEPR01000059.1:0-157 GCA_001769835.1 Bdellovibrionales bacterium GWB1_55_8
AGCTGCATTCTCCCGTTGCTCTCGCACCAAGGAATGGAGTCCGTTTTTGATCGACTATCGAAGCAGATTGAAAGCGGTTTTTCAGAACTCGATCAGAGGACATCGTGGTTGAGCAACCCTCGGGGAAAATCCAATAAAGCCGTTCGGGAACTCGTGG
>MEPR01000059.1:217-45518 GCA_001769835.1 Bdellovibrionales bacterium GWB1_55_8
CCTCCGCTCTTTTCACCCAGGCGGAGAAGTCGACAGAGCTGGGCAAGATTTTCAAATTTTTTCTGCACGATGAGCAGACCTGGATTATGTATGTCGAGGATCTCGCTCGGCGCGGAACTTACTCGAACGAGCTTACACAGGCTCTACCACCCGCACTTGAAACCATGCCGATTTCCCTGAAGCAAAAAATTCATGGAAAGCTTCGGGAACTCTATCCGACAGCGGACAAAACGGGGATGAAGGCGTTGCCGGCAAAAAGGGCGCTTGATGCGGTTTTGCGATACACCATGCCGGTTGAGCATTTTTTCCCCGCGTCGACGCGCGAGGGCGCGGCCGCATCCCAGGCCTATGGAGCCTATCTGAAAGCGCTCACGGAAGTATTTCCGGAAGGTGGCGCGGCGGGTGGCTACGGACTGGAAGACGTGCTGACAAGCTGCCGAATCATTCGTAAACAGCTTCAGAATCCCAAATTGCTCGAAAACATTCGAGACCCGGAAATGGTCCTGGCCGGAAGCTTTCCCAATGGCAGGGCCAAGTTGTCTTCTTCGGATCTGGATGTCTTTCTTTCTGATCCGAGGCTGGAGGCGATTTTCAAGAAAACGGATGCTGAGATTGCCGCCGCACTCGCAACCCCCTCCCAATCAGCAACGCCCATTGGCCTGCATTTACACAAAGCCCCCGAGAATTGGGAGGCCTGGGAGATGGGGCAGATCAGTCCCGTGCAGATCAAAATCACTACCGACGAAATTGAACTCTGGATTTACCCCAGGTTTACAACGACGACTCGGGACATCGCACTTGCGGGCGCTCAGCCGCCCGTCCCTTTGCGACTTCGGCTCGAATAATCTATGATTTTGACGGAAGTCGAATGACGTCTCCGCGTCGCAGATCGCGGTTGCGGGCGGAACGGAATTTTCGCGGAGTCCCCGGTTCGCAGATCAGGATGTCTTGCTTGGAATTGTCCAGTGGATCGCTGATCACTCGTCGGAGGATCCGGTCCGCGGCTGGCGCCGGGTACTCGCGGGCAGCGATCCAGAGATACGAAAACTTCACCCAGTGCCGCTCCGAACCCAGCCCTATTGAAAATTCGCGGAACCATTTTCCCGGAACTTTCATGGGAACTGAGAAGTGGCACCAATCACGGCCTTGGGCCAGGGGGCAGGCTCCCAGATGAAGGCAAGGGCCCCAGATCAGGGTTTCACGGGGATTTTCCGGTTTCAGTTCAGGTAAAAGAAGATCTCTGATCCGGGAAAGCCGTTGCGAAGAGCCTCGTGCCGCCGGATCGACGACCAGTATCCCGCCGCCCTTGGCCACTTTGAGAAGATCCTTCCATTCCGGCGGAATAGTGGCCGTCGGAGGTTCGTGCGTTTCCGTTTCGAACTCCATGTCTGGCCCCAGATCGCGCCGGGCTTTCCGTACATCCTTGCGAAGATGAGAAGTCGGATCAGAAGCTTCATTCAGCACGTTACCCAGCAGAATGAGGGATGCATCGCCATCCAGAAGCTTGGGCGCTTTCCACCACGGCGCGACTTCCGTGCGAAGTTTCACCCGACCTTTCAGTTCGGGGTTCGTTTCACAGAACTTATCAAAAAGAAGGCGTCCGTCTTCGAGTGCCTGTGGATTCGTATCCACCCAGAGCAGTTCGATGTCAGGAATCGTGCTCGGGGCCTCTTTCCACGATTTCATCAAAATCAGAAGGAGGGCGAAGGATGCTGTTCCAGGGCCTGCGCCTAAGTCGGCGATTCTGAGGACGCCCGTTTTCTTTGCATACTTCAGCGCTGCTTCGACCGCTTTCGCGTGTTGCTGGAAGAGGAGAATGAATTTCGCTGCCTGAAGCGGCATGAAATAAAGCAAATAGGCCGAGCGAAATTTGGGGTGGCGAAAGTAGGCGGGGAGGTCGCGTGGTCTTTCCTGAGTGAATAGCTCGGAAAGCTCCTGGACTCCTTTCAGAAAGAACCGAACGTCAGGTTTATCGAATGGTTTGTCTTTCCAGTTTTCTTTGGGGCTGTAGCGGCTCTTAACGAATTGCGGGATAGTCTCATCTACCCAGGGTGTCCATGCGTCCGGGAAGGCATATGCTGGCGCCTGTGAGGCGGCCTGGGGCGGCGTCGGCCCGTTTTTGATCACGGGTCCCAGTTTGGTTTGACGATGGGGATGATTCGGGCGGTTTTTCGGGCGACCGGCCCGTTCAGGTCTGCGTTGCATTTACCGCTTTATGCTACACTTGAGAGGTCGAGGTCAATGGATGGGCCCCCTCAATCAGCAGCAGTTTGAAAATACCGTCGAACGTTTTGCAGAGATCGATCTTTCTGATCTCGCAAAGCGTTCTTTATGGGATGGTCGCAATCAGAGTGACGTGTGGTCATTCTACTGTCCGCTTTGCGCTTGCGCGCGTCGAGTGACAGGCCGGCCGAGGCCCGGCGGAATTCGCCATGTCGCTCAGATCGCGCTCTCCACGGCCATGTTCATGCTTGCGGCCTGGCCCTGGTTCTCCTGGAAAGGGGCAGTAGCGATCGTGCCCCTCTGGGCTGCGTTCGAGGTGTTTTATCGCCTTCGGATGCGTGCTGCTTTGGCCTGCCCTCATTGTGGATTCGACCCTTTTCTTTACCTGAGGGATCGTGCCAGCGCCCGCAGGGAAGTCGAACGGCATTGGCGCCGCAGGTTTGAGGAAAAAGGCATTCCGTACCCCGAAAAGGGCTCGAAAAAAGGAAAGAAATCCGCACCGTCGGCCGCTCAGTAGATTCTCTTGACGCCTCGGCGCCGGAACGGTACTCGTGTCCGCATGTCAGTCAATAAAGTGATTTTAGTGGGGCGATTGGGGCAAAACCCTGAGGTTCGGTACACTCCTTCAGGCGCTGCCGTTGCGAATTTCAGTGTTGCTACGAATGAAAGCTGGCAGGACAAATCCGGCCAGAAACAAGAGCGCACGGAATGGCATAAGGTAGTCGTTTGGGGAAAGCTGGCTGAACTTTGCAATCAATACCTGGCAAAAGGTCGGCAAGTTTACGTCGAGGGACGGCTTCAGACTCGTCAATGGCAGGACAAAGACAACCAGACGAAGTACACGACCGAAGTTCAGGCGCAGACCGTACAGTTCCTGGGTGGGCAGTCGACCGGCCCTGGCGAGCGTCCTGTTCGCGATGAGCAACCTGCAGCTGCTGGCGCTCCCATGGGCGATCCCGGCTCCTTCACTGAAGACGATATTCCATTTTAAATTATGCGCTCTCTCATCATAGTTCCGACGTATAACGAGATCGAAAATCTCGAGGCGCTTTCGAGCGCCGTATTCTCTCATATCCCGGCGGAAGTCGACCTCCTCGTCGTAGACGATGGGTCGCCTGATGGCACTGGGAAGCTTGCCGAACAGCTGGCAAGCTCCAATCCACGTCTGCACGTCCTTCACCGGGCCAAGAAAATGGGACTGGGGACGGCTTACGTCGCCGGTTTCAAGTGGGGAATGGAGCGGGAGTACGACGCGTTCATTGAAATGGACGCCGACTTCTCACACGACCCGACCTACCTTCCCAGAATGCTTGAGCTTCTTGGTAAGTACGATTTCGTGATCGGCTCGCGCTATGTAAGTGGCGGGGGAACGAAAAATTGGGGTCTTGGCCGGAAAATTCTGAGCCGCGGAGGCAGCTTCTACTCGCGGAGGCTGCTTGGTGCTCCGATCCGTGATTTCACGGGCGGGTTCAACGGATGGAAGAAGAACGTGCTCGAAAAAGTCGAGTTCGAATCTCTTCGATCGGACGGATACTCGTTCCAGATCGAGCTGAAGTATCGCGCGTTCCTGCAGAAATTCTCGTTTATCGAGTTCCCGATCATTTTTGAAGATCGCAAGGTCGGGAAGTCCAAGATGAACCGCCGAATCGTGGTTGAGGCTCTAGGAAGAGTTTGGGGCTTCCGCATGCGCGCAATTCGGCGCGGACACGGACTTCTTGGTCGATTGCTTTGCAAGCTGACTTGACGGGGGGCGGGCGCAGTTCATAAACTTGTGCAATCATGCACAACCGGATTCGCCTTGTTCTTGGCAGTCTTTTTCTTTTGCTCCTGTCTTCCGTGAATCTTGCCTTCGCGGGAGTTTCCACGGCCATACTGATTGATAAAAAATCAAACACGCTGCACCTCGCGGAGTATGTGGATGGTGAGTACCGGATCCTGAAGCGCTATCACGCAACGATGGGGCAGGTGCTAGGTGACAAGCAGAATGAAGGGGATCTCAAGACTCCCGAGGGGATCTACACTTTCTCGTCACATCTGACGCCGCCTTCATTGAAAAAAAAATTCGGGGTCATGGCGTTCTACATGGATTTTCCGAATGCCTTCGACCGCCTGGCGGGGCACACCGGGTTTGATATCATGCTTCATGCGACCGATGAGCCCGAACGACTTAAGAGAAATTTCGACAGCGAGGGCTGCATCGTCGTGAAGAACGAGGAAATAGCGGAACTGAAACCGTATATCCGATTGGGTTTGACCCCGGTTCTCGTTTTTCCGGAACTCACGGACGAATTCATGAAGCCCGGCAAAGATGCGGGTTTGCGCAACTTCTTCCTGAGCTGGGTTTCCGCTTGGGAAAAAAAGGAGATCGGGCGCTACATCGATCATTACCATTCCGATTTCTCGGCTCAGGGCAAGGATAAAGATCAGTGGAAGAGCTACAAGACGAGCTTGAATCGGAGTTACGCGTCGATCGAGGTGAATCCGGAAAACGTGCTTTATTATCGCCATCCGAAATACTCGATGATCACGTTTACGCAGAATTACCGTTCCAAGCTGAACAATGGCGCTCCCGGGCACCGCTCGCGAGGAACAAAGATTCTATATGTGGCGGAAGAGATGGGTCAGCCGAAAATCATCGCTGAAACTTACACTCAGCTGATGTGGTAGGCTGTCCTATTCGCCTTTCAGGAAAGCTTTCATGATGTGGCCCGCGACTTCGGGATTTTCCTTCAGTCGCCGGATCGAATAGCCATACCAGTCACTTCCGAACGGGACGTAGGTGCGCAGTTTATGTCCTTCGCGGACCAGTTCATCGCGTTTGTTTTCTCTTACGCCAAGCAACATCTGGAACTCGTATCGATCCTTTGAAATCGAATTTTTCGCGATGTATTCGCGCGCGAAATCAAGCAGTGGATCGTCATGGGTGGCGATCGCCGCGTGCATTCCGTTTTCGAAAAGCAGGGTCAGAAGTCGCTTGTAGTTCTCCCGGATCTCCTCGCGGTCTTTGAAAGCGATGGCCGGGTCTTCTCGGTAAATTCCTTTGCATAGCCGGACGGGGGCTTTCAGGCCAGCAAGGGACTTGATGTCCTGCTCGCTCCTTCGCATGTAGGCCTGAAGCACCACACCGGTGTTGTCGAAGCCTTCTTCAAGAATTCTGCGATAGAGTGCCAAGGTGCGAGTTGTATAAGGCGAATTTTCCATGTCAACGCGCACAAAGAGATCCAGCTCTTTTGCCTTGAATACGAGTGAGCGGAGATTTTCGTAACAGAACTCGTCATCGATATCCAAGCCAAGGCAAGTCAGCTTGACCGAGAGCCCGGAGCGAAGCTTGTGCGCGTGAATCGCCTCCAGGATTTCATGGCCCATATGCGCGGCGAATTCGGCCTGTTTCCGATCCGTCACGAACTCGCCGAGAAAATCCATCGTACCCGTGATCAGTTTTTCATTCAGCGATCGCACCAGTCGAACCGCGTCTTCTAGCGTGTCTCCCGCGACGTATTTTTTCGCAGCAAAGTGAACGACGGACTTGGGAACCATCGGTAATGTTCTGGCAATCAGGGTGTTCAGCATAAATGCCTTATTAGCACGGCGTTTCTCGCGCGGCCAGTATCAGGAGTCAGGGGAAGAGGGCCTGTAAAAATCTTAAACAGTTGTAAAGGAAAGCGGCAATGGCCGCGTGCTTGTGGATCCTCAAGTTGCGGATTTCCCGTGTGATTTCTTTTTCAGTTCTGGGCATCCGGCTTGCTCATGTCCGTCCCCGGAGGTTTCTATGGTGGAAATGAGTTCGCTTTTCGGTGTTACACTGCTCCTTTGCGTCGTCATTTTTGGCGTAGCCTGAACGAGTGACCCTCTCTTGACCGCATCGCCCGGGAAGGCCACAGTAGCGTCATGGCTATTCTGGCAGGGGCTATTGCGGGAGAGATGACCGTCGACCGGCTGAAAGAAGCGGAGTTCCCGCGAACGTGGGATGTTCTCCGTGCCGGGGTCACCGAGAAGGTCGCCTCGGGGATGGTCGCGGGTATCTGGAATTCGCGAATCCCTGATCGCGTTCAGTTGGCCCATACGGGACTCCGACGTGAGATCCCCGGTCCGCTTCCAATGGAGGCGGATACGATTTTTGATCTGGCGTCCGTCAGCAAGGTGTTCGGAACGGCCACCTTGGCGGCCATCATGGTCGAAAGACGTTGGATATCCTGGGATACGGAGCTTCAGGCTTTGTTGCCTGGCTATCCTTATTCGGGAATCCGCCTCCGACATCTCCTGTCGCATACTTCGGGGCTTCCGGCTTGGGCGCCGTTCTGGGAGCTCCTTCGGGAGCGCTGTCGGGAGCTTTTTCCCGGGCATGAAGTCCACGAGATCCCCGTGCCCGCCCGCCAAAAGCTCATGCGCGAACTGGTGTTCGCGATCCCGCCCGATGTCGGTCCCGAGACGCGGGTCCTTTACTCCGATCTCTCCTTTTTGCTCTTGGGTTTTGCGCTCGAGGAGCTGACGAGAATGCCGCTGGATCAGGCTGTGCGCCGTTTTGTCTGGCAACCGATGGGCATCACGGATGCGTTCTACAATCGTACACGCCAAAGCGCTGCAAAGGCCGTCATCGAACAAGTTGCCGCGACAGAGGACTGTCCGTGGAGGGGGGCCGTCCTTCAGGGGCAGGTGCATGATGACAACTGTTGGGCCATGGGCGGTTATGCCGGTCATGCGGGCGCATTCGGGACTGCCAAAGACGTTTTGATTTTCGCGAGAGCGCTCCTGAGCGGCTTTGTTTCCGCAAATACCTTGGAGCAGTTTTGGCGGCCCGTCGCTTTGCCGGCGGGCTGCGAGCGTACGCTGGGATGGGATACGCCTTCTGGAGCAGTACCGGCTGTCGGACGCTTTTTCTCCGCTCGCACGGTCGGACATCTCGGTTTCACAGGTACGTCGCTTTGGATTGATCGCGACGCAGGATTAGCCGTGGTTTTGCTTACCAACCGAGTTCATCCCACTCGCGAGAATGACCGGATCAAGGCTTTCCGTCCTCGTTTTCACGACGCCCTGCGAGCCGATCTCCACGATTTGGCGCGTTGACTCCAGCCTCTCGCCTAAGACATAGTTAGAGCATGGACAAGAGAGCGCTACCGCGACTGGAGCAAATCAAGAAAGTGCATGTAATCGGTGTCTGCGGAACTCTCATGGGAGCGTTCGCGGCGTATCTCCGACGGAGAGGGATCGAAACCGTCGGTAGCGATCAAAACGTCTATCCGCCCATGAGCGAGGTGTTGCGGGATGCGGGTGTGACCCTTTATTCGGGTTATCGAGCGGAGAATCTCGCCGCGTCCGGAAGCCCTCCGGATCTTGTGGTGATCGGAAACGTGATTTCAGCCTCGAACGTCGAGGCCCGCGCCGCGATTGACGGTGGCTATGCTTATTGCTCGTTGCCTGAAGCGATGGAGAAGCTCTTTCTTCCGAAAACCAGAAACATTGTCGTTTCCGGAACTCATGGCAAGACGACGACCTCTACCATGATGGCGCATACTCTTGTGCGTAACGGACGTGATCCAAGTTATTTCATCGGGGGCGTATCGAAGGACTTGCCGCATAGTTTTCATGTGGCCGGAATTGAAGACGGCAGACCTTACGTTCTTGAAGGAGATGAATACGACACCGCATTTTGGGACAAGGTCCCAAAATTCAACCACTATCTCCCTGATGATGTGGTTCTCACTTCAGTAGAGTACGACCACGCGGATATTTATCCCGATTTCGCAGCCGTCGTTCGCGCGTTTGAGGGATTGGTTGCGCGAATCCGGCCTGGCGGCCGATTGATCGCCTGCTTTGATTATTCCACCGTGAGGGAGCTCGCGGCAAAGGCCACGGTTCCCGTCATTTCGTATGGCAGCGAGGGCTGTTTGGGCGCGCGTTACACGCCAGGTCGCGTGAGGGTGGAAAACGAATGGACCCGCTTTGATGTCCTGGATGGCGGTAGGGTAGTGGACGAGTTGATCATCGCGGTTCCTGGAAATCACAACGTTCTGAATGCTCTTGCGGTGTGGATCGAGTGCCGCGAATTGGGTCTTGCTGCTCCGGAAATAGCATCCGCCTTGAGGTGTTTTCAGGGCGTCAAAAGGCGCCAGGAAGTTCGTGGAGAGGTTGGAGGAGTGCTCGTGATGGATGACTTCGCGCATCATCCGACGGCAGTAAGGGAGACTCTTCGAGCTCTGCGTTTGAGGTATCCGGAGCGCAGGTTGATGGCGGTATTCGAACCCAGGAGCGCCACGTCCAGACGAAAGGTTTTTCAGGCGGATTACGTGCAGGCCTTCACCCAGGGAGATGCCGTATTCGTATCTACTCCTTACGATCAGAGCCGGATTCCTGAGTCTGATCAATTCTCGAGCGCTCAGCTGGTACAGGACCTTCACTCCAATCAGGTGACGGCCTTCCTGATGGATACGGTGGATGCCGGTGTTCAGCAGGTGGCTGAGTTCAGCCGGGCCGGTGACCTTGTGGCGGTTTTGTCGAATGGGGGATTCGAGGGGTTTATTCCTAAGCTGCTGGAAACGTTGCGTTCCCGCGTAACTGGTTGAATCCTATTTGAGATCAATGTCTTGAGTTCACAGTAGGTGGACTTTCTCTTCTACAGTTTTCCGGGCCTTTAGCCGAAAAGTCATGTGGGGGACGAATGGCTAAAGAAGTTCTCAAAAAATTTGGAAGGTATTTCCTCCTTGATCAGATCGCTCAAGGTGGCATGGCTGAAATTTATCGTGCACGTCTAGCTGCGGCCGACGGAGCCGGGCGCCTGATCGTGATCAAGCGGATTCAGGCCGGATATGGCGCCAACTCGGAATTTCTGCAGATGTTCAGATCCGAGATCAAGGTCACCATGGGGTTCAATCATCCGAACATCGTGCAGCTCTATGATTACGGCGAAGAGCAGTCTCAGCCTTATATCGCGATGGAATTGGTCGATGGGAAAAACCTCAGGCAATTCATTGGGCGCGCCAACGAATCAAAGCAGAAATTTCCGGTGGAACTTGCTGCTCATATCATCGAGCAGGCTGCGTCCGGCCTTCACTACGCTCATACTTTCAAAGACAAGATTTCCG
Organism: Bdellovibrionales bacterium GWB1_55_8; assembly: GCA_001769835.1. Lineage (GTDB taxonomy): Bacteria > Bdellovibrionota > UBA1018 > UBA1018 > UBA1018 > GWB1-55-8. Next base: position 9,520 of record MEPR01000059.1, read on the forward strand.
GAAAGCACTTGAATATCATTCACCGGGATATCAGTCCGCAGAACGTTCTTATTTCCTATGATGGCAACGTCAAGGTCATCGATTTCGGTATCGCCAAGGCGAGCACCAATAGTGAAGCCACTCGCGCCGGGGTGATTAAGGGCAAGCCAAGCTATCTGTCCCCTGAGCAGATCTCGGGGGAGAACCTCGATGCGCGTAGCGACGTATTCGCGTTGGGGATCGTCCTTTGGGAGCTTCTGGCTGGAAAGAAATTGTTCCCGGGAGAAAACGACCTCGCGATCTTGAAGCTGATCGAGAGTTGCCAGACGCATGTGAAGCCTCCTTCGACCGTGAACTCCAACGTGCCCAAGGAGCTTGATTACATCGTGCTCAAGGCACTCGCAAAGCAGCCTGAAAAACGTTACCAGACCGCCGAAGAGTTTCAGCGCGCCCTGCACCGGTTTCTCTATGCCTTCTCCGCCGAGTTCAATCCCGGGGATCTCTCCTATTACGCCAAGGACTTGTTCAAAGATGAGATCGTCGAGGACCGGAAGCTGATTCAGAAGCTGAACGACAAAGTCGAGCAGCTTCTTTCTCTTGAATTAGCTCCGGCCAAAGGAGCCGCTCAGTCTGATTCGGAAGCGACAATGACTATGCGGGTTCGGGGTGCCAATGCCACTGGCTCCCGCGAGGTCTTCGATATGAAGGCCGTTGAAAAGGTGCAGGTCGTTCAGACCGGACCCCTGCCCGCGGCCCCTGCGAGGCCCAGGATGGCCACGAACTCCACGGGTTCGATTTCCATTCCAAGGCAATCTACCGCGCATATCCAGGCTCCGAAAAAAGGTGGGAGGCTTTCATTCGTGGGAGCCGCTGCCGCCGTGATAGCAGCCGTCTTTGTGGCAAGCGAACTCGGTGTGCAGATTCCTTACCTTTCCGAAGTAATGGATGAGAAAGCGGACAAAGAAGCCTCTCTCGTGCTTGAGGGCGATCACAAGAACGCGGAAATCATGATCGACGGCAAAAGGGTGGCGCAAGGACTTCCTGCAACGATCAAGAAGTTGCCAGCAGGACGGGCTCTTCGCCTGATCGTCAAGAGCCCGACAGACCAATTTGAGCGCGAACTGATGTTGCGGGGAGGGGAAAATCGCGTTCTTTCCGTGAAGCTCCAGGGCTTGGCTGTGGCTGAGGCGCCGCGCAAACAGGCCCGGACTCCGGCAGCCGGTAAAGGCGTCCTGCTTCACTTGCAGATTACGCCTGGCGGATTGCCTGCGCGTGTTGAAATCAATGGAGAGGCGCTGAGTCTGAGGGATCCGTCAATTGACGTGCCATTGGATTCGCCGCTGGAACTGGTCATCGACCGTCCGGGTTTTCGGCCGTTCCGCCGTGAGTTCGTTGTCTCCTCGCAGCAGGTGGGAGCCCAAAAGGAGTGGATGATGGAGGTTCAGTTGGAGCCTCTCAGTTTTGGCTTCCTTTCCATTCGCACGTCGCCCAGTGCTGAAGCGCACATTACGATCGACGGCCATAAATGGGTGAAGAAGACCCCGTTTCAGGACGAGAAAATGCCTGTAGGGACCTATAATATCCGGTTGGTGAATGATCTTCTGGGGATGGAAAAAGTCGTGACGGTCAATATCCAGCAGTCGAAGGTCATTAATCTCGAGGAAAAGCTCGAGATCAGGAATTGACGCTACTTCTCGTAGCGTTCAGTCACGCTACTTCTCGTAGCGATACCCCACGCCGTAAATTGAGATCACGTGTTTGGTGAGGGAGGGGATCTTGCGACGGAGCGCCCGGATGTGAACGTCGATCGTGCGGTCATTGGTTTTCGAGGATTCGTCACGCCAGACGTCTTTCAGGATTTCCTCGCGCGATACCACGGCTCCGGCCTTCGCTGCGAGGCATCGCAGTATGTCGAACTCAGTCAGGGTCAGCTGCGCCTTTTTGCCGCTGAACGTCACCTCTCGATTGCCCGGATCAATGCGAAGGTCGCCCACCTGGATGGGCTGGACGCTTGATTCGAGGTTTTTCCTCAGTCGAGCCTGGATGCGGGCGACGAGTTCCTTGTAATCAAAGGGCTTCGGAATGTAATCGTCCGCTCCAGCGTTCAGGCCCTGGGTGATATCCGGAACACTGTTTTTGGCGGACAGGAAAATAATCGGAATTCGTTTGGTCTTCTCGTCTTTTTTCAGCAGGCTGCAGGCGTCATAGCCGCTCAGTATCGGCAGCATGATATCGAGCAGGATCAAGTCCGGGGATTTGTTGCGAGCGTAATCGATGCCAATGACCCCGTTCTCCGCGGTAAGTATTTCGAATTCCTTTCCGAGCATCGCTTCCAGGAATTTCCGCGTGTCGACGTTGTCTTCTATGATCAGGATTCGATATTTTTCCATATCTCGGGTGCCACGTTTGCCTTTTTGAAGTATTCGACCGCCGCGCGCCGGAGTATTTCCAACGCTTGTTCCGCCTCGTCCATCTGGCGAGGTTTATCAGCATCCATCATCAGGCCGTACAGCGCCTTTCTGAGTGCCGTCTCGCGGGAGCGGAGTGTCTCGTTTTCCTTTTCGAGTAGGCTGACTGCTTTGGGATCGGCATTTGTCAATCGGCCCGTAGCTGTTCGGATTTCCAGCTTGAGGGCCGAGAGTCGCGTTTGCAGGTCTGCGATTCGCGCGGACGCCTCTGACTCAGGTGTTGAGACCGCTTTGTGCTGTGTTTTTGGGTCCGGGGTGGTCTTGACGACAGGTGATGTCATGTTTACGTTTGGGCCGGAATGGCCCCCTCCTGTTCCAATACGGTGATCAGAAGGTTGCGGACCGTTGTGTTTTTCTGTTTGATGGACATGAGAGTCTCGACGGGCGGAATTCGCCTGGCGAGTTGCCGCTGAATGGCTTCCTCCAGTTGAGTGATTTCCTTCTTCAGGCGAGAATGGTCTTTTTTCAGGTTCTTGAGTTTCGCGATTTCCGCGGCATTGGTATCCAATTTCTTCCTGATTTCCGCCTTTAATTGCTCGGCTTCCGCAAGTTCGTGAGTGAGCTGGTTTTCAGTCGCAAGCAGACGATTGATCTCTACCTGCAGGTACTCCAGTGCTCCTTGGCGGCTGGCATAGCCGTGGACGCCGTCTGCTCCCGATGCCACCAGAAGTTGCGCGCCCAGTTCCTGCGCCCATTTGGGAAGTTGGGATATCTCGGATGTCATTGCCGTGTCCTGCTGGAAACAGGTTTCTGGCACGGCAAGAAAATCAAGTACGATGGTTTTCTTGTTCGACTGGAAGAGTTTCTTGAGCCCCGCTTTCAGTACCGGAAGCTGCTTCATGTCGACGGCTTCAGACACCACGAGAAAGGTGATATCTCCGTCGATTTCAAGCTTCAGTTTCACAAGCGACCCTTTCGTACTCTGAAAAATAGGAAGTAGTATTAAATTAAACACGGTTTTGTGCGTTGATGTCAACTTGCTCTGACAAGATGCTTCTGGGTTGTGTTTCCGGAAAACATCTTTAAGCTGAATAAGATATGGGCGCGACGTATTCCCTCACCGGGTCTCAAACGGGATCTTGCGATGACTGACAAGCCATCGGGTAGCGGCGGAGGCCGTCCTCCGTTTTCGCCTCATCCTGGCTTGCCCGGGTATACCGGCAAGCAGCCTTCCAGCCGTGTTACCCTGTCTCGGGGCGGGGCCAAGGTCGGCGTGAGCTTTAAAGCCAAGGAGCAACAGCAGGAAGAGGAAAAAAAGCGCCAACTGGAGAAAGAGGCCCAGACCGCGATCCCATTGGAAGACCGGGTGTTCGCCGCGCTGGGGACCAAGGATATCCCTGAGTCGGCGGTTTTTGCCGGGTTCATCGAGAAGATCGCGCCCAGGGTTGCGCTGGCAGACACGAGCTGGACGATTCTTGAGGCCTTCTCCAACATCGATGCCACCGCTGAGAAGGTAAGCCAGGCGCTCCGGGCGAATGCTTATTATGAATATCTTTTCACCAAGACGATCGAGAGCATTTCAAAGCGCGAGGAAATGCCGAGCCTTGAGGGTGCGGTCGTGCTTCTGGGGATGCAGAATTTCCGGAATCTGATTTTGGCACTCCAGATGTCGCGGACAGTCCATGGCACCCACATCGAGTTCGACAAGGAAGGCAAGATCAAGGTTTCTCCCAAAGAGCTCCTGAAGTATTCGATCAAAACGGAAGAGCAGCTGCTCGCCAGCCGAAGCGAATACTCCGACATGGGGTTTGCCGCGGGGTTGCTGTTCGATTTCCTGGCGCAGATCATCGGAGCGATTGCCGAGGATAAAAAGCGGGCAATGGCTTTCCTGGATTCGAGTTATTCTCATGGGCTCAGAACAGCTCAGATCGCCGGAGAACTTGCGAAGCTGATTCCGGACTTTGCGTTCCAAAAATACCTGTTTTCGGTATGCCTCATTCACGATCTTGGAAAGGTCTGCATGGGTATCCTCGATCAGGAGTACTTCGCGTTCAGCGAAATGGCGAAAAAGAACGAGTGGCCCCGGGCTGTGAGGCTTTTCGTCGAACAGGAGCGCTTCGGAACCGATCACGCCGTGATTGGCAGTCACCTATGCCACCAGTTCAGAATACTGCGACCGATTGATAAGGTGGTCCGTTATCATCATGCTCCGTTTCTTCTGAAGAGCCGGAACAGGAATCTTCAGCAGCTGAGTTCCTTGCTTTGTCTGGCGACGAACATCGCGAGCAATTTCAAGAAAGTCGACAAGGCCGATGATCCTGTATTCGCCCTCTGGAAAGGTCCCGAAATTCAGGATTTCCGGTTGGATTCACGGGCGATCATGGCGGCTGTGTCCAAGGTCACTATCTGAGCTGCTAGGCGACACGCTGCAGGTCGCCGAAGACGGCTTCTTCAACGTGCTCGTTTTCCATCTGTTTCCAGGTGGGGTGAGCACGAATGAATAGTTTGACCAGCTGAAAGTCAAATTGGGTTCCAGCGAACTGCACCAGCTCTTTGTAGGCTCTCTCAAAAGGGAGGCCCGCGCGATAAGGGCGAGTGGTGGTCATTGCATCAAAGGTATCCGAGATCAGGATAATTCGCGAAGCCAGTGGAATATCTTCTCCGATCAGTCCGTCGGGATAGCCGCCCCCATCGATTCGCTCATGATGATGGCGAATCCCGGGCAGGGCGGAAGCAAAGATCGGGATGTGGGCGAGGGGTCCGAGGATGTCCTCGCTTTTGATGGGATGCGCGCGAATGATCGCTTCTTCATAAGCGTCCAGCCGTGCCGGTTTCAGCAGAACGGAATCCGGGATTCCGATTTTTCCTAGATCGTGGAAGAGGCTTGCGAACTCCACACAGCGCTGATCGAAGGCATTGAGGCCTGCGGCTTCTCCGAGGAGTTGCGAATGATGGGCAACGCGCAGGGAGTGCCCGTACGTGTACGCGTCTCGCTGCTTCAATGCTTTTAAAAGGCTGTGCGCAACGGCTTGCGCCCATTCCGGGATTTGCTCCCAATTCATTTGCAACGAGCCCCCTTCCCAACACATTTCGGCAAAACCGGTCAGAAACTAAACCCCTGGTTTGAGAATGTTGACCTTATTAGTCTACTACGAGATTATGGAAGGCAGAAGCTAGATTTTTCTCTTTAATTTCAGCGATGTTTCAACCGATAGGACTTTATGATGGCTCGGTTTTCATTTTTAACACTTCTAACGCTCTCCTTGGTACTTCAGTCGTGTTCCGCATGGGCAAGGCAGGATATTGTCCCTGGCTCGCGGTATACCTCGGCCCGAGCAGCTGCGATGGGCGATGCTGCTCTTTCTCTGGGGGATGATGGCGCTTCGGGTCTTTTTGTGAATCCGGCGTTGTTGGCGCGGGTGGGAGGGCCACAGGTCGAAGGCCTGAACTTGTCCTTCTACGCCAATGCGGCCTCCGCAGGCATGATGAGCTACGACTTTTACAAGATGGCCTCGCTCAGCAGTTACCTTCCGGCTCTTCAGTCGCACCCGGGAGAATACGCAGGCGCTGGTTTCAGTCTCGCGCCTACGGCATACATGAAAGGGTTCGCTTTCGGCGTGCTCATGAACACCCAGCTGGGGGCCGTGGTGCAGGATGATGGATCGGTCCGTTATCGGAGCCTTTATCAATTCATTCCGAGCGTAGGCACCGGAATTCGCCTGGCCGGAGGGATCGTCCGGATCGGCTACAGCCTTCAATGGGTAAACCAGGCTTCGGGCGATATCACAGTCCCGCAGTCCGCTGACCCCCTGGGTTACAATCAGGGCTTGGGCCAGGGAGCGGCTTTGTCGCATAACGTGGGTTTCTCGCTCACGCTCCCGATCAGGCTCCTGCCTTCATTCAACCTTGTCGCGCGAAACATCCTGGACGCGACATTCCGTGAGTTCACGCTTCTGCCGCTTGCGCGCAATACGAGCGGTGTTCCGCCTTCTGAGCGAACCACGTACGACGCTTCATTCAGTATTCAGCCGAAAGTGCGCGGAGGTCATCACATGAATCTGATGGTGGTCTACCGGGATCTGAGCAATGTTTCGCAGGTATCGTATCTGGGGCGGCTTGCAGCAGGTGCAGAGATCAACGTCCGTGACCGCTTTTACCTGCGCGGCGGCTGGGGCAGCGGTTATCCGTCAGCGGGCCTGGGGCTAAAGCAGAATCGGAGCGAGTTTTCCTTGAGCTGGTTCAGTGAAGAGCTGGGCGCCGGATATCATTCGCTCCGTGATGTTCGATATCTTCTTCAGTATCAAGTCCGGGCATTCTGATTCAATAACTGGGAGCAGCATCCATGACTTATCAACTGGCAGTTCTGGGAAAAGATTTGCAATCCGAGACTCTCCTTGCGGAGCGCCTCTCCCGCGCGGCGGCGCATGTTGCTGATGTCCGCGTTAGCGCAGGTTCGGATGCAGCAGTCATGCAATCCGCGCAGATCATATTTGTGGACGGCACAGGTGATGATCCGTCGAGGAAACTCGCGGGTCTAGACCGGTCCGGGCGCGCTATATTTCTTGTTTTGAACGAAAATGCGTCCATCCCGAAAGCGTGGACAGAAGGCGCCGCTGATGGCGTGCTTTTGTATCCTTTTCGGCCATTGGAGATTCTCTCGAATATTCAAAAATATGAGCAGAAGCTTCTCTGGGACGAAGTGACGCGTCTGAATACCTCCTTTTCGGAGCTGCTTTCCCGCTTGCAAGGAGATCTTCAGGTTGCGGAGCGGCTGCAGAAGAGCAAGCTTCCCGTTCGCTTCCCGGAGATCAAGGGTTTTCAGGTCACAACACGTTATCTCGCCGGAATGCGTTCAGGGGGGGATCATTTCGATCTTGCTGAATCGCCCGACAAGAACACGATCGCCATGGTGTTGTCGGATTCTTCAAGCTATGGCCTCTCAAGCGCCGTGCTATCGGTTCTCATGCGGGTGATGGTGAAGCTTTCTTTTGACGAGAAGCGCTCCAGTTCCGACACCGTAAGAAAAATCCAGGAAGAGCTACTCGCGACATTGGGAGAGAAGGATCGTCTTTCGCTGTTTTACGGAGTGCTTTCACGAAAAGACTACCGACTTCGGTATACCAACCTGGGAAGTTCTTCCGCTTTCTATTCGGGCAATGGCGGAGCTTTTCGCGCGCTGGCATCGGCTTCCACTCCGATATCCAGGGCAGCGGGTCCTGATCTTGTCGTCTCTGAATCTGAGTTGGTACTGGAGCCGCAAGGGCGCTTGCTGCTGGTATCCGATGGCTTCGTGGAAGCTGCTGGTGGCTCAGGCGCGTTCGCAGAATTGATTGAGCGATTTCGCGAGGCGCCTCCCGCGGACATGGTGAATGAGCTGGTTTTCAAGGTGAAGTCAGCGTTTGAAGAACCCGATGACATGCCGGCTCAGGATTGCACGGCCACGGTTTTCGATGTCGACTCCAGGCTGATTCGCCTGGCCTAGCTATCGGCTCAGTTCCTGTACCGCGTTCATGAGGTGGGTTGGCTTGATTGGTGCGGGGTCATCGCCGCAGCAGACCTGGTTGGCTCCGGTCGGAATGGCCGCAAGTAATCCATCGAGCGAGGATTGGATTACGGCAGGGGCGGTGAAAATGCTCCACTTGTCTGCGGGCAATTTTCCAAAAAGCTGCTGGTACCGGGGCGCGGACCTGGGCTCGTCGGTCACATTACGGATGAAGATTCCCGCCACCCGATTCGGGTAACGCTTGAAAATCTCCGCATAAACTTCCGGATCTTTTTCCCCGGAATCTCCGATCAGGATGAACTTGCGAGCGGGATATTTATCGAACAATCCGGTGATTTCCGGAATCTTGAACTCTTCCGGATCCATGAACAGATTCCCGATCGTGGTTCCGTCGAAGCTCACCTCTTTCAGGTGAAAACTGGCATTCGGGAACTTGGTTTCCCGAAAGAGTTCCTGGAGAGGTTCATACAGCTGCCACGGGCTGCCCGAAACGAAATGGAAGCGGGCGTCCGGTCGCGATTCGGCAATTCGTTGATAAAGGGTGCTCATACCCGGTGCTTCACGAAACGGGCGTAGAAAGGTGTTGGCGAGCATCTCCTTGTGATCCCGGACCTGCGTGATTTTGACCGTGTCGTCGATGTCACTGATGATGGAGATGCCTTGGGGAGGCGTTAAGACAGCGCTCCCGGCAAAAGTTCGCTGGTCAGAGACCTTGGAATCTGAGTCGTATCGGATAGGCAATATACCTTTGGGTGCGAGGAGGGTCGCTTCCTGTGCTGGCAGTTCAACAGTTCCAGAAAAAAGACCGTCACCATTGGATTTGCTCATTTTGAATGAGCGCTCTCCCACCCGAATGGAGATGGTTTTTCCGCTCTGATTATCGATGGTGAAATGACCCGCACGTTTTGCGAGCCATTCGTGCTCGGGGGAGTCTTTCGTGATTCCCGTAGCCTTTCGAATGAGGGCGACGAGTGCCATGTTGGTCAGTGAGTCTGTCTCCGGCTCATAAACCCGGCCGCGCACGGGAATGGTCCACTTGCTGCCATCTGCACTCAAAGTGGCGGTGGTAGTGAAGAAGACGAGGTTTTCGTCTGCTTTTAAGGCGGAGCCGCTCGCGATCGCCAATCCATTCAGATAAGGGCTGATCAGCGAAAGCAGTACGATCCAGAGTCGCGCTTGTTGCAGGTTCATCATCTGTCGGTCCTCTGCGGTTCATTGTAACCGAAGGAGTGCCGCATATGTCAGTTGATCTCGAGGTGCTCGGGATTTAGGCCAGAGCCAGGCGCGAGCTTGTCTTGAGCAGACGTTTGATCAACTCTTTGAGTTTTCGCATGCGTTCTTTCTATGCTACCTGAGCGCTGAAATCAAGTTTATTGAAGCGCCTGGTCCAGGTCGGCAAGAAGGTCTTTGACGTCCTCGATGCCTGCGCTGATGCGAACCAGATTGTCGTGAATCCCGAGCGTCTTGCGAGTTTCGGCTGGAACGCTTGCGTGGGTCATGATCGCTGGATGTTCGATCAGGGATTCGACGCCCCCAAGGCTTTCGGCCAGAGCGAAAATTCGCACCTTTTCCAGGAAGCTACGCGCTTCCGGAAGGCCGCCTTTGATGAAGAAGGTGATCATGCCTCCGAAACCCGACATCTGCTTGCGTGCAACCGCGTGCTGAGGGTGTGATTCCAGTCCCGGGTAAATCACACGCTCAATCTTCGGGTGTTTCTCAAGATACTTCGCGATTGCCATCGCGTTTGAAGCGTGCCGCTCCATTCGAACGTGAAGCGTTTTCAAGCCACGCATGACGAGAAAGCAGTCGAAAGGGCCCGGGACAGCGCCAATCGAGTTCTGAAGGAATTTAAGTTCCTTGTAGACTTCGTCATTGCTTGTGGCGATGACGCCGCCAACCACGTCGCTATGGCCGTTCATGTACTTCGTGATGCTATGAATGACAATGTCAGCCCCCAGCTTAAGCGGCTGCTGGAAGTAAGGGCTCATGAACGTGTTGTCGACCACCGAAAGAGCGTTCTTGGAGCGCGCGAGGTTTGCCAACGCTTGGATGTCGAGCACCTTGAGCATCGGATTGGTCGGTGTTTCCAGCCATAATAGTTTTGTTTTGGGCGTGAACGCGGCTCCAGCGCTTTTCAGATCCGACAGATCGGCAAAGGTGAACTGAATGCCGAACGGCTTGAAGACCTTGTCAAAGATCCGGAATGTTCCGCCATAAACGTCATCGCAGCACACGACATGATCGCCGGGGCGAAGGGTGTGCATGATCGCGTCCATCGTGGCGAGGCCGGATGAAAATGCAAGTGCGTACTTTGCGCTTTCCAAAGCGGCAACACAGCCCTGGTACGCGGTCCGTGTGGGGTTGTCGGTTCGGGAGTATTCGTAACCTTTGTGCTCACCTGGTGATGCTTGCGCATAGGTGCTGGTCTGATAAATCGGAGTCATGACAGCGCCGCTCACGGGGTCGGGTGACTGCCCAGCGTGGATAGCGAGTGTTCCAAATCCAAGTTTGGTATTGTCTTTCATTTGTCTTCCTTTTTAGGCGCGCTTTCCAAGATACGTCAGAACGTCGATCTTCGTGATGATTCCGATGATCCGGCTGTTGGGTCCTGCTTCGGTTACAAGCGGAACCTTTCCTGCCGTGACGAGCTGCGAGATTTTTTCCACAGGGTCGGCCGCGGTCACGAATTCGATGGACGGATCCGTGAGATTAGCCACGGTATCCGTCGCCTTCACGCGTCCTCCAAAAAGAGCGCTCAGGATGTCGCCTTCGCTCACCACTCCTTTGATCCAGCCGGCGCTGTCCGTGACAGGTACCTGGCTAATGTCTTTTGTCCGCAGTAACTCGATCACGGTGGCAACTGTATCGTTCTGTCGAGCCATAACGACGTTATTTGAATGGCCGGTCGCTAGAAGCAGGTCGGCGACAGTGCCCAGAGACGGTTTGTCGAGGAAACCCACTTCGCGCATCCAATCATCGTTAAATACCTTTGATTGATACCGGTTCCCGCTGTCCGGAATGATGACGAGCACATTCTTGTTTTTCATGGCCTCGCCTTGCGAACGAACCCATTTCATCGCTGCAATCAGGGCAGCGCCGGCGGAGACGCCGCAGTAGATCCCTTCCTTCGTGAGGAGGTCGCGAGTGATCAGGAATGATTCCTTGTCCTCAATCTGGATGACCTCGTCCACGAGTTTCAGATCAAAATTCTGGGGAATGAAATCCTCTCCGATTCCTTCCATCTTGTAGGAGCCGGCAGGACCCTGCTGGCGGCCGGTTTTGAACACGTCATAGATGATTGAACCGATCGGATCGGCCACGACGATTTTCACGGAAGGCTTCTTCTCTTTGAGATAACGGGCAGTACCGCAGATCGTGCCGCCGGTTCCCATTCCGCCCACGAGAACGTCGATTTCAGGCATTTGTCGGAGAATTTCAGGCCCCGTGGTCCGGTAATGGGCTTCACGGTTTGAGAGATTGTCGTACTGATTCATGTAAATTGAATTTTCCATTTCAGCGGCAAGTCTGCGTGCTGTGGAATAATGGCTGCGCGGATCTTCGGGCTCCACGGATGACGGCGTGACCACAACCTTCGCGCCAAATGAGCGAAGATTCCTGATCTTCTCGGAGGACATCTTGTCAGGGAGGACAAAAATGCATTTGTAACCCTTGATCGCGGCAGCCAGTGCCAGGCCGACGCCCGTATTGCCGCTGGTCGCTTCGACTATGGTGCCGCCTGGCCGAATCAGGCCTCGCTTCTCAGCATCTTCGATCATCGCAAGACCGATACGATCTTTGACCGAGCCGCCCGGATTCATGAACTCAAGTTTCGCGTAAAAATTGGCCGCTAGACCTTGAGTGATGCGGTTGAGGCGAACAATCGGCGTGTTTCCGACCACCTGGAGAACATTTTCGTGGATCATGGGGATGACATAGCGTGATCAGAAGGCTTAGGCAAGTCGTGCTTGAGTGTGGTGCGGGTCAAAATCTGAAAGGTTTGCTCCCAGGCCGGTCAGCCGATATCATCATAGGGTGGAACATAGGATGCGTCTAAAATCCGCTGTCATCCGGGCAGCTTTTCTTCTTTTCCTTATGCTGCCGTCTTTGACGGTGCCGGCCTCCGCAGCCGATAAAGTCACAGGAATTCGGTTCGTGAAAATGGGGACACAGCGTATCGCCACGCTAAAATGGGGAGACCGCGTTCCTGACGTACGAGTTGAGCCATCGACGGCGAGCCAACATGGGCGTGTCCTGGCGTTGATTGAAGGGGCGTTCCTGAGACCAGACTGGAACCTGTTGGTCAATTCACGGAGGGTTCCGCGAAGCAAAGAAGGTAAGTTCAAATTTTGGTTTCCGCTGCGGGGTCCGGTAACTGAAATCGAAGCCATAGCGGTCGGGCCCTTCGGAGATATCGAGCGTGAGCGGATATCGATTCAGACCGAAGGATTTGAATATGGCAGCCGTGCTGTGGCTCCGACCCCTTCCGGATCCGGCGCGAAGCAGTTTTTCTTCTCGCCCGGGCTCGGCGTATCAGTTCTGGGGTATCGGCAGACAGATTTGCCCAATGTGGATCAGATTGTCCTGACGGGAAAAATGGGAGTGGTTCATTTGCTGGCTCCGGCCTGGGATGTGGGTGTGAGCGGATACCTGACGCTCGCTCCTTTGGTGACAGGCTCGGCAGATGTGGCCCGATTCCTTGGGGTGAATGCGCGCGTCGGCTATACACTGCCGTTTGTTCGCGCGCCCTGGAAAGTCGCCGTCCTGGCGGGGGGCTATTTCACCACCATGTTTGTCTCCAGCGGAGCTTTTGGATTTAAGAATATGGCAGGACCGCAGCTGTTTCCGAGCGTGCGTTACGCGCTCGCGGATGGAGCCTCGGCCTGGCTTTATGGAAAGTTTTCTCCGGTGTCCGATGGGGTCGCAAGCCTCAGCTTCAAAAACCGGGAACTTGCAGCGGGCGGCGGCTACTCATTCAAGCCAGTCAATGGGCGTAGTCTTTCAATCACCCTGGATGTCGCGGAGCTTGCCCTTCAGGTTGAAGAAGATGTCGTCAGCTCGACCTCTTTTTCAGTGGGTATCGGTATCGGCTTCTGAGTAAGTCAGCGCTGGGGAACATACACGACCGTGGTGAATCCGCGCGCTCGAAGTTCTTCAAGTACATACGGCAGTGCGATCACCGTTTGCTCGTGTATGTCGTGGAAAAGGATGATTCCGCCTTGTTCATGATCGAGCTGAGCTTTCACTCGCGCGAGGAGCACTTTCGGATCCCGTAATTTCCAGTCCGCCGAATCCATGTTCCAAAGGAAAGAAGCCATTCCCTGCGATTTGATGAACTCATTGAGATAGGTGTTTCTGGCTCCGTAAGGGAATCTGAAAAAAGGGATGTCGGTTCCGCTGGCAAGCGCTACGGCCTCGCGGCCGGACCGGATCTCTGATTCGGCGTCTTTGGCGGAAAGTTTGGGAAGCTGAGGATGCGTGAAAGTATGGGAACCCACCATGTGGCCTGCCTCGGCCACCTGTTTCGAGATTTCCGGATAGCTTGTCGTCATTTCGCCTACCTGGAAAAAGGTCGCCCGGACTCCCGCGTTGGCCAGGATTTCGAGAAGGCGCGCGGTGCGCTTCGGATGCGGGCCATCGTCAAAGGTGAGCGCGATTTCCCCTTTCTTCAGTCCTCCGCGAATCAGAAGGGGGCCGGCCGCGGCATCGACCGGCACCTCGATGCTGGGTAGCTGCAGTTTCACCTTTGACCGGGAGAATGCACGCTCAGGGAATTCGGAGGTGCTGATCTCTGCAAGTTCATTGCGCGAGCTAATCCAGTATTGCTTCAATCGATCCTGTAGTGTGGCAGCGCAGGGCACGACTCGGGCGTTCTTCTCGTCGGCTATTTCATCTTCAAAAAGGGCGAGGTCCGTATCGGTCAGGACATTCAAGCCATCACAGAGCGCCTGAGCTGCTTCATTGATTTTAAAATCCCGTACATTTTGGAAGATCTCGGCGGGTGCATAACCGCTCTTTTGCCATTCAAGAGCGGTCATTGCTGTCGCATTCGCGTGAATGGAGCGGGCAATGTCGAGTTTGATCTGCTCTGAGAGATCGCGTGTACGCCCAAGCTCGGAGGTGCCACTCGCTCCCAAGGCCCCTGCGGCCATTAAAAGACCTCCAAGAGTCAGCCCGAGTGCTAGCCTTTGTTCTGAGCTCATTTTGCCGAGATGACGTTTGCGCATGTTTACCTCTTGGTCCGAAGTTCGTCTAAGGACCGCCGTAAACTAGCAATGCCGACTAATTTTGTCAAATAATTGCAAAACTCTGATTAATAAGGTGAATTTTGATTTTCTCTTGAGTTCCACATTGCGGAGAGTGTGAAAAATGAGGAGAAATCGTGGACAAGCCCGTTTGCGGGGCGGGTCCCATAAGTGCTGGTTGGAGCAGAAGCTCGCCAATCGAATTCAAAAGCGTAACCGTAATACTTGGCGGCATCAGGGCTGCGGAGAACAACAGCGATCTCGCGATTGTTCTCTACGGAATTTTGGGTTCCGTTAATGGAGCTGACAAAAGCCTGTTCGCCGTCGACCAGGATCCCTTTGTTATGAATGTAGCTGATGTCTGCCCGGCGCACGTTCACCGTTCTCGCGGAAATTGGAAGCCTTTCAGCTTTGGCAACCTGTCGCAACAGAGCCACGGTTGCTGCATTACCTTTCGAATCATCCGGCTCACCACCGCCAAATACGGTGTCATCATTTAGAAGAACCCGGACATCCACCCCGCGCTGGGCTGCACGGATCAGCTCCGTGACGATTGGGTTCTCACGACGCACCGGCGATCGCCAGCTTGCCGGTAGAGACATCTTCTCAACATCAATCCGAACTCGGGCCGAGCGAATCAGGCTGACGATTTCATCCAGAGAGCGGGGAGATGCGACCAGTCTCACGGACGCTGCGTTTCCGTAGGCATCTGGAATTGCCTGCGCCCGCCGTGGACCCTTTGTAGTCGCTGGAGGTAAAACTCGCGCATTGCTGCGGACCAGAAGAACATCCCCGTTTCGTGCGTCAGCATCCGATCGGAAAACCTGCATCAGATCTTCCGCAAGGGAGGAATTGTCCATGACAACGTCCCAGCCCCGATTTCCGATCTGGCCCGCGACGGGATGACCAGTGGCAGTGAAGTTCTCCGATGAAATGAGAACGTAGCGTCGGTCAGAGATGACGTACTTGGCGTGATTGAAACGGAACCGGCGAGTATTGTTTTTTGAGCGTGTCATCATCGCAAGCCGACTATCCGGATTTCCGGAAGCACGAATAGCTCCCGCGATTGCCGATAGCAGCTTCTTGCCATTTGGAGAAATGCTTCCGAGAGGTTCGCCCTCCACAAGTAGACGCACCGTGACGCCGGATTTAATTTTCGAAATGATGACTGCAGCAATTTCGGGTGACTCGAATTGATAGATATTAATGATGAGTTCTCGAGTCGCCGAGTTCAGGACGGAATTCAGAACCGCTTGATTGTTATCTGGCGCCAGGGCCATCCGGATCGGAAATGCAAAAGCTGGAACCGCTAGCAGTAGTGTGATCGCCAAAAGCGCACACCTAAGTATTGTGGTGTGATGCTTTCTTGAATTTTCTAACGGCATGCAACCCCCCATTGGTGCGATCAACGTGCGGTCGAACTTAGCACGACATTCTGGTTCCACAACAGATATCGGTAGAAAAAATAACGCGTTGCGCGATTAATAATTTACACCCGGGGGGTTGGCTAATAAGGAAGAACGAACTAGAAACTTTCGCTGTCCACCATTAGAAGGGGTGAGCCTTCTGGACCGTTTGCTTGCCGAAAGAATAGGAGATCCATGTTCAAGATCTCGGGAATTCAGAAGAAATGGCCTGCCTTGGTGATCTTGGGTTTCCTGGCAATCGCCGGGGCGAGGGTGGTCTGGGTTTTTCCTTCAGCCTCAAATCAAGGATACGCACCCGAGCAACCTATTCCTTTCAGTCATAAAATCATGGCCGGCGATTTCAAGATTCCCTGTCTTTATTGTCATACCGGCGCCGACAAGTCCCGGCACGCGGTCGTTCCCGCCATGAATGTCTGCCTGAATTGTCATTCAGTCGTGAAAGCCGATAGTCCGTTCATTCAGAAACTCAAACAGGTCTATGCCGACGGCAAGGCACTCGAGTGGGTCCGCGTCCATGAGCTTCCTGATTTCGTCTATTTCTCGCACGAGCGGCACGTATCCAAGGGTGTCAGCTGCGAAACATGCCATGGAGACGTGAAGACCATGGAACGCGTGGTTCAAGTCGCGCCGCTTACGATGGGGTGGTGCCTGGATTGTCATAGGGGAGCCACGACACCTCCAGAGGTGCTGGCGCGAGTCTTTCCGCGCCAGAAAAATCCGAAAGGTCCTGTTGCATCCACACAATGCAACACCTGTCATCAATGAGAGAAGGCGCGAATGACGGATCAAAAAAAGCAGGATGATACGAACTTCACGCCCCCTCGGCACTGGGTCGGGCCGGAAGAGCTCACTTCTGACTACTGGTCCGAAGCTCATGTTCGCGAAAAGAGGGGGCAGGAATTTTTCGAAAAACCTGTCGAGTGGCTGGAAACAACCGACAAGTCCCCCAGCTCGGGAATGCTTCGTCGGGAGTTTCTAACATTGATGGGCGCGAGCATGGCAATGGCGGGGTTTGCCTGTGCTCGCCGTCCAGTGAACAAGATCATTCCTTATGTGGTGAAGCCCGAAGAAATCGTGCCTGGTGTGGCTGAATATTACGCGACAACATGTACCGGTTGCGCTGCTAACTGCGGGGTCGTGGCGAAAAATCGGGAGGGGCGACCCATCAAGCTTGAGGGCAATCCTGAACATCCCTTAAATCGCGGAGCTCTTTGCGCCCGCGGCCAGGCTTCGCTTCTATCGCTCTATGATCCGGATCGTT
Source organism: Bdellovibrionales bacterium GWB1_55_8 (assembly GCA_001769835.1). Lineage (GTDB taxonomy): Bacteria > Bdellovibrionota > UBA1018 > UBA1018 > UBA1018 > GWB1-55-8. The sequence goes on from MEPR01000059.1 coordinate 26,340, forward strand.
TACGGTTTCCGCTGGTGAGGTCCCGCCAAACGGGATCGCGCAAGGAGAGTACCTGGGACGTGGTGGACCGCGCCCTTCTGCCCAAGATTTCCGAACTGCGGTCCAAAGGCGGGAGCGTTCGTCTGCTGACTGGCGGGCGAGGAGGTCCGTCCACCCGGCGTCTGACCACGGAATTTCTGAAGTCCTTCCGCGATGCAGCTGAGGTGGGGTGGGATCCGCTCGAGCCTGAGGAAATCTGGCAGGCAAGTGAAGCCGTTTTCGGGATTCCTTCCATTCCGTCTTATCGCTTCGCCGACGCTGAGGTGATTGTCTCCTTGGGCGCCGATTTCCTCGGCACCTGGCTTTCTCCCGTCGAGCATTCGAAAGACTGGAGTTTCCGACGCAAGCTCGATTCCGCACGTGCTCAGAATGCCGAGATGTCGAAATTCATCTGCTTCGAGTCAGCATTCACCATCACGGGCGCAAACGCCGATGAGCGCTACCCGATACGGCCCGGCGATGAGCTTCGGATCGCCCTTGCGCTCGCGCATGAACTGATCATTGTGCGAAAGAACTCCGTGGAGCCGCAGCTGCTGAAGGACAGCCGGGTCCAGAGCCTTCTTCAGGCGTACAGCGTGGACGCGGTTTCTGCTGAAACCGGAATTCAGCAGGGCCCCGCCCTGGTTCGACAGCTTGCCGAGCTTCTCTGGAGCGCGCGGGGGCGCTGCCTGATCGTAGCGGGAAGTCCCCATTCCCGAACGGCGGATTCACTCTCACTTCAAATATTGATTCATTTCCTGAACTCCGTGCTCGGTAATATCGGAAAAACGGTTGATTTCTCCTCGGCTAATCCTGTGCGGGGCCGCCGGGGTTTTCCCGAAGTCCGCAAACTGATCGAGGAGATGCGGGCAGGAAAGGTGGATGCGCTCCTGATCCACGGGAGCAACCCTGCATACTCGCTACCTGCTGATGCTGGTTTTGTCGATGCATTGAAGAAGGTTCCGCTCGTTCTGGTGTTTTCAGAACAGGATGATGAAACCGCGAGGCTTGCTGATTACGTTCTCGCTGCGAGCCATCCTCTCGAGAGCTGGGGCGACGCTCAACCCAAACAGGAGCTCTACAGCATTCAGCAGCCGCTTATTTCCCCGATGCATTCGACTCTGACTTTTGAAGAGGTGCTCTTGAAATGGATGAAGGGCCCTTCCTGGCATGAATACCTTCGCGCTACCTGGCGGGAAAGCGTGCATCGGAAGTTCGCGCCTGGAAAAAGCTTCGATGATTTCTGGGAAAATGGTTTGAAAAATGGTTTTGCGGGTGCCGGAGAAGCCGAGAGTTCCACGAAAACCATGCCGCGATTCCGCCCCATCTCGCTTTCAAGCGTGCCAGTTAAACTGCCGGCGGTCCCATCGCTGAGTCTTGCTCTTTATGCGAAGGTTTCGCTGGAAGACGGCTCAGGCGCGAACAATCCCTGGCTGCAGGAACTTCCGGATCCGATCACTGCGGTGACCTGGGACAATTATCTGAACTTGGCACCGGATCTGGCGCGCAAACTCGGAGTTGCTGAGAACGACGTCGTCGAAGCGTCCGTTGCGGGTCGGTCCGTCCGCATTCCCGTTCATGTGCAACCGGGTATGCATCCATCGGTCGTTGCTGGGGCTCTGGGCTACGGACGCCGGGCCGCCGGCAAAATCGGCGATGGGGCTGGTGTCGATCTGTTTGCGCTTGCACATGCAGGTTCAGCCGGAATTCAGTATTCCGGCATGGAGGTCACGCTCCGGAAGACGGGCGAGGTTTACCAACTCGCCAGCACGCAGTGGCATACGTTGACCGAAAACCGACCCATCATCAATGACATCACGCTCGCCGAATTCCGGAAGGATCCCGGCATCGCCGATCATACGGATCCTCATCTCAGACTTAAAAAGGTTCCCACGATCTGGCCCCTTCACGAGTACAAGGGGCAGCGATGGGGCATGACGATCGACCTGAACTCGTGCACAGGCTGCGGAGCGTGCGTTATCGCGTGCCAGGCGGAAAACAATGTGCCCGTGGTCGGGCGGGATCAGGTCAGAAACAGCCGCCAGATGCATTGGATTCGTATTGATCGCTATTACTCAGGAGCGCCCGCCCATCCTGAGGTGGTTTTTCAGCCGATGCTTTGCCAGCATTGTGAAAATGCTCCGTGTGAAACGGTTTGTCCGGTGCTGGCGACCGTACACAATGATGAAGGGTTGAATCTCCAGGTCTACAACCGGTGCGTCGGAACCCGGTACTGCCAGAACAACTGTCCATATAAGGTGAGGCGCTTCAATTTCTTTGATCATTGGAAATCCTATGAAGGAACGATGAATCTGGCGTGGAACCCGGATGTCACAGTTCGAAACCGCGGTGTCATGGAGAAATGCACTTTCTGCACGCAGAGAATACGCGGTGCGCGGGAGGTGACTAAAAAGATTCCGGATGGGGAAGTGCAGACGGCCTGCCAGCAGACGTGCCCCACTCGAGCGATCCTGTTCGGCGACATTAACGATTTGAAGTCACGCGTCGCGAAGTCTCGCGCGGATGCGCGGGCGTTCCGTGTTCTCGAGGTTCAAAATACCAGGCCATCGATCTCCTATCTGACGAAGGTCCGAAACAAGGTGCCAAACAATGACCACGAGTGAAATCACGCATTACACGCCCGATGTTCTCGTGACCGGCGCCAAGACGCTGGCTGACGTGAACACCGATATTGCCGCTCCGCTCGAACGTTTTCCTGGCAAGATCTGGTGGATCTGCTTTGGGGTCGCCTTGGGTTGCTTTGGGATCGGCGCGGGGCTTGCGACCAAGATGTTCATGACGGGGCTCGGGGTCCTCGGGTTGAACGAGCCCAATGGTTGGGGCGTTTTCATTATCAATTTCGTTTTCTGGGTCGGCATCGGGCATGCGGGCACACTGATTTCGGCCATTCTTTTTCTGTTCAGGCAGAAATGGCGGACGGCCATCAACCGGGCTGCCGAGGCGATGACCATTTTCGCTGTCATGACAGCACTCCTTTTTCCGGTGATTCACACGGGCCGGCCCTGGTATGCGGTTTTCTGGCTGATCCCGTATCCGAATCAAAGAGACCTCTGGGTGAACTTCCGTTCCCCCCTCATTTGGGACGTTTTCGCGGTGGGTACGTATTTCACGATCTCGCTGGTGTTCTGGTACATAGGTCTTGTTCCTGACCTGGCATCGATTCGGGATCGCGCCAAACACAAGCTTCGAAAATTCATATACACGATTTTGTCACTCGGCTGGCGGGGTTCGAACAAGAACTGGTCTCATTACGAATCGGCTTATCTTCTGTTTGCCGGATTATCCACGCCGCTCGTGTTATCGGTGCATTCGGTGGTGTCGTTTGACTTCGCGGTTTCTAGTGTGCCGGGATGGCATACGACTATATTTCCGCCTTACTTCGTAGCAGGAGCCATTTTTTCTGGTTTTGCCATGGTGGTGACGCTGCTTGTGATCACGCGCGAGGTGTTCGGTCTCAAGAACTACATCACCATCGGGCATCTCGAGAAAATGAACAAGATCATCATGGCCACCGGACTGATGGTGGGCTACGCGTACGCATGCGAATTCTTCATAGCCTGGTATAGTGGAAGCTCCTTTGAGAAGTTTGCGTTCGTCAACCGGGCTTTCGGTCCTTATTGGTGGGCGTATTGGATCATGGCGGTATGCAATGTGCTCGTTCCGCAGGTTTTCTGGTTCAAGAAAGCCAGGACCAGTATTCCTGTGATGTTTGTCGTGGCTCTTTTTGTGAACATCGGAATGTGGTTTGAAAGGTTCGTGATCGTGGTCACGTCCCTGCATCGCGACTTTCTTCCTTCGAGCTGGAGGTACTATGTTCCGACGCTCTTTGACTGGGGAATCACGCTGGGAAGCTTCGGATGGTTTTTCATCTGGTTCCTGCTGTTCGTGAGATTTCTTCCGGTAATCGCCATGTCCGAGATCAAAGGCGTCATCAAGGAAGGGGGGGCATCATGAATTCCGGAAAAAACTTTGCTGGCGTTATCGGTTTCTTTGACGAGCCCCGTGCTCTGCTCGAGGCCACGCGTCAAGTGCGCGACGCGAATTTCGCCCGATTTGATTCCTTCACCCCTTATCCGGTGCATGGAATGGATGCGGCCCAAGGGATCAAGCGGTCGCGCATCCCCTATGTCACCTTTGTTGCGGGGCTTTGCGGTTTTCTATTCGCGTTTTGGTTTCAGTACTGGACGATGGCCGTGGACTGGCCTTTGAATGTCGGTGGCAAGCCTTTCAATTCATGGCCCGCATTCGTTCCAGTCATGTTTGAACTCACGGTTCTTGTCGCCGGACTCTCCACGCTGGTCGCGATGCTTTATTTCAACCGCCTTCCCAATGTCTTTCGTAGAGGCTTTGATCCGTCGATCACGCGTGATCGGTTCGCTTTGCTGATCGAACCGCCGGCGTCCGAGAAAGAGGCCACGGAGTTCCTGGAACAAATCGGAGCGAAGGAAGTACGTGCGGTTTATGCGCAAGGGTGGTTCGAATGACGGTTCGAAGGAGAGGGGGACTTCTACTCGTGGTTGCCTGTGCCAATTGTTTCCTTTTAACGGCGTGCACGCGTGAACAGCCGAATCGCGTATACATGCCGGATATGGCCTATAGCCCGGCAGTGAAGGCACAGGAACCAGGCTCCGCCCGAACACCTCCCGAAGGGAGCATCCCCCGTGATTTCTCGCCTTACCCGTTCACATCGGAGAAGAACCCGGACGTTCCGGGCAAGCTGCTGAAGAACCCTCTGCAGCCTGCCGCCGCCGTTCTTCAGAGAGGCCAGGACCTTTACAATACCTTCTGTATCGTCTGTCATGGGCCCACTGCCTGGGGCAATGGAACGATCGTTCCGAAGTTCCCCAAACCCCCCGCTCTTCACACTGCGAAAGCCCGCGGGTTCCCTGATGGTAGAATCTTTCATGTGATCTCGGTTGGTCAAAATCTCATGCCCTCCTACAAAACGCAGATTTTGCGGGAAGACCGATGGGCGATAGTGCATTATGTTCGTGTACTTCAGGGAATTGGCACTCCAGTGGCCCCTCAGGCGTGGGGGCCCGCACCTGAGAAATAGAAAGGTCCCGTTTCATGACAATCCGTTTGAATCGAGTCCAGAATCCGGGGACGTTTGATGCTCCGGCTCCGTTCAAGATGATGCTGCTGACATTCTGCGTACTGGGTGCGCTGACCTTTGCCATTGGCCTGTCCGTTTCGCCCACTCGGGCCTGGGCGAGCTTCGTTCACAATCATTTTTATTTTATGAGCCTTGCACTTGGAGGCCTATTCTTCGCTTCCATTCAATGGTTGACCGGAGCCATGTGGAGCGCGCCGTTGCGCCGGCTGAGCGAGTCACTGACGGCATATCTGCCGCTCGTACTGCTCAGTTTCGCGATTCTGTATTTTGGGATTCAGAGTCTCTATCCCTGGAGCAATCCGGAACATGTATTCGGAGATCCGATCCTTGAGGGCAAAACGGGTTACCTGAATACCGGCTTTTTCGTGATCAGAAACCTTCTTGGCCTCGCGGTCTGGCTTTTTTTCTCGAAGGTGATGATTGGGAATTCGCTGAAACAGGATATCAGCGGTGATCATCGCCTCACGGAGAGAAATCGTTCCCTGAGCCCGGTGTTCCTGATTCTTTTCGCTATCACGTTCACCTCCGCCAGTTTTGATCAGCTGATGTCCCTTGATCCGCATTGGTTCTCTACCATTTTCGGAGTCTATTGCTTTGCCGGTCTTTTCTATGCCGCGCTCGCTGCGATCTGTCTTCTGACCGTCTATTTGAAGTCGCAGGGCAAGTTGAAGGAGCTGGTGAATGAGAACCATCTTCATGATCTTGGCAAATTCATGTTCGCTTTCACCATTTTCTGGGCCTATATCGGATTTTCTCAGTTCATGCTGATCTGGTACGCGAACCTTCCCGAGGAAACGGGTTATTACCTGAAACGGATGCATTCGAACTGGTACTATGTCTCGGCTTTTCTGCTGGTCGGAAAATTCCTGACCCCCTTCTTTTTGCTCATCACCCGGAGCGCAAAGCGGAATTCCCGAGTTCTCGCGGGTGTTGCCGTTTTTATGCTGATCGCCCAGTGGATCGATGTCCTTTGGATGGTGCAGCCGGAATTTTTCAGCGACGGACCTGTGTTTGGCTTCATCGAGATCGGCGTGACGCTGGGGTTCTCGGGCATATTCGGAATCACCGTCGCTCGATTTCTGAGAAAGAATAATGTCGTGGCGATCGGTGACCCGAGGCTTGCCGAGTCCCTCCGTCACGAGCAGTAGTTTTTGTTCATGGGCTCAGGCCGATTTCGCCTTAGGGAAAGGGAGCGCCAGTGAACTCGCTGGCGCGAGAATCAGGTTGCGGCCTCGTGCTGCAGCTACATGAATCCCTGCCTGAATCAGGGCCAGGTGCACCTCGAGACTTGGAAAACTTCCGCGATTTTCGTTGGAAGCCAGATTGATCGTATCGCCATAGAACCCCATGGACGTCGCATAGCTTCCCAGTTCGGCAAGCCGGGTTTGGGCTTCTTCAGCGCGTCCGCAGATCGCAAGCGCCGAAACATAGAGGAAGCTGAACAGGAGACTCGCTCCCGGGAATTCCACGCCATGCGGGTCCCGCCTGGCATGGATGAATACACCTTCTGAAAGCTGCGACTGAATCGCATCGAGCGTGCCCAGTACTCGCGGATCATCCGGGGGAAGAAAGCCGAGGATGGGAATAAGGAGCGTGGCGGGATCGAGCTCTCGATCCGCGAAGGAGCGAACGAAGCTCCGTTGATTGTTATCGTAGCCCTGCTCGATGATCGTCCGGTGGAGGATGCGACGCTCATCGAGCCACCGTGGCGTGGGGCGCTCATTGGCCGACTCCGCGAGTTGAATCGCACGATCCAGGACGACCCAGCAAAAGAGCTTTGACACGACGAAATGTTCGGGCCGCGAGCGCCCTCCCACGGAACGCCCCGGGTGCCAGGGGCCATAATCGGGGCGACGCCAGGCCTGGCAGATGTAATCGGCGATCTCGACGATTTTTTGCCACAAGCCGGCGGGCAGATGGCCGATCAGTCGACGGTATTCAAATGCCGCGAGGAGCACCTGACCAAAGGTATCCAGGTGAAACTCGTGAAGAGTACGGATGCTTTCGTCCGGAAGAATGGGTTTGCTTTCGGAGAATTGTTTTCCGCCGTCGAGCAGGTATGCTGGTTGTAGTCCTTCCACGCCATCCCGAACCAGCAGATCCGAAAGCCACTGAAAAAGCGCTGTTGCTTCTGTGTGGTAGTCGAGATTCGCGAATGCCTGCATCCCCGTCGCGGTATTTTGAACCCAAGCATAACGGTGCTCCCAGCCGTGGCGTTCACCAGGATGTCTGGGAAACGAGGGAGCCACTGCTTCGGCAAGTGATCCGGCATATTTTGTCTGCAGGACCTTCAGAAGGAGCCCTGAGCGCACAAGAAGGTCATGCCAGGGGCCCGCGAAGGGACAGCCCGTGGATGGGCAGCGATGCGCTTGAGTCATCCAGAATTCGATCGTTTCCTGTGGATTGGCGAGTCTGGGGACCGAGAGTTGCGCAATATGTGTTCGTCCCCAGGCCCAGGTGAACTGGCAGCGATCACCCATGCCGAGCGTGAACCTCGCCACGGCAGCTGAACCGTTTGCTGAGATCTGGAGTGGGACATCCGCGTGAAGGTGGGCAAGCTCATTCTGCGCGGGCCCTCGAAAGAGAATTCCATTACGAAAGACTTCGGCCTCTGCCTTCAGCCCGCCGGAGAAACGAGGCGTACAGATCATGAGCCAGCTGACGCTTCCTTCCACAACTTCGACTCTGCGATGGATGATGGCTTCGCTGCCTTCATTCGTCGGCATCCAGTCGGTGAGAATAGCGCGGCCGTGTGGCGTCTCAAAAGTCGTCTCGAGGACGTGAGTGTTCTGCGCGTAGCTCTGTTCGGATCGGAACTCCCCCTCGGGATTTATCTGGAACCTTCCACCCCGGTTTTCATCGAGCATGGCCGCAAAGTGACTGGGAGAGTCCAGAAACGGAAGGCAACACCAGTCAATAGAACCGGCGCGGCTGATCAGAGCGCTGCTGCTTGAATTGCCGATCAATCCGTATTCTGAAAGCGAAAGATACGGCACGGTCAGGCAGCCCTTCGGCTGTCTTTCCGTTTTTCTGCGGCCGAATTCCTGTAGCCGACACCGTACTGATATACCAGAAGGCCTCCCAGATAACCGGAGGCCGAGAGCAGTATCACGGAAACAAGCGACACGATGAACTGCGCTGTCGTGACAGTCGTTGGCGCCGAGCCGCCAGGACCCATTCGCCACACGAAGTTCACGAAGTAGATGACCGTGATACCGACGTTCGCGATCGCATGAGTCGCAGCGATGCGTTTTGGACGGGTCCTTGCCGGAATGGAGAGAAAGTCCGCGAGACCTGTGGGAGCGGCAAGAAGAACCGCCACAAGTCCTATCAGAATGGAATAATAGGAGGCAATGGCGGGTCCTGGGGCGCCGCTTGCCAGATGGATGATGTCCATTATGAAACTAGCGACCCAGAGTCCCACGGGTAAATGAACGATGATGGGATGCAATGGGTGACCGAGAAATCGCCCCTGCAGAATCGATTTTATCAGCATATACACGACCCCTTAAGGATCGGCTGAAGCAATCACGAGGCCAATTCCGACTGGCTGCCCGGCTTCTTGCGGTGAAAGTAAGCTACGGCGATGGCGACCAGCGTGCCCATAACGGCCGCAGTCAGGACATCTGTGATGAAGTGCCGCCCGGCCAGAACCCGGAAAACGGCGGTGGCTATCACGAGCCCTTGTCCGACCGCGAGCGTTGCTCCCATCAACCAGAGGGGGGCCCCGCGCGAGAGAAGGATCAGAAGCAGCGTCACCATCATCGCGGCGCTATAACTGGTATGCCCGGAATAAAATGAGACGTAATGGGCGGGAGAGCTCCCAAGCCCGACTGGATCAGAATAGACGAAGGGGCGAGGACGTTGTGAGGCCACGCGAACGGCTTCATTCAGTGCGCCATTCCATGCGGTGGTCTGGATGAAAATCAGCAAATCGACTCCGGTATAAAGAAGGGCGGTCATCGGCGTGATACGACCAGCTACCGCGAGTGATGCGTGCCATATCGCTGGCACAGTGCCCGCGAGGACGCCTGATGTGTTTTGGGTCCAATAAGAGAAAGCATCCGCACCGCTGACGTCAAGGCCGATTGCGATGCGGTCCAAGGCAACGACAGATTCCGCAGTGCACTTTGCAGGTTCTGTGGCGCAGATGGTTTCGATTAATACGGGGCGCGACAGAACGAGTGTCGTCCAGATGAGCGCGGGCAGCAGCGTCAAAACAATGTCCCGTTTGGAAACGAATGGCTCGGAGGCGAGCTTTAGAAGGAACTTTGCGACCATGTGCTCACTTTACCATAGATCGCGTTTGAAGCTCGCGACCCGCAGCAAGAGCCGAGAGCCTGGCGACCCATCCATAAACCAATTCCAGGACCGGTTGCGGTTTCGCGTCCTCTTCTGAGGTCTGGAGATCTGACATGCACAGCTTCCTGAATACCATGCCTGGTGCGTTCAGGTTCTCTTCCGTGCCACGCTCTGAATGCGTGCGCAGAAACCCGCCCACCAGGTCTGCCCCCATCAGATAAATCACTGGTTCCGCTGGAAGCCGGTCGACCAGAGTTGCCGTCGGGACACCTTCCTGAACGACGACACTGTCGATTGGAATTCGATTTTTTCCGACGCTCATCTTGTTCTTCACCCTGCGATTCATCGTCCGCAGCTCATCAGCTGATCTGACGACAACGATGCCCATTCCATAGGTGCCGCGATTACTCTTCACAAAAGCGAACGGATCACGCTGCAGTTTCCTGTCGGAGTAGGCCTGTCGCATCCGGTCCAGAACCCGCGCTACCGATTCCGCGGTTTCCTCAATGCCGACCCCCTCGTTGAAGTCCACGGGGTCCACTATCTCCGTGTCCAGCTGGACCGTCCACGGATCAATTCCCACGATCCCCGCGAATTCGCCTGCCAGCCGGTTGTAATGAATGAAATGATCGCTCTTCTTCCTGGAGTGCCACCCTAATGTATAACTCGGTACAATGGGTTGGGTGACTGGGTCCAGACCATGCGGATAGCCGATCGAAAAATCGTTATTCAGGAGAATCAGATCGGGAACAAAATCTCCGGCAGAAAGCACCCCTCCGGAAATTTCAATGGGCCAGGCCATGAGCTCTTTTCCTGATTCCGATTTCAAGCGGACCATTTTATCTTTTTCAGCTTCCGGCGGCAAAGGTCCATACCAGCCCAGGCGAGCTTCGAAACCGGCGTTGTTCATGATTTGCAGAAGATAAAAAAGATTCTCAGTGTAATACGGATTATGGGTATGGGACTCAGGAAGAAGCAGTAATCTTCCTGGTGTGCCGCGTCCGGCTGCTTTCGCGGAGGCTGTCATCTGCACGCGCAGGGTGGCAGCAGCGGTACGCAGATCCTCGGGGCAGAGGTTGTTGAATCCTGCGGGATACAGATTGCAATCGACCGGGACGACTTTATGCCCGGAATCGCGGAGGTCCACGGAACAATAGAACGGGGGAGGCGCGGCCGCCAACTGAGTTTGCAGCCAATCGCGAAGCTCCCGGTTCTTGCTTCCGATCTCGCGGGCAAGCTCCTCTTTTAATGAAGTCATTTTTGAGAACCTGTCTCACCGCTGATTCCTGCCAGCTGGTCGGCAAGCCCCATGGAAAATGAAGAGGTCGCTTGCGGGAGTTGGGATTCCCAGGCTTTCAAAATGCCGATCTGATTGCGAAGGGTTGAACGGCAGGCAGCTTGCAGAAAGGCCGTCAGTTCTCCGCGGTAGCGTTTCAGCTGAAGGGGTGTTCTGGGTTTCCTTGATCCTTCCGGAGGCTCGGGAGGATCGGGCGGATGGGAGCAGATTTTCCAGTAATTTTTGAACGCTCCCTTTGTGTCTTCGAGGGCTCTCCGGCTCCAGGCGGGGTCCGATGTCTCTAGAACAGCGCGGAACAGCAGTAACGCCTCTCCAAGGCAGTCACCCCGCCGTGCAAGCTGGTCCCGAACCTTTTCCTCATCGAGCGGGGACTGGCTTGGAAAGCGGGCGCATTTGCGGTGTTTCAAATCAAGTTCCAGCCAGGCTGCCTCGGCGCGTTCTTCAACAATAAGGGCCTTCGCAGATTCGAGAACCTTGGCGGCACGGGCCTCGTGACCCTGACCGGTCAGGGCGCGTGCGCGAATGAGCAGGGCTTCTGATTGTGTGGCTTGCGAGCCACCGTGCTTTTTTTCGATCTCGATCGTTGTTTGATAACTTTCCTCGTGTTTTCCGGATTCCATGTAAGCCCGTGCGAGAAGCACGCGCGCCGCCGCCAGTTCGTTTTCCGATCGCGATGCGCTGGTGACGTAACGGAGGGGAGGGATCGCTCGAGCCGGGTTTCCGGTTTTCAGCAGGCTGCGACCCAGCAACAAGTGAGCTTCAAGGTAACCTGTTGCACCGGGATAGCGGTCCACGAAGCGCTGAAGTTCGCGAGCGGCCTCTGCATATTTTTCTTGATGATACGCTTCTTTGCCCTGCTTCCAGAGCACCTCCGCCTCGACGCTCGACCGAGGGCCGGCGTGACCCGAAGCTGACGCCAGAATGCTGCTAATCGCGAATATCAGTGTTCCGCTGATTGGCCTCGGGACCCAACGTTTGTGCAACATAGAATAAATCCTCCACGGAATGGATATCCCGCGCCAGCTCGGGAACCCTCGCACAGATCCGGACGGCGCCCGCCCTGAGCGTTTCTTCCGCGCTCTTTTCGCGCTCTTTGAGGGCGGAGAGTATGGAAATGGCTGCCGCTTGCTCGGCGTTTCCTGATGTTTTGGCTGCTTTTTCTACTCCCTCAAGATAGCCCAGAGTCCTATTCAGTGCCACTCCGTCGAAGTGAAAACCATGTTCCTGAATGACTTGGATAAACTGCTGAACCTCGGGGGCGGTATCGGGCGAGGGCGCAGTAACCATGATGAAGCCGACTGATTCCGACTCGAGCATGTTCGTGGTTTGTTTCATGTTGGCCAGGAACCGTACGCGAACCTCAAAAAGAGTCGATGCGAATTCCAGCAGGTTGCTCATGAATCCCGCGCCGGTGAGGCGCTCCAGAACGCCCAAGGCGCTTCTCATCCCTGCCGCCACGATCTTGTTGGCAGGCAGAACCAGCCAGCGGATCAATCGTTCTTCGAACAATCTCGCCAGGAGTTTGGGCGCGTTGAGGAATGCGAGCGCGTTCCTACTTGGGGGGGTGTCCAGAATGATGCAATCGAACTCTCCAGTGTGGTCCAGCGCCCGAAGCCGTTCCAGAGCCATGTATTCATTCGTGCCGGAAAATTCCTTCGTGAAGATCTGGAAAAGCGGGTTTTTCAGGATTTTTTCAACGACTTCGCGCGAAGGCGCCAGTTCAGTGAGAAAATCCTGAAAATTCCGGTTTGCATCCGGGATCATCGCGAAAAATCGACCTTTGCCCAGTTGTACCTCGGATTTTTTTGCGGCATTTTCGAGATAAGATGTGAGATCCGTCGGGCGATTTCCTAATGTGTCCAGTCCAAGCGACGTTGCGAGCCTTTTTGCGGGATCAATAGTGACCACGATCGCTCGGCGTCCCAGAAGCGCCGCGCGCATGGCAAGAGCGGCACTCAGGGTTGTCTTTCCAACGCCGCCGGTCCCCAGCGTGACGATGATTCGACGTTTGCTCAGAATCTCATCGATGATCGGGCTTTTGATCATACGTAGCCCTTCTCGATCAGTTCGCACGACAGTTTTTCGGAGATATCGCTGCCGGGCGGCATATAAGAGAGTTCAGCGAACTTGAGTCCTCTTTCCCGCCACAGACGCAAATTGAAGTCCTCAAGGATCGCGCGTTTTTCGATGTACTCGTGAGCAGTGAACGCGAGCGGGCTTGTCCAGCGCGATGGCGGATCGGTGTCCGTGGGGTCAGCCTGCGCTGTTTTCGGGAAAACCCGATTGACCAAAAAATCGACGGCGTTGTCGGGGAATATCTCGTGGAGCAGATTCTCCAGCTCAAGTGCCTCCCTGAGTGGCATCTCCTCAGGCAATGCGACGAGCAGGTGTCCGCACTGAGCGGGGTCTCCAAAGGTTTGCATCATCGCGACAGCATCTCGATGGACCGGTCCTCCCTGAAAGAGGACTGAAAAATTCTGTGTACTCTGAAACATGGCAAGCCCGTGGCCCGTGGCTGGAAGGTCCGCAACCACACGGTCATAGAGGTGCCGTTCGTGCCAGACCTTTCCGAGCAGTACAAGTTCGTGAATCCCGGGAGCGGCCTGGGCAAGGTATTGCACGAGTTTGTTCTTCACGAAGACGCGGGAAATCGCGGATGCGCCGATCTTCATCGTGACGTATTCCTCGAACGCGACAGCAGCGCAGGCATTCAGGTGAATCAGCCCTGGCGCGATCTCGCGGACCCCGCCCGGTATCAGAAGTGGATCTTCGAACGTGATCCAGAGCGTTTTCAGCTTTTTCTTCGCGAAAGCCCGCGCGATCCCCAGCGAGACGGCCGTTTTACCGACTCCTCCTTTACCTGTGACGAAGAGGATATGACGTGAAAGCAGGTCTTGAATCACCGCGCGTCGCTCCATGGGACGGGATGTTTCCAATCAACGGGAATGGAGACCTGGTCCAGGCGTGCACGTTCTTCACTTGGCAGTGAGGCTTCGGTCTGGATAATGAGCTTACGTGAGCCGGGCGCTGAGCTGCTTCGTTCAAACGCTTTCAGATCCGACTCCACGGGAACGCCTGAGGAATAGACCCAGACAATCCGGTTGTCTCCAAATTCTTTCCAGACTTCCGGGGACGGTGGCGGATAATCAGAATAAACTGCGACTTCCTCGAGTCCGTGAATGTTTTTCAGGTAATCCCAATGAGGACCAGAGGGAAATGTTCCGCCAAGAATTTTCAGTTTCTTCGCATGCGGAGTCATATTGAACACATCCATCTGGTGATACCAGGGCCAGATCTGCGACACGAAGTTGAGAGTGACGTTGGCCGGGATCGCGAGAAGCAGCTCTTTTTCCTCATAGCGGGGATAAAACGGTGTTTGGAATTCGATGGAGATGGGCACCGTGAATGCGCTCAGGCGCTCGCCGTCTTCGATATCCGGAAAATGCTTCATGAGAAATTCTATCGAGTGTGGGGCGATCGAGTTCAGTAATTGGATATCATCAGTTGCGGGCAGAGGGATATCGAGCAGCTTGATTTTCAGTGGCACTTTGCGCGCGAGCTTCCGCCAAAGGTCCGCGTCGCCGGGTTGCGGAAGACTCTCCATTTCGATGGTGAGGGACGAGGCCGCCGATAGCTGAAGCAACGCCGCGAGTTCTGATGTGCCCGGATTGAGCATTCTGAAAACGTAATCACGAATTCCCGGTGAGCGTGACCACCGGGCGACCTCTGCCGGGGTCAGCCAGTCTGAATGGGTCCAGGTTTCGTGGACATTGCCGCTGGCTTGAGCCAACCGCTGAAACCCCATGATCGAACCCATGATCAGGAGAGTGCCGACGATCAATACCGGAGCGAAACGCTGACTTTGCCTCATAAGACCTCCGAGGCGTGAGCAGACCATAAGAGCTGTCCGCTTTCAACTTTTGCATGCAAGATCTTGCATTTGACCCTCAGAGTCTTACACTGTGGGGGCACTGAATAAGGAAAGGATAACGCAATGCAATCTAGGCATCTTTCATTGGGTTTCGCTACAGGGCTCGTGGCTCTCTCGTCCGTGCTGATCACGAGCTGTGGTCCGAAGGCGTTTACCCGCGGCGAGTATGACGATCCGACTCGAGTGGAGCTCCTCGACGACAAATACAATGAAGCCGACATGCAGCAGATGGCCGACACGATCATCCGCGCGATGGTTTCCTGCGGCTACGTCGCAAAGGCTCCCAAGCCTCCGGTGGTGATTGTTGAAAAAGTTCAGAATCGCACGGAAGAGCACATTGATACGGTTTCTCTGACAGACAAGATTCGAACTGCTTTGATCAAAACCGGCAAAGTTCGTTTCGTGAACAAGACCGAGCGGGCGACGCTTGAAGAAGAATATCAACACAACGAGTCTGGAAATGTTTCCGGACCCACGGCGAAAAAACGTGGGAAGCAGATCGGCGCTGATTATATTTTGAGCGGCGCGCTTGCGACAAACGTTCAGCAGGTCGGCAACGACAAGTTCATTTATTACAAGCTGACGATGAATCTCACGAACCTCGAGGAGTCCACCATTGACTGCACCGAGGAACGCGAGATCCGGAAGAAGTACCGGAAGCGCAGCGTCGGCCTCTAAGTTGATGCAGAAGGTTTCCGCTTTCCTGACTATCCTGCTTTTGACTGCGGGGTGTGCGTCTTCGCGCGTTCTCGATTCCGAATCAACCCGGCTGTTTCGAGAGGGGCGTTATGAAGATGCCGCTACCCGCCTGGAAGAAGGGCTGAAGCGGGAAGGAGATGGGAAGGACCAGCTACTCTATCTTCTGGATCTGGGTCTGAGCCTCCATTCGGCGGGCAAATACGAGGAAAGTAATCGTGCGTTTCTCGCGGCCGACAAAGTCGCCGAAATCAAAGACTATACGAGTCTTGCAGCCGAAAGTGCCACTCTCCTAACGACGGATACCGTCAAAGACTATAAGGGCGAGGACTTCGAGAATGTCCTGATCAGTACGTACCTGGCCATGAACTATGCGCTCCTGGGCGACAACGAGAACGCGCTTGTCGAGGCCAGGCGCGTGAATCGTAAGCTTCATCTGATGATTTTCGAGGGAAAGCGTAAGTACAAGCAAAACGCCTTCGCGCGCTATTTGTCCGCGATCCTTTACGAAGCCGAAGGTGACCCTAACGATGCCTACATTGATTACAAGAAGACCCGGGAGCTCCGCCCGGGTTTTCCGGGGCTCGGGCGCGATCTGTGGCGCACGGCCCGGCTCACAGGCATGCGCGATGAAATGGAAGCCTGGGACAATGAGTACGGATTGACGGAGGAGGATCACAGGCTTGCGCTCGAGGCCGCTCCGCGTTCCGGAAAAGGGGAAATCATCATCCTGTATGAAAACGGCATCTCTCCTGTAAAACGTCCGAATCCGGACTTTAGACAGCTTCCGAAGTTCTACCCGCGCCCGAACCCTGTCTCGCGCGCGACCATTCAGCTGGATGGTCGCGAACTCGCTCAAACGGCGGTTCTTCACGATATCGAGCGGACCGCTATCCAGAATCTTGAGGAGAAATACGGAGGTCTTGTCGCGAAAAAGATCGCCGGTCTGGTGGCCAAGGAACTGGTTTCTGATCAGATCGAGCGTCACACGAAGAGTCCCGCGCTTGGTTTCATGGCGCGTGTGATTTTGTATGCAAGTGACCGGGCGGATGTCCGCTCCTGGAACCTGCTGCCTCGTGATTTGCAGATTGCGCGCATTCCTGTCGAGCCCGGCGTGCATGAAGTGAGAATCCTTCCGGATGGGTCGGCGACCCTTCCCGCCAAAACCGTCCACGTCGAGGCCGGACGCAAGGTTTTCGTGAATTTCCGATACATGCCTTAGGCGCAACTGTTGCTCTTTGGGGAATGTATGAAGCGGAACTCACTCAAGCGCAATTGGCAGAAAAGGTCGGCATCGGTCGCGTCGCACATACCTGTGTGAGATCGAAAGGGGGCGTCAGCGTCCCAGTCGTGAACTGCTGCAGAAACTTGATCGAGTTCTTGAAGGATGAGGGAAGGCGCTGAGCCGCCATGCGAGTGTTATGTGCACCCTATGCAAATGTCTAGTGATGTCGAGTGGTGGACTCCGTTACCCGACATCACTAGACATTTGCATACGATGTGACGATCGCCAGAATTCTCGAGCTTCAGTTGAGTTTTAGCCCGGCCAGAAGATGGACCGAGTAAATCTCAAGCTGTCGTAGATGCTTGAAAAAGAGCCAGGGCACGTGGTTCGACTTCTTTTCGATCTGGAAACCGCTCTGCGCATAGAGCCACTCCACCGCTTTGGCGGAATCCTTGATGTCCTTTGGAAGGATTTCGCGAAGGTGTGCTGCAACCGATTCATGCCAAATATACGGACAGCTCTGAATTGCCATGCCGCCCTTCTTTAAAAGGTCGTGCTGGAGCTGAGGTAGCCCCTCCGGCTCGTCAAGCATGTCAATCGCATTCAAAGCGAGCGCGAGGTCAAATTGCTCGCGAATCACTGGTAAATTGTCGAGATTTCCGACAATGAGATCCGCTGAGCCATCCAGGGCAGGGGTAATCGGAAGCTCGATCTTCATGGAAACGGGGCCATCCAGGAGGTCGCCGGGAATGCGGACGGCACGGTCGTACGGAGCGCCTAAAGCCAGGTGCCTGCCAAGCGCAATGCTCGCAAATGAACTGTCGACTCCGAGGTAATAGCTCGTGCGCGGCCGCAGCATTTTGGATAATCCGGCAACGCCGCAGCCCAGCTCGATCGTTGATTGGATCGGTTTCCTGTCGCTGAATTCCATGACCCATTCCACGATCTTAGCGTGAGGTCCGCTATCCCAATGCTCGCGGATCAGGGATTCAATCAGCGGACTTCCGGTGGTTCCCGATGAAGGCTTGAACCAGCTGGGAGCATGGCTTGTGCTGAGATAGTGATTCATGAAGTAGAGCGCAATCACTCGTTCGGCTTCAAGATCCTCCTCAATATGCTCCGTCGTGAGCTCCGATTTGGCCTGGAGGTAGTCGTCTAAAAAATCCGGCGGGATGGAGGAATCAGGAACGAGGCGGGCGATCCCCTTCGCGTGTTCAATCAGATATCCTGCGATATCTTCCACCAGAATGGCGACGCCAGCGAGAATGGGATAGGTTGCCTGACAGTTTTCACATCGCAGTGTTCCCGAAGTGATTTCGTAAACAGCAGCCGCTAGGGTCCCTGAATGGATTTTAAGCGGGCCGGTACATGCCGGACACCGCAAGCGTGACCCTGTCACATTCAGCATGGTTCAGGCCTTTCTTTTTTGGAGCCGAATGCTCTGGATCTTGATTCCGTCCTTGATGAAGAGTCGCTCAAAAAGCGTCACGTCCGGAATCGTGAGCGTTCGTGGATCGGGATGGCCGGCATGGAGATCGCGCGTCAGCTCAATCAGTTCCCATGGACAGTCCGCCTCAGCGAGCACTGTTCGCATAGCCTCTTCCATCGCCATGAAGTATTCTGGATGGTCTGTTTTCACGTGAAACGCTCCGCCCGGACGAATCAATCCGGCCAGCTCCCGGAGACGGATCTCGGAAAAAAACCGGTTTTTCATTTGGGCCTTCTTGGGCCAGGGGTCCGGAAAATACAGATATAATCCGTCGATCTCATCAGGACCGAACATGTACTTGATGCGATCGGCGTGCGCTCGGAGAAACAGGAGGTTCTGAATTCCGCGTTTCACGGTTTTTTCCGCGGCGCGGAAGATAGGTTTGAATTTCCAATCGATGCCGATGTAGGCATGGGCGGGATTTCTGGCTGCCCATTCAACGACCACGTGACCGGCGTTGCAGCCGATTTCAACGTGCAATTCCCGGCGGGGATCCGATTTTCCATCGGGTATAAGCGAGCGCCATTGTCCGGAGTGGGCTTCGGTCGAGTTGTCAGAGAAAACCCGGTCACTGAATTCTTCAAGACGGTTCGAATAGGGATTGCTCGAGGTGGAGTACCGATAGTCAGGATGTTGAATCGGCAATCGCGAGGGGACGGAGGGGAGAGAGGTCTGTTTGTCAGTCATTTGTGCCGCAAACTAAAGGGCTTGCGGTCGAATTACAAGCTGGAAAGATCTTTTAACAGGCGGGAAACTCGTCTTGAGCTTCCCGCCTGCCATCGTATCTGCCAACAATCACTCTACTAATACTACACTCGCGTCATCTCACCGTATTAACCGAGCAGTTTAAGCGCGGCTTGCGGGTTCTGATTGGCTTGTCCCAAGACTGAGAGATTCGCCTGAGTTAGGATGTTCTGTTTCACGAGTTCACTGGTTTCCGCGGCCATATCGGTGTCGCGGATTCGGCTGTTGGCGCCTTCGAGGTTCTCGCGGTAGATGTTCATGTTATTGATCGTGGACATCAACCGGTTCTGAAGGGCGCCGAGGCCGGAACGATTCTCACTGAGCTTCACGATGGCATCGT
>MEPR01000060.1:89-479 GCA_001769835.1 Bdellovibrionales bacterium GWB1_55_8
CCTAATTGCACTTCTGAACGTAAGTATGACAAGTGCGAGTGAATCGCAGGTGAAGTCAGATGAATTTTTATATTGCACCACAAATATATTCGTTCCGACAGGTGGTTTACCGCGAGCAAGCCCTCCGGCGCGTCGAGTGGATAACTAAGTGGCGCTCTTCATGTAGAAGTTCATACTGATGGTGTGCTTCTTAGAGGTCGACTTTACTAGCCAATCTCTTCTCACTGTTCAATAGTATGAAAAATTTACACATGGTCGCCTGGATACTGGTCATCGTCGGAGGCCTTAACTGGCTTTTGATTGGCCTCGGAGGATTCATGGCCAGCAACTGGAATGTTGTCGGCATGATATTCGGTTCCTGGCCGCAGGTGGAATGGATTGTGTACATAC
>MEPR01000060.1:557-12037 GCA_001769835.1 Bdellovibrionales bacterium GWB1_55_8
ATTGGTCAACAACGCAGGGGTATTTCTCGATTCAGCAGGTGCGGCAGCCTCTGAGGCTGATCCTTCGGTTCTCGCGAGAATCCGAAAGACGATGGAGACCAATGTTTACGGACCTTACCGGTTATGTGAGGTTTTCGCGCCTGTCATGAATGAGCATCACTATGGACGCATTGTGAACATCTCGAGCGGAATGGGGCAGCTGTCGGAGATGGAGTCGGGGTACCCGGCCTACCGGATATCAAAAACGGCGTTGAACGCGGTCACTCGCATTTTTTCACAGCAATATGCAGGGAAGGGCGTTCTTGTGAATTCGGTCTGCCCCGGTTGGGTGCGAACCGATATGGGAGGCGCGGAGGCTGAGCGCTCCCCGGAGCAGGGCGCGGATACCGTCGTCTGGCTTGCGACCCTGCCCGAGGGAGGCCCGAGCGGAGGATTTTTCAGAGACCGTGAGCCAATTGCTTGGTAGTCGCCCCTGATCAGGCTGCTTTTCTTCTGGCGCGCACTGATTTTTTCCGTCCTCGCGCTTTTGCTTTTACGGCTCGCCTGGGTTTGATGGATGAGCGGCGCGTGGTTCGTGATGAAGCCGGTGTGAGGAGCTGCTGCTTCTGCTCGCTGAAGATACTTCCAAGTTCTTCCAATTCATCTTCTTCGAAGATATCGCGTGAGCTTTCGAAAAATTCGTCTTCTTCCTCCTCGATGTGGTGGAGGACGACGTCACTGAACACCTTGAATTTGATGTTCCAGTGCTCGCCGTTGAGGTTTTTTGATTTCAGTTCGTCGAGCAGCATCTTGGCAAGGCGGTGTTCCTCATAGCCCTCGATGGCGAATTTCAATGTCTCCTTGTTGTCTTCGAGCCGTGCATAGTAAAGATGTTCCTCGGCCTGCATATGGACTTCGAGCATGGACGTGAGTTCCTGGAATAGCCTTTTTCCAGCGCCGGATTCTCCGCCAGCTGTCTGGATTCTGCGACACAACACCTTCACTTGATCGTGATCTTTCTTCAGTACGTCAAAGAGTTCCATGAATATCCGCCTCCGTTTGGTAAGCAATTGGTCCAAAATACGGGCGGTCTATTGCAATGGACATACCCTGTGGCAGCGTTTCAGGCGCGGGCTCGCGGTGCGTTGGAGCGCAGCTTGCAAAACCGTGATTAAATTCACTCAAAGGGAAAGCGAAGGCCGTTTATGCTTGCGATGATTTACCGCGGGCCCTACCGGGTCCGAACTGAACAGAAGCCTGTTCCTCAGATCGAACATCCGAACGACGCGATCGTTCGCGTCACACGTTCGGCCATCTGTGGATCAGATCTTCACCTTTACCATGGCCTCGTGCCGGATACCCGAGTGGGAATGACTTTCGGGCACGAGTTCACCGGGGTTGTGGAGGAGATCGGATCTTCGGTGCGGAATATCAAGGCGGGCGACCAGGTGCTGGTGCCGTTCAACATTTCATGCGGGTCCTGCATGTTTTGCAAAAAAGAGCTCTACGGGAATTGCCACAATACCAATCCGAGTGCCACCGCGATAGGCGGGATTTTCGGCTACTCGCACAGCGCTGGTGGCTATGACGGTGGTCAGGCCGAATATGTCCGGGTGCCATTCGCCGACGTGGGGCCCTGGAAAATACCCGAATGGATGTCCCTTGATGACGCGGTTCTTCTCACGGACGCTTACCCGACAGGCTATCAGGCCGCCGAAATGGGCGACATCAAGGAGAACGATACGGTGGTTGTCTTTGGCGCCGGCCCAGTCGGCATCTTCGCGGCGAAATCAGCCTGGTTGATGGGAGCGGGTCGAGTGATCGTGATTGATCACATCGATTATCGCCTTGAGTTCATCAGGAACTATGCGAATGCGGAGATCTACAATTTCACGCAGATCGGGGACGTCGTGCTGCATATCAAAAAACTGACGGACGGTCTCGGTGCGGATGTCTGTATCGATGCGGTCGGAGCGGAAGCTGACGGGAGCTTCCTGCACCACCTGACCGGGGTCAAGATCCCGCTTCAGGCCGGCGCTCCAACGGCGCTGAACTGGGCGATTGATTCGGTTCGGAAAGGTGGGACTGTTTCCGTTGTGGGTGTTTATGGGCCCACGTTCAACATGGTCTCGATCGGCAATGTTCTGAACAAGGGCCTCCGGATCAATGCGAATCAGGCCAGCGTCAAGCGTCACCTGCCGCGTTTGATCGAGCACATCAAAGCCGGGCGTATCAGTCCGAAGGACATCATCACTCATCGAATTCCGCTTGAAGAGGTGTCGGAGGGTTATCACCGCTTCTCGAGCAAGCTCGACAACTGCATCAAAACCGTAATGATCCCACCAAAGGCGGCCTAAAGGAGTACGTATGGCTTTTCAAAGTAATGCATTGAGGACACGAATACCGGGCTGGGGAGCTGACCTGGATCCCAGGAACCGGCCTGCGGTTCCCAGGGAGAAGGCGCCACCGCAAGGGACGGGGGCTCACTGGGAAGAGCCCGAGCGTCAGGTGGCGAAGGTCAAAATCCTGGTCTCGTCCGAGCACAAGGGGCTCACACCGGTCTTCGGAACCTCCTGCCCGCCGAAGGGCCTGAGCGGCAAGGTGCGGGAGTTCGCTTTCAGGTTCAGTGAAGGCAGGAAGGCGCATTGGCTGCTGCTGCTTATGGCCGATCGGATCGACGTCCTCGAGAGTGGGTTCGCAAGCGTGCTGAGCGGCAAAGCGCACAATCCGCTCAAGGAGATGGGGCTTGGATCCGAGTTTGAAAGAGGCGCGTTTCGCGGTCGTTTCGGGCAACATCGCAGCGACGTGCAAAGATGGCGCACTCAGATTCTGTTACTTCTAGGCCCGATTGGCCTGGTCTATTACGTTTTCAGGCGAGCCATGCGTTCAGGCACAGGCGGATGACTGTAATCCAGAACGATCCGGAGTGGGTGAGGGGCCGGGTTAGCTAACGCATCCGTGCTGATTTTCATCAGTCCTGATGCAAGCGCCTCCGGGTTGCCATAGGATCGCGCGGAATATCGATCTGCCGCGAATTCAAATCGTCGTGAGATCGTGTTGATCGCGATCCCGACAATACGACTGATCGGGCCGTACAGCAGGCTCACCGCTACGAGAGTGGCGTAAACGGATACTTGTCCGATTCCGAAGGCCTCGGTGAGCGCGGCATTTCCGATAAAAAACGAGAGGACATAGAAGCTCAGTCCGCTTGCCGCGAGGGAAAGAAACAGGAATTTGTGGATGTGGCGTTCCTTGAAATGTCCGATCTCATGAGCGAGGACCGCCATGAGTTCTTCCTGTGAAAGTTTCTGGAGAAGTGTATCGAAGAGGACCAGTCTGCGCAGCTTCCCGAAACCGGTGAAAAAAGCGTTCGCCTTGGTGGAGCGTTTCGAACCATCCATTTGAAAGACCCCATTGATGCGGAAGTCTATCTTCTTGCAGAACGCCTCGACCGCGGCGCGGATTTCTCCTTCCGGAACTGGTTCATATTTATTAAATAACGGAAGCAGCAGGGCAGGCGCGAGATAGGCGAGCAGGAGCTGAAATGCACTTACCGAGAGCCAGGCCGGAAGCCAGCCGGATGGACCCGTGCGTTCGAAAAACCAGACAATCGCGAGAAATATGGGACCGCCGAGCAATGCAGCAAGAACAATGCCCTTGAGCTGGTCGGCAATGAACGTTCCTAGTGTGGTGCGATTGAAACCGTACCGTGCTTCGATCACGAAGGTCCCATAGAGGGAGAAGGGAAGATCGAGCAAGCCGCGAAGCGTGAGCAAAAGCGCCACGAATAAAAGTGCGTTCCAGGGGCCCGAGAGGGTTCGTGCGATCGAATCGGCCACACCAAAACCTCCTGAAAACATAAAAGCGAGAAAAACCATGCCACCTGTGAAGCGCCGGACGAGATGAAAACGCTTCCAGTCGCGATGGTATCGCAGGGCTCGTTCCAGGCCGTCTTTCGGGTAGAGCGCATCGGTTCCGGGAAGCAAACGGCGGTGCTTCAGCTGTGACAGATCCAGGAGATCCGCGGCAGTATCAAGAATGAATCCGAAAGCGAGTACCGTGAGGACGATCAGAAGAGTGGCGGTCATTCCGTATGGATATCACCCGCTGCTTGAACGTCAAACGGAGTCTGCTCGATGTTCGATAAGAAACCGCAGTGCGTGATGGGTAAAGAAAGCCTGATTCTGGTGGCGATTGAAAGAGGCGGGAGCCTGGATCTGACGCGAAGTCACAGACTGGTCAGGCAGCGCAAGACCGAGTTCGCAGAGGCCAACAGGATGAGTGGCGGTTCCGCCATCGGGGCCCGCAATGCCAGTTGTCGAAATACAGATGGCTTTCGCACCGGGATGGGCTTTCAGGAGCTGGCTGGCCCCTCCCAGAGCCATCGCACGAGCGACTTCCCGGGAAACAGCGCCGTGCTGTCTCAGCAGGGCTTCAGGAACGTTCAGGAGTTTTGTTTTCGCGGAGTTCTGGTAGCTCACGATGCCGCCCCAGAAGACATCTGAAGCTCCCGGAATCCCCGTGATCAAGCTTGCAAGCATTCCGCCGGTGCAGGATTCTGCAAAGCATAGGAGCTGCCCTTGCGCCCGGATCTTTTCCAAAGCTTCACGAGCAAGAGACTCGAGTTGGAAGGTTGGAGCATCACTCACACTGTTCTTCATAGCGATAAGAAGCGGAAGGCGTCAAGCATCGGCTGCGAACGGAATGGCCGCCTGGTTTTTTTCCATGAAAAGATTTCCGTGTCGGAAAAGGGTGCTATCATCAGTCCATGATGCGACTGCTTCTCGGACGGATGTACTCGCTAATCGTTTTGTTCTTCCTATTCGCTTTGATATGGGCCTATTCGCCGCATGTAAGAGCCGATGAGACTTTTACGTTCGTGGTGAAGAAGCAGGAAGAGAAAGCGAAAAACCGATGGACCCTTTCGGAATGGCTTGAGACACGTGATCGCATGCGTCTGATGGATCTGTGGCTCGCACTTCATTCCCCGAGCCCCTATGAGTTTTTAGCGGGCGCGGCCTATATCGCACCGCAAACGGGAGCGGCAAGCTCGGGCATGGGGTTTTCCGGTGCCGCCTATGCCTCGATCTTTGGCGTCGGTGGGGATTACGAGCCGGCTTCGGCCTCCCGCGCCGCGAGATGGGATGCGCAATTCCTGTTTCGGATCTTCGGTTATCACGCACAGGGCACGAATCTCACGCTTCAGGCCGGCGTGAGGGGGGGTGAAGAGGGGCAGCGTGGCGCCATCGCCGGCATCTCTGCGAATTTTTACCTCGCGCGGCATTTTGGACTGGAAGGATTGTATCGTCACCATTTCGAGTCCATCCCGAATGCGGCTGGAAATCGCGTTCAGGGTTCTCGTTACGAAGGCGGCGCGTTCATCGATTTCAGCTTTCTTCGTCTTTTCGGAAATTACTTCTCCGAGCAGGAAAGGCGTTCCGGCGAAACTTTTGATGGCGTCACAACAGGCCTGCAGTTGGGCGCCAAGCTCTTTTTCTAGCTGCTTGCCGACCACACAATAGCTGAGCTAGAGTGCTCCCCATGAAAAGTCTTCAAGAGCGTTTTGCGCCTGAAAGTATTTGTTTTGGTTGTGGCCCCGCGAATACGAAGGGTCTCAAAATTCGCAGCCTCCCGGGCGAAAACGACGAAGTCGTCGCCACCTGGAAACCCGAGCCGCACCATGAAGCTTTTCCGGGGATGCTGAACGGAGGCATTATCGGGTCTCTTCTGGACTGCCATCTGAACTGGACCGCGGCTTTTCATCTCATGAAAAAGAGCGGGGCGGACAAACCTCCGTGCACGGTAACGGCGGACTACAGCGTTAAATTGCATCGCCCGACGCCGACCGCAGGGCCTGTTCAGCTTTCCGCAAAGGTGGTCGAATCCACTGACGATCGAGCGACTGTTGAAGGCACTCTCACCGCGGGGGGGAAGGTTTGCGCCAGTTGCCGCGGAACCTTCGTGGCCGTCAAGCCCGGACACCCGGCTTATCACCGTTGGTGATGGCGGTAAGGCCGTCGAATCTCTTCTGGAGTGCCGCGGAAAACGCCGCACCCCCGAGAACGATCACCCAGACAATGTAAATCCAGAGCAGCAGGATGGGCACTGCGCCGAGGCTTCCATAGATTTTATTGTAAGTGATGACTTCCGTTGTATAGAGCGCGTAGCCGATACGAGCGAGATTCCAGAAGATCGCGGCGACGATTGCGGCTGCGAGCGCATATTGCCAGCGAACGGGTCGATGAGGCACGTACTTGTAAACCAGGTAAAACAAGCCGATGGTGATCGCGAAAATCCCGGTCCCGCTTGGCAAGAGGCTCACCAGGGGGACGTCCGTCGAAGTTGCGGCTCCCACGACCACCGCGAGCGCCACCGGACCGAGCGTGACGAACAGCCAGTAGGCTGAAAAGCGCTGAAACCAGCTTCGACTGACTTTAGTGTGCCAAACCTGGTTGATCGCATTCTCGGCACTCGAGAGCATCAGGATCGTCGTGATGATCAGCGCGATGAGGCCCCCTGCGCCAATGACATTCGCCTGTGCGTTATCAATGAAGCGGCGGAGCGCGACAATGGCCTCGTCGCTTATCCCTTCTGACAGATTTTCGAGAACGAAAGGAGTGACGGTGGCATAAAGTTTCTCGAGACCGCCAAAAGCCTGGAAAATGGCAAAGCTCACGGCGAGAAGAGGTACAATCGATAGGATCGTCGTGTACGCGAGGCTTCCCGCGACGATAAGAAGGTTCGCCTCGTGCATCTGGCGGCCGGTGTCCTTCAAAATATCGCGGAGCTGCCCGGGCCATTGCCTGAGCGTAATTTTCACGCGAGCGGGAGGTCGGCTCGTTTTCATATTCAAGGCCCCGACCGCAGGAGTGGCCTTGCGGCACGAAGATTCTTTCTGAAGGCCTGCTTTTTGGTTTTCCATGGATCAGCCCAGGAAAGTTTCGGCTGCAGAAGGCCATGGCAAAGCGTGATCATTCCAGAAACATCCTGAAGATGGACAAACTCAGGGGCAGGACCCGCCATGTCACCGGCGGGCGAGCTGGCGTCCGGCCCGCCCTGGAATCCCTGGTTATGATAGTTCCCGAGGGGAATTGAAATTCCCATCGCGCGATGGCCAAACACAGTCGCGGCGGATGCTTCGCAGGTGCCGCCATCCATCACGCGTTTCTGATGGCTTCCGGGAAGGACCTTCTCGGCCACATCGGCGAATACGCGAAGGGAAGTCGCATCGAAGACGGTGAAACGGTCGCCCAGCCGTACGACCGGGCCTTTCCCGATCTCCGCCCCCGGAAGAGTGCGCGAAGTCTCGAGAGACACAAAGACAAGAGAGCGCCGGGCTTTTTTCAGCCAACCGAGTTCGAGATGACCAATGGCGCCGATGAATCCCACCTCTTCGGCGCGCGTGAGAAGTCCGAGAAACGGGAACTTGCCACGCTTCTTTTTTTCGCTCCAGAGATCAAGAGCCACGGAAACAATGGCAAAGCACCCGACAATATCGTCCGCCGCACGCGTGTAGATCAGCTCGCCCTCGCGCCAGACCGGAGCGCGAAAATCAAACGCCCCGTAAAGGTCGCCGGCTTCAATGCGTTCGCGCCGATTCTCGATTTCCTTGTCCTCATTGAGACGAATTTGTGCGGTATCAATGCTGGTACCCGCAGCATTCAATGTGAACTTTGAGATGCGGCCTTGCCCCTTCCATTCTTTCCCGTTGGTGAGCCAGACCCTGCAGTTCTCGAGAAAATGCGTTGGCGCTCCGCCATGCCACTTGACCTCGAGATCCGCAGGCGAGTTCCATCGAACTCCATGGAATCCGGGATGGTCCATATGCGCCATGAAGATTCGAAGGGGTTCATCGGCCTTCTTGGAGACCAGTTTCCGGTACTCTGCTTTTGATGCCGCGCCTACGATGATGTTTCCAACGGGATCGGAAAAATGGGGCACACCGCCTTCTTTGAGCGCGGCAAGAATCCGGTGAACGACCAGGCGTTCCCGGTACGGGGCGGTCGGTTGCGAAAGCAGTTCATTGAGCAGAGTCTCGCGCATGGGCACTGTGGGAATCCTCCGGAGTTGTTGTCCGTGGCAGTGTAAGCCCGCCGGGCGGCCTAAGGCAACGCCCTGCTTAAGCCGGGTTCAGGCTGTGGAGTGCCAGGGGGTTGCTCGGGCGGCGCGATATCCGGCGACTTCTGGGGAAAAACCTCAGGTGAGGTGATATTCGGTTCGATGTCCGGCGTCGTGCGCTGCGGCTGAATTTCCGGTTGTTCGTCAGGCGGCTCGATCTCCGGATGGGCGGGCTTTGGAGGTTCGCGTTGCGGTTCCTGATTGAAGATCTTCATAGGCCCTGAAAGGGGTGCAAAAGAGGTGCGAAAGGGCGATTCGGTCCCTCGCTGAGAAGGATCCATTCGCCGGATTCGCGATTAAGCTGCGCTAAACCATCAGTTAACAACCACTGACACTACCGCTGACTTCAGACTTTCGCTTTCGTTCGAGTCATAAGATGCGCGGTTTACGGCGGTAACCTGAAAATAATAGGTCTGACCTGACGTGAGGCCGCTGAGTTCGTAGTTTGTCGCGGAATCAGAAATTGTGACTGACTGGTTCAATGCGTCGGCTGATGTCCCATAATAGATTCGGTATGCACTCAGAAGGTATTGCGCACCGTTATCGCCGGCAGTCCAGGTGAGCTGCGCTTTTCCGGCAGTCGAACTTTGGGCCACCGGCTTCAGGGGTTTAGGCGGAGGCCCGCTGTAATGTGCGCTGACGACAAAGTCATCGACTGCATACCGTTGCTCATTGACAGGCGAATAAAGATTTGAATTATTCCCGCCCAACCAGACATGGTTCCATTTAAAGTCACTTGGAAGGTCACCTGATGGAATCCATGTCACCGCGGATTCGTTATGTATCAGATTGCCGTCATACCAGAATTTCGCTTGTCCGTCGCCGACCCCTCCGGCGGTATTGAGTTTGGTATACCACTCAAAGCTATGCCAATTCCCGTCACCGGGCGCATTCGTATTCGTCCAGTCGAGAGGTGGCGCTCCGAGATAATCATTCGTTGTGTATGATGCGGAATTATCCCGGGCTATGGTGAGAGGGGACGGCATCATATAGAGCTGCGTTCGGTAAGTTCCGCTTCCATATTTCGCAAGACCTCCGACGTAGCGAGGCTTGTTCTGGTTGCCGCTGAAGAAGTCCCATACGGAGGCAGGATTCGTGACGTCGTAATGAGACAAGTGCACAAATTTCTGCATGGGAGACGAGGTGGTCGACCAGTTCCAATCGGATGGGAACTGGATCCAGAACCGAACATATACCTCGTTCTGGGGAGGAAAGGCGACTCCGAGCAGGCCATCCGAGCCCCAGCTGCCGCCCGAGGAATAACAAGGCTCGTTCCACATCACGAAGCTTTTGCCGGCTGCGCCCCGTGGATGAAGGCTGTTGATGTTCAGGGTATGGTGACTACCGTCAAGGTTGGAGCAGCCTTCGGCCGCAGCAACCCGATAATCATAGTAACCCATCGGGATCGGCGTTGCGCAGGCTTGTCCTTGCGAGCACGAAACAGTCGTGCCGGATGAGCTTTGAGGAGGAGTCCAATCCGCGTGTGCATCAAAGGTATCGCTGAACAGCGCGGTAGCGTTCACGACTGAAACCGGGTCGGGCAGCGGCGAGGCCGGAGGAGTTGGGGAAGAAGAAGGTATCGGATCTGGATCCTGACCCAGCAGATTGCCTACGGAAATACTTCGGCCGCAGGCTGAAACTGACACTGCCAATGCAGCAAAGAGCGCAACCTGCGGTGCTGTTCTTGTCCTGGCCGCATGATTCATGGATGCACCTTTTTCACGACATAGTCCGTTGGAAGTCTGCCATCAGCCGAGCAATTCCCTCCACACTCCGGGTCCGCAGCTGACATAGGCGAATACACGACCACATCGTCCAGGAAGATCTGCATCTCTTTCTTTGCGGAGACCTCGGCAGGCGCCACCGTGATGTTGTCGAGAAACATCAGATAGTTCCAGCCAGGGGACACAGAGCCGGTTGAATCGACCCAGAGAACGTCGGTCTTCGCGGCATGTTTCTCCGGCGTGGTCAGTCCATCTATCCAGAGCTCCCAATGGCCGTCGGAAACTCCCGGCGCGCTGTTCATTTTGACCCTGAACTCATATAAGTGCCACCCTCCGTCCGAGGGCCAAAGCAGGGAGGCGAATGTCTGGGTGGGTCCATAACCAATGGAGCCACTCGGTTGGGGATTGAAAAACTCGCTCGAAAAGAATGAGGTGGAGCTATAGGAGTGGTTGTAATACCAATCCGGCATCCAGGAAGGGCCATTCTGGGTCGGATTGAAGAACATCTGTGGATTGAAATTCACCGTGTCGGTGACATCCCCCGCGAACCTTGAAATACGAATGAGTTTTTGCTGAGCATGCTGTGTGTTTCCTGCATCGGTCCACGTCCAATCCGGCGCATATTTCAGCCAGTATCTTACCAGGAGTTCTTCCTGGCCCTCGGGTCCTAACCACACGTCCAGTGAGCCGCCTTCCCAACTTCCATACGCACCGGAGGACTCCACGTTTCGTGTGATGCCTTTGCCGGTTGCACCCGTGCTACCCGGGCCGCTTGATCGATGTCCTTGTGCGCCCAATGTGAACGTCTCCAGTCCAGGAGTGTCGGTGAAGTAAGAAGCTGCAGCCCGATACGCCGTCCAGCCCTCGGGCGGGCAGGTCGTGGTGCATGCACGGCTGTAGGTCGCGGGCCATGCCCGATCGACGCCGCCAACCGACTTGTGAACGGTTTGCTGTGAATGCCAATCCGGTGAAGATTCGAAATTGTCGGAAAAAATGATTGCAGAAGGTGAAGGTAAGGGGCTGGGGCTTGGGATCGGCTCTAAAGGGATCGGGTCAGATGGAGTCTGATTCAACAGGTCCGTGATTGTTCGCCCGCAGCCTGGAATCAAAGCGACCAGGAGAACGGATGAGATCAGAGTCGTCTGCAAATATGGGTTGCTCATGACTTCCCTTAAGCATTTAAGGCGTGTCGACATTCCGTACAACGTAGTTCAAAGGCAACCTGCCATCCGAGGTGCAGTTCCCCGCACACTCGGGATCCGATGGATTCATCGGAGTGTAAGCCGTGAAGTCGTCGAAATAGAGAGGCATTCGGGTACCGGAGACGCCGGATGTCTCAGGGTAAGAAAAAATATTCATGTTGTCGGGCCACCAGATGACATTCCACCCGGTGTCGGTCGTCATCACAGTTCCATTACTGTCCGTCGCCGCGCTCATGACCCAATCGAGATTCGTCATTTCCCCTTGCAGAACGTTGTCGAGGTACACTCGCCAGATTCCGTCGGTTGCTCCCGGTGAGCTGTTCATTTTTACGTAGTACTCATAAAGATGCCATTTTCCGTCACCGCACCAGCCTTCCCCCTGGGGAATCGTGGGGGATGTTGCCGCCGGAGGTGGGCTCAGCACAGCTCCAGGTTGACCATCGTTCGGGAAGGGCTT
>MEPR01000061.1:0-3986 GCA_001769835.1 Bdellovibrionales bacterium GWB1_55_8
TGTGAAATCTGTGTGGGCCGACAAGAGAGATGGAGCTCCTGCGCCAGAGCCGGATTAGGAAATTCAACGGTCAGGGAAATTCCGTCATTCTTGAAAAAGTCCTGACAGAAGTCGAGTGTACTGGCAATGATTCCGGAAAGAAGCGCGGTTTCGAGCGGGTCACCGCTGGCCTCTCGCGAAAACGTTCGTAAGCCCTGAATGATTCTTCCAATACGCAGAGCCGTCGTTTCAATGGTTCCGAGCATTTCCACTAAAGCTGCCCGGTCCGCGACCGGATCTTCCATGAGTTCTTTGGCCTGAGCGGACAACAGGTGGATCATCGCGAGCGGGCTGTTGATCTCATGCGCCAGGCCCGCGGACATTTCGCCGAGTGCCTTGAATTTTGAACTCTCCACCAGTCTTTTTTGTGTTTCCTGTAACTGATCGAGGCTGAGGTGGAGCTTCTCGTTGGTTTCCCTCAATTCAACGTTTTGAGCGGCGTTTTCGCGGTCGCGCTCGGCCAGCTTTTTCCGCAGTTCGACAGCTTGAGCGGCGAGAAGAGCCTCGCGTTCACGGAAAAAGTCGACCTTTCGTTTGATATCCGTCGGGGAAAGTTTCATGTTCGCCAGAATGTCAGCATATGCGCCTGAAAGTATGCGCTCTTCTGCCGTGGTTACGACGAGTGAGTTCTTGAGTGCGGAGTGGGCCGTGACCGGCCCAACCGCTCCACTGAGTGTCCTCTCAACTTCCTCGTGCAGCGCTGCCAACTGCAGAATGGTGATCCGCTCGTCGGATCCGATGGTTTTCTGAAGACACTCGGACGCGAGGAGGGTGGCTTCACTTAAGTTAAAATACTCTGAAAAAAGGCGAACGATTTCCTTCTCTTTTTCCTGACGGTCGATTTCCAGGGCTGCCTGAGGGGCATATGTTGCCAGTCCCGCGCCGGGAAGCTCGAAAAGAAATTCGGCGTGCTCCTCGTTTTTTGTCTTCGCCGGAAACCAGATTGATCCGCTCACAAACAGGCCTACGTTCACCAGGAGGGACCAGAAGGTGCCGTGCGTGACCGGGTCAAGCCCGTCAAGCCCCAGCAGGCTTTCCGGCTTAAGCCAGCCCAGGCCAAAAAGCCCCTGTGACACGTACGCCAGATCGAGCCAGCCGCTCTTCTCGAATGCGGGCAAAAACATTGTGAAAGACCACATGACGAACCCGCCGATCAGCCCCAGATATGCTCCGGTCCTGTTGGCCTTTCTCCAGTAAACCGCCCCGATGGTCACCGGAGCAAATTGAATTACCGCCGCAAACGAGATGGTTCCCATGGCTACAAGTGCGTACGTGTTGCCCACGGTGATCATGTAAAAATAGCCGAGCGCGACCACGCATGAAGCGACGAGCCAGCGGCATTCCAGCAGGTGCCTGCTCAAAAAAGCGAGCGGCCGGATGCGTCGAATCAGCGGAAATGCCAGATAGTTCACGACCATTGTCGAAATGGTAACGGTCTCCATCGTCACCATGGCGGAGGCAGCCAGGAACCCGCCGAGGAATACCATCAGCGTTATCAGATCGTGGCCCTCGCTCAACGGAAGGAGCAGCAGGAAATTGTCCGCCGAAGAAGGGGAGAGCCCCAGCGCCAGGCCAGCCACCGCAACGGGAAAAACGAAAATGTTTATGAGGAGAAGGTAAAGTGGAAGCAGCCAACAGGCGGTTCTGAGATGCTTCTCGGTTGAATTTTCAACCACGGCAACGTGGAATTGCCTCGGAAGAAACAGGATGGCGCTGCCGGCCAGGAGAAGGTGACTCAGCCATTGGATGATCTGAGGGGACCCGGCGCGTCCAAGCAATGCTTCGCGTGGAAGGATCGCTGGCGCTAAGTCGAGGAGTTTCCCCATCCCGCCGCCAAGAAAATAGGTAACAAATGCTCCAGCGATCGATAATGCAAGGAGCTTCAGGATTGACTCAATGGATAGCATCGCTATGAGTCCTCG
This sequence comes from Bdellovibrionales bacterium GWB1_55_8, assembly GCA_001769835.1. Taxonomy (GTDB): domain Bacteria; phylum Bdellovibrionota; class UBA1018; order UBA1018; family UBA1018; genus GWB1-55-8. The sequence goes on from MEPR01000061.1 coordinate 1,962, forward strand.
ATGTCGTCGCGTGGAATCGAGTTCGGACATTCCAAGAAAAATCGTGACCAAGATCATGAGAACCGCGATTCCGGAGCCAAAACCGATGGTCACTGCAGGTGCAGTGGGTTCGTGCCCCGAAACAAGAGCAGCGGTTGAGACGATCGCTTTGAGCTGTAACGCGATATAAGGAATGATTCCGACCAGTGCCATGACGGCAATTAGCGCACCTATGCCGGCTGATTTGCCGTATCTAATGGATAACAGGTCCGCGAGGCTCGAAACTCGCAGCCGGTGCTTCAGTTGAATCAGGCGTCGAATGAACGGGTACCCGGCTATCAGGGCGAGCGTCGGGCCCAGGTAAGTCGCGGTGAAGAAGAACCCGGATTTTGCGGCTGACCCAATGCCGCCGTAATAGGTCCAGCTGGTGCAGTAAATCGCCAGGGACAGGGTGTATGTAACTGCATTATCGGTCCATGTTCCCGTGCCTTTACGGTCCGTAATGATTCCGATGCCCACGAGGCATGCAATCAGCGCGAATACCAGGGCTAAAAGCGTCCAAACGCTGAACATCAGGAACTCTCCGAGTCATCCTGTTGTTCATGCCTCATGAAGGCGAATATCAGAGCAACAGAAATCCCCCATGAAGCAAATACAAAGAAGTAAACCCATGAAGCATGTCTGGAATTTTCAAAGGCAATAAAGGGCCAGGCAAACAGGAGAAACGAAAGCACGAAGATGAGCCACCGCGACTCGGAATGGTTCACGAAATTCGTCCTGGCGGGGCAATATGTTTCGGAGGAACGAGTCTGAGCAGTTGGAATAGGGACAGGACAAAGTTGTTGTCCAATTCGTCCGCGTGAAGCACTGCAATGCGCTCGGCAGCCTCTTTTGTGGTGTAACGCTCCGAGCCGCCATGTCCGAGGAGGAGTTCGCAAAACTTATCAGCTACTGAAACGAGTTTGGCCATTGGGTGAATACGGCTTCTGCTGAGCTTCTTCGGATAACCGGTTCCCAGGCAGTTTTCGTGATGCTGATAGGCGATCTGCGCAATATCGTCTGGAACAGATTTGACCCGGCTCAAAAGCTCCATTCCGCGCTGAGGGTGTGTTTCAAAAATCTTTACTTCAGCCGCCGACAGGGCTTCTCGCGATTTTCTGACGATTTCCGGCTCAATCTCCTTGAGTCCGATATCATGGAGCAAGCCGCCCATCGCCACTTTGAACAGTGTGGCCTGGGATGTCCACCCGGTTTGCTTTGCGATCAGTACCGAATACAGGCTGACCCCCACACTGTGTGCGTGAAGGTCATCGCCGGAGTTTTTCAGCGCATCCAGCAGCATGAAAACGTCAGATGCCTCTGATAAAAGATCAGTCGTGTTCTGTACGACCGTAGAGGCCATCTGGAAGGAGTCCTCTTCAATGGCGTCCGAATACAGCTGAGAAAGAATGATCTCGTTTGTGTGCCGTAGGAACGCGAGCTTTTTCTCTTTCGAAACACCTTGATTTGCTTTGACCATCGGTGCGAGTTGCGCGTTAAAACCCACGTAGCGACGAAAATCCTCTTTCCTCAGATAAAGATAGCGAATCTTCTTCTCCATGTAGGATCGGATTCGTTCGATCGCGAGATCCTCGCCTTCGTGCGCCACCTTGACGTAATTGTCTTTCGCCACGCGGACGAAAATGTTGTAGCGGATCGTGCTTCCTGAAATGAACTCATCAATTCCGATTCTACTGAACTCCCCATCCAGGTCGGGTGTAGATGGAGCAGGATCCTCCAGCTTGAGTACCTTCATCAGCAAGGACATCAAGTCTTCCCTGCGAAACGGCTTTGCCAGAAAACCATCGGCGCCAAGCTCGTGGGCTTCTTGTGTTTCCTTGAGTTCGGCGAACCCGGTAGTCAGGATAACCGGCGTGTTTCTCATTTTTTTCACGGCGTGCAGGAGCTGAATCCCGTTCAGTTCCGGCATGTGAATGTCGCTGACGATTGCGTCAAAATCCTCGAGGCCGATCAGATCGACGGCTACTCGTCCGTTCGTCGCGGTCG
>MEPR01000061.1:4009-12212 GCA_001769835.1 Bdellovibrionales bacterium GWB1_55_8
AATGCGATTTTCAGCGCACCGAGAAACGTCTCATTGTCATCAACGAGAAGGATTCGTTTTAAATTAAAAGGTCCGGGGGCGGGTGTGGACCGGTCCGTGGGAATTGCCATTGCTTTCCTCGATCAGTTCTCTCAATGTTAAACGAGATTGTATGACGAATGAAAGGGCGTTTCTTCACTCTGTTGCAAACCCTCTGGCGACCGCCAAATTTATTTTGGAAATGGTCGTGGAGGATTTTGCTGCCCGGGAAAATGATCAGGATCTGCTGGTTCAACTCAATCAGGTGGTCGAGGCGGTGGACCAGGCCACTAAACTGTTATCGGACCGGCGAAGTGAAATTATTAGGGCGGAAGAGCCGCCCGGGTCGTAGGAGAGGTATGGAACAGCGGGTACATTCATTGCTGGTGGTGGACGATGAGATTGTGCTTCGCAACGCAATTGCTTTTGATTTCAAGAGAAAAGGGTATGTCGTCACCACTGCGGGCGATGGGAAAGAGGCTCTTGGGTATTTAGAGTCGAAGCGGTTTGATCTTATTTTGACGGATGTTCGGATGCCTGGAATGGATGGTGTTGAATTGCTCAAGCAATTGAGACATCAGAACTCGAAGGTGCCCGTAGTCATTTTCATCACGGGTTTCGCTGACATCAGCACCGAGGAAGCTTACGAGCTCGGTGCTCACGCTGTCTTTTCGAAGCCTTTCGACCGAAAGGCCCTGTTATCGGCAGTCGAAAAAGCGCTTGAGGGTATTGATGCCGTCTGGCGGGTCCGGCCCGAACGCGTCCGATTTGAAATGGACGTGGAGCTGGTTTTTCCTGACGCGGATACGGCAATTCGATCGCGGCTGGTCAACATCGGAACCGGCGGTTTTTTCGTGACTTTGCCGCCGGAGCGCATGGCGGCAGTTGGGTCGGCGATTTCTTTCAGATTGAATTTCGAAGCAACCAGCATGGGCCCGGTCCTCATTCAGGGCAGTGGCATTGTGCGCTGGGTGAGACCTCAGCTGCTCGACGGTCGGCCTGCAGGGTGCGGCGTGGAATTCATTTCGCTCGCCGAATCGGATCGAAACCTCGTATCGGCACTGCTCAAATCCATCGCAACCGGTTCAGCCTTTATTCCCCGCGGGTGAGCTGACGAGGGACTTGGGGAAACGTATTACAAAGCGGGTGTTTTCGGAGAGTACGTCCAGGGATAACTTTCCCTTGTGCGATTCGATAATTCTTTTACAGATGCCAAGTCCAAGGCCATTTCCTTTTCCTGGTGGCTTTGTTGTAAATCGAGGCCGGAACAGTTGGTCCCGGATTTCCGAGGAGATGCTGCCGCTGTCGGTCACGGATACCTCGATTGCATTCTCGGATTCGTGCGCAGCGATTTTTATCCATTTGTTTTCCAAACCTTGAATAGCGTCATAGGCGTTGTTCACAAGATTCAGCAGAACCTGCTCAATCTGAATCGGCCGGCATTCGAGCGTACTTTCGGGTTGCGTTCCGAGATCCAGCTGAATCGAGACTTCGGCGGATCTGTTCGGGAACAAATCGTCATGAAGCCTCAGCGCGCTATTGAGTAAATAGTGGAGACCTATGGACTGCAAGGGAGCGGTCGCTCCTCCTCTTGCCAAGTGACGTAGGCCGTCTATAATCCGTCCAACCCGGGCGGCTTGCTCGGCGATTGTCTTGGCCATATCAGAAATATCGGAAGACTGCGGGTGTTGCTCGTCGATGAGTTCGGAGAGCTGCTCGGCAGTCAGCCTTATCGCGGCGACCGGGTTATTGATTTCATGTGCGGTGTCGGCGGCCAGCTCCCCCAGGGCCGATAACTTGGTTGCTTCAATCAGAGCGAGTCGCTGCTCCTCAATGGCAATAGTCGCCTGGTGGGACATCCTTTCGGCGTTCTGCCGTTCCTGCCGTACAGCCTGCCTGAGCGGCCGAAGGTGCAGACACCATGTAGACACAAAAATCGCGACAGCAATTAATCCTGCATCAATGAGAGCTTCGGCCCACCAGGAAAGCTCAAAGGGGCCGAAATGATAAAATGTCATGATCAGCATTTCGACCGAAATGACTGTAGTCAGTACTTGAAGGAACGTTTTCCACGCGCTGAAAAACTGAGTCTCGATTTTGGTACTTCGAGATTTTTGAGAATGCTGAGATTCCATTGGCTGGGTGGCTCCGAGTTTTGGTGCTTTCGGAATTGTATTCAGGATCTCTGGCGATGCCAAGGTGGGAATCCTCTGTGCGGCGAAGCGACATAGGGAACGGCTTAAGTCACTATTTCACTACGGAACGCCGCTTGCGACATCTTCCCCTATGGCGCACGAGTCCGAACGGTCAGAATCTGAGTGGTCCCTCCCCCCTTACCGCCTATCCACCGAAGAGGTGATTGCGAAGCTCGGCGCGATTCAGCAGGGGCTCAGTGACGAAGAGGTCGATAAAAGGCAGGCCATCCACGGGCGAAATGATCTGCCAAAGAAAGAGCCGCCGGGCGTCATCTCTGTTTTCCTGCATCAGTTCCGCAGCCCGTTGATCTATGTCCTTTTGATCGCTGGAGTGATTGCCATCGGCATGAAGGATACGGGTGATGCGGCGTTCATATTCGGGGTCGTGCTGCTCAATGCGATGATCGGCAGTTTTCAGGAGTGGAAATCTGAAAAAAGTGCTTCTGAATTGCAAAATCTGATGAAAACCCGGGCCAGGGTAAGAAGGTCGGGGCGCGATGCGGAAGTGGACGCCGAGGAACTCGTGCCGGGCGATATTGTTCTTCTCGAGTCGGGGGCGAAGATTCCCGCTGATCTGAGGTTGATCTCGGTCCATGCGCTGAGCATCGATGAATCTCTTCTTACCGGCGAATCGACTGCTGTCGAAAAAGGCGTGGACCCTCTCGCGCAAACCGAAGGATCTGTCAGCGATCAGAAGAATATGGCATTTGCCGGTTCGGCGGTTCTCGGTGGAAGAGCTGAGGGAATTGTGGTCGCCACGGGCAAGGGCACGGAACTTGGAGCAATCGCGGGTGCTGTCTCGGGAACCGAGGGTGCGAAGCCGCCTCTTCTCATAAGAATGGAGCAGTTCGTCCGGCAGATCAGCGTCCTCACGCTTGCAGCGGTCATTGTTTTGGGCGGCATTTCGTTGAGTCGCGGTATGTCCTTCACGGACGTTCTCATGATGGCTGTAGCGCTCGCGGTTGCTGCGATTCCCGAAGGGCTTCCGGTTGCGATGACCATCGCGTTATCGTTAGGTGTCAGCCGTATGGCTAAAAGGAATGTGATCGTTCGTCGTCTTCCGGCTGTCGAAGGCCTGGGAAGCTGTACGTATATCGCCAGCGATAAAACTGGAACCCTCACGTTGAATCGGCAGACGGTCCGAGTTGTCGCGCTCCCGGACGAGAAGGGCGGGTTCAGCAGGATGGATGTGCCGGCATTTGATCATGCCGCGGGTTCAAACGGGGAAGTTACCCTGTCGCACCTTCAGGAGAGCGATCAGGTTCAGCACCTGGCAAGGTCGGCTGCGCTTTCGAGCGAAGGTCGGCTCATCAGGCATGGGAACGGCTGGAAAAGCCACGGAGACGCGATCGATGTCGGATTCCTCGCGCTGGCGCATCAGGCTGGCCTGGATCCTGAGGAGCTGAGCGATCGGCATCCGGGGGTCGCCCGAATTCCATTTGAATCGGAGCGGAAATACGCGGCACATTTATTCCGGTCTGCAGACGGAACGAAGGTGAGCGTGGCAATCAAGGGTGCTCCGGAGGCGGTTCTTCCCCGATGCCATACAGTTCGTACGGGAACGCATGACTCGCCCGCTGATCCTGAAGAGCTGCTTGAGGAAGCGGAGCGATTGGCGGCGGACGGGTTTCGCGTGCTCGCTCTGGCCACGAGCGAGAACGTTGATGGCACGCATATCTCGGGCAATGAATTTCCAGCCGACAAGCTGCCACTCATGGAATTTCTTGGGTTCGTCGGGTTTATTGATCCGTTGAGGCCGGAGGCGAAGGCGGCTGTGGCAAAGTGTCTCAAAGCCGGGGTGCAGGTCGGAATGGTGACGGGAGATCACCCAGCCACGGCGCTGGCGATAGCACGAAATCTCGGAATCGCAGAAAATCACGACCAGTTGCTTACGGGGAAGCAGCTTGAGGAGCTTCGGAAATCCGATATCAAGCTCTCGGAGAAAAAGGTCGCTGCTGCGCGGGTTTTCGCGCGCGTCAATCCTCTGCAGAAGCTCGAGATAGTGGAGGCTCTGATGAATGGCGGTCACTTCGTTGCGGTCACGGGTGACGGCGTGAACGATGCCCCGGCGCTCAGGAAGGCCAATATCGGGGTGGCGATGGGAAGCGGGACTGACGTGGCGAAAGAAACCGCTTCGATCATTATCGCTGACGACAATTTCGCCTCCATAGAAGCAGGAATTGAGGAAGGCCGGTTCGCCTACGCGAATCTGAGAAAAGTCATTTACCTTCTGATTTCTGGAGGAGCGGGGGAAATTCTTCTGTTCGCGCTTTCGCTGGCTTCAGGCCTGCCGCTTCCCTTGCTTCCAGTGCAGCTGCTTTGGGTCAATCTCGTCACGAATGGAATTCAGGATGTCGGTCTGGCCTTCGAAAAGGGAGAGCCAGGTGTCATGACTCTTCCGCCTCGGCGCACGAGCGAGGGAATCTTCGATCGTGTTCTGGTGCAGGAAACCGTTTTGATGGGCCTGGTCATGGGATTGGGCACCTTCGCGGCCTGGGCATGGTTGCTGGCGGAGGGCTTTGCTGAAAATGAGGCAAGGAATCTCACCTTGCTTCTTCTGGTGCTGTTTCTGAACTTTCACGCGCTCAATTGCCGCTCCGAGCGGACTTCCGCTTTTCGCATTCCTTTTCGCAATAACCGTATTCTCGTCCTCGGGATCTGTGCGGCCCTCGGAATTCACGTGCTCTCCATGAACATTCCCATCATGCAGCGCGTGCTGACCTTGAATGCGGTTCCGCTGTCGCATTTTCTCCTGGTACTCGTCGCGGCTTCCCTGATTTTGCTCGTAAGCGAACTCCATAAGCTGCGCGAACGCCGCAAGCGGTGAGCCCTTTGAACGGGCGAGCGGCCTGGGTTTTGCTTCGATTCCCGCAAGACGCGTCGCGCGTGGTTGCGAACCACCGAAGCACTCAGGAGAATTCATGAAAAAACTGCTTTTCTTGGCCATGCTCGTATCCACCTTTTCGCTTCCGGCGTTCTCGTCCGACCAAGTGGACCCGCGAATCCGGTGCCGGAGCATGCCGCAAGGGAAAGAGCCGGGCCTGTTCGTGAATGTCTTTCAGAAAGAAAACCGGTTTCTGGCGGTTTTCGGGGAATACTGGAACAAGGGTCATGACGTGCTTGCGACCTTCCGGGTTCGTGAAAGCCGCGCGCCTGGAGTCGGTGCCCCCCTTGTCTATTCAACGGAAGGTACCGATTTCAAGCTGAGCATTTGTGATACTTGCACGCCAGTGGACGGGATGTCTCCCGCCGTCCTTGACGTTCGCGTGAACGGCTACATCGTGATGGGCGAAGAAATGCTCTGCAAGCGCGCTGGCATTTAGCTTTTGCGCGGGTTAGGTTTCCTTGTGAATGGAAACCGCTGACCTCAAAAAAATATCACTTATCTCATCGCTTATCTCACATGACCCCGCGCTCCAGTCAGTCTGGAACGAGGCGGAACGGGAATTCGGCGGAATTTCTGCGGGCCTTTTTGGGGCAGCTTGGAGACGAGCTTGGGATTTCCTATGAATGTTAAACTTTTCAAGGGCTGGGCGATCCCTGGACCCGAAGTGCCGGGCGGCATCGAACCCGGGCCTGAGGAGTCTCTCGACGCACTCAGCGGGCATTTCCGTATTTTCCAGTTGCGTGAGGGCCACCGTTTCTCGACGGACGACCTTCTTGCTGCCTGGTACGGTACCTTGGCGGTTCCTTCCGCCAGGCGGGTTCTGGATCTCGGCAGCGGCATAGGTTCCGTCGGCATGGTCGCTGCGTGGAGATTGCAAGGCGCGAGCTTTGTCACGATCGAAGCCCAAGCTGAGAGCGTCAAATTGGCGCGAAAGTCTGTCCAGTACAACGGTCTGGGCGACCGCTACGAGATACGCCAGGGAGATTTCAGGGACGCGGCGCTTTTGGCGCCCGATGAGCGGTTTGACCTGGTTCTCGGAAGTCCGCCTTACTTTCCATTGGGCTCTGGCGTTGAAAGTGATCATCCGCAGAAGCTCGCGTGCCGTTTTGAAACCCGCGGGGACATCTCCGATTACTGCGCGACGGCAGCACCTCACTTGAGTGCTGGAGGTGTATTCGCCTGTGTCTTTCCAATTCAGCCCGAGGAGCAGGCCAAGCGGGTTCTTGAAGCCGCTCGCGCGACAGGACTTGAAATCGTCCGGCGGCGAGCTGTCGTACTGCGCGAAGGGGAGCCGCCGTTGCTGAGTGTATTCGCCATGACCCGTTCCGATCACCTGCCTGAAAAATTTCGCGGAAAATCGTGGGTGGAGCCCGAACTTGTGATCCGTCGCCGAGATGGTTCGATTCATCCGGAGTATTCAGCAGTGAAGCTCTCTATCGGATTTCCGCCCTGAACGATATCTTCAGTAATTTGATTTTCCGAGCGATCGGGTAATCTTTTATCTGGACAGAACATGTAGATGTCGGAAATCATGTGGGCAGTTCTCAACCACTTCGGAGATTCATGTGAACTTAGAGACAAGAGAGTGTCAGTGCCATAGGAAGTTCCGAGCGCTCCCCACGAGCAAGAGCATGTATTGTTCCCAGCTCTGCGACCCGAATTCTTCGATTAATCAGTCCTCCAAGAAGCCTGATGCGAAGGGTAAAGACAACACGAAGAGCGAAGTGCGCTCGTTCGTTCACGACGGCCATGAGCCGGAAGAGAAAATCGGCTTGAATGAGCTGGTTGTAGACCTGAATTAACCAAGTAGATCGTTGTGGATCGCGGTCGCGGCGATCGCGGCCTGTCCGGCTGCAACTGAGATCTGTCCGAGCTGGTTCACGCAGTCGCCCACGGCGAACACGCCTGGAATCGATGTGCGCTGTTCTGTGGTCGTGATGATGAATCCTGCACGGGTTCGCTTCATGCCGACAAGGTTTTCGAACGCGCTGCTGTTCACGCGTGATCCAAGCTCCACATAAGCAACTCGTACGCGAAGAGCGCTCTGGTCATTCAGGGTCAATTCGAGCAGGGCCTGGTTGTTTTCCTCCAGGGCGGTGGCCTTGAGAATCCTGCAGGGGTGTACCTTCACGCGGGCAGCCTGGATTTGCCGCATTCTTCTCTGGCCCGGCGTGAAGTTCTCTGGAAGCAGGAAGTGGATCTTGGGCGTCCACTGACGAATGAAGAGTCCTTTCTGGAGTCCTTCATCGTCTTTAGCGAAAACAGCGATCCTTTGGTTACGGTACTCGAACCCGTCACAGATGGAACAGTATCGAAGGAGGCCTTGTTTCCTGAGTGTCGCGAGGTTTTCGAGTTCCGGCTGGACGTCCGTCACGCCGGTCGCGAGGATCACCTTTCGCACTGTTATCTCCTCGCTATTCCCAAATCCTACCCGGAATCCGCTCCGATATTTGCGAACCACGCCTTCAGCCGGGAACAGATGGACTCTTGACAGCTGCTCCTGCGCCACTCGGGAGAGCTGACGCTCGAGACGCCTGAGAAGCAGTGAGCCCGAGATTCCGCGGTCGTAGCCGATCAGGTTATGTGTTCTGGGTATCCAGGCAGCGCGCGGCTTTCCCCATCGGATGAAGGCGACCGACCGTTTGAATCGCGCGAGATATAAGGCGGAGACCAGCCCCCCGGGGCCTCCTCCGATTACGGCGCAGTCGTAATCCCACGTCATATGTTCCACGCAGACCAGAGTGGATGCGAATAAAGCGCCAGCTTGTCACAACGCAGGCGCCGTTGACGTAATCCATTATGAACGACCCGCAGATCATTGCGGCGTGTTCAGACGGAGCGTGTCATGAGGAAAATACATCTTTTGGTTTTAGTAACGGCATGGAGCTTTGCGATACCCGCTTTTGCTTTACAGGATGCGGCGGAAACCAAAGCACAAACTGACCGAAAGCTCTCTGAATGCGCAGCGCATGAGCAAGTTGAACAAAAGTTAAATTATGTCGCGCCGCCGAGACAACGGGATGATTCACACGATTTCGGGCGTCGGCACAGTCCTGATAAATACAAATAATCAGGCGAGATAGGCCGCGATGGCTTCCCCTGC
>MEPR01000061.1:12236-37110 GCA_001769835.1 Bdellovibrionales bacterium GWB1_55_8
CACCCGCTGAAGAAATGGCCTCAGCAAGGGGTCGGGGGGATTCGAGCTGAACTGGGAAGTGCTTGATGCGTTCAATTATCGCCGCGAGATCCCGCAGGGTTTCCGGTGGCGTGTTGTGAAATAAGAGCGCCAGGGACGCCGGGCAAAGGTTCAGGTAATTTTTTACTCGTCGGATAGGGGATAGGTTTTCTTTTCCTATTTTGAGCTTGGTTTCGATTTCTCGGGCGCTCAGGCCCGGTTTAAGATCGAGAAACACCTTTCCCGTTTCTCCCGCTCGGTAAACCGGAGTGCCCTCGAGTCCGTAGCGGGTCACCATCAGTTCTCCGGGCTGAGTTCCACGCGACGATCTGAGCGAGATATTCTTCAGCGGCAGGCCTTCGGCTTCTTTTAAAAAGGCTGCGGGCCAGCTGACTTCAAAACCCACGTTCGAAGCGCGAAACGGATGAAACCGGATGCCATTTTCGACGAGAATCCTTGGCCAGCGCAGCGGATCTTCGGCCTCCTCATAACTCCCTCCGCCCAATGCAAGGCACACGGCAGAAAAATCGCCAGTGCTCCCGTCTGCGAAGCTTACAGTGATCTGCGGATTTTTGGATTGACCCGTGGCCTTGTGGAACCCGCTGAATTCCCGACCATAGCTGATTTCCACTTCAGATTCCTTGAGCTTCGCGATCCAGGCTTGAAGAAGTGGCGCCGCTTTCATTCCCTCAAGAAAATACCGACGGCTCGTTCCGAGAAAAGTTTTCAGACCCAGTGAATGGATGAACTCAAGCCACGCTTCCGGAGAAAAGGCCTCAAAAATTTTCTCGAAGTGATCAGAAGGTCCTCGGTAAAAACGTCGGAACTCGTCGATCGGTGCCTGATACGTGATATTCAGGCCGGAACTGCCCGCGATGAGCAGCTTTTTCCCGGGGCCGCTTTTCTTTTCAAAAAGCGTGACCTTGTGTCCTGCAAGGGACACCACATGGGCCGCCATGAGCCCTGCTGGTCCGGATCCGATGATAGCGACAGGGTGGGGCATGGAGCGATTATAGCGTGGAGTGGCGGGATCTGTGTGTGCGCCTTTTGGCCCCACTTTATCTTTCTTTCCCGCCTTCAGGTCGATGCCTAGTTATCCAAGTAAGAAAACCGGGGATTGAGCGTGGTATAAAATGACTATTCTATCAATTAGTTAGGTCGGATTGAAATTTATGTTGACTCAATGAATCGAGTATTAGATGCACTGCGTCAAATTGCTGTGTGCTGGCACGCTTCAAGCACACGGCAGCACTCAGCGCACAGGATGGTGCGCTTTGAAACCGAATTTGAAATTTTACGGAGATTCTCGATGCGGACCCTGAGAAAAGAAAAGCTACTCATCACCCTTACCACCCTGGCTTTCGGATTGAACGGCTTCGCGCAAAACGCTTCCCTTCCTTCCACCAGTCCGGACGAGTATGACGTTCCAAAATACCAGGCGATCTATCAGGACGCTGCCCAAAAACTGCAGAATGCGCAGGGATTGCTGCAAAACCTCGATCAGCGCCTTGCGCGTGCGAATGCGGTAGCTCAGCAGGAAAGAGAGAAGCTCGCCGACATCGATCAAAAGATCCGCAGGAATGAACGCGGGATCAGGGAATCTCAGGAAAGAATGGATCGCCTTCATGAAGAAGGCCGGCAGGCACAGCAGGAGATGAATCAGATTGAAAGGAACCTGCCTGAACTTGAAAAGGATATCCGCGCCGAAGAAGCCAAGCGGGATTCGCTCACCAAGCAGCACCGGAGTGCGCAGCAGAATGCTGAGCGCCTCGAGGCCGTCGCCAAACAGAAAGAAGCCGTTATTCAGCCCCTCCGGCAAGCCGTCGAAACCAAGAGGCAGGCCGTCGCCAAACTTCAAGGAGAGGTGAACGAGTTAAAAACCAAAGCGCAGGCGCTTCAGACGGAGCGGGATGGCTTGAATGCAACGATTGCCGCCAAGCAGGGCCGTGTGAATGCGCTGCCGGGTGAAATCCAGCAGGCTATTGCCGAAGTGGCGCGCACGAAGGCGGTGCATACGGCTGCGGTGGCTGAATTTGACCGACTCAATACTGTGGCCGCGAATCTCGAACAAGAGGCCAGCCGTCAGCCGCGGAATCGTGAGCTGCGCCAGCGGGCGATTCAGGCGAGAAACGCGGCGAAAGTCGCGCAAAAGAATGCCGAAGTGGCGAGAGCCCGGACTGTCGACGCCGCTAACAAGGAAAAGTCGTTGAAAGAGGAGCAGGCGGGAATTGCCGCGGCGGTCACGGAAGCGCAGACGAAGCTTACGAGCGTGAAACAGCGGCTCCAGGAAGCCAACCAGCAGCTCAATCCTGCCAAGGTGAATTTGGAAGCTACCGAGAAGGAACTCGCGGTCGCGAAGGCGGAACTGGACAGGGCCAGCCCCGAGGCCAATCAGGCCCGTCAGGAAGCCAACCAGGCGCGCGAAGTCGCGAAAACCGTAAAGGGTGTTTTGGAAGAGACTGAACAGAAGCTCTCCAGGAAAACCGAACGTGGCAAAGAACTTCGCCACCGCTTCTCGCAGCTGCAGAAATCCATTCAGGACAACCGCCAGGCGAGTCAGAACGAACGCAATCGGATCGCGGAGTTCAGCAATGACAATCAGCAGCTCACCCGTCGTTTCAATCGCCAGGTAGAGGTCGTGCAGCAGGCTGACTACGAAGTGCAGCTTTCGGTCAGGGATCGCGACCATGCGGCAATCGTCGTTCAAGGTGCTGAAGAGGATGCTGCTGCGGCTGCAAGCCGTCTCGCACAGGTCGAGAGTAATCTTCGTGCTGGAATAGCGATCGCAACCGAAGACGGACGCGCGGACGGTTCAGGTGACGGTGTCCGCGAGGGGACCCGCCAGGGAAGCTCTGCTGGTGCGCGCGATGGCCAGGAAACCGGAAAACGTGAAGGCAGGGAGAAGGGAACCGCCGAAGGTATTGCCCAGGCTCGTGCCTCAGGCAAAGAGGAAGGTTCCCGGATCGGCGAGGCCGAGGGGACGCGCAAAGGCTTAGAAGATGGCAAAGCGAAGGGTCTTGCCGAGGGGCGTGAACGCGGACGTGCCGAAGGTCTGGCCGCAGGTTACGAGGCAGGCTTCGCCGAAGGCGATTCGACTGGTTACAAAGACGGCATTGCTTCTGGAAAAGCTTCCGGCGCCTATGAGAAGGGCCGTGTCGAAGGCTTCGCGCAGGGCGCTGATCGCGCCACGCGTGAAGGTACTGATAAGGGCCAGCGTGACGGTTATGCGAAAGCGGAAGAGGAGTTCATGAACGCCGAACTCTCGGATCAGGTGCTTTCCAACCGTTCCAGCTCCAATAGGGGAGCGCCGGTATCACGACTTTTCGGTTCAACCGGTTGGGAAAATCGGAATCCGAGAAGAACGTACCCGCATCCGGTCCTGGACGATACTTACAACAGGATCTACGACGAAAGCTTCACGACATCAGCAGGGCAGGCTTACGAGAGAACCTATGCTGAGAACTACAGCGCTGCCTATGACAAAGCGTATGGTCCGGCATTCGAGGATTATCTGAACCGCGATTACTCGAAGGAGTTTACTGCGGCCAAAAAGGAGGCTCAGAAAGCAGCTTTTGACGCCGCTTATGATACAAACTCGAAGGCTGCCTACGCTGAAGCGTTCGGTCCCGCATTTGATAACGCTTACTCAGCGGCGTTGCCGGAACGGAAAGCGGAAGGCAAGCGCGATGGCCACAAGATAGGTTTTGAGCGCGGCAAATCGGAAGCTGTGGCTTCTGAGCTGGCCCGCGGGAAAGCCGATGGCAATCGCCAGGGCTTTGAACAGACCTACCCGAAAGCCTACAGCGCGGCAGAAGAGAAAGGCCATGCTCAAGGCGTCGATTTCTTCACGCGAAATGCGGTACTTGCTTTTGATGGCGGCGTGCCGGTCGATGCCAATGACGACGGCGTCTTTGCTCCGGGAGAAGCGGTTTTCCTTACTGTAGCGGTGAAGAACTTTGGAAAAGCTTCTCAGCGGAAACCGGTCGAGGTGAATCTGAGCGCTATCTCTGGCGAGCTGACCGTGGAAAACGCGAAAGATGTCCTCGTTCCACTGCCGGGACAGACGAGGTCCGTGGTGACGCTTGTGGGTGGATTGAGAATTTCGCCCAAAGCCCAGCCAGGTTCCAGGATGTCCGCGCAGATGAGCGTGGTTCATGACGGCAAAGTCATGGGTAAGACAACGCTGACGTTTACCGTAGGATTCCCTTACGGCATAGCGTCACTGGAAGCTCCGGGATACGCAATGCCTGAGCAGCAGAATGAAATCCGGGTCCAGGTTCGCAATGGAAGCAGCAAGGCTTCCGCGTCGGACGTATCCGTGCGCCTCATCGCCGTCGATGGCGCCGCGCGTATCGGTTCACCCGAATCGGTCATTTTAGGAAAGCTCGAATCAGGTGAATCGAAGGCCGCTTCGTTTGTATTCACCTTCTCCGAGGCTGATGCATTCAAGGCGATGCGCTTTGAGCTTCAGATTCTGGAAGGCGCCTGGGTTTTGGGACGTCGGGAATTCGCGGTGAATTCCGCGAAACGCTGGACATTCCGGCCTGAGGCAAACGGTTTGCTGGTCATCGGTTCGGGTGATGTTGCAAAGCGTTCGGAGTCCGCGGCGGCTCTCGCGGGTCTGAGTTACGATCTGTGGGACATTCGTGTCGAAGGCCAACTGACTTCGGAGGTACTGCTGAAGTACGCCGGTAAGTCGGTGATCGTTCCGGCCTTCCATGCGGCACAGGATGAGTTCACCGCCCGCGCTTTGGTTGAGTTCATGGACGCCGGCGGAAATCTATTCAGCGGACCGGTTGACACCAGGACTGCGGCCGGCGCCCTTGTTTCACGATATGCGCAGAACGTCGAGACGACCTCGCTTGACGGTTTGCGGGTGTCGCAAGCCAACCAGTTCAAGGCAGGAGCTCCGAAATACATGATCGCGATCAGCGATTCTGATCTGAACTCGGCGCAAACTCTTGCTGAACGCCTGGTCACCTTCGAGGTGATGGGCCGGGACATGCCGGGCAAGGTCACCACCGCGCTGGCTTTTGAAAACGCGGGCAATGCGAGTCTGGCTCAGGTTGCCAGACACGCGATCCTTCGGGATCTTCTGAAGGAGATGTTCGATGACAAGGCTGTCGACGGTGACGCATTCAAAAATCGGAAAGAGCAGCTCCAGCTCACGGCATTCGTGAATACAATCCTGGCCAAGCCTGCAAAAGAACGCGCGAGTCTGGTTCAGCTGTATCCTGAGCTTGAGAAGGCCAGGAAAAAGCTGGGAAGTATCTTCAACCGAAGGCGCGCTCACGTGAAGAAAGTCTTGAAGCCTTTGAAAAAGGCCTTCCAGGCGATCAGCGGATAATATCCGCGTACCGGATGAAAAGCTGATGGCGTTTCCCCTCGTTCGTGACAAGGATAATCCGTAAGCGACATTCGGGATTTTTCAAGGAAAAGGGCTCGATCCACTGGATTCGGGCCCTTCCTTTTTTCAGGGTGTTTGACGTGAGCGGCGGTTCGCCGCCGCTGCTGCCGGTGCAATCCCAACTCCATCCCGTTTCACGAATATCCGTTGCCATGCTGAAATCGGCTTGCGTGTCATAGGCGCGAAACGCGACGTCTGACCGTGCGGGCGTCGTGCTTGCGGGGCATAACATTCCATAGCCAATCCGGTTGAAGTCAAATGGGGTGATAGGCGTGGTCTGCTGACGTAACCCATGGCGAAGTCGCCCGGGCGTCACGTTCCAGTCGCGAAGGATCCTTTTAGCCGCGATTCCACTGACCATGGCCGCTGCGGCACTCGAAGACTTCGCTTTCACGGCGAGATCGATCTCAGGACCGTGGTTCGAAAGGGGGTCGGGCGATCCAACCACGAGCACATCAGAGAAGGCCTGCGGAAATATTTGAGATAGCGGCTCGGGTCGAAACGGGTTCGCCAGACCAGCACCGGCAGCGGCTACAATCAAAATGCCTGATTGAGCAGCAGCCTTGACCGCTTCATGAAGAGTCGTCACCGCGGCTGAATTTCCGTGGAGCCCCAGTGACACATTGATCACACGTGCGCCCATTTCCGCGGAAAACCGGATTGCAGCTGCGAGATCGTCAGGCTGGGTGCTTCCGCCTTCTTCCGTGATTTTTACCGGAAGGATTTTGCACTCTTCGCAAAGCCGGGCTGCAGTGGATGCTATCTCCGAACCGTGACCTGCCGAATCGGTGAGGGCCTCCGGCCGCGTACCTGGGGCAAGTCGGTTTTTAAGTTCTGGAAATTTCGACAGATCGAGTCCCGAATCAATGACGGCAATCACGGGTGAGTGGTGGTGAAAGTAGAAATGCAGCGAGACGGCGGCAAGAACCAGAATTACGGGAGTAATCAGGAATCCGATGCGGACGTTTTTTCTCATGGTGCGCGGAAATTAGAAGATGAACTTTCGAACCGATTCCAATGCGGAAAGTCGTTCCGTTTGTTTTCCGGGCTGTTCAGTGCCGTTGATGGGGACCACGAGATAAGCCTCAGGCGTTGGCGCCTTCTGATTTTGTGCCTCGGACTTCTGTGACTTCTGTCGTGTACGTCCGGCACCGGATGCCGAAGCCGCTCCCAATAAAAGGGTTCCCGTAACCGCTGCACCAATTGCAAGTAGAGGAAGCATACAAAATACCTCTCGAATATCTATTATACTCGCGTTCATGGGCGACTGCCGGATTCTGTTTAGGTCTTTGTAATGAATCGAGGATTTGGCTCCTGTCAGCTTAACAATTCACGAATGACCTGTTTTCTATAGGCGAATATATGGAGAAGGTCTTTCCGCACGCGGGCTGCTACCACTTCACCAAGGACCCCAAGAGGCAGGCGATACCGAACCCTATCCTGCACCCAAGTACCATCATGAACGCCATTTTTAACCGGGGTGAACGCGTGGGTATGTTCCCAAAATTGATAAGGCCCGCGAATCTGCACGTCCCGAAAACGCTGATTGGGTTCCCAGAGATCTATCACTGAATCCCATTTCAATGGCAGGTGCCGCAACCGAAGCGAGTAACGGATTCTGGTGCCCGCTTTGATTTGAGGGTCGGATTTTCCGAGAACCTTGAAATTCAGCCAAGGGGGGGTGATTCGCTCGAGATTCCGCTCATCGGAAAAAAAGTCAAAGACCTCGTTGGTCTTTTTTGGCACCCATTGGAATGTATCGAGCACCTCGGCTGACACCAGGTCGTTGAGCGCGCCAAAGAGCGATGGGTGCTTGAAAAGAAATCCGTTATCAAGAAGTTTTTTTGGCAATACGCGCTGGCTCGCGGTCAAAATGGAGGCCTTCTCTCCGAAAAGCGCCTTGAGCGCAGGAAAAGGGAGGGGGAATATCGCTGGCCGCCGCACGCTGCTGGCGAGAACTCGCGTGAATTCGCTGTTCCGTGCAGGTTCCGGGCTGCAGATATTGATGGCGCCGCTCAGTTTTGGATCCTTGATAACCTTGAGAACCGCTGCAACGGCATCCTCCACGTGAATCCAGCTCATCCAATGATGACCGTTTCCGATCGTCCCGCCCAATCCGGCGCGGAAGGGTGGAAGTATTTTTTCCAACGCGCCCCCCGAAGATGCGAAGACCACCCCGAACCGGACACTGGAGGAGCGGACTCCATCGATTGGTGAGAGTGCTGCCTCTTCCCAATCACGGCAGACATCCGCCAGGAAATCCTCGTGAGCAGGACTGGATGATATAGCCGAATACTCGGTCAGAAGTTCATCCCCGCGATTTCCGTAAATGCCGATTCCGGAAGCCGAGATGAAAATGCGTGGTCGCGAAGCCGACGGGAGCTCACGGATTAACTGAGCGAGCTGCCGGGTTCCGTTGATTCTCGAATTGTAAATGCGCTTTTTCTTTTCACGGCTCCAGCGGCCCTCGCTCACAGGTTCTCCTGCGAGATTCACGACCGCCTCACACTGGCGCAAAATCTCGGTTAGAGCATGATTCTGCAGGTCAGTAGACCAGGAGGCTGTTTGACACGGCACGCCTGTAGCGAGCTCTGCGGCACTTGGTTTTCGCGCGAGCAGGATGAGTTCGTGGCCCTCGATAAAAAGGGACTGGGCGAGTTTGGTTCCGATCAGCCCTGTGGCGCCGGTGATCGCTATTTTCATGAGGAAAGGTCCTCCGATGGGTACTGTATGGCGTCAAAGCATTTCTGCCACGCTTATTGCAGCTGCTTTCGCGGCGATTTTATGCGGGGGGCATGCCATGGGCGATCAGAATGCAAAAAGAATCATTCACGAGATCTTGGACAGCGCGGGTATCGGAACAAGTGGGGATCAGCCTTGCGATCTCAGAATCAAGGACGAACGTTTCTATCGAAGAGTCCTGAGCGACGGAGCACTGGGACTCGGGGAATCCTACATGGACGGATGGTGGGACTGCGAGAAACTGGATGAGTTCTTTTGCCAGGTCTTGAAGTCTGACGCAGAGGAGAAAGTTAAAAACTGGAAAATCGCATTCCATGCGCTCAGGGCAAAAGTTTTAAATATCGGGAACAAATCCAGGGCATTTGCAGTCGGAGAGAGACACTATGACCTTGGAAACGAGCTGTACCGTTCCATGTTGGATAAACGCATGGTGTATAGTTGCGGTTACTGGAACGGAGCGAAAAATCTCGACGAGGCGCAGGAGGCGAAGTTGGACCTTGTCTGCCGAAAAATCGGAATAAGGCCTGGCGATCGCGTGCTCGATATTGGCTGTGGTTGGGGCGGTTTTGCGAAATACGCCGCGGAAGCGTATGGAGCTCATGTAGTGGGTGTGACTGTTTCCCGTGAGCAGGTATCACTTGGCCGGGAGATGTGTCAGGGATTGCCCGTTGAGTTGAGACTTCAGGACTTCAGAGACATTAACGAAAAATTCGACCACGTGGTCTCGATCGGCATGTTTGAGCATGTGGGCCACAAGAATTATCGGGCTTACATGGCAATCGTCCACCGGTGCTTGAATGACGGCGGGTCCTTCCTTTTGCATACGATCGGCAATAACGTTGCACAGGTAACGACGAGTCAGTGGCTGGGTAAGTACATTTTTCCGAACTCCGTGATTCCATCGATGAGTCAAATCAGCGCAGCTGCAGAGGGGTTCTTCGTGACTGAAGACATCCATAACATAGCAAAGGATTATGATCCCACTTTGAGATCCTGGTTCGATAACTTCAACAGGAGCTGGAATAAATTGCGAGGTCGCTATGGCGATCGTTTTTTTCGCATGTGGAAGTATTATCTTCTGAGTTCAGCGGGATCCTTCAAAGGGCGCCACCAGCAAGTTTGGCAAATCGTATTTTCCAAAAATGGGTCGCCTGGTGGATACCGCGCGGTTCGTTAGCGGAGGTCTGGCTATCTAACGGCGCGCGTGAACCTTCGCCATCGCCCGATCGATCGCCGCGGCTGAGATTCCGACGAGAGCCGCGCGGGAGCGCCCTTTCCTGGAGATCAGAACATAAACGGGCAGAGCAAGATTCTGCGAGCGGCCAAAAATCCAGGCGTCGCTAGAAAAATCTTCCATCAGAAAAGCGTTCAATTCTTCCGCTTTTGCCTCAGCCTTGACGGTGGCGCGCATGCGGCTGAACGTTCTTCTGCCGCTGTCGCTGGAAAGATAAACGGCACTCTGAATTGTTCCCGGAGCGAACACAAAGTCATGAGGATGGAGGAGCCAAGCAAGAATGGGGTCTTTGAAAAGCCCCCGCGCAAACGCGAACCCAGCGGCCCCAAATCCCAGCGTCAGTACCAGGAAGAAGGCCCAGAACATCAGCCAATCGCGTGTTTCCATGACGCCGCCGCCCGCCGGTTGTAGCGGTGTGACAAAAGTCCATTTGTAAGCAATTGTTGCCGATAATAGCGCGAGTCCGATAAATAAAACGGCCGTCAACCCAGGAAAAAGATGTTTACTCAAATAGAGCCGCAGAAGCCGCGTCCGGCTCTTGAGTTCCCGTTCGTCTTCGCTGATCCGCAGGAGCTTCAGGGAGCGATGCATCATGGTAAACCGCGCAGTACAACGGTCAGTTTTGCGAGAACGCTGGTGCAATACCTCATTAGGTATCTATCGGATTATTCGAGGAAAAGCCTAAACGATATAAGCCTCCTAGGCTGCCTTTTCCCGAACACAACGGAAACTCAAGACAACCTGGCTTTTGTCACTCCCTTTGAAAACTTTGCCGATAACAGGAATTTTTTTCGGATCAATGCCGTCGTCCTTGTCAGGATCCTGTTGAAGCCCCCGTTCTTCGAAAACAGTTTCCCGGCCTCTTCGTTCGCAATAGTCTTGCGCCACCTCGATTGCTTCCAGGCGAGCGTCAGGCTCCTCTCTCGCCGTGCCGATCGAGTTCAGTATTTCTTTTTCGGTTTGGACGATTCTGGCCTTGGGGCCGGAGGCGCAGCCGCTGGCTCCAACAAAAGATAACGCGATCAAGAACAGGGCCGTTGCGGGGTTGAATTTGCGCATGCCCTTTGATGCTGCAACTGCGGTACCCCTTGCGGGTTATCAAGACGGGGAGAGCGCGTTCAATGCTGTCGCTTTATGGTGTAATATCAAGACCTTTTGTGCTTGACGCCAAATGGCAGCCCTGAGTTTTCAGGTTGCCGGCCCTTGAGCAGTTTCACGGAAGATTGTACCGCTTCAGCTGAAGCGCGGTTCATGGCCCCGGCTCTCCATCGGATTGAACAGTCCAACAACCAGTTCTATTGCCGGTTGCTGCGGGTCCATACTGCCAGTCGAAGTGAGGCTCTTCGTTCGGCGACTGGCATCGGCTTTCATTATTATGGGTGGGGCTCGGCGGGAGCTTTCATTCCCATGCGCAAACTGAAACACGTGGCTTCCGGGACTTTCAAAAACGGTGAAGCAGCTGAAATCCACGAGTTCATCGGCCTGGCGAATTGCTGGCTGGGATCCGGTTCGAGTTCAGAGCGCGCCTCGTATTTATTGGGACGCCAATGCGCACAATTACCTGATTTCTCCATACGTCACGTCGTTTGACCGGACCCAGGACGTTCTCAGGTAAACTTATCTTTCGGTAATCTCACCATTGCTGACAGCGCTTGAAGTGAATTGAATTCGGGCGGTTTCTCTGACAGATTCGCAGAATGAAAGAGTTGAACTGGCGTTTGCTGTTGTTGGGGACCCTTCTGTGTACACTTGCGTCTGCGGCCACTCCGTATGTGACGTTGAAGTTGGGTCAGAGCGTGGACCTCACCATGGGAGGGATGTTTCTCGCAGCTTACGTTCTCGGTAAGCGGGTGAACGGCCAGGCACTGGCCATTCAGCTCAACATCATTCAGAGCATGATCGCGATGGTCTCGGGGATCGCTTTCATGGTCGTCATTCTGGCGGCTTTCTATTATATCCAGACCGTTTTCAAAAGGGACATCGGCTTCAATCCGACAACCTGGCAGATGTTCGTCTGGCTGTTTTTGTCCGCGAATCTCGGCGTGTTCATGGGGATCCTCCCGCGACGTGCCATCTTGAAGGATCGCTCGCTCCCGTGGCCCGGCCCCAAGGCCACGCTGAGTGTTGCTCAAACGCTGACTGATCCTAACGCAAGTGCCGCCACGAAGGTGAAGCGTGACGTTTTGACGATGAGTACGGCCGGAGCCGGCTTTCTCACTTTCCTGCGTGACGGACTCGGTGTCATCCACCCCATCGTGGGTAATCCCGCCTTGAACATCTCCCTGGGGCTTGAGCTTGCGGCCATCGGCCTCGGGATGCTGGTGCCCTTGTCCGTCGGACTTTCAGGTTTGCTTGGAACCTGGATCGTCAATTCTTTCGGCGAAACAGCGGCCATGTACGCGGCGCTTTCCGGAGTAGCCTCAAGCCATTTCGACACGTGCCTGGCAACGCTGGGTAATGTGGGTACTCTTGGGGGCCCCGAAAAAACGGCGGCGCTGGATTTCCTGACCGCGAACTGTGGCAAGGCGACCGAGTACGTTCAGTCCACCTCTCATTTCAAGTATGTGGTGCAGTGGATGATGTGGCCTGCGACGGCAATGATGATCTCCGCGGCTTTAACGAGTGTTTTGATTTCCGTTGTCAAAAACATTTGGGACCGCAAGCTCGGGGACGTTTCAAAAGAGGAGGAAGAGCCCTCTTTGGCTGATGAAGAGATTCCCGTCTGGTGGACGGCTACCGGCATCAGTGTCAGCGTGGTGCTTCTGGTATGGCTGACCAGTTCCTGGTTTTCGATGCCTTGGACACAGGTGCTGCTTGCCATTGCCATTCAGCCCATCCTGATTATCGCAGGCTTGCGCGTATTGGCCATCACCGGCTCAGGCCCGGTTTCGTTGATGGCCAACGCCACCCAGTTTATTTTCGGACTTCTCTGGCCCACCCAAATCCGTTCAAACCTGAGCGCCGCCTACATCAGCGCGAACCCGCAGGCTTCTTCCGAAAACGTCGTGCCCGCGTTCTGGGTGGCAAAACGCCTCGGCGGACGCTTCTCGACGCTCATTCTTGCTCAGCTGATCATTATTCCCGTGGGAGCGCTGCTGACTCCTCTGATGTTCAACATGCTTGAGAAGACCTACGGAGTTGGCTTGAATCCCGGTCAGCTTGCGGCCCCGACCGGATTGAAAATCGCCACTCTTGCGATCGTGATGGAGCAGGGGCTTCAATATCTGCCCCGTGGCGCCATGACGGCTTCCCTGATCGCAATCGCGATTGGAATCTTGTTTGAACTTCTCCTGGCTGTCCGCAAACGCGATTCAAAAGGAAATGATGTGAGCCGCTTCTGGTGGATTCCGATTCCATCCGCGCTGGGCTTTGCGTTGATCCTGCCCGCGTCCTTGAATATTGCCATTGCTCTGGGAAGCGTGATTTCAGCCGTCTGGCACAAATTTTCTCAAAAAGCAGACGGAACGTTCTTATTGTATGCGACACCAGTGGCTTCCGGACTGATAGCGGGCGAGGCGATGGTCGGGTCGATTTTGATGCCGGCGCTCGCGATGCTCCTTGAGTTGGTGCGCTGAGATCGACGAGTCAGTGATCACAGAGTCTCGCTGAAATCGTCCGATTTGCTGTCGTACTTCCGGACAATTGTCGAAAGCTGTCCCTGACTCATTTTCACATGAAGGTAGTGAAAGAACCCTCGTCCACCGGCGCGAAGAGATTGAAGCAGGCCTCCGCCTCCGCCGATCACCAGAAACTGCTTCCCACTTTCGGTAAAGCGCTCAAACGTATGCGCATGACCGCTCAGGAAAAGCCGCATCTTCCCGGACTTGAGGAACGGCGGCACGATTCTGTTTTTCACTTCCTGCGAGGGGGACACGATCGTGCTATTCGTGAAGGGAGAATAATGGGTAATGAGGATTCCCGCTTCCATGTGAGGATCGGCCTCCAATGCAGCAAGTTCAGCGAGTAACCAGCGGTCCTGGTCGGCTGCTTCCTGTTCGCTCATTTTCGAGAAATTGCTGTTCACGAGGAGTACCGTGACATTTCCGATTCCAATGGATTGGAAGGTGCACCCGTTTGCGGCGAACTGTTCCTGAAAATGGCGCTTTCCACGCCCGCTCCAGAACAGATACTCGTGATTTCCCGGGGTCGCGAAAAACGGCGTGCCTGCTGCATTTACCGGAGCAAACGCTTCCCAGAATCCTCTCCAATCCGAGGCGGACGATCCCGAGGCGACCAAATCGCCTCCATGGAAAAGCGCGAGAGGCCGAGTCCTGGCAATAGACTCGAAGAGTCGTCGGGTGACGTGCCGATTGTTATCCGTCTTGAGCCATAATTTTTCGAGCCAGATCGGCTCTTGCGTATCGCTCACGAAGGCCAGTTCGAGAGGACTGCCCGGAGCGACTTCAAGTTTTGTCCGACAGGAGGGCATGGAAGCGCCCGTAGTGCTCCGCGGAGGCAGTGGCGGTGTAGCGCAGGCTGTAAAAAACAGCAGAAGCAAAGGTAATAGCAGGGTCTTTTCAGGTTTCAAGCACCAGGACATTAACTTACCGGATCGGTCATTGTCCAACGTGGATCATCTTGCGAAAATCAATGCCCCTTCCTCACGGCGCCACGCCCATGCTCGACAAAGGATCCAGCGTCATCCCGGCGGAAGACCTGAAGCCTTCGTTTTCAAAGCGTGCCTGATCACCCGATCCATAAGTGTTGCCATAAAAGGTGCCAGTAAAGTGGCTGTCAGCCCATGTAAAGACCTCGAAAGGCTGAAATGGTGAGGGGAGTGTTCCTGTCGTTTCCCAGTGGTTCCCTGTGAAGCTCGGGTTCACGACCGGACCGCCACCATCGACGAAGATCCAGCGGTGATTCGTGCGGAAAACGTTATGATGAACGTTCACGTCTTCGGTGCTCAAGGCGCTGTATTTGATGGTGGCCGCCCTCGCAGTACCGCTGGCAACAGCGATGAACGTAT
Organism: Bdellovibrionales bacterium GWB1_55_8; assembly: GCA_001769835.1. GTDB lineage: Bacteria > Bdellovibrionota > UBA1018 > UBA1018 > UBA1018 > GWB1-55-8. The sequence continues at coordinate 26,604 of MEPR01000061.1, forward strand.
TGTCATGAATCGCATTGTTCGAACTGTATGTGCCGTTTTCCGCCTTGGGGTTCGCCCGGAAAGCATACGCTTCACATTCCCCCGCGTTCGCGGTCACGGTGTTTCCGTACACGTCGAGATCGTGACTGTCCGCTTCCATCTGCATGCCATAGGCTCCACCCAGTGAACAGCCGTTGTACTCCTGGTTCCGTTCCAGCTCCTGCACCGTCACGACGTTGTTGAAAATAACCGTGCCGGTACCGCCGATGCCCAGCCCTCGGCAGCTATTGCTTCCGGACCCGCAGTTGATGGTATTGTTGTAAATCTTCGAGCCTCCGGCCACGATGGCGAAGTCATTCGTGTAGCGTGTCTGGAGCGTGATCGAATTTCCAAATACCTCATTCTGAGTCTGACCGGCGGTTTGTGACAGCTTGATACCGGTTTGAACGCCTTCATGAATCGTATTATTGTAAATCGAGTTTCCATAACCATTGTAGTCAATGTGCACGGCTGCACCGTCAAACGCATCACGCGAGATGATGGCCCGTTGCGGGTTGTAGATCTGGTTACCGTAGATTTGCACGTTTCTACCGTTGGTTGATTTGATTGCTTTGCTGTTTGCGCCGTCCGCACGCAAGGTCAGATCGTGGACCTTCCAGCCAGTTCCGGAGTTTTCCATGATTCTGATGGCGTTGGCCCAGTCTGATTTACTCTGTCCCTGTTGAATCGTGCCATTGCGGATCGTGGAATACTCGGCGTTACCGAATTGGATGACGTCCGAAATGACCGAAGTTCCCTGCCAGGAAGCCGGTCCGACGGCCACGCCAGCGACACGCGTTCGCTGAATACGAATGTCATCGATGTAGACGGAGCCTGTTCCGCCAGTGCTGGCGTCACCCAGTCCGGCCACAATGGTAACGGGGTCGGGGTTTGCACCGGTGGTGAATGTAACAGAGGTATACTGGAATCCGCGCCAGGTCTTGCCGGTTTTGCTCGCGCGAATGGCCGTTCCCGCAAGTTCCACATAGAGAGTTGCGGGGTCGCTCACCTGGTTGTACATCATGGCTGAAAGCGAGTAGGTCGTGTTCGGTTCCAGTGCCAGTGGCGAGGTCGAGGATATGGATTGGTTCACATTCGGAACGTTGAATCGCAATGACTGGCTGCCAGAAAACAGAGTGACCGGCTTCACGAAACTTCCAGGCACAATGGCGGCATCGGGTGCGGAAGAAAGATCCCATGTGTCTGCGTTTTCAAAATCTCCGTTCGCGACCGAGAGCGGGGCGGCGTTGTCATAGGTAACCGTATGTCCGTTCAGATCGAGGACCACTCCCTGAGCGATGATGAAAAAGCAGGTTCCTTCCGAAGAAACGTCATTCTGCAGGATGTAAGTCGTGTTCGCCTGGTTCAGGTAACCGCAGGTGGTGATCGGTGCGGAAGGGGGAAGAGTGATTGTGATGGCGGCACTAAGACTGCTCGAGACATTTCCCGCCACATCTTTGGCCCAGGCGTAAGCGGTCCTGGATCCCGAAGCGGAAAAGACATATTGGGTGGGCTGGGTCGGGGACCAGCCTGAGGCGTTGGGCAAGGGGGCGGTGGCGCTTTCAGTGATCTTATATCCGGTGACTGCCACGTTGTCGGTCACGGTCAACTCGTTGATGGAAACGATAAGGGATCCCGAAGTGCTCGGCATGCTGAACGCGTTCACCGTCGGGGCAATGGAATCCGGAGGAGTGGGAGGGATCGGAGGTGCGCTATCTTCAGTAAGTTCCGGGGTAAGATCCACGCCGCTGCTTAGAATGACCTCCCGGCTGCAGCCGGAAAACAAACTCGATAGGATGAGTGCACAAACAGAAGCTTGCACAGCTATTCGTTGCCGCAAAAAGTCCCCCAATTTATTCCACTTAATTATGAAATGAACCGGGGAGCGCGAGTAGTGTGTCAGAACTGACAGACTGCGCTCTTTAATTTGCGTCAGTGGTCAAGCTGGACACAGCTATTCTCCTGCTCTCAAGAAGCCGAAACTCTATATATCGAACTCGGGAGAAGGCCTTTGCAGGTCACGGCACTCAGGTTAATTATCGCTCTATCAATTTGCGCTGGAATCATTTCCGGATGCGGACGGGTGATTTCCATCCAGGACATATCAACCGCGCCAATCAGCGCAATAGTCACAGTCCAATTTCCTCCGGCAGTTGAAAATCTCAACGAGATGACTTCACGCAAGGCCAGACAGCGAACAAACACCTACACGACAGCGGAATCATCGAACCCGTATCTTTGGCAACCGCAGACACTGTCCTACACGGATGTGACAACCGGCCACGAAGTCTGGCGGATGAGCAATACTCCGGCCGTTTCGAGCACTTATCACGCCGACATCGCGCTGACCCCGTGGTCGGCAAATGGTAAGCGCATGGCGTACGGCCTCGTGATGTCCGACGCCCTCAAGGTGTTCACCGGAGCCTACACCGGATTGGACGGCCGGACGGCGTGGATGCTGGCTAACACGGACGGAAGTCTTCTGCGTCCGGTCATTGATGGACCTTCACGAGTGGATGAGCAGACCAACTGGTTCCCCTGGTCGCCGATTTTGGAAGATACGTATTACATGTTCGGAAGAACCAGGGCAGGAAACACCGGCGTGGCGGCGGACACCCTCTATAAGGCTGTCGTATCGGACACCGGCATAACAAAATCCTCACATATCAACTTCGGCACAGCAGTCGCGATGAAGCTTTACTCGAACGGATTATCGCAGGACGGAAAGAAGATCTTGGCGACACAGTCTTACACAACTGGAGTTTATTATAACTATCCTGCAACTGTATATCCCGATGCCGCTGCCACCCAGGACCTGGCGAATGGTTATTCGATCAACTTCGGACACGACGGGGCTTATTGGGGGACAACTCCCGAGAACATCGTCACTTACCACAGCGCCCAGGCATTCCTCCTGCTGTTTCCTGACAGTATTTACCGGTATTTCTTCATGCCTTCCGGATCAAGTACCTGGTGGAAGGCTCAATTAACGGGTTCGGATGTTTCAGGTGGACCTCTTCATACTCCTGATCGAAGCGCGCCTTATGACTTTGGAGAGGCGGGTCCGGAAAACTCCGGATACGGAATCAAGCCATATCCAGTCTCGCATTACTGGAGTCACAATCAGCCGGATCGCTGGGGAAAATACATGTTGTATTCCGATGGCGACGCCAATCCGATCAGTCCTGGAATCGAGGATTTAACCACACACACAATCTACAAAAACGCCTTCGGGATCGGCGGCGTTCAGCACAATGACTGGCATGGATGGAGCGACTGGTTCGTGAGCTCTTTCGGAGCGAGCGGAAGCGACTACAGCGGCGATAAGGTCTATACCGCGAATCGTTCGGACGAGGCAACTACGACAGTTGTCGCGTTCACTCATACTCTATATAACAACGGCGGCACCTACGCCGGATCCAGCTTCGAGTACAATTCAATTCCCAGGCCTGCGCAAAGCCCGGATGGGACGAAAATCGCGTTCCACTCCACATTTCTGAATTCAAAGATCGGGACTTACGACAATCGTCCTGACATCTTCTGGGCCGTAGCCTACTATCCGTATCCTCCGGAAATCAAGAGTGCCTCAAAAAGCGGGTCGAATGTCCGGATCACCTGGGATTTCAACCAGGGTACGATAGGAAGCCCGAATCATACGAATCCCAGGACCTACTCGAAACGAGGATGGCCAAACGAGACAGCGGATCGACCGCCATCCCCCCGTGAGGTCAAACTGTTCCGAATCTGGAGATCGAGCGACAACACCAATTGGAGCCCCGTCGGTACGACTGATTACAATAACTGCTCAGGAGTGAACGAATGCGGGACTTGGACTGAAACATCCTGGGCATTTGACGTATCGCAGGCAAATAACACGACCCTGTATTACGCCATCACCTCGCTCGAGCACAGCGGACTGGAAAGTCACACGCTAAGCAATACCTGGAAGGTGACGCTGGATGGCTCCGGCACGGTGATATCACAGGCAATGGAAACTTCGTATCCCGCGCAGCCCGGCCGAAAAATGCCTTTTTATATCACCTCACCAGCCGCTCCATCTGATTTCAGCTATGCTCATCAACAAGCGCCTGCAACGGCGGCGGGACAGTACACCCTGACTTGGACTGAGCCTGCCGATTCGACGCTGATAAGGCACTACAACATTTACTCTCGGGACGGCGGCGTTCCGCCTGTCGTTCAACAGACCCGGATTGTATCCGTGCCCAAGGGAACCGCGAAATACGTTGATTGGGCCGGCGACCCCGGCGGGACGACTCGATATGCGATTACTTCCGTGGATTATCAGGGAAACGAAAGCGCACCGTAAGAGCAATAAGCAAATGGCTGTTCAAAGACGGCATTTTCGCGAAAAAATTCAGGAAAAATGTTCAAAATCTGAGCTAGAGTTCCCCTATGAAGCTCCAACTGATCAGTTTCCCGTTATGTCCTTTTGTTCAACGTTCGGTGATCACGCTCAAGCACAAGGGCGCGCCATTTGAATTGACCTTCATTCAAGATCTAGAGAACCCCCCGGCATGGTTTGCAAAGGCTTCGCCCTTGGGCAAGGTGCCGGTTCTTCTGGTGCATGGCAAGGCTCCTGAACCGGTTGCGGTATTTGAGTCCGCCGTCATCAATGAATACATCGACGAAACCATCGGGACGCCTTTGCATTCCTCAGATCCTTTGCAAAAGGCTCTTGAGCGTGCCTGGATTGAGTACGGATCGGAGCTTCTCGGGATGCAATACGGCATTTACACGGCAGAGAGCCGTGCGAATCTCGATTCCGCGAAGAACGAACTCTTCGCGGCTCTGGCTCGAGTGGAAAAAGTAGTGAGTTCCGGACCCTATTTTCGCGGTTCCGAATTCTCATTGGTGGACAGCACTTTTGCGCCCTTGTTCATGCGACTGTTCCTCTTCAAGGAATTGGCGAACGATGAACATTGGGAAGGTATGCCGAAGCTCCGTGCCTGGGGTGAAGCCCTCCTGAAACTGCCAGAGGTGAAGGATTCCGTAATTCCCGAGTTCGAAGCCAGAATGCGCTCGTTTGTTCAGGGTTTGGGCGGCGTGTTGGGGAAGAGCGTTTCCTGAGATTCTTTCCGCGAAATTGCCGCCAGCCCGCTATTCCTTCAGTGCGACGAAAGCGGGTATTTTTTCCAGAGTGTCATCGACCATGGATCGTGGTGGCCGGCTTTCGCCACGCACTTTCAGATCAAAGATCACAGATCGCATGAGAGCGATTGATTGAAGCGCGCGCGCGCGAAACGCTGTTTTCTTCGGTTCCAGCGCATCTGGAGATTCTTCCAGAGAGGCGCACTCTGTGCCAAAGCTCCGGAGTTCAGTCGGAGTGAAGAAGCCTTTCCCTTCGCCCGAGAATAAAGACAAGAGCCTCAGGTCACTGAAGCGCTCAGTCGAACGCGTGATCCTGAATATCTGGTCCAACATCTCGCGCATGAGTTGAATCTCCGCGATACGCCGGGCGTCGAGGTCACCCATGTAGCCGTAAAGTTCTGTTTCGTAGACAGACAGGAGACGCTCAATGACGTCTGTCTGGCCCATGAATGCGAGTGCCTCACGAAATGATCGCCCGAGTGCCGCCATCTGCTCGACGGCCTGCGCTCTGGCTTTTTTTGCCTGGGGTGAGGTGGAAAGCATCTTGTAATGAATGCGAGACATTTCGAGATAGCTCTGAGCGCCCATGACGAAGTCCTTCGGATTAATGACCTCATAGGCCGTTCTGGATCCTGTGTATTCTTTCACCATCGCCATCAGCGGAGCGAGCGCGAGCTCCGTGGGGGCTTCCGCCAGAATCCGGAGTTTTTCTTCAGCGCTCGCGCCTGGCAGTAGCTTTCCGGTTCTGGTGGGGGTCCGGGAGGACACATAAGCTCTTTGTTGAAACGCGTCCAGACACCCGAGCACATAGGCCTCCGTAGTGGCGACCTGCTGCGCGGTTTGCGAGAGGAGCCCGAGACATTGGCTGTAATCACGACTGAATTGAAGATCCATGATATCGTTCAGTCCCAGAAGCATCATGAGAGCAACCGTGTCGACCTTCATGGAAAGGGCCGTCACCTGACTTTGAATATCCGCCAGGCTCGCGTTGGCTTTTCCCACCTCCTGGAGAAGAGTCGACAAATCATTGCTGATGATTGAAAGCTTGGAATCCACGGCATCGAATCGTCTGCTTACCTCGGCGCTGAACTGGGCGATATCCATGCGGATCATCTCAAGCGCCTCCATTACTTGCTGGTGACGGCTCTCCTCGATCGTGGGTCCAGACGCAAGCAGACCACCCAGAACGTCAGCCACCGCGCCGACCATGTCCCCAGTAGCAAGTTGTGCACCGATTTTCCCGACGTTGAAATCCGAGCTGGTTTTGATGATCTTCATCACCCCGGTTGCGATCGTGACGAGTTTCCGCGCTTCCTCGGGCTTGTCGAGAATTTTTCCGACGATGATACCCCCGAGGCCAATGGCGGCGTCCACCTTCCTGATTGCCGACGAATACTGACTTAGTTTTTCGTCTGCGCTGAGTTCGCTCTTGCTGACAAGCTCACGCACGTTTTCCCGCGTGACCTTGATATCCTCGTTTGAAAAACGCGCCAGACGGCTAATAACTCTGCTGACGTCGGTTTTTGAATTCTTGCCGGATTCCTGGTCCAGAATTTTCAGAAGATCACGAATATCGGTGAACATTCTGAGGTCTTTCGGAAGGTCCTCGGCCATCTCACCGACTGACGCATTGATCTTCACTTTCGCCTTGCCGAGGCCGACGTCAATAATCCTGTCTACCTTCTTGCGGTAACCCGAGGCCTCGAGCTCCTGATAGGATTTGTGAACATGGTTGAGGATGTTCTTCTGAAAAGGAAAGAGAGCTTTCTCAAATTTTATTTGGGCCGCATCCAGACTCAGCGTTCTGAGATTGCTTTTTGCCCTTTCTATGAGTTGCAAAAGATCAAGAGCGCTGGGCACGCTTCCCAGAATGTCGACGCTATCCAGGGCGAGTCTTGCCGGCGCTTGCTTATTGCCGACGACAAAACCGGCGGCCTCAATGATCTGGTCTTTATCCAGTTTCAAAAGGCGCGAAAAATAATCATTGTCTGAACTCTCCTGATTGTTCTGTTCCATAGAGGCAACGAGGAGTTGTCCGAGTACGGCCGGATTTTGAACATCGTCAATGGCTTGAGCCATCTGATACGAGAATATTGTCTCTTGAATCTCTCTGAGCGGCGTCGAGGCTTCGTAGCGAGGCGAGAAGCTCGGTTCTGTTCCGGCGTTTTCACGGCTGCAACCCGCGAAGAGGCTGACGATTAAGAGGCAGGCTGATACAAGATGTTTTGAATGATTGAATTTAGACATGTTTTCTCCAATAAAGTTGGTTTGAATGGTTATTTGCAGTCTTTGCGATGAGGGCCGAGTTCAACGCACACAGGGGAAAAAGTGCCGTTTGGACCAGGAGCTCCGGGATCGGCGGTCACTCCTGTCAATCCGGCTGGTCCCGAGGTAGGGGAGCCGCACTTACCTCGTGAATCGCCCGGTAGTCCGCCTGGACCGCCGGCTCCAGGAGTTCCGGGATCGCCCCCCTTACCGCCAGTTCCTGGAATAATTTTGGGCTCTAATTTGAGCTCAGAGGCGTCTGTGATCTGCACATGAACGACCCCCGTATCGCCACCCTTCTTTCCAGGGTGTCCGGAGCCTGCGGCCCCGCCTTGAATTCCCTGACCGCCTGAGGTGGCGTTGGCGCTGCATCTGGTTGAACAGCTCTCTCCCAGGTTTGAAGGCCAGTCCGCATGAAAGCGTGCGCAACCGCCACTGAGGTAAGTTTCTGCATCGGCGCCCCTGGGCCCTTGAGCGCCTGTTGCGCCATCGCTTCCTCTGGGTCCATCGCCGCCGGCTTGTCCCCGCGAAACTATTTCGAGTGAGCCGCTGCCGAATTTTGCCAGGACCTGTACGTGCCCTGCGTTTTTTCCATTCTGGTTGAGGTCGGCTTTCGAGGTCTCGGGAAAGCTCTCGATCTGAGCGCCATCCGAGATGATCTCATTTGATTGCAAAACAAGATCGTAGTCAAAATGGCGTAAAACAGCACCGGATTCAAAAAAAATGCGGTGATAGCCTGCAATCCGGATATTCCTGGTTTCATCGCTCGTGTGGTGCCGAAGGGTGCGACCGTCGATGGTTCCTGAAATGACAAAATCGAGGGGAATCTCCGCTCGGGGGCTGCCCACCGCCTCACGGTTTCCGTGAATGTCTCGAGCTTCAACCTGATAGAAATAGGTGTGACCGGGTTCCACATGCGACGGATCACTGGTCTCAAACACATTCGAAGAAAGAGTCGCAACGATCTGTTTGGATTCCGGTTTATCCGCCTCGAAACGAGTGATGACAAAAAAGCCGTCGAGCGGCCGCTCCCACAGCCATCGAAGTACCACTTTGTATTCATTAGGGCGGGCGTCAGCGATCACTCGGGCTTCAGCACTGCCGTCCCGATATTCAAGGTGAACGCCCGGGATGCCAGCGACATCCGAGGCCGTTTCAGTAGCGCGTCGAAAAGAATCGGGATCGCTCCCGCAACCAGCGCTCAGCGCACCTAAGAGGCAAAAAGACAAAACACTGCCCATTTTTAGCATATAGCTATCCCTTTCCAGCACTTAGCCAGAATGATGAGTTCACTCTTCACAACTTTGTAGGCTTGGGATATGAGATGGGCAGGGTTACCAGACCTGCCCTACATCCGACCTCAGTTCCACCTGAGGCTCCTACGATGTGGGGTTTTTTATTTCCGCTTACAGCAAGTCAATGTCCTTCGATGCCTCCGCCGATCACATGTTCGGTGATGTCGCCGTCGTCTTGCTCTAAATTATTTTCCAAATCAGCAAGAGTTTCCCAATCGAGCAAAAGCGCTTCAGCAGTGCCATTGCCCTCGTTGCCGTTGCTTTCATAACCGCCACCGCCATCACAAAAGGCGGTTTGGGTACCGATCAGTCCCGCAATCAGGACGGCAACTACTGGAATTGCATTGAAGAGTTTCATTCACTTCCTCCGTTTAAAGCCTGCCCGATAGATAGACCACCTGAGTCAGTGTTTCAACGAATGGATGCGCAAATTCCTATCGCGTTATAATTAAATTATAATACCATGGCTATGTAGTTGAAATCGGGCCGGTTCTGGAAGGCGAATTCACTATAATATTATGACAAAAGTAGATCCGCAGACCGTGTTTTCTGATTTTCTCAAAGCTCATCGTACCGCCAAGGGCATTAAAACCGTGGGTGCTCAGTATCAGTTCTTCGGAGGCCAATCAGTCCTCGGCACCACCGAAATCAATTTCAGGAAGATAGCAACCGGCCATCCGCCGACGATGGCATTCCTGTCCGCAATCTTTCCAAAACTCGACGCGAATGCGCGGAGAGAATGTGTGTTGGCTTTCTTTGCGCGAAATCTTGCTCCTGGGGCGAACGCTTTGAAGAACGATGAAACACCCCGAAACGAACTATTTGAATATGTTTCGATGTACCTTCAAAATGCCGTCACGGCGGAAGTGAAAGATGTTTGGCGTACCGGAGAAGCATACGAATTTCTTCGCGCCGAACACCTGGATGTTCTGAACAGCGATGAATCGGCATTCCGGCTCTACAAGAAGATTCTGTATTACGATGAGCTTCACGTATCGGATTCAGCTGCCAAGCCAGCTCTTGTGGAAAAATTGAAGGGAATCGGCCTGGTCAAACAGCGGGGGGTTTATCTGAAGCTCTTCTCCGACAGAATCAGGATTCCGAGCTGGGAAAATAGTGATCTTCCCATCCGAAGGCGTGCCGCGAAGTACTTTCTTCAGCACATCAATTCCTATGTGTCAGAAGAAGGCGGTCCTCAGCAGTTTTGCAAGCAGCAGATGCTTCGTATCTCGCCGGAAAACGCTGAACGGGTTTTTGAGCAGCTCAGCGTGATCACGAAGTGGATCTATACCCTCCACGAAGAAAAGCCCGGTGACGCTTGCATGCCTTTTTTCTCGGCTCTGATTGCACGAAAGTTCAGGAAAGAGGAACTTTGAGCAGGAGATCGTTACGTCAAGGAGCGGAAGCGCTCAGCAGCTTAACTGTTGCCCCTTTTTTCTGAAGATTCTCGATAGCCGCAGGTAGATCCTTTGGCTCTTGAGTCACGAGAGTGTCCGGCAGAAGCATCACGGAGTAGCCGTTCTCGAGGGCGTCTTGCGAGGTCGCCGTCACGCATTTGTCAGCGAAAAGTCCGCCGACCCAAAGTTCGCCGATCTGCCTTTTTTCCAGTTCCGACTGCAGGCTTGCATTCGTGAAGGAGCTGGGAAAGGCTTTGGACAGGATGATCCGCTCGTGCTCTGGAACGAGTTCCAGCAAGCGCGGGTCGATCTGGGCCCACTCGCTGTCTTTCTTGAATGCTCCGCCAAACCACCAGTTTTCAGCGAATCGCCAGGCGGGCCACTCGTTTTTGATGAAGATGACGGGCAGTTTCTCGTTTTGCG
>MEPR01000062.1 GCA_001769835.1 Bdellovibrionales bacterium GWB1_55_8
ATGTCCGAAGAATTCGCTCTCGATCAGGTTTTCCGGAATGGCCGAGCAGTTCACTGTCACGAAGCGGTTGTCCTTGCGGGGACCGTTGAAATGAACCGCTTGGGCGACGAGTTCCTTGCCGGTTCCGCTTTCGCCGCGGATGAGCACGGCCGTATCGACGCGCGAGAGCTTGTCGATGATCGCGAAAATTCGCTTCATCTCGGAGCTCTGGCCGATGAATTCTGTTCCACCGGGAAGCTTGAAGACGGGCGCCGACAGAGTCATGTTCCGCACCATGCGTTGAGCGCGAAGGGCCTTGTCAACCAGGTAAACGAGATTTTCAGCCTTGATCGGCTTCTCAAGATAATTATAAGCGCCCTGCTTCGTCGCCTCGACCGCATCGCGGATATTCGAAAATGCCGTCAGGATGATCACGATGATCGAGGGGTCGTGGGCCTTGATCTCCTTCAAGGCCTCGATACCACTCAAGCGCGGCATATTGACGTCGAGAAGGACGAGATCGTACCGGCTGGCGCGAACGCGATTCACGCACTCTTCGCCATCACAAGCCTGGTCGACGGAATAGTGACTCTCTGAAAGAGCACTGGAAACAGAGAGCCGCAGATCCGCATCATCATCCACCACGAGAACCTTAAACATAACTCTTCTCCTTCTCTCTCTTCCACATCCGATTCCACGCAGGAACCTTGTTCACTTCCACATCCGCACCAGAAGCCGCCCCCATCGCGGGAGGAACGAGCGGCAGAAAAATTTTAAACGTGCTGCCATGACCGGGTTCGCTGTCAAACTCGACTCGGCCATGATGAGCCTCGATGAAATACTTGGTCAGGTAAAGTCCGAGACCGGTACCAGAGACCTTGGCGGTGGTCTCGTTCTTCGCGCGATAAAATCGCGTGAAAAGGTTTTCGCATTCCTCGCTGGACATCCCGATTCCCTGGTCACTCACGGCGACTTCGACCCAGTCGCCCTGCTCACGCGAGCTGATCCGGATTTCCGAATTTTCAGGCGAATACTTGAGGGCGTTGTCCAGGAGAGTATTGATCACCTTGAAAATCAGCGACGAGTCGATCTTGATCGGAAAAAGAGGTTCCAGCTCAGCGGTGAGCGTGATGCCCCGAGCCCGAGCGGCCGCTTTGAAACCGTCCACGGCGCGCTCAATGAGCTGGTTGATGTCCTTGGATTCCGGCGCGAGCTTGATCCTGTTTGATTCGATCTTGCTGAGCTCGAGAATGCTCGAGATGAAGTGATTCAATTCCTCGGTCGAACCGATGATGCTGCGCAAGGTTTCCATGTCGCGGTCCACGAGGCGGTCCGCGGCCTTGCGCTGCAGAACTTCAGCGAGGCCCTGAATACGGGCAACCGGCGTCTTGAGATCGTGAGTGACCAGCGAAAGGAAGTTTGTCTTGAGTTCCTCGACCTGCGTGAGGAGGGCGTTCTTGCGCTGATAATCCCAGCGTTTCTGGTACTCGCGAATCAGGCGGTAAGGAACGGCAAGGTAATAGCTCAGAAGAATTCCAACCAAAGGTTCGGCGATACGAAGCCAGAACCCTTCAGATTGGAAGAGCACCGTGGCGAAGAGAATAAACACGAAACCCAGCCCGATGGTCGAAACCAGCCCGACGATCGGACTTGAGCTCACGACCCACGACAGAACGAACGTCACAACCGCGAATGTGATCAGGACGTTGACCCATGAAGGGGCGAGCATGACGCCGTCCTGCCGGATGACAGAATCGAGAATGTTCGCATGCACGACCAGTTTTGAGTTCACGAAGGGCTCTCTCGAAAAGGGCGTATAGGCGTAATCGCTCCAGTCCTCTTTTGAGAGCGTTCCGATCAAAACAATTTTTCCAGCGAGGGCGCCCGGGGCAAGCTTCCCTTGCAAAATATCGAGGAAAGAAATGGACGGGTACGGAAGTTTCGTGGCCTGGCCAGCGTGGTAGGCGGTGTTCCCGTGGTACCGGAAAAAGAAGTATCGTCCGTCGACCTGAGGAACCTGATAAGCACCCCTGGGAAGCTGTGTTTCACCAAGCAGCGAAAGCCGCCTTGCAAAATCCAGATGGAACACGGGTTTGTCATTCAGTTCAAGGAGTGCACGGCGGGTGACTTTGTCTTCAGCGAAAACGTTTCCGTCTTTATGAACGACCGCGATGGCGTGAGGAAGCGATCCCAGGGGATACGGCGGAACGATTTCGCCGGTCACATCATAAGGCGTACCGAGCATGAGCTTGGTGCCGCGGCTCTGGATGCGATTGGCCGTCTCAAGAAATTTGAGAGCCCATTCTTTCTGGATATCCGGGTTCGTCTCTCGAACACGATTGAAGTCAATAAGGTAACCCAGTCCTTGAGGGCCCAGTTTCTCGATCTGCTCCAGAAAACGGGTGTGCACATCCAAAGTCAAAGGTGAGAATTCATCAAGAGCCTTGGTGGTCGCATGATCCAGCGTGACCAGCACAATTCTCGAGTCTGGTTTGGGCTGATAGCCCACGCTCATTCGCAAATCGTAAAGTTTCGCCTCGAAGAGCCCGAAATCGAAATTCAAAAGGACAGCCGTCAGAGCCGCCGCTGCCGCGACGATCATCAGAGGCTTGTCGAATTTTCGAATGGCTGCGCTCAGTTTCACAAATCTGTTTCCCAATTCAAGGTGTTGCTCGGCACAGTTGCAGGCATGCCGCTCACCTGGTAAGAGCAAGCGATATACCACCCGGTGACATTTAGCACCTCCGATAACAGGCTTAAATTCAAAGGCTTTATTCAGCGGAAGCTGCTCAGGCGGGTGACAGGGGTGTCAACCGTTTTGACAGTTGTGAGAGACTTGGGGGATTCAGTTCAACGACTGTTAAAGTTCATGGGTCGTTCAGCAGCGCTCGGATCACAGGATTGAACGCGGCCCGGGCCTTGATAATCCCGTCCTGCGGCTGGGTACCCGCACCTATGTCACAGCAGTCATCCCCTATGGGAGGAAGAACGCCCCAGGTGGGAATCCGGGCAGCGAAGTCGAGCTCAGGCAGGTTTTTGAAATCGAGAGGATCAGTCACCTTGTCCTCGGGATATTTTTCGGGATTGCACCCGAAGACATGATCCTTGATCCACTCCTCCGCACTGGACGCGAGAAGCGTTGGCCACATTTTCTTCAGTCCGGCGAACTTTCCCACAAGACCCTTGATCCTGCTCCGGTCCTCATGCTGACCATCATTGGGCGCATGAGCTGGATTGAAGACCTTCGTATATTTTTCGCCTGCCAAGGTCGGATTCACTAAAATGAAAGCACCTTTGTGCTCGCGGCTCGTGCACTCCGCCGCAGTCGCGCCGCTGTAATCGTAGGCAACAGCAGAGACCCCTAACGCCAGGACAAGCCGGGTAATGATTTCATGGCATGGATCCGAATTCGGCGCCTGGAACATCTTCGCCAAAGTGGAGGCATAACAGCCTTCCCTCTGAAGAAGCAACTGTAGCCCGTATCCGAAGGAGCCTGTATTTCGCTGATCAAGAAACCGGGTTTTTGCGGGTAGCCTGGTTTCCGTCAGACAATCGCCAAACACATCCGTATCGACGGGATCCGTGCTGGCGTAATACGATGTGCCCATGTTCCCGCTCACGCTTTTGTCTTTTCGATAAGTCCATAACATCAGCCTCTGCACCACCTCCCTGGCGTAGGCGTCATTTGCTGGAAAAGCCGGATCGTTTTTCGTCTGATACTGGCACTTCCCCCAATGATAGACGTAAACATCCCGCGAAAGCTCCTTGAAGGCCGGACTCAATTCATTGGCGAGCTTTCGAAGCAGTGATTCCTGCGCTTTACCGACCACCTGACCGGAAAGAACATCACCCAAACTATCCGCGCGCACCTGGGTAGTGATGGAGGCTATCGGCAGCAGCGCAATAAGCACGAAGAGATGTTTCATGGGCTGTTCAGCAGCGCTTGAATCACCGGATCGACCGCAGCCCGGCCTCTGATAATGCCATCTTGTGGCTGACTACTCTCAATCGTATTGCAGCAGTCATCCCCGATGGGAGGCAGAACTCCCCAGGTTGGAATTTTGGCGGCAAAGTCGAGGTCAGGCAACGCTTTCGTCGCTTTCGGGTCCACATGTTTATCTTCGGGGTACTTGTCAGGATTGCATCCGAAAAGATGGTCCTTGATCCATTCCTCGCTGCCGGACGTGGGAAGATCCGGCCATAGCAGTGTATCAAACCAGCTGCGCGTGAACGACTCGGCAACCCCCTTGATCCTGCTTCGAGTCTCGTTTTGCCCGTCATTCGGAACATGGAAGACCGAGAAAGCTTTTGTATATTTTTGATCAGCCAAGGTCGGATTCACCAGAATGAAAGCGCCCTGGTGCTCGGCGGCTTCGCAACTCCCGGAATGCGCGGCGCCATAGGGATAAGCAACAGCTGATATGCGCAGAACCAGAAGGAGCGAAGTAACGATTTGATGGCATGGGTCTGAGTTCTGGGTAGTGAACATACTAGTCAGGGCGTAGGCGTAGCAGCCTGCGGACTGAAGCTGCGCCCGAAGCTCCTGACTGAAGAGAATGTGCCTTCTGTCATCGAGGAACCGAGCTTTCCTGGGTAGCCTCGTCTCTGTAAGGCAATCCCCATAGTGCTGCGTGGCGACCGGGTCCGTACTGGCGTAATAGGAGGTTCCCATGTTTCCTCCCTGGTTCTTGTCTTTCCGGTAAGTCCACAAAATGAGTCTCTGCACAGATTCCAGGGCGAACTCATCGTTCGCATCGAAGGCAGGCGTATTCTTGTTCTGATAGTCACAGTCTCCCCAATGGTAGACATAGACGTCACGTGAGAATTCCTTGATTGCCGGGCTCAATTCCTCAGCAAGCTTTCGAAGCAACTGCTCCTGCGACTTCCCCACCACCTGAGCGGAAAGATAATCGCTCGAACCGTCCGAGTCCCCCGCTCGCGCCTGAGTTCCGTTTAGGGCAACCTGCAGAAAGATCAGGAGCACATGAAACATTTTCATCAATACCCCCTATGGATTCAGCAACGCTCGGACAACCGGATCGAGCGCTGATTTCGCTTTGATGATTCCATCCTGAGGTTGGCTAGCTGTATTACAGCAGTCGTCTCCGATTGGAGGCAGAACTCCCCAGGTCGGGATTTTGGCATTGAAATCGAGTTCAGGCATGGCTTTGGTCGCGCGCGGGTCCGTTTTCTTATCCTCCGGATATTTATCCGGGTTGCATCCGAATAGATGCTCTTTGATCCAATCTCCGGGACTGGATGCGGAGAGGCTGGGCCAAGGCTTCCTCCTGGTCCCTGCAAATTCCGCGTAAATGCCCTTGATCTTGCTTCGAGTCTCATGCGCCCCGTCCTCTGGTGCATGAGCCGGGTTGAACACCTTTGTATACTTTTCTCCTGCCAGTGTCGGATTCACCAGAATGAAAGCACTCTGGTGCTCAGGAGTGGTACAATCAGCGGCAGACGCGCCGCTATAGCTATAGGCGACGGCTGATACGCGTGCAGCGAGCGCAAGCCGAGTGATGATCTCATGGCACGGGGACGAATTACCCGACGCGAACATCGCCATGAGCGTCGTTTCATGGCAGCCCTCCAGCTGAAGCATCGCGCTTAGCTCCGATCCAAAACCAGTGGTACCCCTTTCGTCCAGAAACCGCGCCTTCGCAGGAAGCCGGGTCTCGGACACGCAATCACCAAACATATCGGTATCGACCGGATCGACGCTGGCATAATAGGACATCCCCATCATGTCACTACCCTGGCGTTTATCTTTCCGGTACGTCCATAAAATGAGTCTTTGAACAGACTCCCTGGCGAATTCATCGTTCACAGGGAAAGCAGGATTATTGTTTGTCTGGTATCTGCAGTCTCCCCAGTGATAGACGTAAACATCGCGCGAAAATTCCTTGAACGCCGGGCTCAGCTCCTCAGCGAGTTTCCGAAGCAATGCCTCCTGCGACTTCCCGACCGTCTGAGCGGAAAGAACATTACTCGAATCATCCGCGCGCACCTGCACGCAAGTCATCGCGAGCAGGAACGAGAGCGAGAGGTGAAGATATTTCAAGCTATGCTTCATGGAACCTCTTCATCACTCCTTAAGGACTGTTCAACAGCGCTTGCGTCACTGCATCGATTGCCGCAGTGGACCTGATGACACCATCCTGCGGCTGAGTTTTCTTGATGATATTACAGCAGTCGGCCGGGTTATCGCCGATCGGAGGAAGGATTCCCCAGGTCGGGATCGGGGCGGCAAAGTCGAGTTCGGGCAGCGCTTTCTTCGCATTGAGGTCAGGCCATTTGTCTTCCGGGTACTTGTCTGGATCGCATCCGAAGATATGCTCTTTAATCCAATCATCGACCGCGCTGGAAGCGGGCATACCTGACCACAATGTCCGGCCCCCCCAGCCATTTGAAAATTGATTCGCAACTCCCTTCAGCCGGCTCCTGGCTTCCCGTTGGCCATCCTCCGGTTCATGCGAAGGATTGAAAACTTTCGTGTACTTTTCCCCCGCAAGCGTGGGATTCACCAAAATAAAAGCGCTGTGGTGTTCGCTCGGTCGACAACTCATAGCAGCCGCAGCGCTATAGGAGTAGGCAACCGCTGAGACTCGCAAGACCAGAAGAAGTCGCGTGGCGAGTTCGTGGCACGGTTCTGAGTTGGCGTGTGCTAGCATTTGCGAGAAAGTCGATGCGTAGCAGCCTTCTGAACGCAGTAGCGACCGGAGTTCATAGCTTAAAGACACACTCCGCCGTTCATCGATGAACCGCGCTTTTGCCGGAAGCCTGGTTTCAGAGACGCAATCACCGTAACCCTGAGTGGCCACAGGATCCGTGCTGGCGTAATAAGAGGTTCCCATCATCCCACCCTGGTGCTTGTCTTTTCGGTAAGTCCAAAGCATCAGTCTCTGCACGGACTCCCGGGCGTATTCGTCGTTCGCGTGAAAGGCCGGGTCGCCTTGAGTCTGATACTGACAACTTCCCCAATGGTAAACGTAGACGTCGCGTGTCAGTTCTTTGAACGCGGGGCTCAATTCATCGGCGAGCTTCTGAAGTAATCGCTCCTGGGAATTACCCACCGCTTGATTGGACAGATAGTCATCGTCGCCACCATCCGCGCGCGCCTGCAAACAAGTCATCGCGAGCAATAACGAAAGCGAGAGGTGAAGATATTTCAAGCCATACTTCATAGAACCTCTTCATCACTCCTTAAGGACCGTTCAACAGTGCTTGCGTCACTGCATCGATCGCCGCGGTGGATCTGATGATGCCATCCTGAGGCTGTGTTCTTTTGATGACATTACAGCAGTCGGCCGGGTCATCTCCGATCGGAGGGAGAACTCCCCAGGTCGGTATTTTGGCGTCGAAATCGAGCTCAGGCATCGCTTTCTTCGCGTTGGAATCAGTTCGTTTGTCCTCCGGGTATTTGTCCGGATTACATCCAAAGATGTGGTCCTTGATCCACTCTTCAGTGACCGACGAAGGAAGATCCGACCATAGCCGCCCTCTGTATCTACCAAACTTTTCGCTAAGAGCCTTGATCCTGCTTCGAGCCTCGTGCTCGCCGTCCTGTGGCGCGTGAGCGGGATTGAAAGCTTTTGTATATTTTTCGCCGGCCAGAGTAGGGTTCACCAGAATAAAAGCCCCCGCGTGCTCGCGAGCATTGCACTCGGTCGCGCTGGAGGCACTATATTCGTAAGCTACCGCCGAGACCCGCAGAGCCAGCACCAGGCGAGTGATGATTTCATGGCACGGGTCCGAATTCCTTGTTCGAAACATGTGGTCCAAGGATGAGGCATGGCAACCTTCCGTTCGAAGAAAGGTCTGAAGCTCGCTTGAAAAATATCCACTGCTTCTTTCGTCGAGAAACCGGGTTTTCGCGGGAAGCCGGGTCTCTGTCACACAATCACCATAGCTGTCGGTATGAACCGGGTCCGTACTGGCGTAATACGAAGTTCCCATGTTTCCGCCCTGGTGCTTGTCTTTTCGGTAAGTCCACAACATCAGCCTTTGCGCACTCTCACGCGCGAATTCATCGTTCGCATGGAAAGCAGGATCACTTTGCGTCTGATACCGGCAGTCCCCCCAGTGATAGACATAAACGTCACGGGTCAGCTCCTTGAACGCGGGGCTCAATTCATCGGCGAGCTTCTGAAGTAATCGCTCCTGGGAATTCCCGACCGCTTGATTGGACAGATAGTCATCGTCGCCACCATCCGCGCGCACCTCGGTGCCGATGGTCGCGAACCCCAGCAGTAGAAGGAGAAAGAAGGAATTCATCATTGCCCTTGCCCCAGGCTGTTCACGATTCCATGGACATCCGGCAGCTTCCCGAAATCATTCTGCATCGGAAGCTGGCACCCTGTCGGCACGACCACAGGCATGGGAAACTTCGGATCCAGGAGCTCCGGGAGCAGTTGTTTGACGCTTGCGAGCGGGATTGAGCGCGTCGCGTTTTCATCCGCGTAAGTATGCTTGCCGAGCGGAAGGTCAGAAACCGTGACCATCACGGTTTTCTCGAGAGCCGGATGATCTTTGAAGAATTCGGCAAAATAGAGTGATTCAATATCGAGCGCCTGCACGCCGCTGTCACGGATCTCTTCCATCTTCGCCGTGGTCTCTTCAATCAGGGTGGCGATCCAGCCCTGTCTTGTCTTCTTCAGGATGCGGACTTTGCCTTGCGCGCCCAAGGTCATTTTCGTTCCGTCGTTGTCGAAGGCTAACCAGGTGCCGTCCTTCTGCTGGAACTGCGTCGGAAGCAGAACGTCCCCGATTTTATAGTTCGGGTCCATTCCTCCGGAAGTTCCGATGTAAACGAATCTCTGGCCGCCTTTTTCATAAAACGTTTTCAGGACCTCTTTCATCTCGTCGCCGTAAACGTTCCAGACGCTGATGATTCGCTCTCCCGTTTCCTTGTTCCTGAAAATCGCCGCGTCCGCACCTCCTGAAGTGAGCGGAACCCTTTCCCATTTCGGGGAAGCTGCGAGATGCCACCATACCGTGTTCTGAAAGCCGACGATCACGCGATCATTGGCAGTGAGCTGAAGACGTTTGCCTTCATCGTTGAATTCGAACAGAGGGGCTTCGCTTTTGTGGCCGACGAATTGAGCGGTGGGTTGCTGGAAGGATGGGCCCAGGATTTTCGTGATCCGGGTCAGTCCGTCGTTTCCAACCAGATGGCACACAGCAAAGCGGTAAGACGAGTTCTTCGGGTTGCGCAGCAGCAGATAGGTACTTTCCTGATTGTCGCGCGGACCGTGAAAACGCTGAGGTTCGGTGTAACCCTGATGATAATGATAGGCGACGGTATCCGGGCACGAGCCGTTGTGCGCGAAAAACTTCACCTGTTTATCTGAAAAGAATTTCTGCAGCGAATCCGGGAAACGGGCATTGACGTATTCCTCGACATCGAGCGTATGAGGTTTCGGATACGCCCTGATCAAGGGGATGGAAGTGACCGCTCCTACTTCGGGCTTATCGGGTGTTTTGTCGAGCTGAATGGAAGAGAGGAACGGGACCCTCGCGAAAGCTTCGCCTTTGTAATAAGACTGAAAACCCTCGGCTGAGGTGTCCACCAGATGTCTCGTATCCTGCTCGGAGAGTTGCTTCTTGGCCGCTACCCACTCGGAATAGGCCTTGATCCACTCGTTCCGAGACAGCTTGCTGTCGAAGCTCGGATCTGGAATGGCCGCGCCATCCAGCTTCAGCTCCGGCGCCATTTTCGTCAGATCCGAAACGTAGGATCTGAAAGCCTGAACATAAAGTTTGCTTTGGATCTGACCCAGCTCACCGTTTCCAGCCGAAACACTCAGCTGGGAGGCAAGCGTTTGCGGAGCGCCCGAAAACGCTCCGAAAATTGAGAGAGCCAGTAATGATTTTCTGAACAATAGTCGCAGTTCCACGAAAACGTATCGGCATTTTCGGGCGGGGGCTTGAGATCAAACGGATTTTTCGGCCTTACTTTGGATTGGGAGAACCTGGCGCAATCGGCTCCGCAGGCTTTGCCGGCTTCTGCAGGTCCGCTTCCGGGGCTTCTTCCACCGCTTGGAGAAGTCCGCTGAGCAGTGTTCCATCGGCGGAGGGCGCTGCTTCGGCTTGCTGTTGCTTCCCTTCGCCACAATTCTCACAATTTTCGACGGCCGCCGCATTCGCGAAGGTCCACGTGAAAACAATGATCGATATAGCTGTTTTGAGAGGCGATAGGCGCACGCGCAGCTCCATAGGAACTGATCGGCGAGACAGGCGGCCAAATTGAGATGATTCGGAGGACACATAGCGCGCCGCATCTAAACTTATTTTCTTCAACCCCCCTCCTCCCATTAAAATGGCCACCCGCTTGCCGATAAGTATTGGAATGAGTGCGGAATTGCGCCCCCACGTCAGCCTCTCCTTTCGGAACCTCAAACGAGGAATTCTCCTCGCCGCGGTTCTGAACGTCTGCGCGCCTGGGGTTTCACACGCAGGAGCCAACTGTCTTACCGAAGCGCTTGCCAAAATCGCCGCGCGAAGAGCTTCGGCGAATTCCCCGATCTCCGTGAACGCCCAGCATCTCGAGTCCCTTCTGGGCCGCAAAGTCAGCAAGCAACAAAAGGCCAAACTCGAGAAGGTGATTCAGGATTTTCGTGAAAATGAGGAGATCACTTCAGCGCTTGGCACGCGCGAGAATCGCCTCCTGCGCGAGGCGGGATACTCGCCATCGGAAATCGACACACTCCGCGAGGCGCAGGTGTTTCAATCGGGCATAATCGACACGCAGAAAATTCTTCCCGCACAGATCTACACGGTGGACGCCCCCTTGCATCAGCTCACTCCGAAACACATCCGCTCTTTGCAAACGGGCAAACCACTGACTTATGTCGTCGATTCGAACGGCAAGTTATTCGTATCGCAAAACTCTCTGCTCCCTCCCGAGGACAGCGTCCTCGTTGTTCGGGACATTGCCTCCAAAACGACGAACGAGGCTCATCTGATTCACGAAACAGGCGCGCTTCGATACAATCCCGAGGCCAAGCGGTTTGAGTTCGAGCCGCACCATGGCTGGGATCTCAGCAAAGAGGAGCTGTCGACGTTTTCTGAAAATGTCCGTAAACAGGCTCCTGAACTTGAGTTCACCCGAACGAAATCGGCGAAAGTACAGGAAAGCCGGCACTTCGATTGCCTGAAAATAATCGAAAACAGACAGTCCGGCGGTTCTTTCGTCATGGATAACCTTGTTGCGGGGAACCTGATCACGGCAGGCGCGATCGTTTGGGGCGAAATGAATGGAGAGGACCGTCTTTCAACTCCGACCGGCAGAAAAACCATAGCAGCTGACTTCATCGGCGGAACCATCACCGCCGGAATCGGCTCGGTCATTGGCAGAAGCCTGATCCTGAAGGACACCGGATTCGTTTCGGAACTGGCGTCCAGAGCCGTCACCGGAATCGGACTCGTTCAGGTGCAAGACCTCGCTTACAAGGGTGCGCTCGGCGATGAAAAGAAAGATCTCTCCGACGATCTCACTTCTTTCAATCGGGCACACTTCGCTGTGAGGCTTCCCGTGAATCTTCTGATCGACAAGACTTTGATGAAAAAAATGCCTGTGACGCTCTACAATGCCTGCCTGAAGGGCGGGGCTGTAGGATTTTTCCTGAGCCCGAGAGGCATCCGCATTTACGAACGAATCGCGTCCGCCAAGATTTACTACATGCTGAGAAGCCGATTCGTTGAAAAGAAGCATCCGGAACCCGGCGCGGATCAGAAACCCTGATCCAAATACCAAACAAATTTGTTGCGCTTATTGGCGCAATCAACTCATTTACTCGGGTAGCGGTACGCCGGAGAGACGGGACAGGGCAGGAAAGAAAACAGTCTTCGCTGGCTCAAGAACCTTCATCGGAACAATGAAATCGGGATGCGAGCAAGGAGCTTTTGTAAGACGTGAACCCTAAATAACGAAGTCTGTTTAGGCTTAATGGAATTATTATTACTTG
>MEPR01000063.1:0-12350 GCA_001769835.1 Bdellovibrionales bacterium GWB1_55_8
CTTCAGAATCCATCCGGATGCTGGTGGATTCCCGAATGCCGGCGGCCATGGCGAATTCCTTCAGAGCCCGCTCGTTCTGATGGAACTCCACTATCCGGCGCAAAATCTTGAAAAGCAGATTGGATTGAACTGTCGGGGTGCCCGGTGCGATCTTCCAACCGACCCGTTCAAAATCTGATTCGAGCCGATCGCGACGCCAGTTGATAACCTGAACATCGAGCGAGCCATCGGTCAGCTCCGACAGGTGGATCCGGTATTCAAAATTACCGATGATGCTGAGCCCGCGAACTTTCTTCTCCGCTTCCTCATCGACCGCAAAGCTCACGCATTTGGAAGCGGGTTCCGCGGCACTCAATACAGTCAGGCTCTCATGAACCCATGCACAAAGGCCCTGACTCCAGCCTGCTGTCTGATTTTCGCGAATCAGCGTATCGATGGATATAAGGTATTTTCTGGCAGTGGGAGCGGATGACTTGGCCGGCTCGTTCGCTTTTGCCACGCGGTTCTGAAAGACAATCACCAGCAGCAAGGCTGCACAGACGAACGCGGGAAACAGGCCGACAAGGGGTAGTTTTCTTTTCACCATTTTCAACTCCACATTATTCAGCACAGCGGTGACTCTCAAAGATGAGCCGGGACGTTATAACGCGCTGCGTTAAAAAAGTATAGTCTGAAATAAGTGAATAATATTAATCTTATAAAACAACGACTTGTAAGCAAAACGGCCAACCAAAAATCTTCTCAGTAGTATCCCGTATAAATGTAGCAGTGGCCGCGTAGCGTCTGGCCGTTCAACTCCAAGGTTGAGAGCACGTACCGATGCCCTTCGCGCAGTGCCCCCCTGGGAAGCAACGTTGCCGGATAAGGACCTGCTTGAGCCTGGAGCCGCGTTCCAAGTGCGTCCGTGTACCTATAAGCTGAATTATTGAAGAGCAATTCATCATCGCATGCCACCTCAAATTCGGGATTCAGTGGATGCTCCGAAATATCCGGAATTTCACTACCATCCCCTGTCACCCATTTTTCGAATCGCGCGGCGGACTCGCACTTTCGATAACGCGCCTTCGGCGCGGATTCCTCATAGTTGCAGAGCAGATTAAAGCAGACCAATTTGGCCACTGACTCGCAATCCTTTCCAGTGCAGGGCTCCGGAACCGGCACACCGGCCCAACAGTTTGTCCCACTCAGTACAGTCAGCAGCCAAACCAAAATTGCATATTTCATGATCAGGAAACTCCTTTTGATAAAAGGTTGGTCAGATGGATAATGCCGGATTCACGCGACACTCCCCCCTGATGCAAACAGGGGGAGCGCCTCGTGTTTCGATATGCCGATAACTCGAACAAGAGCTCCGGTATAAAGTGCGGTCGCACACCCGGTTCACGAGGTCACGACGGATGAGCAGGTCCAGCTGACGCGAGACCACCTCAAAGACGTTCGCAACAATCAGGGGCCGGAAATGGGAGCAATCATCCACCTGAACACTGGAAAGGTGATCGGCCTCAATTGGCAGGAATTCATTTCCGATATAGGAACAATCCTCCGCCGTGTCGCATGCACGCAATTCACGGTAGCCGCGCTCGAAATCAAGGACCGCATCCTTGCACGGACGAGACATCTGTTCGGGGCTATGCTTCTCCAAGAGCCGCGTGAACAGTTCCGATATGTTGCATTTTTCAGGAATACAGACCTGTTTCGAGGATGACCTGGATCGGACTATCAGATATCCGGCGCCCTCGCACTTATCCTCCCCGGACATCGCAGTGAGGTGATTCTCTATCAACTCATGCAATGCTCGAAGCTCAGCGTCCTCGACATATCCGGCGAAAATCCGATCCTCCGAGCTGGCTCCTATTTCGATCAGTCCATCAAAACGCAGAAACATCACTCGAGGTTCATGAGCGGAGTTCAACGCGTAGGTCATGTCAGACCATTGAACCGCCGGTGCCCCGCCGGACGGACTGGGAGATCCGCTGGGATCGGAAATTGCCGCTCCGCTCGGAGCCTTCGGATCCCGCGGGACCGCCG
This sequence comes from Bdellovibrionales bacterium GWB1_55_8, assembly GCA_001769835.1. GTDB lineage: Bacteria > Bdellovibrionota > UBA1018 > UBA1018 > UBA1018 > GWB1-55-8. Next base: position 2,029 of record MEPR01000063.1, read on the forward strand.
ACTGACATCCATAATGAAAGAGGACCAGGAGAAACAGCAGCAAAAGATCGAGTAACTTCTTAGGGCTCATGAGGCAACGCTCCCTGCGCTTCGATATTGAGGCACATCAAAGATGCGGCGGGAACCGTCTGCAACACACATGCCCAATTCGCGCGACTGAGGCCTATAGATTGCACTTGCTGTCGATCGCCTCATTAACCGAGGAAACAACAACCACTCACGGAAGGAGTGATACCATGCATCTTTTGCGCTACTTTGCGCTGGTCGCGTTGATCAGTTCACCCATGTCTTTCACCTTTGCCGACGAAGGTCGGGATCAGCAAAATCCGGGTCCAGTTCAAGGTCCTGGTCAGGACCAGAATACGGGTGAAGGGCAACATCCGGGCAACTGTCCCGGTCGCAATTGCACTCCTCCGACCAAATCTGTCTGCTTCAACCTTGTCTGTCATTACGATTTCCAACAGCACATACAAGGAGAGGAGCAGCAAAATGGCTCAGGATTGAAGAGCTGCAAAGTTGCAGCGCGCTTTGACAAGCTCGTCACCATCGATGGCGGCGAAGTCACGGATGACTCCATCCATCCCGACAATCCTGAGCTCGAAGTGAGCTGCGATGACAAGCTCGTCTACAACAACTCAGCGCGCAGGTTCACTGATTTGCTGGGCACGAGAATTCAGGGCCAAATGGGCCCTCACCCTGCCATCACCCTGCCCCGTGGTGCTCTGCATGCCGGATCAGGCGAGACGAGCGGACGCCATATCGCGCCGTCTGTCCTTGAACTCGACACCGGTCGCGGCTTCGAACGCGCCCGTGGAACCTGCTATATCTGGACGGGAGCGCCTCTTCTGTAATCTCCATTGTTTCAACGACCGTCGCGGTGGAATTGTGCCGCGGCGGTCACCCTTCAAAAAAAAGGCCGGGACCGATCCTCATAAAGATCCGGGCCCGGCCATTATGAATGCGGAGGACTATTCTGCCTCGCCTTCAACCACTTTTGTTCTTACGGAGTCACATTCAAGCTTCTCGCCATCCTTGAACAGACATGCCTTATTGATCAGCTTCCGATCCGGAGGACCAACGACATGAACGCGAATTTCGAAATACAGCGTTTCATAGGGTTCGAGATCGATATGCTTCCATTTCACTTCTCCTCCAAAATCGGGTCCCGCCCCCTCCTCGACCTTGGCTTCAGGGTAAGCGAAATCGAATTTCGCACGATCGGGCAGCTGATCCACGATCTTCAGATCATCGAAATAGCATGCGCTCGTATTCTCCAGTCTGACGAAGTAGGTCGCGAAGCTCCCGACCTTGATCTCCTTCGAGCCGATTTTCTCGAACTTCAGGGAACATTCCGGAGTCGGAACAGGAGTCGGGCCACCGAGAACGTCGCTAGCGACGGCGCTCGATATCGAGCATGCGAAAACGAGCGTTAACAAGATAGGGACAGCTTTCATGAGAGTTCTCCTCAATACTTGATTGATAATAGATTAGCGGCTGATTGCCGTTCGCCACTAATTCGTAAACAAACAAGCGGATGTCACGGGACGGGGCGCCGGCGCGCGGAGCCAATCGCGCGTGTCATGTAGAATCATGAGCAAAACCGAGTTAATGTGCTGCAGTGAAAAACCTGGCAACAGGTACCCTAAAAAGTATTTCACTGTCGCTTTTTCAGCCAGCCGGAAATCAGTTGGATGATTTCAGGATGCATTTTGCCGCGCGACTGCCTCATCTCCGTCCAGCTTTCCTCCGGCGATTTCGCAAACGTATATCGATGGCTCAAATTATCGACGATTTCCAGACTGACGTCATTGTTTCCACCAGCCTTGACGGCGCCTGCAATCACTTCGTGGCATGTCCGCTGAGTCAGAAAATCGGAAGTTCCCCAGACGATGAGCACAGGACTCTTGATCTTCATATATTCCTTGGGAAAGTTATAACTCAGGAGCTGCCGCCAAAACTCGATCGTGCGGTCATCATGGATGCGGCCATTCGCGTTCACGAGATCACCGAAATGCCGATCCTTCTTTAAAATGCCATCAATGCTTTCACCCATCACAATACGCTGTAGAAACTGAAAATGATGCTCAATCCTCGAATGGATTTCTTCCGCCGCCTTCCCGTCCATTCGCAGCTGAAAGCGTAAAGTGTCGGACATGCGTTCGTAGAAGGTCCTTCCTATCGTGCTGGACAAAACAACCCCGCCATTGTCCCGCATGGAACCGAGTATCCCGGCGGCGATTCCATCCGTACTGTGACCAAAAAGGTAAACGCTCTTCGGGTCCACGTCCTTCCGGGACTTCAGGAAATCGATCGCAGCAAGATTGTCCTTTAACATCGACTCAAAATCCTGCTTGCGAAAATCAACGCCCTCCGAGTCTCCTGAGCCGGACAGTTCGAATCTCAACACACGAAAACCCGCGCGAGCCAACCCATAAGCAAGATCAGCGGACATGGAATACAGACTACCGGCATTCGCGAGCCTGGACGAACTCAATGCCGCGACAATGAGTACCGCCGGAAGCCGGCTCTTTTCGGAGCCGGCAGGCGACACAATCAAGGCGCTCAGCTCGTTGGACCTGCTCTTGAAACTCGTATATTCCGTCAACAAATCCCGAGGACGCTCTTCGGGAAAGGGACTAAACCGCCCGTTGATACGGATATTCTTTCCAGCCCGCACCGTACTGATTTCAATCGGATCGTCCTCATAATAAGATCGTACAATGCCTTGCAAACTCGTCAGATCCACGATCGCGTGACCGTTGACCTCAAGAACAATGTCTCCTTTTTCCAGGCCCACCGCTTCGGCCGTGCCCTGTGGAACGACCGCCGTCACACGGACACCAACTCGTTCCTTTTCAACGGCTATTCCCAGGCTCGCACGATGACGAAGAGCCGCGAACGAAGACTGCAGACTGAAAACCAATGCGCAGAAAACAAAAAGAAAACGCATGTACCCCCCGCGGAGTTTTATACAATGACGTACCACAATTTCAATGCCGGCGATTGATCGTGTCCGGCGCGACACATCTGTTCAGCTCGCGTCCGATGTTTCACAATGAAAGTATCGTAAAATCCGTGGGGTGCGCTGACTAACGGAAGACACTGGGGAATCTCTTTTTATGTCTATTCGAATCCTGGGATTGCAAACAGGCGTGTCCGCTTTCTTGCTTTTGGGATTAGCCGCTGGCTGCAACTCAACAACTTCCATCTCCAACCTCGTTTTACCGGAAGGTCCCATCTCGGAAGATTCCGAAATACCTTCACCCTCCTTCACCCCGCCTATTTCAACAGTGAACGCGACCGCTGTTTTCAGCGATAGTTTTAACAACCACGAGAACTGGACCCCCCCTCAAAGCCAGACCGGCGCAACAAATACATGCATTCTTGGGCAAATCTGCACGACACCTGTTCCATCGGGTTACCACGATTACCGGGTGGCCGCCGCGGAGAGCTGTTCCAATCTGGACGGAAATCACGAAACGCTGAACATCAACGATCTGCATCCGCGTGGGGGAACAGGCAAAAGCTTCGTCATGTGGAGTGAGCCCTGCTATTCTTCTGGCGGAAGCTGGGGTTCCGACGGTTTACTTGGCGTGCACTTCCCTGATCGAAACGAGGTGTATGTCCGCTATTGGATCCAGTTTCAACCGGACTGGCAGTGGCCGACCGATGTATCACCAAGCCCCATGCAAAAGTTTCTGCACCTCTCCCATCTGAACCCGTCGCTCGCGACTTCGATCTGGAGCTTTTTCGATGGAACTCAGAACAAGCCGCGCTTCACTCCTCAGCTGGCGAAGTTCGGAGGAGGCTCCTATCGGATCCAGTTTGATCTTCCTCATTCACCATTGACTGCGGCGCGGAACAATTCGGCGTCCTTCAATTCTGATGTCTATCTGGGAGCATCCCCCCTGGACTGGACAACACCAGGGCCCGCCGGGCTTCCTGCACCAGGTGACGGCAATTGGCATAGCTTTGAATTTTTCGTGAGGATGAACACCGCCGGGAATGCGGATGGGGCAGAGAAAGTCTGGTACGACGGAAATTTGGTAAACAGCACTACAGGAATCGCCTGGGTGCCGGCGGGAGATGATCCCGATCTTTGGAAATGGAATCATGTCTGGCTCGGAGGCAACAACTCCGTTCTGAACGCGTCAGGTGAAGAGCAATGGTATGCAGTGGACGATTTCGTGGTCAGCGATCACTACAGCGGACCACCGCCTAAACCCGCGAATGTCGCAGCTCAAAGCACGGGCGAGAAAACCGTGCAGCTCAGCTGGACCGAAGGCGAGAACAGTGCCGAATACCTTCTGAGCGGCCATCGGATCTACTACGGGACCTCGGCAACCGACCTAAATCAATCGGTGGAAGCCGATTCCTCCAACCATTTCGAACTGGGTGGGCTCAGCTCGGGACAGACCTACTATTTTCAGGTGAGTGCCATCAAGAGCGCTTCCTATGACTCAAATGAAAACGAGAGCCTCAGGTCGGCGGTCGTATCCGCTTTGGTGAACTAGAGGATAAGCATGAGAACGATCTTATTTTCAGTCGCCTTCTTGATCGGCTCTCTGAGTACGGCCTGCCGCCAGGTCAACATCGCCCACCGCCTCGAAGTCGGAGCCCATGATTCCGAAACCACAGCCCTACCCAAGCCTACTCCACCGCCGGCGGGAAAAAAGCTGCTGCACTCTGCGGACCTGACATACCTCGGGGCTTTCCTCGTTCCCAAGCAGGACATGGGAGGCCCTCAATATCAGGGTCTGTCCTATGGCGGTTCCGCAATCGCATACAACCCGGTCAATCACTCTTTATTCATCGTTGGACATGACAACAATCAACAGGTTGCGGAAATCAGCATCCCGGCGCCAGTGAACAGTTCCACTCTCAGCGACCTGAACACTGCAACGGTGATCCAGAACCTCGTGGACATCACGGAAGGCAATCGTCTTAATTTGAAGACCGACGGCGGTCCGATCGAAGTCAATGGCGTCAAGATCGGAGGACTCCTCAAGTACGGAGACAAGCTGATTGGCTCTGCCTATGCTTATTACGATGCCGGGCATCAGGCTGTTCGATCTCATTTCAGATCAGGCCTGAACCTCGCGACTGCGGGGGATTTTGAGGGAATGTTTGAACTGGGAAGCAAGCCGACCCCGGTACCTCAGGCTGGCTTCATTGGCGGTTACATGACCGCTATTCCTTCGAACTGGCAAGCCGAATTGGGAGGAAAGGTCCTGACCGGGATGAGCGCGCTCTCCATTCTTGGGAGAACTTCCTCAGGACCCGCGGCATTTGCCTTCGATCCGGATCAACTCGGGCCCATGCCGGCCCCTGTCTCGGCACTTTTGTATTATCCCATCGATCACCAGACAATCGGTACCTACTACAGCTCGCAGACACTCTACAACAAAGGCTCTCATCATTCTGGCGTGGTCTTTCCATCTGGAACGGCAACCATTCTCTACACCGGAAAACACGGCTTGGGCGAAGCCTGCTACGGACCGGGCACAGACATCCAGGCGGAACATGGAAACAGATACAACTCCCCCCCTCCCGATAATACCTGCCGGGGAATCGCCATGACCAATACGGCAGACCCTTGCTGTTATGACCCAGTGAACTTCAACAAAGGCGCTCATGCGTATCCGTATGTGGACTTCGTCTGGGCCTATGATGCAGCCGACCTGGCAAGAGTGAAGGCAGCAGGAAGAATCGTGGATGACCCGTCTCCCAATCTCGTGGACAGCGCACTGCCATCATCCACCGAAAGCTACAAACCATGGCATATCAAACCGTACGCCACATGGACGCTGACCTATCCCACGATCCAGGAAGGCTATGGTCTCTCCAGTGGAGCGTCAGCGTATGACGACGAGAACCGCACACTTTATACCGTGCAAGTCATGACGGATAACTACTCCTTACCCGTGATACACATGTTCAGGATCAGCACGGGCGAATAACCTAGAGGTCCGAACCTAACGCCTGTTTCAGCGCCCTGGCACCTTCTCGCGAAGCTTTTATGACGAGCCCGTTCGCAAGCGTCACCTCCGTGTTCGGACCATTCGTATAGGATGCGACGCGGTCCAGACGCACAATCGCGTTACGATGGATACGAAGAAACAAACTGGGATCGAGATTCTCGTCAAAGTAGGTCAGCGAATGATTGCAGGCATAGTCCAGCTTTTCCAGTACCACCTTGGAGACGTGAGCCTCACTCAGGAAACACCAGATATCCGAAACCAGGATCACCTTCTGTTTAACGCCCACATTGACGACAAGGTTTCTGAGAAACTGTTTTTCACGGGTCAAATGCGATTCAAGTTTGTCCAATTCGCCGCCGCTGTTCTCAGTTGCGCGCTCGAGGCTCTTCTGAATGCGTTCATCTGAGAACGGCTTCAGCAGGTAATCGCAGACGTTTTCTTCAAAAGCGCGCACCGCGAACTGATCAAAAGCAGTTTGAAAAATAATTTTCGGCCGGTCGGGGCCTGGAATGTTGCGCAGGACATCGAACCCTGTCAGCTCGGGCATCTCGATATCAAGGAACACTATCCTGGGTTTAAACTCAGCGAGAAGCGCGAGCGCCGCAAGGCCGTCCGGAGCTTCGCGCACCTCATATTGATCAGGGAACCGTTCCAGATACTTCCGAATTCGGGTCCTGGCCAGCGGTTCGTCATCCACCACAAGAATTCGCTTCTTCACAGGCACCTCCCTGAAAAGGTAAAGCTTGCCACTGTTTCTCCCGCAGCGCCGGTCTGGAGCACGAATCCGTGCGCTTCCCCATACAGCAGAGCCAATCTTCGCCGAGTGTTCGCCAATCCGGTTCCACCCTCTTTTTCAACCAGCGCCCCCCCGGTATTGACGATCTCACATCTGAAGAGCTCATCGCCGGCCTGGATTACAGAAACCCGAACCTCTCCGCCTTCCAGGGACTTCGCAATTCCGTGCTTTACGGCGTTTTCCACCAATGTCTGGAGCATCAGACCGGGAACGTGGACCGTGCGCAGCAACCCCGGATCGCAGGCGATCGAATATCGCAGACGTTCACCAAAACGCATCTCCTGAAGTTCAAGATAGTGCGAGATAACGGTAAGCTCCTTATCCAGCAGCACCGTATTCGTGCGGTTCATCTCAAGAATGAGCCGATAGAGATCCGAGAACTTGTTCACCAGTCCGGTAGCGCGGTCGGCATCGATGTGAATCATGGCACCGATGCTGTTTAACGTATTGAAAAGAAAATGCGGCTGCATCTGCTGGTGCAGTGAGTGAAGTTCGGTTTCCAGGCGGACCCGCTCCACCTCTCCACGAACCCTTTCATTCTCGGCCGCCAGCTGAATCTGTTCAGCGATTTTCCTGGCCATCGAATCCAAAGTAGCTGCGATTTGGCTGAATTCGTTAATCGTGAAAATCGGGACCTTGGCTCCGTAATCGCCCGACTCGTATTTTTTCAGATGCTCATTGAGCCGTTTGAAAGGACGGTTGAGCCGCCAAGCCAGATAATAGCCTGCGGCGCCCGCAATTAATGCGAGCAGGATCGAACTCAAGATCATCCAGCGCACGGTCTGACGGACAGCACCCAAACGGATTGCCATGGGTTCGAGAACGGTCACACTGAGCGCGAGTTCTTTCTGAGGCTCAAAACCAGCAATCAAAACCTCGGCTTCTCCGATGAAGTCCTTTGACAAAACAGGCGCTGGCGCAGCCCGTCCCATGACCAGACGAGCAAGTGCGGGCTGCTGCACCCGCGCCGCGACCTTCTCCTGAAGTTTCTTGTAAGGAATCTCAATCAAGAGCAGTCCTGTGGGCCGGTCCAGCGGTCCTTGAACCGGCACGGCGAGCACAAAGACTTCTTCGGTCGCAATCCAGTTGAAATAACCGAGCGCGTCCGGAATTTCAGCGCGGTATTCATTTTCCGCCAGCCGTAAAATAGCCGTGACCTTCTCCTGTGAAAGGGTCGAGCTTGGGTTCGCCGGAATGGCTGCATTCAGCTTTAAAATCTCGTCCACCAGGTACGCTGACTCGGACAGCGAATTATCCTCAAGAAAGCGCTTCATCAGGAAGGCGGCCTTATTCGCGAACAGTACGGTGCGCGTCGCTCTCTGAATATCGCTATCGCGGCTCAGAGCAAGTGCCTGTGCCACGAGCATCTTGAGGTCCGCCTGCAGATCGCGCGCGAGGCCTTCAGCGATCAACGCGGTTTCTCGTGCGGCATTCCGCTGAACCGCGTTCGAGACCAGCGATGTGAAAGGATACGTCAGGACCAGGACCGGAATAATGGCCACGCCGACGACAATGAGAGTGAGGAGCGTTCTGAAGTTACGGGTCACCGCGCCGGACTTTCTGAACGAATCAAGAGTTCAAGGTCCTTCTGCATTTTCATTCCAATGCCCCGTTCCCCTGCTTTCAGAAGCTGTAAGCCCTTTCGCAAGGCGATCCAGGAATAAAAGACGGACTTTCCACTCGGAACGGGCTTCGAACTCGCTGACACCGGCGGCTGATATCCTGCGATCACGGGCAGCCGATCTGCCTCTTTGAAAAAGCGTGCCTGGACTGGCTCACTTACAAGAAAAGCACTGAAATCGCGCAGCAACGCCTCGTGTTTCACGAACGCTTCCTTCTTGGGAAATACCAGGTACTGAATTACCTCGCCCGAGATCATTGGCTGCGCATCGGAAATCGCCGGCAGATGCGCGAGCCCGAAATGCTCCTTGAGTTTCGCCTTGGCCTCGGCAATGGCCCAGTCTCCGGAAATGACATAGGCGAACTCACCTTTGAAAAACCGGGAGGTGCTGCAGTCTATTCCGCAGTCATGAGGCACCAATCCGCTCAGCGCCAGTTCCCGGTAAAAAGCCGTCGTCGCCTCCATGGAAGGGGTGTTCAGCTTCTCAGGGTCAAAAGTCCCGAATGCCTGGAGAAAAGGAAGAAAGTAATACGGCTCGCAGTAGGGCCAGCCGATCGTCTTCAATCCCCTTTTTTGGAAGCTTCCATGCTGTTGTTTCAACTCCTGCCAGGTCGCGGGAACCTTCTTGACGAGGCGCTTGTTGTAGAACAAGTAGAGCTGGTTGCCCTGCAGGACAGGAACTCCATGTGTCTCCGGGGCCACCAGCCCTTCTTTACGAACAGGAGCCCCGAGAGAAGTCCATGATGCAGGAAGCTCCACCAGCTGCAATTCGTTTCTGAATCCCATCATATCCGAGGGAATCAGCATCAGATCCGGGCGGACCGACGGGTCGATCCTCGACATCAGGGTGGATTCCAACTCCAGACCGATCTCGCCGTGTATCTTCACCGTCCTTTTCAACGATCCCTGTGCCTGTCTGGCGTTGAACTCCTGTACCAGTTTTTCCATGAACCGGGCCTGTAACCCTGTCTGGTTATGCCAAAAAATCAACGAAGACGCTTGCGAAGAGGAAATCAGACAAACCCATATTGAAAGAACAATCGCCAGGAGCCTGACGGGACCGACGCTGGAAGTGATTTTCACGCCTTGATTGTGGCACAAGTTGCCCCGAGCATCCAGCTAACGCGTTCAGTAGCGCATCTCGTTCACAATGATATCCCAGGCCTTGAAGCTCGGCTTGCCATTGTAGCTTTGCTCGTGCGTGGGAATCGCCTTCCCGTACCGATTGAAATCGCGCGAAACAAAACGATAATTGGCTCCATACTGCGAATCCCAGTCGCCGCGACCGTCCGAAAAAGCCACGGCAATCGGAGCATCCAGCCCATACCGGCAATTATCCGGCAGGAGAGAATATCCATCGATCTCCCCGCTCATATAGCCGGTACCATGATACTCGCGCCCCAATTTCACTACGGTTTCCTTGGTCACCCGGGAACCGTCACTGAGCTGGCAGCTCGAGGTGATCACCGCGTCGAGTTGATGCGCCCCCTTTCGGGCAAGGTAGCCGGAATTTTTGTAACCGATCACCAGGCCTCCGCCGTTACAGCCACTGGTGACGGTCGCGAAGAGAACTGGCCCCTGGTGCAGGACCCTCACAATTTGATGACAATAATCCGGGGGATAATTCGAAGCGTTCGCGGTCGAGGCAACCCAACTCATTAAAACTGTCAGCATGAGGCGGATCATAAGATTTTCTCCTTTTTCAATTAAATCGCTGATGAGGGAAATAGAGGAGAATGGCCTGATTTGGAATCCCCGCTCCACCGAATGGCTCAAATTCGCTACCGAAGCGCGGGTGACACCACACCCTGTGCGTATTATCATAGTGAAGATTGGGATCGGCGCTGCTTAAAACAAAATCTTGCTTCCGATTGCTCTGGCTAACCGCACTTGGGCTGACGCCATCAAGCGCTCTTGCCCTGAA
>MEPR01000063.1:12372-12654 GCA_001769835.1 Bdellovibrionales bacterium GWB1_55_8
TATTTTTTCCAGCCCGGAGACACCACCCGCGTCGGGATTGAAGTCCAGTTCAAAGGAATCACGAATCAAAAGTTGGCAGAGACCGTCGCCCGGAGCGTGGGCGGCAAAATCGAAAAAAGAGCCGCGGTTGACATCTACGACGTCGAGTTAGCGACCGGCATGCTCAATGAGACCCAGGTCCAGGATCTGCAAAAATCCATTTCTGGACTCAAAAAGGTCAGCACTCCTGAAGCCTCCTTGCTCGGCGCGGTGAGCACTCGGATAAATGTGGAAATGGCGGGG
>MEPR01000063.1:12677-13535 GCA_001769835.1 Bdellovibrionales bacterium GWB1_55_8
TGCTCAATATCCTCCGGAATTATTTCAAACCGCAGCATCAGACAGAAATCCGGGACAACTTGCGCATTCCCGTCGGCGAGTATTCCCGAGGGTTCATGAAGAGGCTGCACGACCCCCGGTACAGCCCGACCTGGCGAGAGCTGTACGATGATTTTATGTACAGGCAAAGCCTGGAAGTTCTGGGAGTGAGGAACGCCTGGACCCTCCCGATCGAAGCTGCACGAGCGAAACTCCTCGCAATAAGTAACCCCTTTGTTTCCGAAGTGCTTCAACCCGAAGGCGTGCGCATTTCTTCCATGCTGATGTGGATGAATCCGGAAGACCCGCTTACCCAGGCTCTTGAGAAGTCCAAGCGGGCGATGGCGCGTCCCGTGATTGAATTCCCCGGCAGAATGAATGCACTCGACATTGTCAGCCCGACTCGCCAGGCGCTCGGTTTGAAAAACGCCTCCGCCAGGTTCGGCACCTTCGATCACGACACGCTGATGGGTCAGCAGCTCCAGATGTCCTCGCGGGAATTGAAGGACACCCGGGAATCCTTGCGCCGCATGTCCAACTTCGATCACGCCCACACGGCCGGGCAGATAGCCGCTCGCGCAAAGATTCGCACCGAAGACGAGGCCCTCGCGCGCCTGGTGGACCTGAACACCGGCGCTCCCACACGCATGGGTGCCGCGCTACCCGAATCGACCTACGTGACGGTCAAGGCAAGAAAGCTGAAAAAGGCCAAAGTGGTCTGGGCGAATCGGGAAAAATTGTTTCAGCAGTACGGCATTCGAATTCCGCCCGAAGGAGCTACTCCGGCGCAAGAAAAGGCGATGCTCGATGCATGGGGATGGCGAATCCCTCATCCCTCGG
>MEPR01000063.1:13600-20101 GCA_001769835.1 Bdellovibrionales bacterium GWB1_55_8
CTGAACGGAAATTTCGGGGGCGGGCGTTCCATCGGGTCAGGCGAGAGCGAAATTAAGGGAGGCGGACAAACGCCGAATGTCAGTCCGGCTGCTGACAGTTATTATACCAAGGGCGGCGGCCCGGCCTACCTCGATGAAGGGTTCCGGGAAGCAGTGAACGCAGGTGCCAGCGCCGATCTTCCGTACGGTGCAAATCAGGTCAACTGCCTCATTGATCCGGGTGACGGCACACGGGCCCTCATTATCCGCGATGACGACATCCGCCTCGGCAACATCCCCCCCCGCTTTCACCACGACGGGGATGAACATCCCGCCAACAAGCCACTTCATGAAGCGGAAGCTAAACGTATTCGAGATATCGCAGAAGAGCAGAAAGTTCTCGACCTACTTCCGGTGCCGGACTCCGAAGCGTCGTCCCCTCCGCGAAAACGGTTTATTGCAGGGATAAAGGAACTCACTCGTCGTTACGGCGAACAAACAGCCGCCGGGTATGCGTCCGGAATTTTCCACGGCACGACTTCCGCCTCAAACCAGCTCGTAAACGGTGGGGTCATTGATTTCGGCTCACAATCCTACCACCCGAATCATGCGCCTTTGCAACTGCTGGATGACGCGGCCCCCGGCGGTCTGCTCGAGGCCGACGAGATCATCGACAGCATTGTCCCCGATGGCGCATATCACTTTGCCCCTCCGGGACGCTCGGGCGACAAGGCTGCGTTGCCCTCCAGAGATGCACTCGTGAACATAGCAAGAAAGGCCTATCAAAGCCGGCTTCGACAGGAGTTTCTGGTCATGACCGGCCTTCCGGAACACCTCGTCGCCACTCTCAAGAATACGGCAAAAGGTAGAAGGCTCGCGGACACCCTGCTTGCGATCGCGGAAGACTCCGGCGGCAGAATGAACATCCGTCATCACACGCCTACGCAGATGACCCGTTACAATATTCGCCCGATCATTCAGGACCTGGCCGCCGCCGCAAGTGGTTCGCTCGACGATATCGAGGGCGTTTTGGCCAAACACATGACCGAACGCGGCGGACCGCGCTCGGAACCCGGCTATTGGAAACAGGTCGCCCGGGAATACAAAGCCGTCATGGAATCAGCCTTCGCCAGTGCGGCGAAGGACAAAATCAAGAAGAAGGCTTTTTTCCGTCTCATTCAGGAGAATTCCAGGTACGCCAGGGAACGATGGGAACTCAATCATTTTTCTCTTGAGGAACTCAGTGATCGCATGACTGAAGAATATCGAAAGTCCGGTGATCGAAAACTGATCCAACGCTCCATGGACGAGGAGATCGCGCGCAATCGCCTTCGGCACCCGGGCTTTAAGCCCTACGAATCGGTGATCAGCGTCACTGAAAAAGACGGCAATGAGATCTATCGCATTTTCGATGCAGTGAATGATCAGGAAACCCTGGTCATGAGGACGCCGATCCTAGCGGGAGGCAAGGTCCGTTTTGCCGAAAATTCCATGGACGTTCAGACCGCACTCAGCGCTCGTGCCGAGATCGCATCCGAGTCTGAAGCAGCCCTCAGTAAAGGCCTGCCAGCGACCCTTTCCGGAAAGAAGGTGGAGTACCGCATTGCGTTCCGCAAAGGGCACACGGCCAGTGAAAAGTTCAAGCTGGTGAATCTGCCTCTGAAAGGCGATTGCGTACGCAAGGCTTTGCGGACGATTGCTGATTAGGCGACGTGCTCAACGTGTTTCGAAAAAGTGCCGCAAGGTCTGCTGCAGGAGATTACGCCAGGGCACCCAATCGTGAGTCCCCGGGAACTCGGTGTGGATGACATCAAAGCCCATGCCTTCGAGCGCGCGCGCCATTTCCCGACTACTCGAAACCATATCACTCTCGTCATAGAGTCCCATCTGGATAACAAAACGAAGCTTTCTGCCCGACAGTTTCCGCAGGATCCGGTGCATGCGGCTCGGCTCGAACCAGAGAGATCCGGATTGTGACGTGACGAAGGGGAACACGTCAGGATGCTTCAGCGTGATGTAAAAGCTGCTCAAGCCTCCGAGCGAGATTCCGATGATCAGACGATCCGTAGGTTGAATCTTCGCGTTCAGAGTCCGCTCGACGGCAGGGACCACCGTCCGCGCGACGAACGCTGCGTAATCGTCATTGGCATAGTACTCCCGGTCGCGGTCCTTGGCATTCAGGAAGACACCGGCAAAAGCCGGCATCTTCGGATCCTTGGACAAATTGGCCAGCAAGTTCTCCGCGTTCGCGTACTCCAGATAACCATCCCCGTCATTGAAGTAGACGACCACAAGCCTTTTACCGCGGGTATTCCGCGGACGAACGACCTTGATGATGCGGCTGTCCCCTTCCCAATCACGAACCGTGATTTCATTTCTAACGAAGGAGCCTGGATCGGAAGCGCCGAGAATCGGATCCTCACGAAAATCAACATGTCGAACCGAGTTCCAGCCTCCCATGCCGTCTGAAGCAAGTTCAGAGTTGCCGGGGTCGGGAATCCAATGGCCATCCACGATGAATTTGTATTCCATTCGGTAAAGCCAGGGTTCCACCATGGAAACCGAGTACTGCCCCGGAGCCGTTTCCTTCATCGGTAGCGCGTCTTGCCACCGAAAGATATCCGAAGCGAGCAAAACGTTCTGCCCGCGCTTTCCGGTATTCAATTGGAAATTAATCGTTTCGGCGCCGGCCACGACACCGGAAAAAAGCGCTGCCACTCCTGCTATGATCGCCCCAAATAGACGTTCCCTGCGAATCACAAAGCCCCCCCGGGTTCGATGATACGGGAAGTATTTACGGCCAGATTCGATAAGTCAATAGAACGAAGGTCAACGCGGATGCCCCAGGTCACCCACCTGCGGCACCAGACGTTTCAGATCATCATCAGAGATCCGGGACTGCCAATTGCCGGTGATCTTCGCCAGCCCGACGATACCGAAAAAGAGTACGGGGATAAGCACCGCGAAAATCCAACCTGGCCATCCGGCCCGTCCTGAAATGACGAATCGCGCAGGCAGGCGCTTGGGCGTAGCGAAAGAGAGTGCGCCGACCGGACACCCAGAAACGCAGGTCAAGCACGAGGTACACTCGGGTGATAGCACGCGTCGGCTCGCCTCAACGGGAAGATAGGCTGGGCAGTTCCGTGTGCATTTACGGCAGTGAGTGCACGAGTCCTCGTCACGTGTGATCGCGCCGGGCGACAACAAACCTGCAAGGCCGAGCAGAGCGCCGTAGGGGCAAAGAAAACGGCACCAGACATTTCGGATGGGTATCGACAAAAGCGCAATGACACTTGTGACGATCAGGGCCGTTTTGGAAATATCGGTGAAGAACTTGAGCATCTTCACGTCAGAAACCTTCCAGTAGTCGCCATTCAGGAATTCAGCCGCGGCCGGAACGCTCATGTCGTAAAGCACGGCCCAGATAAAAAATCCCAGCACCAGATACTTCAGAGATCGGAGCGGATAATCCAGCCAGCGCGGCAGCTGCACATTCTTGCCGAAAATTTTTTTCCAGGGCCGATAGATCCACTCTGAAACAAATCCGACCGGGCAAATCCAGCCGCAGAATGATTTTTTCAGCACGACGGAAACGGTGATTGCGGCAAGAAAGAGGAATAGTGCCGCCGGGTGCAGCGGATGTACCTCCCCGGTGCCGATCCAGTACTTCAGACTCGTCAATCCGCCGATCGGAAGAAAAGCTTCTACGCCTGGTGAATGCGGAACATACGGCGAGGAGCCCCCGCTTTCGTAATGACGAACGAACTGCCAGAAGCGAAATCCGAGAAACAGCACAAGCAGCAGAAATGAGCCCTGAACCAGGGTCCGATACTTCGAAATTCTTGAACGACCGAGTCTCTCTTCACGCGCGGCGGCTTGCAGGTTTGGCTTTTTCATACCCGGATAATCGCATGTTAGTATGCTTTTGCCCGCAAGTATACTCATTTAGCCGCAAAAAACAGCTCCTCCGTTCACTGCACCCCGTTGAAAACTCACGCGATTTCACGGTGCATCAAGAAATCTCCCTGGCCTATTCTCTTTCTGGCATTCACGATACCTTTATGGCATTCAGAAGCCGCATGTCGATACTTGTTGTTGAAGATGATGTCTCGATCCGGGAAACGCTAGGTCTGATTCTCGAGGCCTGCGATCACGAACCTGTCCTGACCGGATGCGCAGAGGAGGCCCTGGCCTATCTCGAAGCCTGTGAGCAAGAGAACTGGCCTGAATCCATTCTTGTCGACCTTACGCTGCCGGGAATCAACGGAGACGAGTTCTTTTTCGAAGTCGGGCGTCGCTTTCCGAACGTCCCTCCGACCATTCTGATGACAGCGGCCGCTCCGACTCATCAGAAATTGAAATATCTGAACGGAAGCCTCTTTCTCCCGAAGCCTTTCACGCTCGAAGAGCTTACCGCCGCGCTGGACACCGTGACGCGAACCGCGCCGCGAAAGGACAAGGACCCGGGTCTCACCTGCCAAACGGACTTTTCTCGTTCGATTTGCCTCCGCCCTGAAGCAGCTTTGATTTGATGTCGGCGAGATAGTTCTTCACGCGCTCTTCATGCTGCGCCTGATCGGCACGCAGTGAAGTCGGCGTACGAGACTCATCCCTCTGCACCAGCATTTCCACTGGAACTTCGTCCATAAAACGACTTCGAGTACGCGGAACTGTCTTTCCGAAACGCGTCCTATTTTTGGCACGCGTGAAATACAGGGTGTCTCTCGCTCGCGTGATTCCGACATAACACAATCGGCGTTCCTCACCCAGGTCGGTGGCCTCTTCAAGCGTTCTCTTGTGAGGCAAAAACCCATCCTCCATTCCAACCAGAAATACGACCGGAAATTCGAGCCCCTTGGCGCCGTGCAAAGTGAGCAAGGTGACCTGATCCTTGTCTTTATCGTCTTTGTCGTCGTCATCCTTTGACTCAAGAGTCATGCGATTCAGGAACTCCCGAAGAGCGGCGACTCCGACAGATTCGCGTTTCGCTTCCTCATCAACAGCAACGGATTCACCGGGCTCAGGCTGCGGAAGCTCGCTGACTTTCACCTGACCCAAGGCATGAACCAACTCCTCGACGTTCTCCCATTTTTTCGCCGCTTGGACGGGATCGTCGGACTCCTCGTCGACCGCTTTGCGAATCGCCGCCTTCTCGAGCGATCCTCGCGCCCAGTTCGCAAGCGCCAGCGAAACGAGAGAATCATCTCCGGGGGGAATACGCTCGAGTTCGGCGCGAAGCCCGCTGATCAGAGCCAGAAACGCCTGAGCGCCTTTTTCCGCCCTCGGCGCGATCCCTGCGACACGAGGGAGAACTCGATAAACGGAAACTCCTTCTCCGAAGGCGGCCGTTCCGAGCGTCTCAAGGGAGGTTTTACCAACGCCACGCGAAGGCCAGTTCAGCACCCTTCTCAGCGAGGCGTCGTCATCAGCGTTCAACACAAGGCGCCAGTAAGCGAGCGTGTTTTTGACCTCTTTGCGATCCAGGAACGAATAACCCCCAACAATTTTGTAGGGAATCCTGAGCGCGCGCATGGATTCCTCGAAAATACGGGATTGGGCATTCGAGCGATACAGAATCGCGAAGTCGCTCCAACGCCGTTTTTGCTCAGTCTGCATCCGGAAAAGCTCTTCGGCGACGAACTTGCCCTCTTCCCTGTCGTCCTCGAGAAGAATTTCCGTGAGCGGTTCTCCCGCACCGCGATCGGACCAGAGTTTTTTCGGATGGCGCTGGCGGTTATGCGAGATCACGTGGTTGGCGGCATCGAGGATCGTGTTCGTGCTTCGATAATTCTGGTCCAGCGTAATCATGCTGGCGCCTGGATAATGGTACTGGAATCCGAGAATGTGGGTCGGGTCAGCACCCCGCCACGCGTAAATGGATTGATCGTCATCGCCCACCACACAAAGATTCTGCTGACTCTCAGTCAGGCAGCGAAGAAGGCGCGACTGAGAAGGATTCGTATCCTGGTACTCATCGACGAGAATGTAGCGAAAACGCCGGTTATAATGCTCGCGCACCTCCGGATGCTGCTCCAGAAGACGGACCGCATGGTAGAGCAGGTCATCGAAATCCATCGCATTCAGGGCGCGCAGCTGCTGCTGGTATTTCGTGAAACTCGCGGCTGCGGCGACCGCATAGTCGGGTGTGAGCTTTCCCGACTCCAGGAACTGCGTTTCGGCCTGCTCCGGCGTAAGAAAACGGTTCTTTGCCTGTCCGATCTCGAAAAGAATCACATCCAGATCAAAACGCCGATCATCAATACGAATGTTCCTGAAAACTTCCTTCAGAACATCTTTCTGGTCATTCTCGTCAAGGATCGTGAAATCGCGACGGAAGCCAATTCTCTCGCCATGAGCACGAAGGATCTTCACACAGAGGCTATGAAACGTGCTGATCGTCAGTTCCTTTCTGACGGACCGCCCGGTGGATTCCGAAATGAGTCGAAGAACGCGATCCTTCAGTTCCTGAGCCGCCTTGTTGGTGAAAGAAAGGCCCAAAATGGCTGTTGCCGGCACCGCTCT
>MEPR01000064.1:0-11914 GCA_001769835.1 Bdellovibrionales bacterium GWB1_55_8
AAGGACAGGATCGGTGATGCCGGCCGACAAACGATGAGCTGCCGACTGGACAGGTTGAGGAGAAGCTTTGCTCAATGAAAGAACTCCCACTGAAGGGATATCGGGATAAGCGATTCCCGCCTTCCGGGCTTCCAACAGGGCTTTGGCCCGACTGACCTCGACGTCCTGCCCGCGCCCACCAGTCTCGAACAATTGCGAGACGGCTTTACGGAAACAATCCGTACGCGTGACAGGCAAAGACGCCGCATACGTTGGAAGCGCGATTACCTGGAGATGAGCACCAAGCAAGATGGCCCAGAAATTCAGGCCAGTGCGCCAACGCGAGCGCAAACTCACGGGGTTGGCATCAGACACCTCTCCAATGTAACCGGCTCAAGCGATCAACCGAAATAGGCAAGATTTGCCCCGTGCAAGTGGCAATGGGTGATGAGCAATGGCCGCGGAGCTCATTCGCAATGCGGAGGGCCGACGCGGCCGTTGTTGAAATCATCGAAGAGCGTTTTCCATTCAAGAACCTGCGCCTGAATTTCGGGGCTGAGCTTCCCCCAGTCCAGATAGCTATGCGAAGCCAGGAAGGCATCCGCCGCGAGCACAGCTTCCGCGATGGAGCTGTCCGAAGCTCCCTTGCTCACATTCAGTTTTGCCGCAAGCAGCTGGGCATAGAGCTTGGTGATTCCGTTCTCGGCTGTTCCATACGTATGCTCGCCAAGAACATCGTAGGCCACCTGGGTTGTTGAGACCGGAAGGGACTTCAAGCCCTCCAAGGTACCAAGGGATTTCGGAAGATAAAGCGAGAGCACTCCGAGGTGATTCTTCCAGTAACCGATCGTCAAAGTGCAACCCTTCTGTTCTTCGCCACAATTGCCGTCTTTGCAGATATTTTCGCAGGATCCATCATCGCAGACGTTCGGCAGGCAACCCCAGAAGGTAGCTTTATTGTTCTGGCCCTGACCATAAAGAGATTGCGAGATCAGGTGACCGATCACGAGCCCTGCGGGGAAGAGCACATCCGCGCGTGGCGCGAGAATACTTCCTTCGATCTGGATTTCTCCGATGTAAAGCGATGTGGCTTCCGCGAAGTTGTAGAGAATCCGGCTGGCGTTGACGCCCTCAACAAAGAGGCCCTTCGAATGGAAAGCCGCCGCTGAACCCGAGACGTTGACCAGTACGGTGGAACTCGCGGGCGCCGAGATCCTGAGTGTGTGAGTTCGCTCCAGAGTTTCACCTGTGATCGAGAAGACATTGATCAGAGGATCATGTCCGGCCAATACGGTTTCAAAACGGGCATTTTCGTTTGGATTGAAAAGAGCCGCGCTATTCGGCTGAAGAGCTGCAAGGCGATCGGAAAGTGACGTGAGATACGAGCGCACCGCAGGCACATCGATGGGTGCGGGACGCTGGGTCAGTCCTCCGAAAAAGCTGGCGGCTTGGGTGACCTCAGCCGTGGTTCCGTAACTCGCAGCTCCATTCAAAACGGCGCCACTGGGAAACTGAAGACTTCCGCCCACGATCAAATCGAGACGACTGGCGTCCGCTTCGAGAATTTCGCCGATGCTGTAATTGCCGAAGTAAGCATTCCCCCCGACGACGACGCGTCCCTGAGTATCAGCGGACGGCTGTGTGACATCACCGAAAACGAAAAGATTGAAATCCCAGGCCTCGCCAAGGGCAGCCTCGTAGCAGGCGCCATATTTGACGGATTGATGAACCGTGCCTGGCTCGACGGAACCCAGATCATAGGGTGATTCTCCTCCACCGATACAAGCGGAAAGGAGGAAAAGAGGGAATACCGCCAAAGTTCGGGTCCAGATTTTGGCTTTGCACATACCAGCTACTCAGCAACCCTGGTGCCAAACCGCCCCATGTTTTTTTTAATGAGTTCCACGTATTTACCCTGCTGCTGTCCATCTGACACAGGGAGCGAGGGGTTCAGATGTCAAAACATTGGTCAGGATTTTCTTTATAAATTGCCCCCGAGCTGGGGGTGAGATAGGTTCGCGCCGCGATGGAAGAAATCACTTTAGCAGCCGTACTCAGCTTGTTTGTGATTGTTTCGATGTCCTTGGCGATAGGGGCAGCTTTTTATTATTTCATTCTCCGTATTCGCGCTGCCAACGCGCTTCGTGCGACAGCCGAAACCGTAGCCAAAATCGCGGCGACAAGAAAAGACGCGGAAATACAGCCCTCGTTGAATCAGGCAATCGACGCCCTGTTCGCTGCCCGAGACAAGCGAGATGTGGCAGCCCTCAACTCGGCTTTCGAAAGTCTCCGCACTTTCAGAGACCAGGAGTTGCAGTCTCAACTCGAATCCCAGTCCCGGAATCCGGCCGCATCCGGCATTTTTGAAAAAATGCCGCCACCGCACTCAGAGATCGGTCTTTAAATTACTTATGTTTCCGAGAAGTTAAGACTCGGTTAAATAATTTGACGCATAGCATCATTCATGAGATAGGAGCGCCCATGGGAACCGAGGATCTAGCACCACTCGTCTCAGTTCTGATCTTCTCCGTCATGCTCGGAGTGATCTTCGTCGCCGTTCTGGAATACTCGCGGCTGAAGCGATCGTCTTCCGTTTCCAAGAAGAACGTCGTGAGACCCACGGTTCGGTTTATTTAATTCTCCTTTTCCTCGATCCAAAACGAATACGTTTCCCCTGGCCCGAGATCCGGAACATGCACCCGAATTGTGCGAAGGACTCCTGTTCGGCGCTCTACCTCCGGGATTCCAGGCACCAGCGGAATCGTCACGGATTCCACCTTGATATCATTCCCGTAAACCCGGTATCGCTGGCCTTCCATGAGGCGCACCAGCGGTTTTTCGAACGTCTGCGTCCCGCCGTTGCGAACCCAGACCCGATACGCGATGGCGTCCTTCTTTGACGAAGCGACGGAGAAAGAAGTATCCGGATCAGCGCCGTCGTCCAGCGAAGAGGAACTCTCGTCCTCAGGATACAAGGACTCGAGCTCGTCTTTGGGAGCACCCTTCTTCGAATGGACAGGATCCCGGAGGTCGATAGGGATCCGGCTCGGCGCGACGGCCTCCAGCGAAACCTCCATATCGGAGCGCGTTTCCCAATATCGAGTCAACGTGCGAATATCGGAAAACTCAGCTCCTTCTGTTTTCAAGCTGTCCAGAACTCTTCCGAGCAATTTCTCGTTCCCCGGCTTTCCCAGTCCGCCCAGACTCAGTCCGAGAAGATAAGGTCCACCCGCCCAACCCGTGAAATGATACTGGGCCAGAATCCCTGAAACAATATCCTCCTCGCCTCTCTCGCCCCAAGCGCGCTGAAGCAAAGCAAGATCCGAAGCGCCACGAAATGGCCAGAACACCAGTGAAGCCTGGCTCGGGCCATCGGCCACCGAAAGCCCGTCAGCGAAGTGAAGCATCATGTCCTGAGTGCGGGACAGGTGGAACCGAGTCGGGCTGAGTTGATCGCCAAAAGGATCTTTGACGACATAAGAGAAGCGATTGGCGATCAAAGCCGCATAGTGATCAGCAAAACTCGTGACCCCTGGAATCGTGAGCGCTCCCGAAACAGGCCCGGCCCCGAGACCGTTGGGTCGTGGCAGCTCGGAGTACTGCTCGCGCCAACGGGCCAGGCGGTTATAGCGAGTGTAAAAGTCCATTTCCTCGGGATCGCCCTGCTGATCAAGATCACCCGCACCGGTCTCGACTTCTCCGATATCCGGAGACTTCGACGAACTCAGTATTCCGGCCGACTCGGGATCCGACTGCACCCAATTCATCAAAAGAAAGTGGGACCCTGGGACCTTCTGGCTTGCCAGATAACGAGCCAAATGAAGGGCTTTGCCCGGTTTTCCGTCAGCAATGGCCCCGACACCCACCGGCACCCGCTGTCCCCCCGGCCAGAGTTCCAGCCCGGCTTGCGGAGCCCTGAGCAGGTGAGCATAAACACGCTGGCTCAACAAATCCCAAGTCGCACCGTGAAGCACTTCCAGTTTTCCGGCAAGGCGGGCCGGGAGCGAAGTCCAACCCACCCGTCCGCCGCCAAAATCCCGAAGAAGCATTGCAGTCAAAGTTCGGGAAGTGCTTCTTCCGAAATCCGCCTCATCATCCTCATGAAGAACCAGCGCCTCGCCTCCGCCGTCGCTTACGTCGGCCAGGGTGCGCGGCTTTCCGTGCTGCGGAATCTGAACGACGAGCCCCGAAGGCCACCCACCCCACGCCATCCTGGGCCCCCCCAGCACGACGCGCAAGGAATCGGAGTGTTCGGGCTGCCTCCACGCGTGGACCCGGAAGAGAGCCTGAACTTCATCTGAACCCTTGCCGGGAGGACGTCCCACGGCAAGCAGGCTTCCGCCCGAAAAAACATGCTCACGCAGGCGTTCCCAGAACGGCCGTGGCACATCCGCGTCCTCGCACAAAATGATCAATGCGCCTTTGGGCAACGCCCCTACTACAGGACGCCCTAACTTCGGTTCCAGCTTGAGGGTTCGCGCCCGCTCGACCCAGCTCTGACAATCTGCGGATTTCAGCGGGTCTCCCCAGACGAGCACCGCGCTGCCCGAGTCCATCACCGCATTGGACTGCTTCAGGCCGGCCCGGACTTCCGGAGTCGGTTTCGAATACAGAGTCCAGGTTTTCGCCGACTCGAGAAACGGATCAGTTTTCCTGTTGCTAGGCAGAGAGGCGTCGAGTGCGAGAATCTTACGAGGAGTGATGCGCGAGAACAATGGTGATGCACTGAAATCAAACGGATGATGTCCGGAAAGGTCAAGAGAGAGGCGGACCAGAAAGAGCAGAAGGGCAAAGGAGATGGAAGCACCCAGCAGGAAAATGCGGATTTTGCGCCGACCGTGAGCCGGGATGGTCGAGGCTTTCAGAATAAAGCCCGCTGTCAGGTGAACGATGGCCAGCGAACACGTCAACAGCGTGATACCGAAAAGCAGTGATGAGAGAAAAATATCGTATCTCATCGCGAGCCCGTCCCTCCCTCGGATCCAGTCAGCTGAAATATTTCGCGGAAAAGATCCTGACCCGCCGTGGACGATGCGGCAGGTGCATCCACAATTCGGGAGTCCATCGTTTCGGCGGCGGACTCGGGCAGCTGCTCCGCCACTCTCTTGAGAATCGCGCGCGCGGCAAGGCGATCCATGGAGTGCGAGATCACGACGAGGTATCCTTCGACGACAAAGCTCAGATCATGCGACCGCAACGCTTCGGTGAGGGAAGCGATCAAGGTTTTCTGCAGAACCTTGGACCAACCCGTGACCTGGAGTTCACTGGGAAGTTTCGGGAGCTTCAGGATCAGAGCTCCTGCAGAGGACTCCAGATCGCGTGCCCGTTGGAGCTGTCGCGACAGGATCGGTTCGTAAACCGCGTGAGCTTTTTCCCGATCCTCCCTTTTCCAGATCTTGTCCCCGTGCGGAACCTGCGTGAGAAGTCGCTCGACCTCCGAATTCCACTCGGACACAGGATCTTTTTTCCCGGACAGAGATGGAAGATTCACCGCGACTGCTGAGCAGATCTCCTCGACCGTTGACTTCCTGGGCAGGACGGAGCGGAACCCTGCCGCATACATTTTCGGACGATCTTCATCCCGGACGATGTCATCTCCGAGGGCGAGCGCCGGACGGCCCGACGATACCTGAATCCTGGCCCAATCAAATATCCGTGTGTCCTTCGGGGACCCACGCACCAGGAGAAGATCCGCAGGGAGGTTTTCAGACATCTGTTCTTCCGGGAGGAAGGTCACGCCCAATCGTTTTTCCAGATAGACTTTCTCGTTCGGCCTGAGACCGAACGCAGCAACCCTTGGCTTCTGCGCGGGAACCGCGGCCGGGAAATCAGGAGCAACATGAGCCGGCGCCGCAGTCAGAGCGGCGGGCGCGAAGACGGCAGAAGGCGAGGCCTCCTTGTGACCAAACCTTGCATGCCCGAGAGTCAGCAGGCAAGGCTCCGGACCTGACATCTGTGTACTTCCCTTGCGATAGATCTTGGCCGTCCCGCCCTCGAACTCCACGGCGACATCAAAAACGCTGTCAGGAGTGTTCCAGCCCGGCGGCAACTGAGAAACAAGAATGATCAAGGCTGCGGGAAGCTCCGCGACCTGCCGTATGAGACTCTGAAGAATCGGCTGCTCCCGGGACTCACATTTCAGCACCACCAGATCCACGGAGTCCTGACGGACCTTATCCGCGATTGCTTTAGCCTTTTCAGGAGTCCACTCGTCCACCCAGGGCCTGAGCCCCGCGATTCTTGCGTTCGCCAGAAGCCCCGTGCTCGCCTGATTCCAGACCAGAGCCATTTCGCCGGGATCTTTCAATACGAAAAATGCCGCTCCGAAATCACCCAGTTTCCGGCTGATCGGGTCCAGCGACGGATGGTTCCAACGCAATCCTTTTTCACTCATTCTTACCTCCCGATGGCAGCAGTGCCGGAGCCAGCGGATTCAAAGGATCACGCAGAATTCTCCTGCTATGCCCTGCAGGGTTACTATGAGCCAGAATTTCAAACATGCCGGCGGTTTCAGCCACGCCCACCCAGGTGGTTTTGGGCAGCTTGAGTACCTTGATCAGCGCCTCGGCGCTCGGATGCGCAGCGATCCAAGCTGGATCGATCACCCGCAGATCCGTGACACCGTAAGAACATTCCCCTCTCCAGGCTTGAAGACTCTCCTCAAAACCGCCAATGGAGGGAAACATGGCATAAGCCAGCAGCGCGGCCCCATCCGGTCCGGGCTCAAGTCCCGCGCCCCCAAAATGGCGCTCACGAGGCCGGACGAAGAAAAGATCGTCCTGAACTCCACGTGTGGCCCGATGGGCGTAACTCCAGAGAATATCGGCCAACTCACGATTGACCCGGGAACCGTCATCCCGAAATACAACGCCGTCCCGAAGAAACTCATGCTCCCAGGCCGGAACCATTTTCGCAAAGCTGACGGGGTCCACCAGCCAGTGGAATGGGATCGAGCGGCTGCGCAGGGACTGCGCGAACGAGCGGATACGATCAATCGGTGCACCCCAGGGCTGCAGCAGAACCGTGCTGGTGCAGACACGGCCTGTATCGGCAGCCATCACTGTATCGCCCAGAATGCCGCCGAGCAGAAGATTGAAAAGCTCTTCCGCTTCCGTGTTCACAGGCGCCATTCCAGCGTAAAAAACACGCCCGCTCCCGAGCTGCGAAGCACCGAACCAGGAAGCCTCCGGACCTGACGCGGAATGCACGACCCGATGCGGGAAACTGATTTCCATCTGTCGGCCATTCGGCAAGATGATCTTCGAGTAGCCCTGGACAACGCCTTGACCGAATCCACTCTCCCGCAACCAGGAAATACTTCCAGAAGAAGGTGAATTCCCCGCCGGGCCATCGGAAACAACCAGCGTGTTTCCGCTCCTCACCCAGGCCTGCAGCCGCTCGCTGTCGCCGGCATCAAGGAAATGCGCATCCGGGATCACGAATAGCTGGGGTCCTGAGTTCAGGACTGATTCGAGTGTGCCGGTCTCAACCGACCCCGTTCCCCTTTTGCGAAGCAGTCCCGCCCACGAGGTGATCCAGGTCTGATAATTCGGATTTTTTCTGAAGTGCCAGTTGCGCGCGCGCGGATCATCCCAGACCACCACGCGTCCGGCGGACCGCCTGACAGATTGTGGAATTCTGGAGAGTTGATAAACGCTCACCTTTCCAGGTCGAGTCGCAAGACGAGCTTGAGCCTCGCTTTTTGCCGTCGTCAGCAGCGTCGCCCAACGTGCCCAGGCGTCCCTGATGTTCATCGGCAGCTTGGTGAGTTTGTTCACGGGCGCATCCAGCCAGGTCTCCGGCCAGTCACGAAGAAAGACATGCCGGGGTGCATAGGCACGTTCGATCCACGCCACCGATGCCAGCGTTCCCGAAGGAAGGAGCGCGGTTCGATAACTCAGAAAAACCCAGACGAAAACAACAGAGAACACAGCCAGAAATGTGCCCGCATAGAAGGGGCGCGCGCGCCTCGGCGTGCTGACCACGCTTTGGAAGAGACTGGTAAGACCCGCGATGATCATGCCGATCAGAGCGCCGGTGGCAAAGCCGGTCCAATCCATGAAAAAAGTGCTGACCTGCGCGGCATTCGCCGTGATACCAGGCGCAAAACGCAACGCAAAGGCATCCGCCACCCGGTCCAGAGATACCCGGAACGCCGAAGGCGTCAAACGATGCACCTGCACCGAAACGGATGGATCTGAAACCGAGACGCGAACCAGATCCGCGTCGGGAACCGGCTTGGAAACCAGAACCGTCAGAGCGAGATTCTCGATGACGTTCCCGGGTCTGACCCAAAGCGTGTCCTCGACGCCCCGCCATCCCATGCGAACCGAATCCACCTTGCGCCCGCGACTTCGCAGGCTTTCGGGATCCGTGATCCAGATCGGGCGCTCTCTCATTTGAGTCAGAAGGGACCGCAGAGTGGCCTGCTCGCGCCTGACGTGCATCGCGGGAAGCTCCAGGATGCCGATCGAAGGGCAGTTCCTGAACTCATCGAGAACTTCGAGCGCATCGGAGAGATCCGGCTCGCCGCGCACCCGCTGGAGATTCTCCGAAAGACGTTGCAGTTTCACGGCAGTGATTTGGCCCTTCTCACCCACTCCGCCACAAGCGTGAGGATTCTTGCGATCGTCTATCAACGCAAGCTCCAGCGGACCCTCCTCGTCGTATATGGCGAGTGAGCTGTCCACTTCGTCAATGCGAGGAATCTCGAATTCGCGAAGGATCTTGGCCTGAGTGCGATCCGCGGGCTTCAGCGCCAGGGCGGAAACAGTCGCCGTCGGCATGAGTTCAATTGCCGCGCAGGAATTTCCGATCGAGAGACTCTCGAGGCACAATTCTTCAGGCGAATACGCCATCTGCGCGCCAGGAACCAGAGGCAGCGGCGCGTTCAGGATGAGTGCGAAGAGCCGGTCTTTGTGCCGGAATGCCGCGGCTACCGCGTCTCCGTTTTGAGTTCGCGCAAGATCCGTTGGAGAGGCGGCCAACGTGTAGCGGACGGACTGGGAAAGACACCTTCCACTGGCAAACGGAAAAAGATCGGAACGCACCCAGCAAACAGATTCCTGAAGAACTCCGAGCGGGCCCAGTGGCTTTTCCGTGATTTTGCCAAAATGCGTTCGAATCCAGTTTTGATACTCAGGTCGCACGCCGCGTGAACCATCCAACACGATCCAGCGGGCAATCCATCCCTGGCGCTCAAGCAGCGCAGCGAGATCGTGACCCGGAAGATCCAGCGCAAGCCTGGGCCGTACCGGACCAGGCAATGTTGGCCCAAGCGAAATCATTCCGCCGACATCACTCCAGGCCTGCGGCCGCACCGGATCCGGGGGACGAATGATGGTGAGATGCTCATACCAGACAAGGAAAGCTAAAAGCAGCGCACTGATGCCGACCACAATTCCGGTGAGCGCGGAATTGCGAAGCTCGTGCCTCCGCTCATGATGAAGGGCGCGCCAGATCAAGGCCAGTCCAATGATCACCGCAAGCGGAGCCAGAACATAGACGAGAGGCCAGCTCATCATGCTATTGGTCCCCCTCTCCGCCGCCCACGCGCTCGAGCTTGCCCCAGTTCATCCGGATACCGACGACCTCCTCGAAAAGCGAGAAGAGCTTCACGATGTCCTGGAAAAAGGCATACGTGAATCGATTGATCACGGAATACAGCAGCAGCCGGATCGGCCAGCGCGTATCCCATAGCGTCATCACGACCACGGACATATCCAGGATCGTCAACTGCACAAGCCAGAGTGAAAACAGCGAAAGGTCCGCGGAAGCAATCTGGTAAATCAGGGTCAGGGCAGCGACAGCAAGATTCAGAGTGGGCAAAACCAGTGTCTCGGCCATGAAATAGCCGATGAGGAAAAACGCAACGGGCTCTTCTCTCCAGCGTCGCAATTTGGTGATATGTTTCAGCGTGGCCTGCAGGATGCCGCGATTCCAGCGATAGCGCTGCTTGATCACCGCAAGCAGCGTTTCCGGGACCTCGGTGCGCACTTCCATCAGAGGCTCGTAAACCACGCGGCCTCCGTCCATCAGAATCCTGAGGGTCAGATCACAGTCTTCCGCGAACGTATCCGCATGATAGCCGCCCATTCGCAGGATCACATCTTTGCGGAAGAGTCCCGAAGGGCCCGGGATGATCGTGACGAGACCGAAAAAGCTTTGGGCCGATTTGTAGAAATTCAAGCCGGTCAGATATTCCAGGGTCTGAAAGCGGGTCACCGCGTTCTTCTGATTGAGTACCAGTACCGATCCGGCCACTGCGACGACGTCCGGATCGCGCAGATGCTTCACGCCTTCCCGAAGGGCCCGAGGCTGCGGAAGCGAGTCCGCATCCATACAGAACACGAGGTCATACTTGGCCTGCTCGATGGCGAAATTCGAGGCACGGGCTTTTCCGCCGTTTGACTTGGTCAGCACCCGGATTCGTGAACGCCCGTTCGCCGCTTCCAGGGCGCGCGCATAGGTCGCATCCGTACTGCCGTCATCGACCACAAGAACTTCGAATTCCGGATAATCCAGCTGATCCAGGGTTTCGATCGTTTTTGCGATCACCACTTCCTCGTTATACCCGGGCACGATGATCGAGATTCCGGGATAGTGATCCACATCGGGAACACTGTCGCGGCGGATTTCCTCGCGCGCGGAAAAATAAAGAAAGAGGAAATGCCGGACGGACAAAATCAGCAGATAGATGATGATTCCCGTATTGATGAAACCCAGGAACCCGCTCATTGAAAGTCGAGGCACGCGCGATGGCGCGAAAATCCAGAACGCGATCACGATGAACAGGAACGCCACGAGGATTCGGAGGAAACGCGTAAGGGATTCCCGGTCTTTCATCGTCCACCCCGGAATTTCCAGGTCAGTCCGACCCCGAACACCGTCGATCCGTAGGTCGTGGAACCCTGATCACCCGAAGTCCGATCCACGCGGAAGCGGAAACCCGCGAGCAGCTCCTTCGTGATGAGGTAGCCCATCTCGGCACCGAGACCGAGCAAAGATGCGCCAGCTCCGAGCGTCAGCTGATTGCCCGAGGGCACCGCCTGCTGGCTTTCGAAAACCTGGCCGTAATCGACCTGAAGAGAGCCTGAAAGGTTCTCTGTGTAATGACTCGCGAAATTAAGACCGCCGCGGAGGGCAGTCGCCATTCGTGGCGAATAGATATATGGGGTCGCTGCTCCGAAACGTTCCGTCTCGCCTTGAAATGCCAGGGACAGCCTGCCCGAGCGCGGCTCGATCACCACGCCGTCATAGATCGGGACCCGTACGTCGAGCGAATGCCGGGTCGATTGAGTGAGTCCGCCGAAAGAGCGTACCTCCAGGCGATAATCCAGATCGTTACGGACGCGAAACCCGAAAACCACCACGTCGCGAGCCAGGCCCGACAGATCCGCCGGCAGCGGGACATCCTTGGCAAGCGCCAGGCGATACGCGCCCACATAGGGCGTGAAGCCACCGCCCAATTTCCAGTCGAGGAAGAGCTCGCCGATCGGGAGAGATCTTCCCGTCGTGAAACCGCCCAGACTTCCGCGAAGAGTCAAAGCATCCCAGCGCTGTGCATAGCCTACACTGGCTTCGGCCGCTCCATAGGAATTCGTGCCTGCCCGGCCAGAGGAGAGCCGGTGAATCTTTCCGTCCGCGCTCAAAGCTCCCCCTCGCCAGTTCACACTGCTCGTCGCGCGGGAAAATCCGTAAAAGGTCGATGATGCGACCTCCATTCCGGCGCCTAACGTCGGCGGGTCAAGCTGTGCGGGAAAGGATACCGAGAAATCTTCGGCTTCCGATCGTGCGATCCCTTCTTTCACCAGCTGTTGCTGAGGAGAGGAAAGGCCGCCCCGTTCCTGCAGCTCTTCCATTTTTCTTCGAGCATGAGCACCCCGCCCCTCCCACAGGAAGGTGTACGCGGCTTCGATCTCCACGTCGTGATCAT
>MEPR01000064.1:11966-12192 GCA_001769835.1 Bdellovibrionales bacterium GWB1_55_8
GCGATTCTTCGCCAGAGCCCGCGCCAAAACCAGCGAGGTTTCCGCGTCCTGAATGTAAACCGGATCGCGCTGCAACATGCGTTGCAGAAGTTCCGCATAATTTCCACGTGAAGCTTCGGACAAAAGCCGGTCACGTCCTCCTACCGCGATCTGCGCCGTCTTGGCGTATTCGCCGCGCGCCCGGTAATACGAATTCAACCACAGGAATGCCTCATCACGGTGATGC
>MEPR01000065.1:0-201 GCA_001769835.1 Bdellovibrionales bacterium GWB1_55_8
GAACTTGAATTGGACTGGCGGCCGCTCGTCCGCCAGGCGGCGGATGACAGGCGGGCAGGAATACCGGCCGCGGAGATCAGTGCCCGCTTTCATTGCTCGATGGTCGCAGGGCTTGTTACCGCGGTCCAGGTACTTGGGAAAAGATTCGGGATTTCAACTGTGGCCTTGAGTGGCGGCTGTTTTCTGAATACGTTCTTGCGA
>MEPR01000065.1:235-34583 GCA_001769835.1 Bdellovibrionales bacterium GWB1_55_8
TTGACGTCCTCTGGTCCGATCAGGTGCCCTGCAATGACGGAGGGATTTCCTTCGGTCAGGCGATCGTAGCCAATCAGATCATTAAGGGAGCGCAATCATGTGTCTGGCAATACCGATGAAACTCGTTGAAGTCACTGGCACGACCGGTGTTGTTGAGATCTCCGGTGTCCGTCGCACGACGGATCTTTCCCTGGTGGCGCCCGTTGAGCCGGGGCAATATGTGATCGTCCACGCCGGATTTGCGATTGCGGTGACGGATGAAGAGGAAGCCAGAAAGTCGATCGAGCTTTTCGAGGAGATGGCCCGTGGGCTTGAGATCGAGGGAGAGAAATGAAGTATATCGAGGAATTCAGGAATCACGCCGCGGCACAGGCGCTGGTTCGGGAGATTCATCGGATTTCCGGCGGCAGAAGAATTCGAATCATGGAGGTATGTGGCGGACATACCATGGCGATTTTCAAGTACGGTTTACCCGGGCTTCTTCCCGCAAATATTGAACTCATCAGCGGCCCCGGGTGTCCGGTCTGCGTCACATCGAACTCCTTCATCGATCATGCGATCGAGCTGGCAAAGGACAGGGGCACTCTCATCGCGACCTTCGGCGATCTCATCAGGGTGCCCGGTTCAAGTTCAAGTCTGCAGAAAGAACGCGGGGAAGGGGCGGATGTCAGAATCTGTTACTCGCCCCTCGATGCCCTTGAACTTGCCAAACAACATCCTGACCGGAATGTCGTGTTTCTAGGCGTTGGTTTTGAAACCACTGCGCCTACCGCTGCTGCCACGATTCATCGCGCCGCAGAGCAAGGGCGCGCGAATTTCTCCATGCTGACTGCCTTCAAAACCATGCCCAATGCCATGAAGGCGTTGCTCGATGGCGGAGAAGTGGCGCTCGATGCTTTCCTGTGCCCTGGGCACGTCTCGGTGATTACTGGAACTGGAATTTATGAGTTCATCGCTCGAGAGTATCGAACTCCATGCGTCGTATCGGGGTTTGAACCGCTGGACCTTCTGCAGTCCATCCTGAAAATCATCGAACAGATCGCAGCGGGTCTCGCTAAGGTAGAGAATCAATACACGCGCGCCGCGACTTTGCCGGGGAATCCTGCGGCTCAGAAACTGTTGAAAGAGGTTTTCCATGAATCTGATGCCGATTGGCGGGGCATAGGCACGATTCCGCGCAGCGGTCTTGAAATATCGGACGAGTATGCCCGGTTTGACGCGCGAAAGGTTTTTCCCGTGAAACTGAAGCCATCGCGTGAAAACCCGGCATGCATCTGCGGTTCGATCATGAGAGGGGCCAAGCGCCCGTTGGATTGCCCGTTATTCTCCAAAGTCTGTACGCCGGAATCGCCGAAGGGCGCGTGCATGGTCAGCGACGAGGGGAGTTGCGCCACATATTACAAATACCGGAGGACTCCATGAGTCAAAGCAGCTCTGGCGGGGGAGTGATCACGCTGGCGCACGGAAACGGAGGCAAGTTCACTCACGAACTCGTTGAAAGAATTTTTGTCCCTCGATTTGCCTCTTCTGAGCTCAGTGAACTTGCTGATTCAGCGATTCTCTCTTTGCCTGAAACCGCTTCTGGAAAAGTTGTTTTCACCACAGACTCACATGTGGTGACTCCGCTCTTCTTTCCGGGGGGTGATATCGGCAAACTCGCCGTTTGCGGAACGCTGAACGACCTTGCGGTGATGGGCGCAAAGCCTCTCTTCCTGAGCTGCGGCTGGATTATCGAGGAAGGCTTCGATATCGAGAAGCTTGAGAAAATAGCAGACTCGATGGCCGACGCTGCGCGAGCGCAGGGAGTACGAGTGGTGACCGGCGATACGAAAGTGGTCGAGCGGGGCGCGGCCGACGGCGTTTATCTGAATACCTCCGGAATCGGTGTTCTTCTTCCTGGCGCCCCCTTGGGAGCGCGATCCATCCAGGCGGGGGACGCGGTGATCGTCAGCGGGTCCATGGGAGACCATGGAATCGCGATTTATGCCGGTCGCGAAGGAATATCCCTGCGGACTGAGCTCAAGAGTGACTGCGCGGCAGTGTTTCCTCTGGTGGAACTCGCCATGAAAATTTGCCCCGATATCCGGGTGATGCGGGATCCGACTCGGGGCGGGCTTGCGACTACCTTGAATGAATTCGTTCGTGGTACGCGGCTGGGTATTCAGGTGGATGAGAGCCAGATCCCCGTGCGGCCCGAGGTAAAGGGCGTCTGCGAGCTGCTGGGTTTCGATCCGCTCTATGTGGCCAATGAAGGAAAACTTGTCCTGGTTGTTCCGGCAGAGCGCGCAACCGCGGTCGTGTCGGCGATGAAAGCTCATGAACTTGGAAGGGCTGCATGCACCATCGGGCACGTGACGGAGCGCGCACCGGGACGCGTGTTCCTTCGAACACTCGTGGGGGGAGATCGGATTCTCGACATGCTGGCGGGTGACATGCTCCCGCGCATTTGTTGAAAGGCACGCATGCACGAACATGCCATTGCAGCAAAAATAGTGGCGATAGTGGAGGAAGAGATCGCGGCAACCGATCTTTCCCGCAAAGTGCGACGTGTCGTGATTGAAGCCGGACGGATGCACGCGCTCGTTCCCGATTCACTCCGATTTCATTTTGAAGTGATAATAAAAGACAAGCCACGCCTTGAATCAGCGGAATTGGTGTTGCGAAGCAAGCCGATCACAGCCGAATGCGGCACCTGTCGCAAGGTGATCGTGCTGGACGATCCCGTATTCGTCTGCCACGAATGTCATGGCGCCGTACGGCAGCTCTCCGGAAACGAGCTTCTGGTGGACAGTATCGAGCTTGATGAAAATTGAGCTGGCCGCTCGAATAGGGTATTCTGGGTCTGATCAGGGAAAGGATCAGACCAGAAATGCCAAATCCAAATAAGCAGGGCAGAAAAATCGCGATTAATACCGGCGGGGGGGATGCCCCGGGTCTGAATGCGGTCATACGCGCCGCAGTGCTGTCGGCAGAGCGCCGAGGCTGGGAATGCTACGGGATTCGCGATGGCTTCAATGGCATTTTGATGCCCGATGAGTTTCCCGATGGAAGCGGTGTTTACCGATTGACCAGGAAAACCGTCCACGGCATCACGCCACTCGGTGGAACTATCCTGGGTACGACGAACCGCGGGAATCCGCTGAAATTTCCCGTCAAACAAAGCGATGGGAGTTTTGTGGAAGTGGATCGCTCGGACGAGATCATTGCGGGCCTCAAAGCACGCGGAATTGATACTCTGATCGCCATAGGCGGGGATGGCTCGCTTTCTATCGCCAATGTCCTGGCGCAAAAAGGTTTGAAAGTCGTGGGAGTTCCCAAAACCATCGACAATGACCTCGACAAGACGGTGATCACTTTCGGCTTCGATACGGCTCTGTCCTTTGCAACGGAGTCCCTGGATCGCCTGCATACGACCGCCGAGTCCCATCACAGGATCATGGTCGTCGAGGTCATGGGACGTTATGCCGGATGGATTGCGTTGAATTCCGGTATTTCTGGCTCCTCGGACGCTATTCTGATCCCGGAGATTCCATACGATATCGGAAAGGTCGCTGAAGCTCTTCGCAGGCGTCGTGCGCAGGGCAGGCGTTCTTCCATTGTCGTGGTGGCGGAGGGCGCGAAACCCAAGGGCGGAACGACTACCGTCATCGAGAAAGAAGTCGGGCGAGCCGAACGCCTGGGAGGTATCGGGGAGCGAGTCGGAAAAGAACTGCAGGAGTTGACCGGCCAGGAAACGCGTGTCGTCGTGCTCGGGCACCTGCTTCGGGGCGGGACACCCACCACTTTCGATCGTCTGATCGCGCTCCGCTTCGGTGCGGCGGCCGTTCGCGCGCTGGAGGAAGGCCATTCAGGGATCATGGTGGCGCTGGATCCTCCTTCGGTGCGTTATGTGCCCCTCGAGGACGCCACCCGCCGGATGAAGACGGTGCCTACCGATTGTGACACGGTGCTGACCGCGCGGGATCTCGGGATTTCCTTTGGAGATTAGACGGTCGTTTTCCGGTGGAGTTCAACGATTTGCGCCTTGAGTTCATTCAGGCCGACTCCTTTTTTAGCGGAAACTTCCAAAATCTTCAGCTCGCCATTGATTTGCCGCATATTCCGTCGAATCAGCGGGACGTCGGCTTCGGTGGCTTCAATCAGGTCCGTCTTGCTGATCAGCGCAAGGTCGGCACTTCTGAACATGAGCGGGTACTTCAGCGGTTTGTCTTCTCCCTCCGTGACGCTCAGCAGGGTCACGTTCAGGTCAGAGCCGGTATCGAATTCCGCGGGACACACGAGATTGCCGACATTTTCAAGCAGGACGATATCCAGCGGGTGTTCTTCGAGTGCCTGAAGCGCTGTCATGACCACAGGTGCGGCCAGATGGCAGTCTCCGCCGAAAAACTCCGTGTTGATTTGCGCGATCGGAATCCCCAGGTGCTGAAGTCGCATGGCATCCCGAGCGGTCGAGATATCGCCTTCGATGACCCCCACGCGAAGGCCTGACTCAAGCAGGAGTGGAATCAGCTTTTCGAGAAGCAGGGTCTTCCCTGAACCGGGGGAACTCATGAAGTTCACCATGCACTGGTTTCGGGACCGGAGTTTGCGACGGATCGCCAGCGCCGCGTTGTCGTTTTCCTCGAGAATCTTCCGAACGACCTTGATTTCCATGGCCATGAACATAGCGGTGGCCTGGCGTTGAAGTACAGGGCTTTTTCGCTGGGGATTATCAGGCGGCTTGAAAATAACGAACCTTTGCAGCATTCTGTCGCCGATAGCAGATAAGGGAGAATGGACCATGGAATTCCTGCAATATAATCTCTTCGGCAACCCCGTTGGAAGCTGGGCTGCCGCTGTCCTGATTTTCGGCCTGGGCTACGTGTTTCTCAAACTCCTGAGAAAATTTTCCGTTCGCAGAATAGGGTCTATTGCTGCAAGCACCGATACGCTGATTGATGATCTGCTGGTCGAGCTGCTTCAGCGAACCCGACCGTTCTTTCTGTTTTCGATTTCGGTATATGGCGGTAGCCTGGCGCTCAGGTTCGTCGAACCGGTACATGACCTGATCGCGAAAGCGGTCATGCTTCTCACTCTCGTGCAGGTGGGAATCTGGGGAACGGCCGTGATCGCCTTCTGGATCGAGCGGTATCTCAAGAAACGTGCTGCGACCGACTCCGCGATAGCGACCACCATGGGCCTTCTCAGCTTTATGGCGAGACTGTCTTTGTTCATTGTCCTTTTCCTGCTGGCGCTGAACAATCTCGGAATCAACATCACGGCACTCGTGGCAGGTCTCGGTGTCGGTGGCATCGCGATCGCTCTCGCGGTGCAGAATATTCTCGGCGATCTGTTTGCATCCGCCACCATCGTCCTCGACAAGCCCTTCATCGTAGGCGATTTCATTATCGTTGATCAGTTCATGGGCACTATTGAGCACATTGGACTGAAGACTACCCGGATTCGGAGCCTTTCAGGGGAGCAGCTCATCTTCCCGAATTCAAATCTTCTTCAAAGCCGAATCCGGAATTTCAAGAGGATGCAGGAGCGCAGGGTTGTTTTCCTGCTCGGACTGATTTACCAGACTTCGCCGGAAATCATGAAAAAGGTTCCGCAGATGATCCGGGAAGTCGTCGAGAAGCACGAGAAGATCCGTTTCGAGCGTTGTCATTTCAAAGGCTTCGGGCCTTCCTCGTTGGATGTGGAAACCGTGTATTGGGTGACCGACCCCGACTACATGATCTATATGGACATTCAGCAGGCAATCAATCTCGAGCTCCTGGAGCGTTTTGAGGTGGCCGGAATCGAATTCGCTTATCCAACGCAAACCGTTCTGCTTCAGCCCGCGCAGAGCGAGCCGCCTGGCGGCATTCGCGCTGCGCAGGGTTAGAGTTTGTGCGACTTGGCTCGACCGTTGCACGATTTTCCTTAAAAGTAAGGAGATCAGATGCAGCGCAAAAGCACCCTGCCTCGCACATGGATTGTCTGTCCTAATCTTTGGGGTGCTCGTTTGTTTTATTACGGAGGCCCTGATCAGACCATCGAGGACCGCGACAGAGTACGATTTCTCAAGGAATTTGCGCGACCAAAAGTCAAAACCAAGCTGGAGGATTTCAGGGACGACGATGACGCCGCCGATATCTCCGAGCCGGTGGAAGATCCCGCGCTCGAGCTTCAGGTCGCTCAGAGTTTCATGAAGTATCTGGCGCGTGAGCTCGACGAGGCGAAGCGGACAGGGCGATACGATGCATTGATTCTTTGCGCCGAAAAACACCTGCTTCAGATTTTTCAGGAACAACTGCAGCAGAAGGCCGCTGGCAAGGCCGTGATCGGAACGATCCCGCTCGATCTTTATGAGGTGAATGAGACGGATCTGACCCCCTACGTGAAAGATATCCTTCAGCCCGTGGGAACCCGCGAGTACGGATCCAAAGCGGCTGGATAACCCGAGTAGAAAAACGCACCTGTCCCAGCAGGAAAGGGCGAAGATGCCGATTCCACCTGAATGCGATTTTCCACGCGTGCAGCGCCACCCAGAAACGCGTTTTGAGTGGCTGTCAGATGCTGGGGCCAGGTGGTGACCTTACCTGTGAGCGAGGCAACTCCGTTGTGAACGGATACCTCTATTTGCGGCGACCCTTTTTGGCCAGGGGTGGCGGTGGGGAGGCTACTGTCCGCTCTGATGAGTCTCCGGACATTTCGTGCTATCTCAAGATCAGTCAGGGCAAGCGCACTTCGGTCGACCCGGATTCTGTTGTCGATGGATCGGATTCCTTTCGTCCGTGCGGCCGCATCCCAGGCCAGCCACTTTTCAAACGGTGAGGACACCTTTCCGTTCAATATCGCATGACCCCGTTCCATGCTGAGTGCGATATCATCCGCTATATCCGGTCCTGTCAGTTCAAGAATCGTTTTGAAATTGCTCCGGATCACGTGATCGGCCACGCGGTCGAGATTCCGAACGACAATTTTGTTCCTGACCCCGGAGATGCCCGGCACATTTCGCGCGGCCTCTTCCGCCGCCTGTTTGGTGATCACATTCGCGACCGTTCCGCTCAAAGTGATTACGCCTTTGCGCGCCTTGACAGTCATTGCTTTTTTGGCACGCTCGTCGATCTGCGGATCTTCCGCGAGCGACTCACGCACGTCCGCCTCAAGCTCGCCATCCGAGCGCGAGGGAGGAACTCCGCCTGCCGGGCTCTGGGGTTCCACAGTCACGCCACTGACATCCACTTTTCTCACCCCGTCCACCCAAGCGGCTGCCATTCCTGCTTGCGAACGGGCCAGAACGCTGTTCACCGAGCCCTGCAGGCGTGCCTCGCCAGATCTGACCTGGACCTTGATCTTGTCAGGATGAAGTCGCGAATTGCCCTGCAGCTGGTTCGAGATATCCCGGGCGATGGTCCTGTCGGAAGGTTGCCGGTTAAGTGTCACGGCGATGTTGTTTTTCACATCTCTGACCCCGTGCACACCCTTGGCGATCCACTCAGCCAGCTCTCGCTCTCGCTGGGAGACCACGCTTCCCAGTAGGGTAACAACCCCGTTTTCCGCGGTGATCTTTAGCCCGTAATCACCTGCCGCCGGGTCGAGTCGAACGGCCGACCGCACGCGGTCCCGCAGCTCCCGGTTCCCGACGGGGGTGGGAAGCACTTGGAGGTGGTCCAGGACGTCCCGAACCCCACGAATAGATCCTGCAATGTGAATTGCACGATCTCTTGCCCGAAGCGTGTCCACTTTACCACTCAGAGTCACAGTTCCCTTGCGTACTGATGTCTTCACTTCGTCGGCAGTGAAGAAGCGGTCACCGAAGAGTCCCGCGGAAAGGGTCCGCTGAATTTCCTGATCAGGAACGGCTTTCCGGAACGCGATGGCTCCCTCGGCCGACCCCGACAGCGTGGCGAGTGCAAGCCAGAGGAATGTGCTCACGATTCTGAACGGGAATTGGAAAGTCACAATTCCGTCATTTAGCAACCGGGGTACCAAAGGCTGGTTGCCGGAAGTCATGTTAAGAGGCCAGTAGATTCGGTGGCCGCTGTTGAGCTGTTTCCAACGGCTTTTCGCCTCTTTTTCGGAAAGGCTGAAAGGCGCCGATGCCACCTGAGCAACCGGCACCGCTCGCCGGGTTGTCTCCTTCCAGTACTGAGCTCAACGTGGGCTCGTGAAATTCCTGGGGTAATGTCCTGAGTGTCGTGGAAGAGGGAAGAGGTGGCTGGCGAGCCGCAGCCCGCTCTTCCTTTGATAGCAATTTCCTGAGTCTCATGACGTGGGGTCGAGCAAGGTGCGTTCCGATGCCTCGCGGTTGCATTCATGTCGCGCCGCGGTTAGGTTAGCGAAATGGAGAGCGAATCAAGGCCGGCCGTTGCCGTAAGCGCATGCCTTTTAGGTGAAAACGTCCGCTATGATGGAAGCCATAAGCTGGACGCATGGATCACTGGCAGCCTGAGTTCATATGTGTCCCTGATTTCGTTCTGCCCCGAGATCAGGATGGGCCTGGGTTCCCCTCGACCCACCCTTCACCTCACGGCCGAGAATCCTGTTCGGATGCTCGAGACCGCAACCGGAAGGGATGTTTCGAGTTTGGCGCACCAGGCGAGTGCGCAAATTTTCGCTGAGCTACGAAACGCGCGTTGTGTGGCCGTGATTCTGAAAAGCCGGTCGCCTTCGTGCGGAATAGAGGTCTCAACTCGTGCAAACGCCAGCGAGCGCCCCGGATCATCACCCGGGATCTTTGCTGAAACGCTGCTTCATGCCTCCGGAATGCTTCTGGTCGAAGAGACGGCGCTTCAGACTGAAACGGCACGGCACGACTTCGTGGAGGCGGTGTTTGCACTGGAGCGTTTTCGATGCATGGAGACAGGTACCGCAGCGCTTCAGGCGTTTCACCGGAAGAATGAATACCTGCTCATGGCGAGGGACTCCACTCTCTGCGCGCGTTTAGGGAAGGTCGCCGCCAATAGTGCTCGTCTGCCCGGTGTGGAAGTCATGCAGCAGTATCGCAAAGAACTTCTGAGCCTTTTCGAGAAGAACCTGCGTAATCAGGCGGCCTGAGACCGCTCGGCTGCCTCATAGGTGGTCTGTACGAAATCCCAGTTCACCACGTTCCAGATGCTCTGGACAAAACGGGCGCGATCATTTCGATAATCAATGTAATAGGCATGCTCCCAAACGTCGCAGACGAAAATTGGAATGTCGCCGTCTCGAAGCGGATTTTCCGCATTGGACGTTGATTTCAACGCCAGTGAGCCATCTCGCTTGCGAACGAGCCACGCCCAGCCGGATCCGAATTGGTCTACCGCGATCGACTGAAATTTCTTCTTCATGTCTTCAAGCGAACCAAAGTCCCGTTTGATCGCGTCCAGTATGGGCCCATCGGGGCTTTTTTTGCTGTCACCAGTCAGGCAGTTCCAGAAAAAAGTGTGGTTCCATGCTTGGGCTGCATTGTTGAAAATTTTCCCATCGGATCTCAGAACGATTTCTTCCAGGGGCAGCTGCTCATATTCCGTGCCCTGAATGAGCGTATTCAGCTTGTCGAGATAAGCCTTGTGGTGTTTGCCCCAGTGGTATTCCAAAGTTTCAGCTGAGATGTGCGGCTCTAGCGCGTTCTTCGCGAATGGAAGTTCGGGTAATGAATGCTTCATCTGGAAATCTCCTTAAACGCTGGGCTATTGCAAAAACCGGGCAGGTGAGCGCGCGTCAATTGCCCCCAACTTGCATTAAATCCGACTATGACCAGGCCATCATCAGCGTCGCGGCGTCATGGAAGAAAGAAGATGAAGAGCGAGCGCGCCAGGCATCTTCGTTTGGTACCTCCTCCTCCGCCGCTCGAAGATACCCAGCGCGAGGCGGAGACTGAAAAACGTCCTGATGAGCACGGACATGAGCGGCAGGACGCTCCCGTCCTGACCAGTGATAAGCCGCATCGAAATCAGTCAGAGGCGGTCTGATCAGGCGGCTTCGGCTTTCCGGCGTTCATACGTGCCCATTAGTTCAGCTTCAGTGATCACGTGACCCCTCATTGCGCGGAGTGCAGCGTCTTTGGTCGCGCCGGGAGGCAGATCCAGCGGCCTGTCGAGAGCGTAGAGCTTGAAGTAATACCGGTGGGTTCCGTGCTGGAGAGGCGGCATCGGGCCACCATAGCCGGTCGTGCCAAACGAATTCCGACCCTGGCGTGCTTTCAATGGCCGCTCGACGACCGGTTGGTTCGATAAGCCTTCGGGAATCCCGTTCGTCTGGGAGGGAGAGAGTGAATAGACGAGCCAGTGCACCCAGGGCTCCGGCTGCGGAGCATCAGGGTCCTCGCAAAGAAGCAAAAGTTCGGCGCAGCCTGCCGGAACGTCGCTCCATTTTAAAGCAGGGGAGATGTCTGCTCCTTCCCCGGAATGCTGCTTTGGAATTTTCTGACCGTTTCGAAACGCGGGACTGGATAAGATCATGTCCCGCTTTTTAGCAAAATTGCCGCCAATCAGCTGTTTCGCGTCGTGGTGATCTCGAATTCCGGAGGTTGGGCGATCGTCTTTTTCACGAGGCAGAGGTTTGCCGCGTTGATCAGACTTTCGCGATATTGTTCCGGGAAATCCCTGGGGATCTTGATTTCGAGCGAGATTTTTCCCATCAGGCGTGTTTCCGGATTGGGCACCATGCGCTGGATGATCTCAAGTCCTTCGGTCGGCAAGCCCCGCTTTTGAGCGAAAGCCAGCACATAGATTCCCGCGCAGGTGCCGATTGACGCGAGGAACAGGTCAAACGGAGCGGGTGCGCTGCCATCGCCGCCTCCTTGTACCGGTTGATCCGTGGCGATCGTGTGCTCGCCGTATTCCGCGTAAACTTTACGGTTGCCTGGGAAAGTTATTTTCATCTCCATTGAATGCTCCTTCTTTCGTGTTGTCGAAGTATATTAGATTATGCTAATAATCTAATATAGTCGTCGGAACATGTCAATGGGAGGCCCATCGATGGCCAAAGAGTTCAAAAATCTGCTGGGAAGAGCAAGAGAGTCATCAGAGCTGCTGAAAGCGCTTTCTCATGAACTCAGGCTGATGGCGCTCTGTTTTATCAGCACGGGCGAGCGGACAGTCCAAGAGCTCGAGTCGTTACTTGAGACGTCGCAGAGCAATCTCTCGCAGCACCTGGCGAAACTCAGAAGCTGGGGTGTTCTGGAGGCCAGAAAGGACGGCAATCAGGTTTTCTACCGCATCAAAGATCGTCGCGTTTTACACCTGATCGAATCCCTGGAGAGCGCCGTGTGCAGCGACAATCTTAAATCAGGAAAACGATTAGTTGAAAATCGCAAAAGGGCCCCTTAAAGTAATAGTACTGAACAGTAAAAAAGATCAGGGCGGGGGCTGCCACTATGAGAACGTTGAAAACATTGAGAAGCATTCGGTCCTGTCATTCCGGTTTTACGCTTGTGGAAATCATGGTGGCCATGGGCATCGGGGCGGTTCTTATGCTCGCCATGGCTGAAATGATGACCGGGATGAACAAGGGTCAGAAGAACGTGGCGTTGACCATGGATTACAATAGCTTGATTTCCACGATTTCCCTGACACTCCTGAATGACCAGGCATGCAAAACGAGTCTGCTTGGGCAGCCATTTAATGCTTCCGGTGACCAGCCCGTTGTCATGCAACCACCTGGGAGTCCGGAGATTCGGACCGGGGCTGTGGTATCAGGATGGCTGATTAACAGCTTATCATTGGCTAATAACGCGCTAGTGGCAACGCTGGGAACCGATAAACAGTATCTCGCCACGTTGACTTTGCGGGCGCAAAAACAAAATGCAGCCACCAGTGTCGGGGCTGCATCAAAGGCTCCCGCTGCTTTCGCCGTCTATGTGCTTGTTGACAGCAGTAACCGGATCAAAGAATGCTATTCCAAGGACGGAACGGCGGTGCAGGCCTGCACGGCGCAAGGTGGAACGTACACTCCAGGCGCTACGCCTCTTTGTCAGATGCCGGCACGGAGCTGTCCGAACGGTCAGGTTTTGACGGGGTTGAATTCTGACGGCAGTTTGCAGTGCGCCGTGTTTCCGATCACCTGTCCTTGTGGAACGTGTTGGGTGAAGTCGTCAGGGCATTTCGGAACTGGTACGGCCAATCCCTCTGTATGCACGCACGGGACAACTGATACTGCGTTCCCCTCTACCGAGATTTGTACTCCGAACGGCTGGACTATGCTCTCAGCCGCCGGTAGCACTGGGTGTGACACCTCGTCTTAACGGACCTCTCTGTGTCGATATTAATCACGGGTGCATCTAGCGGGATTGGTGCAGCGTGCGCTCGGGCTTTGGCTCCTTTGTGTGCGAGTCGCAACTGGCGGCTTATTCTCTTGGCCCGGAGGCTCGATCGTCTGCAGGCGCTCGCGACAGAGTTGTCGGCTCAAAACGGAGTCACTTCCCATTGTTTTGAGTCGGACATCAGGGACCGGCTTTCTCTCGAAACCCTTTTCTCCCGGTCAGAGGAAATCTTTTCAGATACTAAAGTACTTGTGAACAGCGCTGGTTTAGCCAAGGGGCTCGACCCCATCCAACGTGGCAAGGTCGACGATTGGGATGAGATGATCGATACCAATCTCAAGGGATTGCTTTACGTGACCAAAAGCCTATTGCCACATCTTTTAAGAAATTCAGCGTCTGGAGCTGTTTGTCACATCGTTAATATCGGTTCCTCCGCCGGGCATTGGGTTTATCGCAAAGGAAATATTTATTGCGCGACAAAGGCTGCTGTTCACGCGTTTTCTGAGTCGCTCCGTTTGGATCTTCATGGCTCGGGAATCCGTGTGACCGAAATCGTCCCGGGTATTGTTAAAACGGAAGCTTCCAAGGTTCGATTCGGGGATGAAGAGAGAGCTGAGGCGACCTATGCTGGAATGGTTCCGCTGAGCGCGCAGGATGTCGCGGATGCGGTGCTTTGGTCAGTTTCCCGTCCTGCACATGTAAATGTTCAAGAGCTTGTGATCTTTCCCACTGCACAGTCTGCCGTCGGCATGGTCAGCCGGATTTGAGGCATCAGGGGATCACTAAGCTTCGCATGAAGTCGAAATAACGTGTCCAGGATCCCGCGGAAATGATCTGGGACACGCGCCAGACTGCGGAAAACAGGATCAGGTATCCCAGGTTCATCAGACCGGTGCGCGCCCAGTGTCTGGAAATCCGAGTTTCACCTCGGCGCTTGAGAACTGCTGACGCAGCCAGGATGATGCCCAATATGAAATAATAACCGGTTTTCGGCGTGTAGATTTCAACTGCAGCTTCAGGTCCGACGTTGAGCCCTATGGGCAGAAAACCGCGGAAAACGTGGTAAATTGAACCGAAGAAAGCCACTCCCAGGCTCACTGCAAGAAAAAGTCGCGCTTTGTACCACGGAATCCAGCGCAAAAACGAAAAAAGTGGATCAACTGCAACGCGCATCAGCAGCTGATTGTAATAGTAAAACCATCTCCCGAAAAACTGAGCGAAACTTCTGGCGGAGAAGGGCTGATAGACATTTCGGAACAGATCAAAACCGCACATGCGGGCCATGGCTACTGAAATGCCATAGCCGACGACCTGCCATTGCACCAAATGCACAACGAAAACGTAAACGGTCGCAAACCAGCGGAAAACGAACTCAGCTGGTTCGTTGGAATTGCCTGCGGGCCTGAACTGGCGTATCGCCTGGATTGCCGCGCCCGCAGTGGACGGCGCTTCCAGCCACGAGGAAAGATTTCTCATGAGGATCATGATCAGAAGGCTGGTGGCGAGGA
The DNA here is from genome assembly GCA_001769835.1 of Bdellovibrionales bacterium GWB1_55_8. GTDB lineage: Bacteria > Bdellovibrionota > UBA1018 > UBA1018 > UBA1018 > GWB1-55-8. The sequence continues at coordinate 13,958 of MEPR01000065.1, forward strand.
GTTGCAGCCCCTTGAGGCGGACCATGGCGAATTCGGTGTCATCACACGCTTCTCGCTCTTGAAGCTGAAATGGGCTCCCCGGAATGGGAGCAGGGGAACTGCCGCTGTTCCAGAACGGAAGGATTGCGCTCAGTCGAACCCATCGAGAACCTCCGCGCATTTTACCCTCATCAGCCAGGGCAAGGACGATAAACCAGAACCAATGCAAAGCCGCATAGAATGCCAGCCAGAGAGGAACGGCCAGGGGGTTGTTTCCCAGGGCTCGGATGGAGAAATATGCGCCGCTAAATAATCCAGTGACAGTCCAGAAGGAGTGAGTTCGGATTTTACTTGAACGCTTAGCAAGCCAAAATAGGGGCGGAAGGAAGCAGAACGCGATGGAAACTGCGCCAATCCGCAATGGCCACGGGAATGTGCTCTCGATCCGGAACCCGTGATCCTGAAGAAACGGAAGTATCGCGTCCCACCCCATGGTCGGACCGACGACCCAACCTGCTGCGGTCATTAGCGTCAGCAGCTGCCATCGCAGCTTGGGCATAAACGTGATCACGGCAATGCCGGAGCCCCAGATCCACCACCGCATGTCGCCCGATAGCCATAGCCCCACTGCAAAAAGCGCCGCCATCGCCGCTTTCCCGGTGAGTGATTGAGCGAAATAGGTCAACACTGGGGCCCGGAGGAACTTGCTCGGATTCCTCCATCCGATACTAGCCGAGTTTTCCACGTACAAGTTCCGTCACCTCTGACACGGTCGCCTGGCCAGGATTCTTTCCGAGTACTTCGATAAAATCCGATCGCTTCAGCTTGATCTGAAACTGCCTTTCAAGAAGAAAGATGAGTTCCATCAGATCAATGGAGTCGAGTCCCAGGTGGTCGCGCAGCACCTGGCTTTTCTGAACTTGCGAAACGTGAATCGCTGCAGTCTCGGCGACCGCTCTGCGTACGCTCAATTCCAGATCCGAGTCATTCATCGAGACTATCTCCTTTTTCCAAAACCATACACGCGTTCTGTCCGCCGAAGCCGAATGAATTCTTTAGGATATACCGGAGCGGCAGGTGGCGATTTTTCAAGACGTGATTGAGCTTGCAGTCGCTGGCGACATCAACGAGGTTGAGTGTGGGGTGCAGCTTCTGCTGAGTCAAGCAAGAGACCACCGCAATGGTTTCCACCGCGCCAGAAGCCGCCAGTAAATGTCCTGTGAATGGTTTGGTGGCAAATACAGGAGTTTCGTGCGAGACGCCGTCCAGCAGCCGGCGAATGGCAGCTGCCTCGGCTGAATCATTTTTCAGGGTTCCGGTTGCGTGAGCGTTGATAGCGGAAAGATCTTCCGGATTAATCCGCGCGTCTTTCAGGGCCGCATTCATTGCGCTTAAGGCGCCCGCACCATCGGGACAAGGATCGCTGACGTGATAGGCATCCAGGCTGCTTCCGAACCCGCAAATTCTCGCCAGTACAGGAGCATTCCGTGCTCGCGCCGAGCTTTCGCGTTCGAGGATCAGAAATCCCGCTCCTTCACCTAGGATCATTCCTGTCCGATTCCTGTCGAAGGGTCGGCATGCGGTTTCGGCCGCGCAGTTGGCGTCAGTATTCAAAGCTCCCATAAGTGCGTAGGTGAGGAGCCATTCCGGCGATACGCAAGAACTTGTTCCGCCCGCGATGGCGACATCGATTTCCCCATCGGCCACGGCCCGGGCAGCTGTCCCGATTGCCACGGTGCTTGCCGTGCACGCCGCTGTGTATATCCATGGGGAAGCCTGAATTCCCGCTGCTTTTGAAATCTGCTGAGCGCATTCATCAGGTCCGATCGTGATGAAGTTTGCCGAAACCATTTCTGGAAACGAAACGAAGTTATGCTTGAGCCCCAGGCTCAGGACAGTCACTTTCTCTCTCGGAACCCCGTTTTCTCCGAACGATTGCGCGATTGCTTCAGTTATGGCGCGAGCAGCGTAAGCCACTTTTCTATCGGGATACGTAAAAGGACCGAAGTTCCGAATCTCGGCAGCGGATTTTACGGGAAAACCCTTTGTATTGAACAAAGTGATCGGGTGGATGCCGGCTTTCGGGGCGAACAAGCTGTCGGCAAACTCATTCACGCAGTTGCCGATCGCGCTTACGATGCCCAGACCGGTTATGGCTACGCGTTGTCTCATCGGCGACTTACCTGAACGGCGAGTGCCCCGTCATGATCGATTCGGGTAAGGTGAATTTCTTTTGCCCCACTGTTTTTAAGTGAAAGGAGAATCGCCAGCGACGGTGTCACTGGACCTGCATCGGCATTCAGTTCCGGTACAGATCCAAGTTCCCCGAAATTGGAATGCGGATGCCTTGTTCGGCGTAATGAAATCCGGGCAATACGTCCCGGAGCAGTGCCTTTTCTCAGTACCATACAGGTAGCTGTATCTACCGGCGTCCTGAGTTCAGAAGGATTCATTCGGGCGTTTTGCAGACGAGAAAGAGTGCTTCTCATTTCCGCAGTTGCGCAAAGTAGGGCGAACCGTACTTTTCCATCTTTAAGGTCACGCCAAGCCGCGCGGAGGACCTGAAACCACTGTGCGGCGCTCGGGCTCATGATGACGGACGGACCTTGGATCCCAAGTGCTTTGGAAACGTGAAAAAGAGGTGAATCGATCGAGGCGAACAGAAAACGTGGATTTACCGATTCCGTAACCGCTTTCGCAAAATCTGCCCAGTAATTCGTTTCTAACTCGGAATCCTGTGTGTCGGATCCCCGTGTGAAGGAGCGGGCAGCCGGCAATGCGAATTCGCCAAATCCCGTTTGGTAGCCTGTCGTGACATAGATCCCCGTATCCGTTTTCAGGTCGGAGTCCGTTAAGCCCGCCTGCTTTACCGCTGCCAAAGCGGCCTGAGTCAAAAGGCGGTCTGGTTTGGCCATGATTTTCAGCTGTTTTGGTTCAACGGTCTCCTGTGTCAGTTCAGTGGTCTCTGCTTCAGTGCCTTCAGAAAGGACTAAGCCGGAACCAACGCTCAAGGAAGTTGGCGCGGCGAAGTGGTATCCGTCCAGCTGCAGGTATTCCGAGGTTTCCATAATGGGATATTTCCGAGGAAGTTCGTCGACGTCAAGGAGATGCGGCTCAACCCCTGCATTCCGAAGCGATGTGGAAACGACGACGCGTTTGCGCACTGCTGCGTGGATTCAAGGGGTTTATTACCTTTTCAGCGGCCTTTGGCCTCTGCTTCATATGGATTCTTTCCTCGGGGTGATCGGGGCAAGGGGGGAACTCTGGCTGACGCGTGCGTTGAGCCTCTTGGTCGGGGCGTCAGGGCTTGCGATTCTACTTGCCGCGAGGAGCCGCCGAGTGACGCGAGAAATCGTGATATTCGGGGTTATTCTGGCCTTCGGGCTGACTTTCATTGATGTTTACTACTCATCCCTGGGCACGATATCGGACGTTTATCTCGTGGATGCGGTTGTGCAGCTCGTGCTCGTCGGCATCTGGCTTGGCGACAGGAAGGCTCTGGTCGCCGTGACCGCGCGCTCCGCGCGCTCTGCCGGCCCTTCTGGTCAGCCTGGGCCTGAAGGGGTGCCTAGAGCGGCGAGAGCCGATAGGTTTCTTTCCAGGCTCGCTTTGGTCCGTCGCCGTAGGGCTCGTACCGGACCACATGATAAAAGAGAGACCCCTCCTCGCGAAAAAAAAGCCGAAGGTCGGTAAGGACGGTTATCCGGTCCTTTTGTTCAAATCGCTCCCAGAGAGCCCTGGTTTTTCCGTCACCGCTTAACCGGGCGAACGTCACGACATTGCCCGGGCCGTTGCGGAGGAATTCTTCAGGCTCCAGGACTGTCGCGAAGTCGCCATCGAACTCATGTAGGCTGACTTGTCCGGTCGTCTGATCTTGCATGACCGTCAGGCCGACGATGGAGCAGCCCTTCCAGGGATATCCGTCACGGAGGCATTCGACGTCCGTCACCCGGTAGTTCCCGGTGAAGCCTGAAAAAGGATGAGTCATTGCTGCCGGTGCTGCTGTCAGTATTGAGGCTAAAAGTGACGAAATCGCCAAAATGGGAAAGGTCATAAACATTGAATACCAAGGGAAGCCGGTTTTGGCCAACTCTGTAATGCCGCATGGCATTTAGGGGAGCCTTCAGGTAAAGAAGGGGGATGCAGATCGACCTGGACCATCCCGAAGAAGCCGAAATTCGCTTGCGCCAGTTATTGGAGGAGAGCAGCGGTGGCGGGAGCCTGGATGCTCAGGCTGGAATCCTTGCCCAACTGGCTCGCGTTCAAGGTGCTCTGGGCAAATTCAGCGAAGCCAGGGGGACACTCCAGAAGCTGGATGAGCTCGCGCGTGAGGAGAGTCAGACGGCAAAAATCCTGGCACTCATTGAGACCGGGCGCTTGTTCGTTCTGGAAAAAACGCCGTCTCAGGCACGCCCGCTTTTCATGGAAGCCTGGAACCTGGCCGGGCAGTCAGGGGACGTCTCTTGCGCGATTGACGCGGCTCAGATGCTTGCCGCCATCGAACCTCAGAAATTGCAGAAAGACTGGACCCTGAAAGCGCTTCGGCTTGCTGAGAATTCTCCCGAACCGATTGCGAAAAACTGGCTTGGAGAAATCTATACGACCCTGGGCTGGAGCGAATTCAATGCGCGGCAATTTGAGTCGGCGTTGGAATGGTTCAAGAAAGCCCTCGCTCGAATTCAACCTGAATCGTCTCCGAGGCGAGCCATTATAGCTCAATGGGCCGTCGGCAAAACGCTTCGCGCCCTGAATCGTTTCGATGAAGCGTTCGAAATTCAAAGCCATCTTGTCGAGGAGCTTTCCCGGCTAAGCCTGAAAAATGGCTACGTTTACGAAGAGCTTGCTGAATGCCTGCAGTCTCTGAAGAAAACCGCTGAAGCACAGCCTTACTTTGACATCGCCTACCATGAGCTCGCAAAAGATGAATGGCTGAGTGACAACAACCCAGCCCGCCTGAAGCGGCTGAAAGATCTCGGAAAGTCCAAATGAGCGCACGTGAGCAGGTGAAACGGCGAGGTTCCACCGATTTTGGCAGTCTTCGGCTTTCTCCATCGTTGATCCAGGTGGTTGCGGAACTCGGTTACGAGAAGATGACGCCCATTCAGGCGCAAAGCATCCCGCTCCTCCTCGAGGGCAAAGATCTGGTCGGCCAGTCGAAAACGGGTAGCGGCAAAACAGTGGCCTTCAGCTTGCCGATTCTGAATAGCCTGCGAGTCGATAAAAGGGACATCCAAGCGCTGATTCTCTGCCCCACTCGCGAACTCTGCACGCAGGTTGCTCGCGAAATCCGAAAGCTCGGCAGACGTCTGCCGGGGCTGCAGGTGTTGATCCTCTCCGGAGGGCAACCGATGCATCCGCAACTCGAGGCGCTGCGGAAAGGCGTGCATCTGGTGGTGGGCACCCCCGGTCGTGTCCGGGATCACCTGCAGCGTGGCTCGCTTGAGCTTGGAGCCGTTCGTTCGGTCGTCCTCGACGAAGCAGATCGGATGCTCGATATGGGCTTTCAGGAGGACATGGAAGCGATTTTGAAGAAAGTCCCGGAAAAGCGGCAGATGCTCTTTTTCTCGGCGACTTATCCCCGTTCGATTGATTCCATGAGCCGCGCTTATCAGCACGCTCCCGTCCGTGTGACGATCGAGGACGAGGACGGCAAGCTTTCCATTCGGCAGGTCTCCTATGAATCCACGCCTGAAGAGAAACCCGAAGCGTTGCTCTGGTTGCTCAATCAGCACAAACCCGAATCCGCCATCGTTTTCTGTAATCTCAAGGCCACCGTGACGGAACTTGCCTACGCCCTGGCGCGCGAAGGCGTCAGTTGCGCCGCACTACATGGAGACCTGGAGCAGTCCGAACGCGATCGGGTCATGGCGAAATTCCGGAATCACAGTACCCGCGTTCTGATCGCGACGGATGTTGCGGCTCGCGGGATTGACCTCGAAAATCTTGACGTGGTTTTTAATTATGACCTTCCGGCAAAGCCGGACATTTACGTGCATCGTATCGGCCGTACGGGGCGCGCTGGAAAAAGCGGTGTGGCGGTCTCACTCGCCGGTGTCCGTGAAAAATCCAAGTTGCAAGCCATCGAGAAGTTCACCGGTACGCCGATAGCAACTCAGACCCTGGGTCGAAGCGGCGAGCGCGCGAAAAAAGAGGGCGACGCGGTGGCAGGCGCCAAGATGGCTACCCTTTACATTTCAGGTGGACGCAAGGACAAGATGCGGCCAGGGGATATCCTAGGGGCGCTCACGGGCGAGGCGGGCGGTCTGGAAGCCTCGAAAGTCGGCAAGATCGAAATTCACGATCGTTTCTCCTACGTCGCGGTTTCGAAAGAGATCGCTCATCTCGCGCTTCAGCGACTGCGCGACGGACGCATCAAGGGGCGGAAATTCAGGGTCGAGCCGGTTCGTTGATCGGGCAAATGAACTCACCGTTCTGAACACGGTTGCCCCACGTTTGGCGAAATTCGGTTTGAATCAGGGTTGCTTCGTATTCTTCCTCTTCCGTGGCGTCCTCGAGCCGTATGTCGAGCGCCTTGACCTGGAAATAATGAACGAACTCGTGCGCGAGCGAATCGTAAACGGATCTGCCATCGCGATAGGCGTTTTTGTCGGAGATCAGAAAAATTCGGTTTGAGTCGGCGACATAGACATTCAAGACGGTATCAGGCCGGAATAACCATTGAGCTTCGACTGCGTTCTGGAATTCATGGAGCGTAATCTCGTGGGCGAGCTGGACTTTCGGTGCCGGAGCTTTTGGTGGGCGTTTGATCCGCATTTGCTTGCGAACGAGTTCCAGGATGCAGGGTGCGGCTGCGCGAACGCTCGCTCCTCGAAAGCGCGAACTCATTTGCGCGTCGGTTTCAGCGATAGACGCCGCGGGCATCGCAGCCATGGGAATCAACGAAAGGATCAGGGCGGGTAAGTACAAGCGAAGCTCCTCTTTTTTGGGGCGCATTCGCGGGGAGTAATATCATACTAATTGAGTCGGGTACAAGTGCGTTTTAGAGAATGGTTTTTATGCCGCAAAATCATCTCTCTAGACTAGTATCGGGCCATATAAATGGCTCACGGCACTCGCTCTTTATTCAGACGTTTTAGCGCAGACTGGATTCGCTTTGACCGAAACGAGCTCGCAGGAAGTTTCGGCGACATCGGGACAGATCTTCCGCTGATTCTTGCGATGATCCCGGCTGCTGGCTTGGATCTGCCGAGCGTCTTCATTCTTTTCGGAGCGGTTCAGATACTCACAGGCATCTTATACGGGTTACCCATGCCCATGCAGCCCTTGAAGGCTATGGCGGTTCTGGTGATCACCGAGCGGCTCAGCGGCGATGTTCTGGCGGGGGGCGGGCTTGCAATCGGTCTCATGATGCTTGTCCTAAGTCTTTCAGGAGCACTTAGCTGGCTTTCACGTGCGATTCCGCTGGGGGTGGTCCGCGGCATTCAGTTCGGCCTTGGCCTTTCGCTGGTCTCCCTCGCTCTCAAGACTTACGTTCCTGCTGAAGGTGGAGCCGGGTATGCGCTTGCGGCAGTTGCTTTCGTTCTCACCCTGGTGTTCTGGGGAAACAGGCGATTCCCTGCTGCTCTGTTCGTCATCGGTTTGGGCGCACTTTATGCCTTGATCGGCAATCCTGGGATCTTCTCGTCTTTCACGGAGGTGAAGATCGCTCTGCCTGTTTTACAGGCCCCGGCGCTTTCGGATATCTGGACCGGCCTTCTGGTGCTTGCACTTCCGCAGCTGCCGCTATCTCTTTCCAATTCGGTTTTCGCCACCGAGCGGACGCTCAAGGATCTCTACCCTGAGCGGAAAATCAGCATCCGTAAGATCGGGGTCACGTATTCGCTGGCGAACATGATTCTGCCTTTTTTCCGGGCAATTCCTGTTTGTCACGGCTGCGGGGGGCTCGCCGGCCATTACGCTTTTGGCGCGCGCACGGGCGGATCGGTGATTTTGTACGGGGCGATGTACCTGCTCATCGGCCTGTTTTTCTCCAGCGCCGCCAACGACATTCTTCAGGTGTTTCCGAAACCGGTGCTGGGAGTGGTCCTGTTTTTCGAGGCATTGATCCTGCTTCGTTTCATCGCGGATGTCGCCCGCTCACGGCGGGAGCTCACCATCGCGCTGATCGTTGCAGCGCTGTCGTTCACCTTGCCGCAGGGCTTCCTGATCGGCCTGCTTGTGGGAGTGGCGCTGAGCTATGCTTCGCGGCGCTTTAGAATCCTGGACGAACACCTGGCTCGCTGAGCTTGCTTTCATGCAGGAATGCGGGTATCTGCATATATGAATTTCTTGTGAGGTTCATGTATGCGTGACACTGTTCAACTTTTCAAGGCGCTCGCCGACGAGACGAGGCTCAAGATGCTCGCCCTCCTTATCAAACACGATGAATTATGCGTCTGCGACTTCGAAGGCGGGCTTGGGATTTCCCAATCCCGGGCGTCCAGGCATCTTCGCACGCTGTATTCGGCCGGGCTCATCGAGGACCGTCGCGAGGCCGTATGGGTTTACTACCGGCTCAGCCGGAAACAGGACAGTGCGCGGAAGGCGGTGATGAAGTCCGTCGAAAAGCTGTTGGAAAATGGACCTGGCACATTGCCACGGAACATTCGGGATACCATGGCGCAGTTTGACCAATGGCTGAAGAACAACAGCTGTCAAAGGGCAGGGGAATGAGAATGGGAACATCGGAAAGTCTCGTATCGAAACTTTCGTTTCTGGATCGTTATCTCACGCTTTGGATTTTTCTGGCCATGGGCATTGGAGTGGGTGGCGGATATTTTTTTCCGGGTGTCGTTCCGCTGCTGGATCGATTCAGTGTCGGCACGACGTCCATTCCGATTGCGATCGGGCTCATTCTGATGATGTATCCGCCGCTCGCAAAAGTCCGTTACGAGGAACTCGGGCGCGTGTTTCGTAACACGAAGGTGCTGGGGCTTTCGCTCGTTCAGAACTGGATCATAGGCCCCGTGCTCATGTTTGCGCTCGCAGTCCTGTTTTTGAGCGGCTATCCGGAATATATGATCGGACTGATTCTGATCGGGCTCGCTCGCTGCATTGCCATGGTCATCGTCTGGAATGACCTTGCGAAAGGAGATCCCGAATGCTGCGCGGGACTCGTGGCGCTGAACTCCATTTTTCAGGTGCTGTTTTACTCCGTACTGGCTTACCTGTTCATCACCGTCCTTCCGCCTTTCTTGGGAATTGAGGGGATCGCCGTAAACGTGACCATGGGCCAGATCGCCGAAAGCGTTTTCATCTATTTAGGCGTTCCTTTCATTGCCGGAGCCTTGACCCGGCTGGTTCTCGTGAAGAAAAAAGGCAAGGAATGGTATCATTCCGTTTTCATCCCGAAGATCAGCCCGATGACGCTGATTGCGCTTCTTTTCACGATCGTCGTGATGTTTTCCATGAAGGGCGAAATGATTGTCGCTCTGCCCTTTGACGTGCTCCGGATCGCCGTTCCGCTGCTGATCTATTTCGTGCTGATGTTTGTTTTCTCGTTTTTCATGAGCAAAAAAGCGGGTGCCCCGTATCATCAGGCGGCTTCACTTTCCTTTACCGCGGCTTCGAACAATTTCGAACTCGCCATTGCCGTTGCTGTCGGGACGTTCGGGATTCACCACGGTGCCGCGTTCGCCGCTGTCATCGGGCCACTCGTCGAGGTGCCCGTTCTGATCGGCCTGGTGAAAGTCTCTCTCTGGTTTCAAAAGAAATATTTCAAAGGCGAAGACCTCGCCGTCGCAGCCGAAGGGGCAAAGCGGTAATGGATGCCCCCGAGTGGATGAAGCAGGCGGAAGAGCTACGGGCAAAGAGACCCAGGCACATCCTTTTTCTTTGCGTCGCCAATTCCGCAAGGAGTCAGATGGCCGAGGGCATCGCAAGATCGTTGGCGCCTCCTGAGGTCAGGATTTCCTCAGCCGGCTCCGCGCCTTCTCGCGTGAATCCGCATTCGATCGCGGCGCTCAAGGAGATCGGAATCGATATATCCGGGCACAGCTCCAAAGGCACCGATGCGATCGATTCAGCAAGTGTGGATGCGGTGATCACGCTCTGTGCGGAGGAGGTGTGTCCCGTTTTCCTCGGAAAAGCCACCCGGCTGCACTGGGGGCTGCCCGATCCGGCGCCCCATGGCACAAGCGTTTCCGCCTCTCTGGACGGGTTTCGCGCGGTTCGCGATGAACTCAGGAAGAGACTCGGATTTCTTTTCAGTGGTTCCTGGTTTGAAAAGGCGGACGCGATCCGTGACGCGGTTCGAGACCAATACGCCCGAGTGGCCGAGAGTAATAGCTGCGGGTGCGGCCCTTCATGCTGCGATTCCAACGAGATGTCCGTGACTCCGGCTGAGGCGCTGGGTTATTCCGTTGAGCAAGCCGGCTCTGTTCCCGAGGGCTCGAATATGGGCTTGGGATGCGGCAACCCTCAGACCATTGCGAAGCTGAAAACAGGCGAGGTCGTGCTCGACCTGGGAAGTGGCGGAGGTTTTGATTCGTTTCTTGCCTCTCGCCAGGTGGGTGCTTCAGGTCACGTCATCGGCGTGGACATGACGCCTGAGATGCTCACGAAAGCGCGCCGAAATGCCGCTCTAGGCGGGTATCACAACGTTGAGTTTCGGCTCGGGGAAATAGAGAATCTGCCTGTCGCCAATGACACCGCGGACGTCATCATTTCAAATTGCGTGATCAATCTTTCCCCGGACAAGCCTCGTGTATTTGCGGAGAGTTTCCGGGTTTTGAAGCCAGGAGGACGCCTGGCGATTTCAGACGTTGTTGCGACTGCCGAGCTGCCCGAAGAGATCAGACGCGACCTGGCCCTTTATACCGGGTGTGTAGCGGGCGCGTCGTTGATTTCAGAGATTGAATCGATGCTTTCCCGGGCTGGATTCGAGCAGGTGCGTGTTACGCCTAAAGACGAGAGCAAGTCCTTCATTCGCGAGTGGGCCCCTGGAAAGCCCGTCACGGATTACGTCGTCTCGGCCACGATCGAGGCAATCAAGCCGCGGAAGTGATGTTTTCCCTAAAGTCGACCGTTTTTGTTAAGTTAATGCTGGCATTATTGGTGCGCTGCATATAAGAAGTGGGCATGATCAGTACCTCGGGCGTAAGTTTAAGTTATGGCAGCCAAAAGTTATTCGAAGACGTGAACATCAAGTTCGTCCCGGGCAACTGTTACGGCCTGATCGGCGCGAACGGCGCCGGTAAGTCGACGTTTTTAAAGATCCTTTCGGGCGAAATCAACTCAGATAAGGGCATCGTGACGGTGACTCCGGGAGAGCGTATCTCGTTCCTCCGCCAGGACCACTTCACCTTCGATGAGCTCTCCGTTTTGAATGTCGTGATCCAGGGTGAGCCGCGCCTGAGCCAGGTGGTCGCTGAGAAGGACGCCCTCTACGCCAAACTCGATTTCACGGACGCAGACGGAATTCGCGCGGGCGAGCTCGAGGGGCTCTTTTCCGAGCTCCGTGGCTGGGAAGCCGAAAGCGACGCGGCCGTGTTGCTTGCAGGTCTTGGGATCGGGACTGATCTTCATGAAAAGAAAATGCGCGAGCTTCGCGACAACGAGAAGCTGAAGGTCCTCCTGGCGCGCGCTCTTTTCGGCCGCCCGGACATTCTTCTTCTCGACGAACCGACCAATCACCTGGACGTCACCGCGATCCGCTGGCTTGAGGAGTTTCTGCTCGGCTACGAGAAGACCGTCGTCGTCGTTTCCCACGATCGGCACTTTCTCAATCAGATCTGCACGCATATGGCGGATATCGATTTCGGGAAGATTCAGCTTTATACGGGCAATTACGATTTCTGGTACGAGTCGAGCCAGCTTGCCTTGAAGCAGGCGCAGGAAAAAAAGAAGCGGGTCGAAGACAAGGCCGAGGAGTTGAAAGCGTTCATCGCGCGGTTCAGCGCGAACGCTTCGAAGTCACGGCAGGCCACCTCGCGGAAGAAGCAGCTCGAAAAGCTCACGCTGGAAGACATCAAGCCCTCGACTCGCAAGTATCCTTTTGTGGGTTTCAAGGCCGAGCGTGAAGCAGGCGATCGTCTGCTCCGGGTCGAGAATCTTTCGAAGTCCATTGACGGAGTGAAGGTGCTTGATCGCGTGAATTTCACGTTGAAAAAAGGCGACAAGGTCGTTTTCATCGGGGACACCGAGCTTGCGGTCACGACGCTTTTCAGAATCCTCATGGAGGAAATCAAGCCTGACAGCGGAAGTTTCAACTGGGGCATCACGACCTCGAGGTCCTATTTCCCCAAGGACAACGCCACGTATTTTGACGGCAGGGACATGAATCTGATTGACTGGCTCCGCCAGTACTCATCAGACCAGAGCGAGAACTATGTACGCGGGTTCCTCGGGCGGATGCTTTTCTCGGGCGACGACGCAACCAAAAAAACCAAGGTTCTCTCGGGTGGTGAGCGCGTGCGCTGCATGCTTTCGCGAATGATGATGATCGACGCGAACGTCCTGATCCTGGACGGGCCGACGAATCATCTGGATCTTGAGTCAATCACCTCCGTCAATAACGGCCTCATCCGGTTTTCCGGAACGGTGCTTTTCTCGTCGCACGACCAGCAGTTCATTCAAACAGTCGCCAACCGCGTCATCGAAGTGAGTGCAAGCGGAGTGACCGATCACGAAAAATCTTACGAAGAATACATCGAGCAGAAATTAGGAGCCCGAGCATGAGCAGTGTGAGTTTCAATAACCTCAATTTGATTGCCCCGATCCTGAAAGCGGTTCAGGCGGAGGGCTACGAAACCCCGACACCGATTCAGGCCCAGGCCATTCCGCGCATTCTCGCCGGACGAGACCTCCTGGCCTGCGCCCAGACGGGCACCGGGAAAACAGCCGCTTTCGCGCTTCCGATTCTTCAGCTTCTGGCTGAAAGGGGACTTCCCCACGGCTCCAGCCGAGGGCGGCCCGTGCGAGTGCTGGTGCTCACGCCGACACGCGAGCTCGCCTCCCAGATCGGTGAAAGTTTCACGAACTACGGACGTGGCTTGGACATCCGTAATACGGTGATTTTCGGGGGCGTCGGGCAGAACGCTCAGGTGAACGCGCTTCGCAACGGCGTGGACGTACTGGTTGCGACTCCCGGCAGGTTGCTGGATCTGATGCAACAGCGCCTGGTCCGTTTCGACGCGCTCGAAACCTTCGTGCTCGACGAAGCCGATCGCATGCTCGATATGGGTTTCATTCATGATGTGAAGCGCGTGATCGCTGCGATTCCGAAGGATCGCCAGACCCTCTTTTTCTCGGCAACAATGCCGCCTGAGATCAGTCGGCTTGCGAGTCAGATTCTGACTCAGCCGGAGCGGATCGCGGTCACTCCGGTGGCCTCGACAGCCGAGCGGATCTCGCAGGCGCTTTATCATGTCAGCAAGAATCAGAAGACCTCGCTCCTCATTCATCTTCTCGGGGACGAAGCCGTGACCCGTTCACTGGTGTTCACGCGCACGAAACGCGATGCTAACCGCGTTGCGGAGTCGCTGACCAAAGCGGGCATTCATTCACTGGCCATTCACGGCAACAAAAGCCAGGGGGCGCGTGAGCGCGCATTAGACAGCATCAAGAAGGGCACCACCCGCGTGCTCGTCGCCACGGACATCGCCGCGCGCGGAATTGATATCGATGGCGTCTCGCACGTTTTCAATTACGACATTCCGAACGTGCCTGAAAGCTATGTTCACCGGATCGGCCGCACGGCGCGCGCCGGCGCGGAAGGCATTGCTGTTTCCTTTTGCTCAAGCGAAGAGCGTGGGTTCATCGCTGACGTGGAACGACTGATCCGGAAAAAGGTGCCGGTTCTGGCGACCCCCGATGGTCTTGCAGTTGAGTCGAAGAAAAGCGGCCGCGGCGGTTTCAGCGGCTGGCGCCAGGATTCACGTGCACCGCGCGGGAACCGGTCTTCGAACCGGCCGTCCAATCGTCCTTCCCACTACTGATTGGCTCATTACTGAGCTGCGCGAAGCGCCTCCAGCTGTTCCAGGGTGTTCCGAAAGAGTTCCCCTGTTCCAAGCAGGAGAAACGCGGTGAGCGCCAGGACGACGACGGTCCATGAGATCTTGGCCGTTCGACCCAGACGTGGGTTTCGCCACAGAAGCGGTAACGCAAACGGCCCTGCTATCGCGGCAGCCACAATGAAGGTCCACAGGTTCTCAGTCCATTTCGTTTTGGTAGCGGTCTCGGTGTCGCTCATTTTCATTAGTTTAGATCAGAGCTGAGGGTACCTCAATCACGTCTGTCTTGATTCAGCGCGTCATCAGTGCTATGCCGTGACGAATTCAAGGAGAACCAGGTTCATGAGTAGACTAGCCCTGATTGCTGCTTTGTTCGTCGTGTTCGGAGCGGGTACCGTTTTTGCCGCGTCGCCAAAAGCTCTCGCTCCATGCTCTCCCGCGCAGTTGCGCGAGTTGGAGAGGTCCATAGCGGAGTGGGGCGCGGATGGTTACCCGCACGCGGCCTATTTGCTGAATCAGCGCCGGGCTGTGGTCGGATATTTCGCATGGGATGATTCCGATGGGATGCACGCCGAAGTCTGCGACGGCGTTGTTCACCGGAACATGACCGTGTCCAATCACTGGTATTATTGGAATTCCCCTCACGGGCGCTCCAATCCGGCCACCTGGCGACAGGGCCAGTGGCATGAGCTTCAACAGGACGAGGGACTCGCCGGGTTAAAGGTCCTCAGAGCATCCCGGGGCGGAAACGTTGTGTGCGAGCTGACCGTCTCTGGCTGGAATGATTCGAGTGATATCATTGTGGTCCGCCGGGACGTTGTTTCCTTCGTCAGGAAGTAAAGATTCCCGCGATTTACATTCTTGAGCCAAGCGCCCATCATTGAGGTGAGGGGGCACCGTGACTCAAACTGTAATCTGCTACTTCTGTAAACGCGAGCCTGCGGTCCAGCAATGCGAGGTCTGCAAGCGCTGGGTTTGTATTCTTTGTGGCGATTGCCACAACTGCTATCCGCGCGACTGATCCGCCGAGCTGAGATGAGATGAAGTCGATGCTTCGTGCCCGGCACCTCCTATTCGGCGCACTTCTCTTTTTAGCCAGTGCGTCCGCGTTCGGTGATGAGGCTGTCCGTCTTTTCCGGAACCGGCTTCCGGTCATCGGCCCGATGAAAGAGTACGACAGTCAGGTTCAGAAATTAGCTGGAAAGACCGTAGAGTTCTCCAATGGAAAAAAGCTCAAGTTAGGGGAAAGGCTCGGCTCCGGTAAAACGACTGTTATTTATGAACTTGCGGATGACCCCACGAAAGTAGTGAGGCTGGCGCTCAATCGGGAGTCCTTGTCCGAAAATTACCTCAAATCCACCTGGAACGGCTATTCAGTCCTCAAGCAGTACGATGCTCCGGTCGTGCAGTTGTTTGAAAATCTCTCGGGCGAGTACGTCATTGCCGAGCGCGTCGGACCCATGATCAGTTTTGATAACTTTTTCAAACATCTGGACGGAAGAGCGTTGAGCGACTGGGACGTCACGATCGACGATGAACTGGCCCGCAAGATGACGCGAGCGTTTGAAACATTCGCGGGAAAGACCGCTGCCTTCAACGGAATCGGGGACTTTTATGACGACCAGCTCGTTTACGACCTGAAGAACGAGAGATGGGTCATCCTGGACTGGACGAGCGGTTATCGTCTGTCCATCAAGGAGGTGCGCGGGACCTGGGAAGCCGTGCCGGAGCTCAGCGCGCTGGCGAGACTTTTCAGGCGGGACTTCTCCATCAATATCTCCGAAACGGCTGAGGGGCTGAAGTGTTCGCCCATTGCCCGCCTTAGCCCGGAATTCCTCGCTCTATGCGACAATGCCCTTCGAACGGTCGAACGCGCCCGGCTCGCGCTGATTGAAAAGTTCAACGCCAGCGGCTTCCGTCAGCCTTCCAGGAATTGCATCCTGCGTTTTTTTGGGGTCCGTTCTTAATTCTGTGAAGCGAGCTTCGCAGACGTGACACAGATGGTTTCAGGAGCATCGGTCTGGCTGTCGAGCGTGAGTTCGATGGCCAGAAGATCGTTGTCTTTCAGGAGCGTGTGAATCTTTACGCCGTCCCCCAGTTTGTCCTCAAGGATTCTCGTAGCCAAACCGTTCGTTGAGCTGTCTGAAACGCTCATGGAAATCGACATGCTGTAGCTGTCAGGAAAGCCCGCCCGGTACGTGGTCCAGGTGCTCTCAAAAGACAGGGCAGCCCCGATGTACTGAGTGGGCGTGGTCCCGAAATAAACTCGGAAGTAGTCCATCTTCAGTCCGGTAGTGGGGAATAGCACCGCGTTGTAAGTGAAGGGCTTCCCGATACTGACATCCTGCAGGCTGAAAGGGTGATTCACGAAATCCGTACTGCTGAGACGGATGCTTTCCTGGAGCTTGCAGCCAGAGGGCAGCGCCTGATCGAGCGACGACGGATCATCGACGGGAGAGCTGAGGCAGCCGGAGACAGAAACGGTCAAAACGAGAAGAGTCGCGAATTTCATCTGCATACGATTGATCAAACCCCGTATTTCTGAATCAACGCGTTTGCGGCCTGCGGGTTCTGCTTGGCTTCAAGCAACGCGTTCAGCATCAGCGGCACCACGATGGTGGCATCGGATTCGATGACAAACATGGGGGTGTCCTGGGTGAGCTTGTCCCAGGTGATTTTCTCGTTCGGCGTGGCGCCGGAGTATGAGCCGTAAGAGGTCGTGGAATCCGAGATCTGGCAGAAGTAGGACCAGGGCTTCACGGGCTGACTCAGGTCGTACTTGATGGACGGGACAACACAGATTGGGAAATCGCCGGCGATGCCGCCACCGATCTGGAAGAACCCGATCCCCTTGCCGGTGGAAAGCTCCTGGTAGCGGTCATAGAAATCCGCCATGTACTCGATGCCTGATTTCACGATGGAAGCGTCGCACTCGTTCGTCTTCACGTGGGATGCAAAGATATTTCCAAACGTCGAGTCTTCATAACCCGGAACGACGACCGGAAGTTTCGCGCGGGCAGCGGCGAGCAGCCAGCACTCTTCGGGGTTGCCCTCGTAAAGCTTGGGATCGATCTTCTGAATCAGTTCGTAGAAGTACTCATGCCAGAAGCGGCGGGTATGATCTTTGGTCGCGTTCGTCCACATCGGAACAATGTATTTCTCGACGGCACGGAAGGCCTCATCTTCGGGAATGCTGGTATCCGTGACCCGGCGCATGCGCTGCTCAAGAATCTGGGTGTCGTGCTCTTTGGTGAAGTAGCGGTATTCCGGAAAATCCTTGTAGCTGTGATGAGCGACCAGGCGGAACAGCGATTCCTCCAGGTTTGCACCGGTGACCGACAAACCATGAATCAGGCCTGCGCGAATAGCGGGGGCAAGCGTGATGCCCAGCTGAGCGGACGACATGGCGCCAGCCACAGCCCAGAACATCTTTCCGCCGCCCTCCACGTGGCGCCAGTAAGACAGAGTCGCGTCTCGGGTCGCACGTGAGTTGAAGTTTTTATAGTTCTTCAGCAGGAATTCCAGAATGGGCAGGTTCGTGTTGGTCATGGCACTGCCTTTACCACTGTGAATCGATCAAGAAAATGAAAATTTAGAAGATCGTGATAGATCTCTGGAACCCGAGTGTGGCCCGGAAATCCGGAGACTCATCAGAAAAGCCGACGCCCGTTCCGATGGCCAGGACGGTCAATGGATTCCACTGGTGCCGGAGGCCGATTTCAAAGAGGTTTGACTCGTTTTTCCGCTCTTTTTGCTGTTCGCGTTGAAGGTCCATCAGCACCATATTGTTCGGATCAAGCCGCAGTTCGTAGCCAAGCGTGATTCGATACCGGTTCAGTCGCTCATCGATTCCTGCATCACTGTTTCGCAGCCACGCAGCGTTCAGGTGCAGGGCATGAAACCAGGAGCCGCGACTCAAGGTTTTGCTCACGAGCAGGGTTGCCGCAGGGGCCCATCCGGTTGCATTCATTCCAGTGGGTATTTCTATTCCGGCTTTCAAGGAAAACGCGGGCAGGAGGAGCCCTTCAAAGTTGAAGTTATAGAGCGCTTCCAGTTCGATATTGCCGCTATCGTTGTTCTCGCCCGGCAAAAACCTGACCGGGACCGCAAGTTCCAGCTCGCCATTTCGAATGAACCCGTATTCCAGAATCGGTACGAGCTCGTACTCGTAGTTCTTCTCTTCCGTCCGACGGGTTCTCAGGATTCCCTGGAATTCCCGGTTCTCGAATGCGGTGGGATAAGCGTCTTCAATCTCGATGGGAATTCCGCGTTCGAGATTCGTGTGGTCATGAGCGAAGACCACTGGGCTGATGAACAGGGGAGCCGTGATCAGGAAGACAACTGCACCGAACGCGTTCTGCCAGGTCATCATTTCTGGGCCTCTTTGCTTTCAGAGGTGTTCACCATGCCCGCCATCTGCAGCGATTTCAGGCTGGGTTCCCGGGTCATGGCCATTCGGGGCAGCTCGGGCAGCATCGCGTATTTTTCCGTCCAGCCCTTCATCATGGTCTGCATCATGATCGGGTTGGATTCCCCTGGCTCCATCGTCCCTGACATCATCACCATTCTCGGGCTGATCTTCAGCAAAGCGTCGTGGAACGACCCCGGGGGCTCGCCATCCTGAAGCCCGGGCGTGAGTTTCTGCCAGAGCTGAGCCATGGCGTCTTTCTTCATCTTCCTCGTAGCTTTTGGCATTATGTGCGGCATCATTTCGTTCATCATCTCGACCATGATGCGATTCATTTCGCCTTCGACAGAAATCATCCAGGGTTCATATCTGCGCGGATCCATATCATGACGGGGAGTCCTGAATTTCCGCGCCAATTTCTCATCACCGGGCTGATAACTCATGGCCCGAATCACGCGATCAAGCTCGGTTTTCTTTTGCGCAGGAGTCCAGTGCGGATACGTGAGGATGTCGTAAGCGATGCCGTGAAGCATATGAAGATTATCGAAGATGTTGGCGCTTTCGGGTGAAAGGGCCGAGTACCGGGGCATGATCTCGCGGCTCAGCAGCATTCGCTGTGGGCGCATGCTCAAGGCGAGGGGCAGATTCGCCTCGGCCTGCTGGATGGCTTTCTCCTGCTCCTGGTCATTCCCGCCGATCATCTGGGCTTCGTAGATGGCGGGATGCCACCAGTGCGCGACATAGAAGTAGCTGTTTGACTGCGGATAGTGCGTCCTGAAGTAGCCGAAATACGGCTTCATCATCGTTCCGGCTCTGCGCATGGTGACATCCAGCGGCGCAGGACTTCTGGGGAGATCGAATTTCTCGAGATAGTGTCTGACGGCTTTGTCGGTCCACTCCCGTTTCTTGTTCCAGGGAATACTGGGTTCCGAAAGAATGCTGTAGGTCTGGTCATGATGCACGTGAGTCCAGTCGATGGTCCGGTAAAGATCCCAGGCAAACTGGCTCACATAGGGCCCGTAGGTTCGCATTTCTACTTCGGTCTTCGGGGCCTTGTTCAGAAGCAGATCGACCATCTCGCGGTCAAATTTCTGATCGGCTTTCTCACGCTGATCCAACGGAGTTCTTTGCGCTAGATCATGCGCTTTCCCATGCGCGACATGAATCGCCGCTCCGTGGCGAAACGTCTTCTCGTGACGGTCGAAATATTTCATGACGTGGGGCCCGCGCATAAAGCTGACGCGGTCATAGCGTTCGACCTTCGGCGACTCCTTTTTGATTTTGATCTCCGCGCGCGCTGCGTGCGGCGTGTAAATTGACCACGAGAGCAGGGTGGCGAAAACGATGGCCACGCTTTTTGCAGCTGCGTTGAGCGAAAGATTCATGCGCGTTCTCCCATGGAGCGGGCAGCAATGCGCATGCCATTCCCATTCAACGATAGGAAAGGACGATTCCAATGAAACTATTCATGATCGCCGGAACAATCGCGGCAACTTTATTCAGCGGTGCTGTCTTTGCGGCGACAAACGAACCCACCACGCAACAGCGCAAGGAAATGGCTTCCCTGCACGAGAAGATGGCGGCTTGCCTTCGTTCCGATAAGACGATGACTGAATGTCGCACCGAAATGCAAAAGCAGTGTCAGACGGCCAAGGACAAGAACGCTTGCTCGATGGCCGGCATGGGACGCATGGGGCCCATGATGGGGGGGCAAATGGATCCCCATCGAGGACACAAAGGAATGAAGCCGCGGCGCGCGGGTTAACGGAGTTCGCAGACCAGCTTGTATTTGTAGTACGAAACACCGAGAAATCGCCCGCCCTCGGCGACTGCGATGTTTCTGACCTGTCCCTGACTTAACTGAAGCTCAAGTTTCATCTGAACGGTTGATTCGAACTGTGCTTCGCCCTTTTTCCGGGCAATCACCTGGACGGCATCATCGCTGAAGCGGGATTTCACGACTCGAAAATAGGGGGACGTTTCACGAATCTGAAAGTCCACCATGCCGCCGACACCGACGGTCCCATCCGGCTGCACAAAGCTTTCGTCCACAAGATTGATTTCGAAAGAGGCATTGCCCAGGAAATCGTGCGACACGCTTGCGCTGCAAGGATGCCCCTCCGGGGTGCTTCCGGTATAGACCCCCGCCGGGAGGAGGTCCCTCAGGGATTGCGCTGGGTTTGTCTCAGCTGCCAAGCTGGCCGACGCGCCAGCGGTGATGAAGAAAAGCGAAACAAGCGTTTTAGAAAGAGTGTGATTCATAAAGACCTCAACGGGAAAATCTGAA